>NZ_JBFAPM010000009.1:0-293185 GCF_040676695.1 Actinoplanes sp. NPDC049548
TACACGACGCAGCTGTTCGAGAAGATCCCGACGCTGCTCGGCTGATCCCCGAAGCACCGGAGGCCGCCCCTTGCGAGGGGCGGCCTTTTTCGTGCCCTGAGAGCCGGACGGTCGCGGTCATGATCGTCAAGTCGGTCCAGGGTCAGCCGTTGGCGGTCGTGCATGCCTCGGTGGTGGGCCAGCGTCGCCTGGTGAAGGCGTGCGGGGTCGTACCCATGACGCGGTGGAACTCGGCGGTCATGTGTGACTGGTCGTAGTAGCCCGCCCCACCGGCCGCCTCGGGCAGCTTCTGCCGGATGCGGGCCAGCACCGCCCGGACGCGGTCGAGGCGTACGAACTGGCTGGGCGTCAGCCCGACTCCGTCGACGAACATCGTGCGAAGGTGCCGCTCGCTCACGTTCAGGCGCCGGGCGACGCGATGGACGGGTTCGCGTGCCGACCCGTCGCCGACGGACAGCAACCTCGTCGCCTCGGCGACAATGTGCCGGCGTAGAGCCGCGCGGTCGCTGTGCGCCGACGGGGCATCCGGCAACGCCGCGGCCAGCGAGCGCAGCCGGGCCGCGTGCGACTGCGAAGTGACCGGTGACCCGCCGGCGGCGATCGTCCGGACGAACGCTGTCATGGACGTGCTGTCCAGATCCCCGGCGGCGAAGGCCTGGTCGGCGAGCTCGCGCAGGGAGAGGCCCAGGAACTCCGCCGCCCGTTCCGGCCGGAAACGGAGGTGGAGGCAGTCTCGGCCGGGCCGTTCGACGTAGTACCTGGCTCGCGTTCGAGGACCCATGATCACGATGTCATGCGGGTCGCCGGAGCTCACTCGCCAGGTGAGTGTCACGGCATGGTCGGGCTGCTCCAGCACCGCTGGGGCGTCGTGAATGACAGGTCGCGCTCCTACGGTGACGCCGGAGAACCAGGGCCGAAGCAGGCCGGCCACCTCCGGAGTTGCCAGTTCTTCCCGCTGCACAGTTCAGCACCGTACTGCGTGGCGCAGGGCTACATCGGGCGCCCGCGTCGGACTGTGCCGATTGTTCCTAGGTTCGGCTGCGGCTGCCCTGCAACGGTGGTACTCATGATCCTCGTTACCGGTGCCTCCGGCACGATCGGAAGCCACGTCCTGCGGCTGCTCGCGCAGAGCGGGCACCCTGCCCGCGCCATGATGAGGAGCCGACCCGGCCGCACCGTCCCGCCGGACGTCGATGTGGTGCAGGCCGACTTCGAAGACCATGCTTCTCTGCACCGGGCGGTGGCCGGCGTACGTGCCGTGTTCCTGCTGACCGCTCCGGCCACACCGACGCCAGATCATGACTTGGCGTTGCTGGCGGTCGCCCGTACGGCGGGGGTCAGCTCGGTGGTGAAGCTCTCCGCGATCGGCACAGGCGAACGATTCGGCGCCGCAACCGTCGGCGCGTGGCACCAGACGGCCGAGGACGCGGTCCGCGCCAGTGGCCTGACCTGGACTATCCTGCGGCCGTCCAGCTTCGCCTCGAACTGCCTGCACTGGGCAGGCGCCATCCGAGCTGGAGAACCGGTGCACAACGTGACCGGCGACGGCGAGCAGGGCGTCATCGATCCCGGTGACATCGCCGCGGTCGCGGTTGCCGCCCTCACCGATCCCGCCCATGCCGGCAAGATCTACACCCTCACCGGTCCCGAACTGCTCAGCGTGCCCGACCAGGCGAGCCATCTCTCGGAGGTTGTCGGTCGCCCCGTCGTCACCGTAGACGTCCCCCCGGCGACCGCATCCCGGCAACTACTCGCCTCGGGGATGCCCCCAGCAGCCGTCAGAGCCACCGTCATCGGAACCGCCTGGGCGCGCGCCGGGCACAACCGCATCCTCACCGACGACGTCGCGAGGGTACTGGGACGACCCCCTGCCACCTTCCGGGACTGGGCACGGCGTCATCGGGAGGCCTTCGCCGGAGTCCCATGAAGACCCAGCCGGACGGCTGCGACCAGGGGCTCAGCGCTTGGCGGCGGCCGCCGTGTCCAGCAGCCAGACGGTCTTGCCGGTGCCGATCGCCCGGGCCGCCGGCAGCGACGTGTCGCCGCCGAGCGCAGCCCCGACCGACTCCGCCTTGTCCGGGCCCGCCGCGACCAGCCAGACCTCCGCCGCCGACCGGATCGCCGACATCGTGAGCGAGATGCGGGTGGGCGGGGGCTTCGGGCTGTCGTGCACGGCGGTGGCCGTACCCTCGGCGGTGGCGTCCGGGTGTCCCGGGAAGAGGGAGGCCACGTGCCCGTCCTCGCCGACGCCCAGCATGAGCACGTCGAAGTGGGGGAGCGTCTCGCCGCCGGCGGCCAGCTCGTCGCGGTAGCGGGCCGCCGCCGCAGCGGCATCGTCGCCGTCCGGGCCGTCCGACGCGGGCATCGGGTGGACGTGGGCCGCGTCGAGGTTCAGTGCGTCCAGCAGAGCCTCGCGGGCCTGCGTCTCGTTGCGGTCCGGGTCGCCGGCCGGCAGGAAGCGTTCGTCGCCCCACCACAGGTCGACCCGGGACCAGTCGACGGCGGCCGTGGCCGGGAGGTCCTTGACCGCGCGCAGGACCTTCGCGGCGACCCGGCCGCCGGTGAGGACCACGTCCGCGCGGCCGCGGACGGCCTGGGCCTCGATGATCGTGGTGACCAGCCGGGCCGCCACGGCCGACGCCAGGATGTCGGCGTCCGGCACCACCACCACAACGGTCTCGCTCATCGGACTCCTTGCGTCGTCAGGAAAGGGGCCGTCCGCCGACTGGCGAAGCGGCCCCATGATCCTAGTGATTCAGGCGGCGGACCCGCCCGGGCCCGCCATGGCGCCGGACGCGTCGCCGGCGCGGGCGGCCAGGGCCGGGTCCTTCCACACGTGGACGCGCATCGGCGGCTTGGCGTCGAGGTCCGGGATGCCGGCCATCGCGCCCAGCGCCTCGCCGTAGATCTGGTCCGGGTCGAGCCGGCGGAGCTCCTCGGCCAGCTCGTCGCCGACCGGGCGCTTGGGCAGCGGCATGTAGCGCGGCTCCTGGCCCGTACGGCTGAACAGCGCCGTGCCCTCCTCGCGGGTGACCGAGACGCAGTCGCCGTTGGCGCACTCGAGCTGCACGGAGTGCATGCGCGGCGCGCGGTCGGTGATCTCCCACCTCGGCTCGATGCCCAGGCGGGACTTGAGCCAGCCGCACATCAGCGCGGCCGTCGGGTCCTTGTCCGGCGCGGTGACGGTCGCGCCGGTGACGCGCTCCTCCGTCGTGTCGAACGCACCCGCCACGAGCGTGCGCCACAGGGTGATCCGGGTCCAGGTCAGGTCGGTGTCGCCGGGGGCGTAGTCGATGGCCCGCTGCTTGAGGGCGGCGACCGGGTCCGGCGCGAGCTTGCTGTCGGTGATGCGCCGGTCGGCGACGACGCCGAGGAAGTCGTTGGCGATGACGTCCGGCGGCTCGCCGTGCCACCAGGTGACGACGGGTACGTCCGGGGCGAGCAGCGGCATGACCACCGACTCGGCGTGCAGCGCGAGGCGGCCGTACATGCGCATGACGACGGCCTCGGCCGGGCCCAGCCGGCCGCCCACGACGATCTCCGCGTCGAGGCGGCTGCGGCCCTCGAGGTCGGAGCGGACGACGATGAGCAGGCGGCAGGGGTGGGCGGCCGCCGCGATGGTCGCTGCGGCCTCGGCCTCGCGGACCTTCTTCTCCTCCACGACGGCGACCAGTGTCAGGGCGAGGCCGGAGGCCACCCCGCCCGCGCTGCGCCGCTCGGCGGCGAGGGCCTTGACGACCTCGTTGCCGGTGGTGTCCCACAAGCCGATCATGCACGCCTCCAGGAACGGCCCTCGCGGGCCAGCATCTCGTCCGAGGCCCGCGGGCCCCATTCGCCGGCGCGGTACGGCTCCGGCTTGGTGCCCGCCCACGCCTCCTCGAGCGGGTCGATGACGCGCCAGCTCTGCTCCACCTCGGCGGCGTCGGGGAACAGCGTCCGGTCGCCGACGAGCACGTCGAGCACGAGCCGCTCGTACGCCTCGGGGCTGGACTCGGTGAACGCCTCGCCGTACTGGAAGTCCATGGCGATGTCGCGGACCTCCATGGTGGTGCCGGGCACCTTGGAACCGAACTTGAGCACCACGCCCTCGTCCGGCTGCACGCGGATGACGAGCTGGTTGTTGCCCAGCATCTCCACATCGGCCGGGTCGAAGGGCAGGTGCGGCGCGCGCTTGAACAGGATGGCGATCTCGGTCACCCGGCGCGGCATCCGCTTGCCCACCCGGACGAAGAACGGTACGCCCGCCCAGCGGCGGTTCTGGATCCCGAGGCGTACGGCCACATAGGTCTCCGTGCGGGAGTCCTCGGGCACGCCCTTCTCCTCGAGGTAGCCGACCGCGCGTTCGCCGGCCACCCAGCCCTGCAGGTACTGACCTCGGACCGAGCCGGCGGCGATGTCCTTGGGCAGGCTGATCGCCTTGAGCACCTTGAGCTTCTCGGCGCGGATCTCGTTGGGGTCGAAGCTGGTCGGCTCCTCCATGCCCACCAGGGCGAGCAGCTGGAGCAGGTGGTTCTGCAGGACGTCGCGGGCGGCGCCGGCGGAGTCGTAGAACGCGGCCCGGGTGCCGATGCCGACGTCCTCGGCCATCGTGATCTGCACCGAGTCGACGTACTTGGAATTCCACACCGGCTCGAAGAGGCTGTTGGCGAAGCGCAGCGCCAGGATGTTCTGGACCGTCTCCTTGCCGAGGTAGTGGTCGATGCGGAAGACGTCCTCGGGGGTGAAGACCTCGTCGACGAGCTGGTTGAGCGCCATGGCGGTCTTCAGGTCGTTGCCGAACGGCTTCTCGACCACGACCCGGCGCCAGCCGCCGGACTTGGCGTTGTCGGCCATCCCGGTGCGGTTGAGCTGGTTGAGCACCAGCGGGAACGCGGCCGGGGGGATGGAGAAGTAGAAGGCGGCGTTGCCCGCGATGCCGTTGCGCTCGCGCAGCTCGTCGAGGGTGCTCGCCAGGTGGTCGAAGGCGGCGTCGTCATCGAAGGAGCCGGGCACGAACTGGAACTGGCTGGCCAGCCGCTGCCAGACGTCCTCCCGCCACGGTGTCCGGGCGCCCTTCTTGGCCGCCTCGTAGGCCAGCGACTCGAAGTCCCCGTCGCCCCAGTCGCGGCGGGCGAAGCCGAGGACCACGAAGCCCGGCGGCAGCAGACCCCGGTTGGCGAGGTCGTAGACGGCCGGGATCAGTTTCTTCCGGGACAGGTCACCGGTGACGCCGAAGATCACCAGAGCGCACGGCTCCGGGATCCGGGGGAGCCGTCGGTCCTGTGCGGTGCGCAGCGGATTACCCACGTGACCCATCCTGCCAGCTTTTCGTCGTCCCGCAGGGTTACCAGGAGGGTCAGGCCTGCAACATGTGCACAGCGGCAAGCAGTTGTCGGATGCCCTGCTCCCGGTCGGTCAGGTGCAACCACAGCACCGGGCGTCCGGCCCGGATCAGGGCCTCCCGGGCGGCGGCGGCCCGGGCGGCCCGGGCACCGCCCACCGTGTACGGCCGGCCCGGCACCGCGACGTCCTCCGCGTCCGCGCCGGTGATCAGCAGAAACGAGCCGGAGCGCGGGCCGCCGACCTGGCGCGGATGCCGGCCCAGCGCGACCGGCCGGCCGGTGACGGCGGCGAGCGGCGAGCAGAGCCCGGCCGTCGCGGCGTCGTTCCGCGGGTCCAGAACGGCCACGATGGAGAGATGGTCGTGGATGCCGTCCGTGAACTCCCGGAGCGCGGAAAGGAGATTCCCCCCGGCCCCGCCAGTGGCGAAGATCTCCACCGAGCCGTCGACGGAGGATGAAGGAAGGTGCCCGGACGGGCAGCCGGGTGACGGTGTGCGGCGCAGGCGCCCGGCCACGGCGGCCGCCCACCACCAGGCGAGCAGCTGCGCGCCGAGTGGACCGTTGACGGCCACCCCGGGCGCCGGGGGGGGGGCGGCTGCCGCCGTACGAGATGGTCAGCACGCCCGGGCCCTCCACAGCGGCCGGCAGCACGCCGGCGCGGGAGAGCAGCGGCGCGGCCCAGTCGCCGAGCCCCTCGAAGGCCGAGCCGTCCGGGACCAGGGCGACGGCGTCGGCGCCGGCCAGGGCCAGCCCCAGAGCCAGCGCAGGGTTGTCGCCGTCGCCGGTGAGGGACGGCAGGAGGCGTCCGGCCTGATCGAGCAGCTCGCTGACGTCGATGCCGGCGAGCGCCGCCGCGGCCACCAGCTCCAGGCCCTCGCCGGCCGTCAGCGCGTCGTCGCCCGTGAACGTCAGGAAATGCCGGTCGGTCTCCGCCTCGGTGAGGCCGAAACCGAGGTACGCGCCGCGCAGCACCCGGCGCAGGTCGTCGGAGTCCGGGCCGAGGACCGTCACGCTGCGGCACAGCAGCCCGCGGTCGGCCAGCAGGGCGGCCAGCGGCGCCGGATCCGGATCGTCGAGGACCGTCAGCTGGCGGCCCAGCGTGCGGGCGACGGACTCGGCCACGCGCCCCGGGCCGGCGAGCACGACGTGGTCGAGGTCGCCGAGCTCCTCGTGCAGCTCGGCGAGCAGGGGAAGCAGCGCGCGGGCGCTGCGCAGCCACGCGGCTCCGTCGTCCAGGCCGGCGAGCCGCGCGGCGACCTGCCCGCGCCGGGAGGCCGTCGCCGGGGCGCCGTACACGGCGAGCCCGGCGGCGGTCTCCGCGGCCGCGAGCAGGTCGGCGGTCACTGCGCCGCGGCGTCGCTCGGGTTGTCGTGGCCCTTGGCGGCGGCGTCGAGGGACTTCTTCACGTCCTCGAGCAGCTCGGCCCAGCTGGCCTCGAACTTCTCGACGCCCTCGTCCTCGAGCACCTTGAAGACGTCCTGGAGGTCCACACCGACCGCCGCGACGTCGTCCATGACCTTCTGGGCGGCCGCGTACGAGCCGGTCACCGTGTCGCCCCGGGTCTCGCCGTGGTCCGCGTACGCCTTGATGACCGACTCCGGCATGGTGTTGACCGTGCCGGGCGCGACGAGCTCCTCGACGTAGATGGTGTCCTTGTAGTCGGGGTTCTTCGTGCCCGTGGACGCCCACAGCGGCCGCTGCGGCAGAGCGCCCGCGTCGGCCAGCGCCTTCCAGCGGTCCGAGGCGAAGACCTCCTCGTACGCCTGGTAGGCCAGCTGCGCGTTCGCGACGGCCGCCTTGCCCCGCAGCGCCTTGGCCTCGTCGCTGCCGATCTTGTCGAGCCGCTTGTCGATCTCGGTGTCCACCCGGGACACGAAGAACGAGGCGACCGAGCCGATCTTGCTCAGGTCGTGGCCGTTGGCCTTGGCCTGCTCCATGCCCGCCAGGAACGCGTCCATGACGGCCTTGTAGCGCTCGAGCGAGAAGATCAGCGTGACGTTGACGCTGATGCCCGCGGCCAGCGTCGAGGTGATCGCCGGCAGGCCCGCCTGGGTCGCCGGGATCTTGATGAAGAGGTTCGGGCGGTCGACGAGCCACCACAGCGTCTTCGCCTCGGACGCGGTCTTCTCGGTCTCGTGCGCGCTGCGCGGGTCGACCTCGATGGACACCCGGCCGTCGACGCCGTTCGACGCGTCGTACGCGGGCCGCATGACGTCACACGCCCAGCGCACGTCGTACGACGTCAGCAGCCGCACCGCCTCCTCGACGGTGACCTGCTGCGCGGCCAGGTCCTTGAGCTGCTCGTCGTACGCGTCGGCGTCGGCGAGCGCCTTGGCGAAGATGGTCGGGTTGGTGGTCACGCCGACCACGTGCTGCTCGGTGCGCATCTTGTCCAGCGAGCCGCTCTGCAGGCGTACCCGGGAGAGGTCGTCGAGCCACACCGCCACGCCCTGGGCGGACAGCTCTGCCAGTCTGTCGGTCATCGCGTACTCCCTCAGTTGCCGGTCGTGTGACCGGTGATTTCGCCGACCTTGGCGAGGGCGGCGTTGGCCTTGGCCACCACGTTGTCCGCGGTGAAGCCGAACTGCTCGAACAGGATCTTCGCCGGGGCGCTGGCGCCGTAGTGCTCGATGCTGACCGCCTCGCCCGCGTCGCCGATGAGCCGGTCCCAGCTCATCCGGATGCCGGCCTCGACGGCCACGCGCGCCTTCACGCCGCGCGGAAGCACCTGCTGCTGGTACGCGGTGTCCTGCTCGAAGAACCACTCCTGACACGGCATCGACACGACCCGGGTCGGGGTGCCCTCGGCCTCGAGGCGCTCCTGCGCGGTGAGGCAGTACTGCACCTCGGAGCCGGTGCCGATGAGGATCACCTTGGGCTCGCCGTTGGACGCCTCGGAGAGGATGTAGCCGCCCTTGAGGACGCCCTCGGCCGACGCGTACTTGCTGCGGTCGATCGTCGGCAGGTTCTGCCGCGACAGCGCCAGGGCGGTCGGGCGGTCGGTGTGCTCGAGCGCGCCGCGCCAGGCCCAGGCGGTCTCGTTGGCGTCGGCCGGGCGGACCACGTCGAGGCCCACGATGGCGCGCAGCGCGGACAGCGTCTCGATCGGCTGGTGCGTCGGGCCGTCCTCGCCGAGGCCGATCGAGTCGTGCGTCCACACGTAGATCACCGGGAGCTTCATCAGCGCCGACAGCCGGACCGCGCCGCGCATGTAGTCGCTGAAGACCAGGAACGTGCCGCCGTACGGGCGGGTGAAGCCGTGCGCGGTGATGCCGTTGAGGATCGAGCCCATGCCGTGCTCGCGGATGCCGAAGTGCAGCGTGCGGCCGTACTCGTGGCCGGGGAACGCCTTGGTCGCATACTCGCTCGGGATGAACGAGGGCTCGCCCTTCATCGTGGTGTTGTTGCTCTCGGCCAGGTCGGCCGAGCCGCCCCACAGCTCGGGCAGCACCGGCGCGAGGGCGTCGAGCACCTTGCCGGAGGCGGCGCGGGAGGCCAGGCCCTTGTCGTCGGCCGGGAACTCGGGCAGGGCGTTGGTCCAGCCCTCCGGCAGCGAGCGGGTGGCGAGGCGGTCGTACAGCTTCTTGCCCTCCTCGTTGCCGGCGGCCCAGGCCGCGAAGGCCTTGTCCCACTCGGCGTGCGCCTCCCGGCCGCGGGCCGCGACCTGGCGGGCGTGCTGCAGAACCTCGTCGGCGACGGCGAACGTCTCGTTCGGGTCGAAGCCGAGGACCTCCTTGGTGGCCGCGACCTCGTCGGCGCCCAGCGCGGAACCGTGGATCTTGCCGGTGTTCTGCTTGTTCGGCGCGGGCCAGCCGATGATCGTCCGGAGCACGATGAACGACGGCTTGTCGGTCACCTCCTTGGCGGCCTGAATCGCCGCCCACAGGGCCTCGACGTCCTCGTTGTAGTCGCCCTTGTCCGGGTCGCCCTTGCGCCAGTCGACGGTCTGGACGTGCCAGCCGTACGCCGCGTAGCGCGCGCCGACGTCCTCGTTCTTGGCGATCCGGGTGTCGTCCTCGATGGAGATCTCGTTGTCGTCGTAGATCAGCGTGAGGTTGCCGAGCTTCTGCACGGCCGCGACGGCGCTCGACTCGTGGCTGACGCCCTCCTCGATGTCCCCGTCGGAGCAGAGCGCGTACACGTGGTGGTCGAAGACCGAGGCGCCGTCGGCCGCGTCCGGGTCGAACAGGCCGCGCTCGCGGCGGGCCGCCATCGCCATACCGACCGCGTTGCCGATGCCCTGACCGAGCGGGCCGGTGGTGACCTCGACGCCCGGGGTGTGTCCGTACTCAGGGTGACCGGGAGTGAGGGAGCCCCACTGACGCAGCGAAGCCAGGTCGTCCAGTGCCAGCCCGTAACCGGAGAGGTAGAGCTGGATGTAAAGGGTGAGGCTGGAGTGGCCACAGGAGAGCACGAACCGGTCCCGGCCGGCCCAGAGCGGGTCCGTCGGGTCGTGCCGCATGACACGGTTGAACAGCAGGTAGGCGGCCGGCGCGAGGCTCATCGCCGTACCGGGGTGGCCGTTGCCGGATTTCTCGACCGCGTCCATGGCCAGCACCCGGACGGTGTCGACCGCCCGGCGGTCGAGGTCGGACCAGTTCAAATCGTCTTTGGCAGCCACGTCGGTCGTTCTCCTCGGGGCATGGTGTGGGAACCCTTGTGAGTTGACCCTATCCAGTCCCGGTAAACCCCCGCCCTGGGAACGCCGCAGGCCCATACGCTGAGAGCGGACACGGGGGACGTGGCCTGTGACGCCCTGCACCCCCGCCGGGTCGACCGAGCAGCGCCCCGGGCTGCGCGTAGGCTGTCCGAACGCGCCAGCCCGGGGTCCACTCCGGCGTTCGGCGCCGAACTCGCCCTCGCCGATGCCGGAAGGTGGCTGTCCGTGAGCATGATCACCGAGCGTCCCGCCCAGGGGCGGTCGCCGGGTCTTGAGGCGGCGCCGCGGACGGCGGCCGCTTCCGGTTCCCGTCGCGACGTCCGCGCCGTCCTGAGGGCGTACGTCTCGCTGACCAAGCCGCAGATCGTCGAGCTCCTCCTGGTGACCACCATCCCGGCGATGATGTTCGCCGCCGGAGGCTGGCCCGACCTGGGCCTGATGGCCGTCGTGCTGGTCGGGGGCTCGCTGGCGGCCGGCGCGGCCAGCGCCCTGAACTGCTACATCGACCGCGACATCGACCAGCTGATGCGCCGCACCAAGCGCCGCCCGCTGCCCTCGCACAGCCTCACCCCGCGCTCGGTGCTGGTGTTCGGGCTGAGCCTCGCGGTCGTCTCGCTCGTGCTGATGGCGGCGTTCACCAACTGGCTGGCGACCGCTCTGACCGCCGCCGCGATCGTCTACTACGACGTCGTCTACACGCTCTGGCTCAAGCGGCGAACCCCGCAGAACACGTTCTGGGGCGGCATCTGCGGGGCGGCCCCGGTGCTGATCGCCTGGGCGGCGGTCACCGGCACGGTGGCCCCCATCGGATGGGCGCTTTTTGCGGTTGTCTTCTTTTGGCAGATGCCGCACTTCTACCCGCTCGCCATCAAGTACAAGGACGACTACGCCCGCGCCGGCATCCCGATGCTGCCCGTGGTGCGCTCCGCCCGCCGGGTGAACAACGAGATCCTGATCTTCACCGCGCTGACCGTGGTGGCCTCGCTCGCGGCCTGGCCGCTCGGCATGGGCCCGGTCTACGGCGTCACGGCGGTCGTTGCGGGCGGGCTCTTCCTCGCCGAGGCGGTGCGTCTGGTGGGCCGGTCCCGCCGGGGAGAGCCGCTGAAGGCGATGCGGCTCTTCCACTGGTCCATCTCGTACCTGACGATTCTCTTCATCGCTGTGGCCATCGACGCACTCATCTGACGTACCGTGCGCACACAGAGTGCGATCGCATTGAGTGACGCCATTGTGTCTCGTCGCACACAATGCCCGTTTCCGGCGCCCCTTTAGTGACGCTCGGTCACTCGATCGATGGAATACGTAGCCGGGGATAAAACGGACGTTATCGGGTCGAAACGAGGCCGGTAACCGATAAACCTGCAGGTAATTGGCATCACAAAAACAGGCCGTAGTTACTTGCTCCCGGAGAAAGTCTGCCTAGGCTTCCCCCCATGGCAGAAGGTTCCGATACGACACTGACCGCGGACATCCGGTCCTTCGCCGTCGGTCACGGCGGCGCCAAGGCGGTCATCGAGTACGTCGGCAAGCGCGGCGCCCGCATCGTCCTGGTGGGCGAGGACGGTGAGTGGACGGACCAGTTCGCCGCCGCCGGCACGGACGTGGCCCGCAAGGCCTGCGAGACCGCGGGCGTCGAAGTGGAGAACGAGTGGGAGCGCGAGCTCATGGAGCAGATGCGGCCCAGCAACGACTTGTGGCGGTCCATGTCCCGCCGCAGCATGGCGCGATAACCCAGTCTTCGTAGGTGCGGCCCGGGCGATGTCCGGGCCGCCTTCTTGTGGTCTGCATCGAGGTCAAAGGCTTCATGTCGTGCCTGGGTGGGTGGTGCTGACCGTCACTCCCGTCGAGGCCGGGCCCGCGGCGCCAGTCGCCTGGCGGCTCCTGAACGGCCCCGCGGACCCTTCATTCTGCGTAAGTGGCTGAGCTTTCAACCTTGTCGGGCAGAATGCCTCCGTGGAGGCGGACCAAGTCGTGAAGCGCATGCGGCTGATCGCCGCGGATGACGCGGCGGGCCTCATGACCGGCTCGGACCGGCTCATCCGGCTCGGGCTCGACGCGCTTCTGGCCGGAGTCGACTCGCCCTCGCTCCCGCTGCTCGCCGGGTTGACCCGCGCGGAGGAACCCGAGGCGCAAGGCCTGTTCCACCAGGTCCTCGACGAACTGGGGATCGAGGTCCGGCTGCCGGACGATCCCGTGCAACGGCAGTGGGCGCTGGTGCGGTGCTGGGCCGGCATGGTCGTCGACGGCGTGCTGGAGCCCGCCGAGGGCGGCGGCCGCATCTGCTGGGCCGAGTGGTGGCACGGCTGGCCCGCGGTCGTGCGGCCTATCGTCGACGCCGTCGTCCGTTATGAGGACCTCGCGACCTGCCCCGACAGTGCGGAGCGGCAGCACGAGATCCGGGAGCTGGAGGACCGGCTCAGGAATGAGGCGCGGGCGTTGCTGGCTGTGGAGCCGTGGCCTCCGGTCTGACGAGTCGGTGGGTCAGGCGACGGAAGCAGGGACCGGCTCGTCGGCGGGCGGCGAGACAGCGGGAAGTTCCTCGCCGGGCGTGGCGGGTGAGGGCCGGTCGCGGAGGCGCCAGAGGACGTTCAGAGTCCCGACCCAGACCAGGCAGGCGCCGAGCATGTGGGCTGCCACCAGGGCCACCGGCAGGTGGGTGAAGTACTGGACGAAGCCGATCAGGCCCTGCGACAGCTCCACGGCGACGAAAAGGGCGGCCGCGCGGACCGCGGGAGCCGGAGCGCCGACCGCTCGTAACGCGAACCACAGCGCCACCGAGAGGCCGATCAGCAGGAAGACCAGGTCGGCGTGGGCCTGGGAGATGGTGGTGGGGTCGAGGCCGTTGCGCTTGGCGTTCTCGTCGCCCGCGTGCGGGCCGCTGCCCGTCACGATCACGCCCACGACGATCACCGCGGCGCTGGCTGCGGCGGTGAGGGCGGCCAGCTGGCGCAGGGGGGTGGTGACCAGCCGACGCACGGGTGCGTCGCCCTCCCGGGTGCGCTGCCAGAGGGCCCAGGTGGCGGTGATCAGGGCCATCGAGAGCAGGAAGTGCAGGCCGACCACCCACGGGTTGAGGCCGGTGCGCACGGTGATGCCGCCGAGCACGACCTGCCCGGGGATGCCGAGGCCGGCCGCCAGCGACAGCAGCACCAGGGAGCGGCGCCGGGGCTTCTGCAGCAGGGCCGCGATGAACGTGGCGAGGGCGATGAGAGCGAGCACGACGCCGAGCAGCCGGTTGCCGAACTCGATGACGCCGTGGACGCCCATCTCGCGCGTCGTCGTGTAGGACGCGTCGGTGCACTTGGGCCACGTCGGGCAACCGAGGCCCGAGCCGGTCAGCCGGACCGCCGCACCCGTCACGACCAGGCCGACGTTGGCGACCAGGGAGGCGAGGGCCAGCCGGCGCAGCAGGGTGCTCTTGCTCACCTCCGGGATCGTACGCCCGATTTCGAACCTCGAATCCGGCGCCGTGCACCCCGGTGTCCTGGATCACCGGACCGCCGGTTTGCAGGCGCGGAACGAAATACGTAACGTTGCCGTAGTGAAAAACGGAGTGCTGTCGCGGAGCAGTCAGGTGGCCGGTGCGGCCGCCGGTTCCCGCGCGTCCTCCGGACCCCGCAAGCCCCCCGCGGACGGCAAGGCCGCTGACGGGCGTACCCGTGACCGGGTTGCGCAGTTGCTCCTCGAACGAGGGGCCGCGACCGCGGCCGAGCTCGGTGCGCAGCTCGGCCTGAGCCCCGCCGCGATCCGCAAGCACCTCGACGCGATGCTCGCCGACAACCTGGTCGAGGCGCGCGAGACGCCGCAGCGCGGACCGCGCGGCCGGGGCCGTCCCGCGAAGGCCTTCGTGCTCACCGCCGAGGCCAGGGAGGGTTTCCCGCACTTCTACGACGGCATCGCCACCGCCGCCCTGCGCTGGATCGCCGAGCACGGCGGTCCGGAGGCGGTCGAGGCCTTCGCCAGCTCCCAGGTGACCGCGCTCGAGGAGCGCTGCCGGGCGGCGATGCTCGAGGCCGGCGACGACCCGATCGCCCGGGCGGAGGCGCTCGCCGAGGCGCTGACGGCCGAGGGCTACGCTGCCAACGCGACCACGATCGCGTCCGGCGGGCAGCTGTGCCAGCACCACTGCCCGGTGGCTCACGTGGCCGCCGAGTTCCCCCAGCTGTGCGACGCCGAGACCGCGGTCATCTCGCGGCTCATCGGCACCCACGTGCAGCGCCTCGCCACCATCGCGCACGGCGACGGGGTGTGCACCACGCACATCCCGGCACCGCAGTGTGTCCATCCGACCGCCCCGCCCGCCACCCACCACCGGACTGAAGACCTCGCAGTCGCAACCACGGTTAGGAACGGATAATGACCGACCAGATCGTCACTCAGGAAGAGCACCTGGCCGCTCTTGGCAAGTACGAGTACGGCTGGGCCGACGCCGACGTGGCGGGCGCTGCCGCGCAGCGAGGCCTGTCCGAGGCCGTGGTGCGCGACATCTCCGCGAAGAAGAACGAGCCGCAGTGGATGCTTGACCTGCGGCTCAAGGGCCTGCGCCTGTTCGACCGCAAGCCCATGCCGAACTGGGGCGCCGACCTCACCGGCATCGACTTCCAGAACATCAAGTACTTCGTGCGCTCCACCGAGAAGCAGGCCCAGAGCTGGGAGGACCTGCCCGAGGACATCAAGGCGACCTACGACAAGCTGGGCATTCCCGAGGCGGAGAAGCAGCGCCTCGTGGCCGGCGTCGCCGCGCAGTACGAGTCCGAGGTCGTCTACCACAAGATCCGTGAGGACCTCGAGGAGCAGGGTGTCGTCTTCCTCGACACCGACACGGCCCTCAAGGAGCACGAGGACATCTTCAAGGAGTACTTCGGCACGGTGATCCCGGTCGGCGACAACAAGTTCGCCGCGCTGAACACGTCCGTGTGGTCCGGCGGCTCGTTCATCTACGTGCCGAAGGGCGTGCACGTGGAGATCCCGCTGCAGGCGTACTTCCGGATCAACACCGAGAACATGGGCCAGTTCGAGCGGACGCTGATCATCGTCGACGAGGGTGCGTACGTGCACTACGTCGAGGGCTGCACCGCGCCGATCTACTCGTCCGACTCGCTGCACAGCGCAGTCGTCGAGATCATCGTCAAGAAGAACGCCCGCTGCCGGTACACGACCATCCAGAACTGGTCGAACAACGTCTACAACCTGGTCACCAAGCGCGCCACCTGCGAGGAGGGCGCGACCATGGAGTGGATCGACGGCAACATCGGCTCCAAGGTGACGATGAAGTACCCGGCCGTCTACATGACCGGCCCGCACGCCAAGGGCGAGGTCCTGAGCGTCGCGATGGCCGGCGAGGGCCAGCACCAGGACGCCGGCGCCAAGATGGTGCACGCCGCGCCGTACACGTCGTCGACGATCGTCAGCAAGTCGATCGCGCGCGGCGGCGGCCGCACCTCCTACCGCGGCCTGGTGCAGGTCATGGACGGTTCGCACCACAGCGCCAGCACGGTCAAGTGCGACGCGCTGCTGGTCGACACGATCTCGCGCTCGGACACGTACCCGTACGTCGACATCCGCGAGGACGACGTCAACATGGGCCACGAGGCGACCGTCTCCAAGGTCAGCGAGGACCAGCTCTTCTACCTGATGAGCCGGGGCCTGACCGAGGACGAGGCCATGGCGATGATCGTGCGCGGCTTCATCGAGCCGATCGCCAAGGAGCTCCCGATGGAGTACGCGCTCGAGCTCAACCGCCTCATCGAGCTCCAGATGGAGGGCGCGGTCGGCTGACCGCGGCCCTGCCCCCGACGTTTCCCGCTGCGAAGAACTAGGACGAGATGACTACCGAGGCCATGGCCCCGCCGAGCACCAAGTCGCAGGTGCTGCGCTCCTTCGACGTCACCGACTTCCCGGCCGTCAACGGCCTGGAGGAGGAGTGGCGCTTCACCCCGGTCAAGCGGCTGGGCTCGCTGATCACGGCGACCGCGCTCACCGGTGCGGCCCCCGGGTACGCCCCGGGCGACCTGCCGGCGGGCGTCTCGGTGACCCAGGTGGACGCCGGCAAGGTCGACGCCGTGCTCACCCCGTTCGACCGGATCAGCGCCCTGGCGTACGGCTCGGCCGCGGCGGTGACGCTGATCGACGTCGCGGCGGAGACCGTCACCGACACCCCGGCCGTCATCCGGGTCGTGGGGCAGGGCACCGAGGCCGCAGCCGCGCGGACGTACGTGAAGGTCGGCAACTTCGCCAAGGTCACGATCGTGCTGGAGCAGACCGGCACGGCGACCCTCGCGGACAACGTCGAGGTCGTGCTCGGCGACAGCGCCCAGCTCACCTTCGTCACGCTCGCCGAGTGGGAGGCCGGCTCGGTACAGGCCCAGCACGTCAAGTTCAAGGTCGGCAAGGACTCCCGGGTCCAGCACGTGCAGGTCGCCCTCGGCGGCGACCTGGTCCGGCAGTTCACCTCCGTCGAGTACGCGGGCCGCGGCGGCGACGCCGAGCTCTGGGGCCTGTACTTCGCCGACGCCGGCCAGCACCTCGAGCACCGTCAGCTCGTCGACCACAGCGTGCCGGACTGCCGCAGCTACGTCGGCTACCGCGGGGCGCTGCAGGGCGCGTCCGCGCACACCGTCTGGGTCGGCGACGTGCTCATCCGCGCCGCGGCGACCGGCACGGAGACGTACGAGATCAACCGCAACCTGGTGCTGACCGACGGCGCCCGGGCCGACTCGGTGCCCAACCTGGAGATCGAGACCGGCGAGGTCGCCGGGGCGGGCCACGCGAGCGCGACCGGCCGCTTCGACGACGAGCAGCTGTTCTACCTGATGGCGCGCGGCATCCCCGAGTTCGAGGCCCGCAAGCTGGTGGTCCGCGGCTTCTTCGCCGAGCTGGTCAACAAGATCCCGGTCGAGGAGCTCCGCGAGCGCCTGGGCGACGCCATCGAGGCCCGGCTGGCGAAGGCGGGGGCCTGAACCATGGCGTTCGAGCTTGTCGGTCCCGCCGCCGACGTGGCGAAGGGCACGGCCATCTCCGTCGAGGTGGACGGCGTCGACGTCGCGGTCGTGCATGCGGACGACGACAACTTCTACGCCGTACGCGACGAGTGCAGCCACGCCTCTGTGGCCCTGTCCGAGGGCGAGGTCGAGGGCTGCCTGCTCGAGTGCTGGCTGCACGGCTCGCGCTTCGACGTGCGTACCGGTGAACCCACCGGCCTGCCCGCCACCGAGCCGGTGGCGACCTTCCCCGTCGAGATCCGCGACGGCGACATCTACGTTTCGACGACACCGAGTAATGGAGTAATGCCGTGAGCACCCTGGAGATCCGCGACCTGCAGGTGTCGGTCAAGCTGCCCGAGGGCGAGCTGAAGCCGATCCTGGCCGGGGTCGACCTCACCGTCCGAGCGGGCGAGACCCACGCCATCATGGGCCCCAACGGCTCCGGCAAGTCCACCCTGGCGTACTCCATCGCGGGCCACCCCAAGTACGAGATCACCGGCGGCACGGTGACGCTCGACGGCGAGGACGTCCTGGCGATGAGCGTGGACGAGCGCGCGCGTGCCGGCCTCTTCCTGGCGATGCAGTACCCCGTCGAGGTGCCCGGCGTGTCGGTGGCGAACTTCCTGCGTACCGCCAAGACCGCGATCGACGGCGAGGCGCCGAAGCTGCGGACCTGGGCCGGCGAGCTGCGCGGCGCCATGGAGAAGCTGCAGATGGACCCGTCGTTCGCGCAGCGCAACGTCAACGAGGGCTTCTCCGGCGGCGAGAAGAAGCGCCACGAGATCATGCAGCTCGAGCTGCTCAAGCCGAAGGTCGCCATCCTCGACGAGACCGACTCCGGCCTCGACATCGACGCGCTGCGGATCGTCAGCGAGGGCGTCAACCGGGTGCGTGAGACCGGCGAGACCGGCCTGCTGCTGATCACCCACTACACCCGCATCCTGCGCTACATCAAGCCGGACTTCGTGCACGTCTTCGTCGCCGGCAAGATCGTTCAGGAGGGTGGCCCCGAGCTCGCCGAGCAGCTCGAAGCCGAGGGGTACGAGCGGTACGTGGCCGGCGCCCGCGCCTGATCCTCAGGAGAACGAGATGACCTTCGACGTGGCCCGGGTTCGAGCCGACTTCCCGATCCTGGGCCGGGAGATCAACGGGCACCCGTTGGTCTACCTGGACAGCGCCAACACCTCGCAGAAGCCGCGCCAGGTGATCGACGCCATGCGCGACCACCAGGAACGGCACAACGGCAACGTGTCGCGCTCGGTGCACACCCTGGGCACCGAGTCCACGACGGCGTACGAGGCGGCGCGCGCGAAGGTCGCCGCGTTCATCGGCGCACCCTCGCCGGACGAGGTGGTCTTCACCAAGAACTCCACCGAGGCGATCAACCTGGTCGCCTGGACGGCGGGGGACTTCCTCCAGCTGGGCCCCGGCGACGAGATCGTCGTCTCCGAGATGGAGCACCACTCCAACCTGGTCCCGTGGCAGCTGCTGTGTCAGCGCACGGGGGCCACGCTGCGCTGGTTCGGCGTCACCGACGAGGGCCGCCTCGACGAGTCTCAGCTCTCTTCTCTGGTGAACGAGCGGACGAAGCTCGTCTCGGTCGTCCACATGTCGAACATCCTGGGCACGATCAACGACCCGTCGCGGATCGTGGCCCGGGCGCACGAGGTCGGCGCCCTGGTCATGCTCGACTGCTCCCAGTCGGTGCCGCACTTCCCGGTGAACGTGACGGACCTCGGCGCCGACTTCATCGCGTTCACCGGCCACAAGATGCTCGGCCCGACCGGCATCGGCGTCCTCTGGGGCCGCATGTCGCTGCTCGAGTCGATGCCACCGTTCCTGGCCGGCGGTTCCACCATCGAGACGGTCACGCTGGGCGGCACGACGTTCGCCCCGCCGCCCGCGCGCTTCGAGGGTGGCACCCCGCCGATCACGGAGGCCATCGGGCTGGGCGCGGCCGTGGACTACCTGACCGCGCTCGGCATGGAGAACGTGCACCGCCACGAGCAGGAGATCACCGCGTACGCGTTGAAGGCGCTCGCGGACGTCCCCGGCGTGCGCATCTTCGGCCCCGCCACGCCGGAAGGCCGCGGTGGCACGGTGTCGTTCGAGGTCGACGGGGTACATCCGCACGACGTCGGGCAGATCCTCGACAGCCTCGGCGTCGAGGTGCGGGTGGGCCACCACTGCGCCCGCCCGGTGTGCACGCGGTTCGGGGTGCCGGCGATGACCCGCGCCTCGTTCTACCTGTACACGACGACGGACGAGATCGACGCCCTCGCGCGCGGTCTGGAGCAGGTGCGGAAGGTGTTCGCCTGATGATCGACCAGCTCTACCAGGACATCATCCTGGACCACTACAAGCACCCGCACGGGCGCGGCCTGCGTGACCCGTACCAGGGCGAGGCCCACCACGTGAACCCCACCTGCGGCGACGAGATCACCATCCGGGTCACCAGCGACCTCTCGGACATCTCGTACGACGGCATGGGGTGCTCGATCAGCCAGGCGTCGGCCTCGGTGCTGCACGAGCTGCTCAAGGGCCGCCCGGCGGCGGAGGCCTTCGCGGTGCACGAGGCGTTCCTCGAGTTGATGCACGGCCGCGGCCAGGTCGAGCCGGACGAGGACGTGCTCGGCGACGGCATCGCCTTCGCGGGCGTGGCCCAATACCCGGCCCGGGTGAAATGCGCACTACTGCCGTGGATGGCATTCAAGGACGCCGCGGCGCGCGCCGGCGTGGGCGTCAGCCCGGAGGTGAAGGCATGACGGATAGAACTGTGGAAGAGATCGCCTCGGACGCGGCGGAGACGGCGGGCCCGGACGACGCGACGTCGCCCGTGGTCGCGGCGGACACCGAGCCGGCTTCGCCCGGCGCGGACGCTGCGGCTTCGGCCGGTGGTGTTTCCGCCGGCGGGGCGGGTGCCAAGGCGAGCGTCGCCGACATCGAGGAGGCGATGAAGGACGTCGTCGACCCCGAGCTCGGGATCAACGTGGTCGACCTCGGCCTCGTCTACGACACCCACGTCGACGACGACAACGTGGCCACCCTCGACATGACCCTGACGTCGGCGGCCTGTCCGCTGACCGACGTGATCGAGGACCAGACCCGCCAGGCCCTCACCACGGGCCCGGGCGGCGGTCTCGTCAAGGACTTCCGCATCAACTGGGTGTGGCTCCCGCCGTGGGGACCGGACAAGATCACGGACGACGGCCGGGAGCAGCTCCGCGCGCTCGGCTTCAACGTCTGACCTCCTGCACACCGCACAGCCGCCAGGTTCACTCTGGCGGCTTCTGCGTATGCCCGAAAGTGTCAGTGGGCGGTGGTAGACCAGGGGGCATGACCCGAATGCCGCCGTACCAGGATCTGCTGACCCTGATCGAGGAGCGGGCGACCGCTTTCCGCGAGGCCGTCGCTGTCGCCGACCCGGTGGCTCGCATTCCCGGCTGCCCGGACTGGACGGTCCGCGACCTGGTCACCCACCTCGGCGGCGTGCACCGCTTCTGGGCGGCCACGGTGGCGGCAGGCCCGGCCGACGGCTCCCCTCCCGCCGAGGCGGTCGACGGCTCCCCACCCGCCGAGGCGGTCGGTGGAGCTCCTTCCGCCGAGGCGGTCGGCGGCGGGGACCCGCACGGCGACCTGCTCGAGTGGTCGGCCGAGTCCACCCGGCTCCTGCTGGACGCGCTGCGGGTAGCCCCGCCGGATCAGGGCTGCTGGACGTGGTGGGAGGCGTCCGGTGCGCCCATGACCGCGGGGGCGGTGGCGCGCCACCAGGTGCAGGAGGCGGCGGTTCACGCGTACGACGCGCAGGAGGCCGCCGGTAAGGCAGAGCCCGTGCCGGCCGCGATCGCCGTCGACGCGATAGCGGAGTTCCTCGAGGTCGGCCTCGGCAGCGTGGGTGCCTGGCCGCACCGGCCCGCCCGAATCGCCTTGTCCGCGGTGGAGGGTCCGACCTGGCTGCTCGACCTGACCCCGGCGGGAGCGAAGGCGAACCCCGCGCCGAGCGGGGAGCCGGTCGCCACCATTCGGGCCTCGGCCAGCGACCTGCTGCTGTTCCTCTACCGGCGGATCGGCGCCGAGGCGGTGACCGTCACCGGGGACCGCTCGGTGGTCGACGACCTGATCGCCTGGCCCCACTCGAGCTGACCCTCACAGATGCTTGGAAGCCTCGCGGACCGACAGAGGGGAGAGCACGTCACGGTGGCGGGACAGGTAGCCGCGCACCGCCTCGGGATCCGTCCGGGCATAGTGGCGCAGCGCCCACCCGATGGCCTTACGGACGAAGAAGTCCGGATGGCCCGCCTGCTGCGTGCAGTATCCGAACAGCCGCTCGACGTCCGTCTCCCGGCCGTAGTGCAGCTGGTGCAGGATCGCCGTACGGACGAGCCAGAGGTTCTCGTCCCGCGCCCAGGCGTCCATCTCGGTCCTGAGCCCGGGATGGCGGGTGACGAGCCCGCCGACGAACCGGGTCGCCAGCGCGTCCACCGTGTCCCACCACGACTTCGTGACGATCAGGGTGCGGGCCGTGGCGAGGAAGCCGGCCCCGGGGACCTTGACGTGCTTCCGCAGCCAGTCGCACGCGAAGTACTGGTACTCGCGCTCCTCGAGCTCCCAGCACCCGAGAACCACGGCCCGCAGGTCGTCCTCGGAGGGAGCGGGCAGTCCGGCGAGCACGGCCCGGCCGAGGGCTCGCTGGGTCGCGGTGGAGAAGCCGAGGAACGGGAACTGGTCCCGCATGTAGGCCGCCGCGTGCACAGCGCGCTCCGGTTCGCGGGCGGCGCTGTAGGTTCGCACCAGCCTCGCGAGGATCTCGTCGGCGAGCGGTCGGGTCATGAGGCGGATCATGCCACCGTTCGCAGGCACACCGTCCGCAACCGGCGGGCTGCCGTTCATCGTCGTGGCCGTCGTCTGCTTCGGCGGTCTGGCTGTCGTCCACTTGGGCGGTCTGGCTGTCGGCTGCTCCGGCGGCATCGGGCGGCTGGTCCGAGGCGGTATGGCGACGAAAGGGAGGCAGGATGAGCGCGCGACCGGCGGCGGGTGGCGGACGATGGGTCGACGTGCCGCCGGAGCGGCTCACCCGCTGGCTGGAGAACTTCGCGTCCCGGCACGGCGGCCACACGGTCCAGGGCCTGGTGCTGACGGGTACGGACGGCGCCACCGCCGAGCTGTTCCCGCCCCCGGGGCTCCCGCCGGTGACCGACCTCGCCGACCTCCACGAGCAGGCCGCCGCGCCGCGCCGGATCGGGCTGCTGCTGGCCCGCAAAGGCGCTGTGGCAGCCGGGGTGGCACACGGGCGGAAGCTGCTCTCCTCGAAGGTCGACACCCACTACGTCCAGGGCCGGACCGCGGCCGGCGGCTGGTCCCAGCAGCGTTTCGCCCGCCGCAGGGACAACCAGGCGAAGGCCGCCGCCGCCGACGCGGTCGGCATCGCGGCGCGGATCCTGCTGCCCGAAGCGCGCTCCCTGAGCGCTCTGGTCACGGGCGGCGACCGTACGGCGGTGGACACCGTCCTGGCCGCCCCGCAACTGGCCGCGCTCGCGGCACTGCGGCACGACCGCTTCCTCGACGTGCCCGAACCACGCCGGACGGTCCTGGAGGAAGCCGTGGACCAGGCCCGCGCCGTCCGGATCCTGGTCCGTGACCCGTGACCCGTGAGCTCCGGGTCTGCGCCCGGCGGTAGTGGGGAGGCGCGGATCACGCGCGCCGTGCGGATCCCGGTGCGTGACAGGTGAGCTTCGGGCATCTCGCCGGCGGTGGTGAAGGAGGCCGTGGGCCTGGCTCGCGCCGTCCGGTCCTGAGGCGTGACGCGTGGGCTCCGGGCGTACCGGATAGGGTTCTTGATCGTGGGTGTCGTCGCGGAGCTGATCCTGATCCGGCATGGGCAGAGCGCCTCCAACGTGGCGTTTCCCGAGGCGGATGCGGCGGGCCTGCTGGAGTCCGGGCTCACCGGCCGGGACGCCGACGTGCCGCTGACCGGCCTCGGGGCCGAGCAGGCGCGCGCCGTGGGACGCTGGCTGGCCGCGCGACCTGCGGACGAGGTGCCCGAGGTGGTCATCACGTCGCCGTATGTGCGGGCCAGGGAGACCTGGCGGATCGCCGCGGAGACCTCCGGCCTCGACCTGCCCGCCCCGGCCACCGACGACCGGCTCGTCGACCGGCTGCTCGGCGACCTGGAGATGCTGACCAGGGCCGCCATCGCGCAGCGGTTCCCCGACGAGCCGGGCCGCCTGGCGGAGGCGGGCGAATACCAGTACCGCCCGCCGAACGGTGAGGCCTTCGAGGACGTGGCGGCCCGGCTGTCGTCCTTCCTGGACGACCTGAACCGTGACCACGCCGGCGAACGCGTGCTCGTGGTCGCCCACGACTCCGTGGTGCTGATGACCCGGTCCGTGATCGAGGGCCTGGACTGGGCCGGCGTGGAGGCGGTGGCCGGCGCCGGGCAGGTCCGCAACGCGTCGATCACCCGGTTCGACGGGTCGAGCGGCAGGCTCGTCCTCGACGGCTACAACGCGGTGGAGCACCTCGGCGCCTAGGCATCCACGTGCCCTCAGCACCGGCCGCGCCGAAGGGGTTCAAGCACCTGGCGAGTTGCCGGCTCTCCCTGCCAAGACGCATGGGCGACGAAGCAGAAGGCCTGTGACCAGGCAATTCGCCTATGGTCTCGCCTAAGATTCGCTCATGACGTGGCTGTGGGCGCTACTCGGGATCATGGTTGTTCTCATCGTGGCATCGCTGACGTACGTGGGCATCCGTGACCGGCGTCGCACGAAGTCCGGAGACGCCGGCTCCGCAGCCCGCCAGGCGCTCTCCGAAGCGGAGCGCTACGCCGCCGAACGGCACGCCGCTCAGGGTCGCGACCCGAGAAGCTTCGGGTCCGGCGAGCACGGCTAGCCGGCGTGCGTCGGGTTCGGTGGTGGATGTGGCCGTCGCCGGTTCGAGACCCACCAGCGGCGTCAGATGACGAGGCCGACCGCCAGCACCGCGATCACGGCGCTGGACACCAGCGCGGTGATGATGCGGGCGCGGGCCCCGGTCAGGAACCGGCCCACCAGTGAGCCGCTGCCCGCGACGAGCAGCTGCCAGCTCGCCGAGGCGAGGAACGCCCCCACGACGAACCAGCCTCCGCCGCCCTCGCCGCCGCGGCCCAGCACCAGTGCCGCGAAGTAGACGACCGTGGCCGGGTTGAGCAGGGTCAGGCCGAGGATGCCCAGGTACGCCGCCGCCGGAGTGGTCCGGTCCGTCTCCCGGACGGCCGCCGGGCCGGCCAGCGCGGACCAGGCGGTGTGCGCGGCGAGCGTCAGCAGGACCGCCGCCGCGGCCCAGCGCAGGGGAGTGGCGATCGGGCTGATGGCTCCGGCCAGGGCCGCGCCGCCGAGGACGGCGACCAGGGCGTAGATGCCGTCGGCGGTGGCCGCTCCCAGGCCGGCGGCGGCACCGACGCGCAGGGACGTGCGGGCGCTCAGCCCGGCGATGAGGACGGCGATGGCCCCCACGGGCACGGCGACGCCGTAGCCGGCGATCACGCCGGCCAGGAACGCGCCCGTCATGACACGGGTACGGGGACCGCCGGGTCGCCGGGGACACGCTGCTGTCGCGCTACCCGGACGGGAGCGGCGGCAGCGGTCTTCTTCGGCAGGATCACAGCAGTCACCCGGCCATGGTGGGGCGGGTCACCATGGCCGGGCAACGGCTTTTCCGGTACGCCTGTGGCTCAGCTCACCGCGCCCGCGGCGAACGTGTCGCAGCTCTTCGGGGAGCCGCTGTCGTAGCCCACGCTGAACCAGTGCTGCCGCTGGGCGCTGGTGCCGTGGGTGAACTCCGCCGGGTTGATCGAGCCGCCGCTGCGCTGCTGGAGGGTGTCGTCGCCGATCTTGCTGGCGGTGTCGAGGCCCTCCTGGATGTCCTGCTGGGTGATGCTCTTGAAGATCTTCTGGCCGCCGGCGTCGTCGGTGCCGGTCGCATTCTTCGCCCACACGCCCGCGTAGCAGTCCGCCTGCAGCTCCAGCTTCACCGACAGCTTGTTCGCGTCGCCAGGGTTGCGCTCCTGCTCGCGCCGCATCGCTGCCTCGGTTCCGGAGAGGTCCTGGATGTGGTGGCCGTACTCGTGGGCCAGGACGTACGGCTGCGCGAACTCGCCCGGCGCGCCGAGCTGGTCGGCCAGGAGGCGGTAGAACGTGAGATCGATGTAGACGCGGTCGTCGGCCGGGCAGTAGAACGGGCCCGTGCCGGAGTCCGCCGCGCCACAGCCGGTCCGCACGCTCTTGGCGAAGAACACCGTCTTCGACGCCTTGTACGCCCCGTCGAAGTTCTGCGGGTAGGCGTCGACCCAGTAGTCCTGGATCGAGTTCACGAAGAGTGCGTTGCGGCAGTCGAGCTGCTTGACGGCGTCGGACTGCGAACATTCCTGCTGCAGAGAGGTGTTGTCGCCCGACTGTGGCGCGCCGCCGCCACCGCTCAGGCCGTTGATGCCGAAGTAACCGCCCACGAGGGCGATGAGCACGGTGACGACGATGCCCGTGAGGCCGCCTCCACCGATGGGCAGGCCGCCGATGCCGCCACCGCCGCCACCTGAGGAACGCTGGTCGTCGATCTGGCTCGTGTCGATCCTGGCGTTCTCGTTGAGTTCCATATCGTCCTCCCGGGCACGGGGCCCGCGCGCTCGGCACGTGTGCTGGGGCGTGTACCCGATGATCTTGCCGGTTAATCGGGTGGGAGCTCGCGCGGGGCGCCCGGTACACTTGCCCGGTGCTGCTCTGCGAAGGCTGACTGCCCCGCGCCGACCGCGTGACCCACCGGCCGGCGCTTCCGTGTGCCCTGAGCCAGCCTTTCCCTCGAGAGCGAGAAGCCTCCTCATGATTACCGCCACCGGACTCGAACTTCGCGCCGGCGCCCGGATCCTGCTGTCGCCGACCACCCTGCGCGTGCAGCCCGGCGACCGGATCGGCCTGGTCGGCCGCAACGGCGCGGGCAAGACCACGACGCTCAAGGTCCTGGCCGGCGAGGGCCAGCCGTACGCGGGTGAGGTGAGCCGTACCAGTGAAGTGGGTTATCTGCCTCAGGACCCGCGCACCGGCGACCTGAACGTCACCGCGCGCGACCGGGTGCTGTCGGCCCGCGGGCTGGACACGATCCTCGCCGAGATGCAGAAGCTCGAGGTCGAGCTCGAGGAGAGCACCGACGAGAAGCTGATCCGGCGCTACGGCCAGCTCGAGGACCAGTTCGCCAGCCTCGGCGGATATGCGGCTGAGGCCGAAGCCGCGCGGATCTGCGCCAACCTGGGCCTGCCCGACCGCGCCCTGGCCCAGACCATCGGTACGCTCTCCGGCGGCCAGCGCCGCCGCATCGAGCTCGCCCGCATCCTGTTCGCCAACTCCGGCCAGAACGGCAAGGGCATTCTGCTGCTCGACGAGCCGACCAACCACCTCGACGCCGACTCCATCACCTGGCTGCGCGGCTACATGGCCCAGCACAAGGGCGGCCTCGTCGTGATCAGCCACGACGTGTCGCTGCTCGAGGCGGCCGTGAACAAGGTCTGGTATCTCGACGCCAACCGGTCGGTCATCGACATCTACAACGTCGGCTGGAAGACGTACCTCGAGCAGCGCGAGACCGACGAGCGCCGCCGCCGTCGCGAGCGCGCCAACGCGGAGAAGAAGGCGGGCGCCCTGATGGCGCAGGCCGACAAGATGCGCGCCAAGGCGACCAAGACGGTCGCCGCGCAGAACATGGCCCGCCGCGCCGAGAAGCTGCTCAGCGGCCTCGAGGAGAGCCGCGTCGCCGACAAGGTCGCCAAGGTGCGGTTCCCCAGCCCGGCACCGTGCGGCAAGACGCCCCTGACGGCGGTGGGCCTGTCGAAGTCGTACGGGTCGCTGGAGATCTTCACCGACGTCAACGTGGCGGTCGACCGCGGCTCCCGGGTGGCGATCCTCGGCCTCAACGGCGCCGGCAAGACCACCCTGCTGCGCATCCTCGGCGGCCTGCTCGAGTCCGACACCGGCGAGGTACGCCCGGGACACGGCCTGCGGCTCGGCTACTACGCCCAGGAGCACGAGACCCTCGACGTGGACCGCACGATCCTCGAGCACATGCGCAGCGCCGCCGCCGAGCAGACCGACACGGAGCTGCGCAAGATCCTCGGCGCGTTCCTGTTCTCGGGCGACGACGTGGACAAGCCGGCGGGCGTCCTCTCCGGCGGCGAGAAGACCCGCCTGGCGCTGGCCACCCTGGTGTGCTCGGGCGCCAACGTGCTGCTGCTCGACGAGCCGACGAACAACCTCGACCCGGTCAGCCGCGAGCAGGTCCTGGACGCGATCGCGAACTACCCCGGCGCGATCGTGCTGGTGACGCATGATGCGGGTGCGGTGCAGGCGCTGAAGCCGGACCGGGCGATCCTGCTGCCGGACGGCGACGAGGACGCGTGGAGCGACGACCTGCTGGAGCTGGTCGAGCTGGCATGACGGCCGGGGTGCTGCCGGTCGCCTCGGCCCTTCCGGTCGCCTTAGTCTCGCCGGCCACCTCGGCGGCCTGCCCGGGTCGCTCCCTCGCGAGCCTCGAGGCCGATTCGGCCCTCGCGGTCCCCTACGCCGCAGTCACTGCGGTCGCCGGTCGCTGCAGTCGCCGATCGCCGGTCGCCGGTCGGCGGTCGCTGCAGCCGCCGGTCGGCGGTCGCCGGTCGCCGGTCGCTGCGGTCGCCGGTTACTCCGGTCGCCGGCTTCCTTGGCCGCCGTCGGCGCGGGCCGAGGCTCGCTTGATCGGGGATCATGGGCATCGTCAGTTGTCAACTGGTGCCCACACAGACAGTGCGACATATGCACGCACCCCGGGACTCCTCCCACCCTCCCGGAGCCTGCTGGACCGGTCCGCGATGCCCGTTCGGGCACGGGATCATGCCCCACGGTGAACGCTCGGTAGACGCTCAGTGACATCGTTGTCTGCCTTCCGGCCAGATGATGTTTATGCAGGTCAACTAGCCTTGATCGACGCGGAGGGCCGGTCGCCGGCGTGATGGCAGGGACCCGTGGAAAAGGCCGCCCGGGTCGTTCTGCGGCGCCCGATCGGGCCCGTACCCCATCTGTCTGACATTGATGGACGTAGGGACGGTCAAGTTCCTGACACTGATAAATGGGCACGCTCGCGGAGCTGAGATACCTAGCGCATGATCGTTGGAGGCGGTCTAATAGGTGGGACCGTATCGAACCGCACAGTCTGGGACGTGAGGATTCAACATGGCAGCCACGGGCACAGCCACCAGCACTGAGAAGGGTCGTCGAATCGTCGGAAGCGAGCGCCAGACGCTCGCCAAGGACCTGGTGAAGCGCTACACCTCGGGCGAGAGCATTCGCGCGCTCGCCGCATCCACCGGACGGTCGTACGGATTCGTGCACCGGGTGCTCACCGAGTCGGGCGTGCAGCTGCGCCAGCGGGGCGGCGCCCGTCGTCGCAAGAAGGCGTGACGACCAGCGAAGCCTCCGGATCTGAGGCCGGTGTTCGGTATGAGCAGGACGGGCCGGTCGCGACGGTGACGTTGGACCGGCCCGATGTGCTCAATGCGCAGACGCCGGCCATGTGGTCCGAGCTCGCCGACATTTCCCGGAAAATGCCGGGGGACGTGCGAGTCGTCATTGTCCGAGGAGCGGGACGCGCTTTTTCCGCCGGACTCGACTTGTCGGTGGCGCGCGGAGAGGGCGATTCTTCGTTGCCCGTCCTGGCCCGCTTGTCGCCCGAAGAGTGCGCGGATCGGATTGCCGGCTTCCAGGACGCCTTCACATGGTTACGGCGGCCGTCGCTGCTCACCATCGCGGCGGTCCAGGGCCACGCGATCGGTGCCGGATTCCAACTTGCGCTCAACTGCGACATGCGCGTACTCGCCGACGACGCCCGGTTCTCGATGGCCGAGGTGACTCTCGGGCTGGTCCCGGATCTCGGTGGCACGAAGCGGCTGACCGAGCTGGTCGGGCCGTCCCGGGCGCTGGAGATCTGCGTCACCGGTCGCCGGATAGCGGCTGACGAGGCCGAGCGCATCGGCCTGGCCACCGCCGTCGTGCCCCGCGATGACCTGGACGGAGCCGTCGCTGACCTTGCCGCGGCGGTCCTGGCCGCCGACCCCGGTGCGGTCGCCG
Source organism: Actinoplanes sp. NPDC049548 (assembly GCF_040676695.1). Lineage (NCBI taxonomy): Bacteria > Bacillati > Actinomycetota > Actinomycetes > Micromonosporales > Micromonosporaceae > Actinoplanes > Actinoplanes sp. NPDC049548. The sequence continues at coordinate 29,081 of NZ_JBFAPM010000009.1, forward strand.
AGATCAAGGCGCTGGTCTCCGGTGCGACCGGCCGGTCGTACGAGGAGCAGGACCGGGCCGAGCGTGAGGCGCAGACCCGCCGCATGCGTGACCTGGCGAAGCTGGAGTAAGCAGTAAGGACCGCACCGGAACAAGCCGGTTACCTCTCAAGTTGTCATACCCAGCGGGCACACTAGGCCCTGCTGAAGCGACGACCCGGGAGGTGGCGCGTGGGACCCATGTCCGGCGGATCGAGCTGGACGATGCTCCGCTCGATCCAGAACTCCGAGCGGGTCACCCAGCACCGGCTCAGCCGTGGCACCACCCGGCGCATCCTGCGGTTCGCCCGGCCCTACCGGGGGGACATCGCCGTCTTCCTGGTCACCGTCGTGCTCGCCGCCGGCATCGGCGTCGCCACGCCGGTGCTGGCCGGCCACGTCGTCAACGCGATCACGACCGGCGGGTCGGGGGCCGGCTCCGCGGTCATCCGGCTCGCCCTGACCATCGCCGCGCTGGCGGTGGTCGACGCGTTCCTGTCCCTGGCCCAGCGGTGGTATTCGGCGCGCATCGGCGAGGGCATCATCCTCGACCTGCGTACCCGGGTCTACGACCACGTGCAGCGGATGCCGCTGCAGTTCTTCACCCGCACGCAGACCGGCGCGCTGGTCAGCCGACTCAACAACGACGTCACAGGCGCGCAGCGCGCCTTCACCTCGACGCTCTCCGGCGTGGTGAGCAACGTGATCCAGCTTGTGCTGACCGCGGCCGTGATGTTCAGCCTGTCCTGGCAGATCACCGTGCTCTCGCTCGTGCTGCTGCCGCTCTTCATCATCCCGGCGCGACGCGTCGGCAAGCGCCTCGCCGAGATCACCCGCGAGTCGTACAACCTCGACGCCAAGATGAACGCGACGATGACCGAGCGCTTCAACGTCTCCGGCGCGCTGCTCGTCAAGCTCTTCGGCCGGCCCGAGGCCGAGGCCGCCCGCTTCGGCGAGCGCGCCCAGCGGGTTCGCGACATCGGCGTTCAGCAGGCCATGTATTCGCGCACCTTCTTCGTCGCCATGCTGCTGGTCGCATCCCTCGCCCAGGCTTTGACGTACGGGCTGGGCGGCTGGCTCGCGGTCACCGGCAGCGTGACCGCCGGCACCGTGGTGACGCTGGCACTGCTCCTGACCCGTCTCTACGGGCCGCTCACCGCCCTGAGCAACGTGCGGGTCGACGTGATGAGCGCCCTCGTCAGCTTCGACCGGGTCTTCGAGGTGCTCGACCTCAAGCCCGGCATCGAGGAGAAGCCCGACGCGGTCGCCATCCCGCCCGGCGCCGGCCGGCTCGAGTTCCGCGACGTCCACTTCCGTTACCCGAGCGCCGACGAGGTTTCGCTGGCCACCCTGGAAGACGTCTCAGCCCTCGACCGTACGGAGAACGCCCCCGTCCTGCGCGGCGTCGATTTCACGGTCGAGCCCGGACAGATGGTGGCGCTCGTCGGCCCGTCCGGAGCCGGCAAGTCGACAACGTCCATGCTGGTGTCCCGCGTCTACGACGCCACCGAAGGCTCGGTGCGCGTGGGTGACATCGACGTGCGCGACGCCACCCTCGACTCCTTGCGCGACACCATCGGCGTGGTCACCCAGGACTCCCACCTCTTCCACGAGACCATCGCCGAGAACCTGCGCTACGCCCGCCCCGGCGCCACCGAGGAGCAGATGTGGGAGGCGCTGCGCGGCGCCCAGGTCGCCGACCTCGTCCGCTCCCTGCCGGACGGCCTCGACACGGTGGTCGGCGAACGCGGCTACCGCTTCTCGGGCGGCGAGAAGCAGCGCATCGCGATCGCCCGCCTCCTCCTCAAACAACCGTCGATCGTCATCCTCGACGAGGCGACCGCCCACCTCGACAGCGAATCCGAGGCGGCCGTCCAGCGAGCCCTGTCGGCTGCCCTCACCGGCCGTACCGCCCTGGTCATCGCCCACCGCCTCTCCACCGTCCGCGACGCGGACCTCATCCTCGTCCTCGACGACGGCCGCGTCGTCGAACGCGGCCGCCACCAGGACCTGGTCGCGGCCGGAGGCCTGTACGCAGAGCTGTACAAGACCCAGTTCGCGGACAGCGCCCCCCTCACCCCCGACGTGGAACCCGTCATCATCCCGGTCCCGACGCCGATCGAACCCTGATCCCCGTCGCCGGTCCCGCGCTCGAGACCTGACCCAGGCGGTGCTCAGCTGCACCGGGGCGGGTCGGTAACCCGTCGCGATAGTGCGGTGCTGGGCTGCGCCGGGGCGGGTCGGTAACCCGCCGCGATAGTGCGGTGCTGGGCTGCGCCGGGGCGGGTCGGTAACCCGCCGCGATAGTGCGGTGCTGGGCTGCGCCGGGGCGGGTCGGCAACCCGCCGCGATACGGCGGCGCTGGGCTGCACCGGGGGCGGGTCGGTAACGCACCGCGATACGGCGGCGCTCAGCCGCATGTCGCGCTCTGATGACGCCGGCATCGGATGGCCGGCGTCCGCTTCGACGCAGGTCAGCCCGTAGCCGAACGTCTGAGCGCAAGCCTGCCTCCGCGATCCCGCGGTCAGCCCCGACGCTGCGGTGGTCGCCTCGCGCGCGGTGGGTAGGGGCCTTTCGTGTCGGCGTGGCTTCGGGTTGGGCCGTGCGGTGTGGGCGCCCCGCGCTCAGCGCGAGAACAGGGGGAGGCGGAGTCGATCGTGTTCGAGTGGCGCTGAGATGCGGCGTGTCTTCTTCGTGCGACGGCGGTGCGGCGTGGTGTTGGGGGTGCGGCGTGGTCGGTTCATGTGGGGAAGACGCGGCCAGGCGTGTTTCGGGGTGGCGCCGGGGCGCAGCGCATCGGGAAGGCGGTCGCTGGCGGGTGCTGTCACTCGCGCCTGGTTCTGGACGGGGATCGCCTTCCTGGCGTGTCGACGGCATCCCAGCACCGGCGGCATGTGCGCTTTCCAGGCCGATCGGAGTGCGGCCGGGCGAGAAGCCGATGGGCTTGCCGTTGCCGAAGCGGCCTCCGGTGATCCTGGGACCCCCGGGGGAGTGACGGATCCAAGAGCTCGGCGGGGCTCCGAAAAAATCTATGACGGAGGTACTAGACATTCTCGCCATGCCTGCCTAGCATTCTCGGTGTTGCAGAAAGATCAAGCGAAGACGCAGACGAGTCGGCCGAGCGTCAAGCAGGGCCCGAATCCCTTCGAGGCTCGCTCGGCCCAGCGGTGGCAGCGCTTGACACCGCACGCAGCAAGGTAAGGCACGTGGAAAGTAAGACCCTGACGTAACTCCAGGTCGGGGCAGGTCGGGTGGTTGTTCGGGCCCGACCGGCAAGGCAAGTCCGCCGCACGTGTGCGGGGCCATGAAGTTGCGTGGGGCTTCCACACCGGCGGGCAGCACGACAGCACCAAGGAATGAGAAGCAGAGGAAAGGGAGGGCTCAACACCGTTGGATCGCCCGCCTGCAGACGGAGTTCCAGATCTGAGGCGGCTACCGCAGTCTCCATCGAACGAGAGGTGGTCTTCGGTCACGCTTACGCGATCCTCGCACCCTGAGCCGCCGACGGCGGCTGGTGCGGAAACGACAATCCGGCGAACCTGCCGGTAGATGGTGTTCTGACCCGTAGTCCCGGGCCCCGGCGCTTCCGCGCCGGGGCCCTCGTCCTGGAGGAATGTGCATGGCCCAACCCGACGACATGTTCGGCGACGACGACTATCCCGCCTACACGATGGGCCGCGCCGCGGAGATCACCGGGGCTTCGCAGGACTTTCTTCGCCGGCTCGGTGAGGCGAAGCTGATCACCCCTTCCCGGTCTACCGGTGGGCACCGCCGGTACTCCCGCTACCAGTTGCGCCTTGCCGCTCGGGCTCGCGAGATGGTCGACCAGGGGACGCCGCTGGAGGCCGCCTGCCGGATCATCATCCTCGAGGACCAGCTCGAGGAGGCTCTCCGGTTGAACGAGCAGTACCAGCGTCAGCACCAGTCTCAGGTCTCGGACGTGGACAGTTGAGGTTGCGTACTCAGGGCTGTTGATGTCTGCCGCGACACGATGTCGGGGTGAAGATCTTCAAGCGGCGTGGTGCCGCCATCGCTGTCGCCCTCGGGCTTGTCGCGTTTCTGGTCGGGACCTCTCTGGTCATGCTCCGTGACGGAGGCTGGCCCTGGCACGCCAGCATCGGCGGTGATCTCAGCGCCGGGGTGATGACCGCCGAGGTCGTCGACGATGACGGTGCGGCGTACCGGTTCACCGGGGCGCCGGCTGACGCTCAGCGGTGGTTGGACGACAAGCAGGTCGAGCTGAAGGAAGCGCACGGCATCCCCGGGAAGATTGCCGTCGGGGAGGTCCTGCAACCTGCCGGTGTGGTGCTTGTTCTCATCGGGCTCGCAGGCCTGCTCTGGCGGTCGGTGACGTTCCGCCGGGCGCGGCGGGCCGGCGGACTGCCATGGACAACGTGAGCGCGGTTCCTATCCTGGCCCCATGCACCTGGAGTTCAACGGCGAGATGTGGTTCTGGAAGGGTCCCGCGCCCTGGCACTTCGTGACCGTTCCCCACGAGGCCTGCCGGGCGCTGCAGTCGACCTCGGCGGTCGTGAGCTACGGGTGGGGGATGATCCCCGTCGGTGCGCGGATCGGCGAAACCGGGTGGACGACGTCGCTGTGGCCGAAGGACGGGCGCTACATCGTGCCGGTGAAGGCGGGAGTGCGCCGGGCCGAGGGGCTCGAGGTCGGCGACATGGTGACGGTACGGCTGACCGTCGACGTCTGACACCGCGGCAGGCGGTCGGCGCTCACGCCGCGGCCTTCCGGAGCTGCGCGAAGGCTTCGCCCAGGGTTTCGACGGTGTAGTGGGCGTTCAGGCCGCTCGGGTTGGGCAGGACCCAGACCGGCACGCCGGCTATCCGGTCCGGCTGCGGGCCCATGGTGGCTTTGGGGCGGGCGAAGGCTGTCCGGTACGCCGTGACGCCCAGCACCGCCAGGTAGCGAGGCCGCCAGCGGTCGACCAGCGCAGTGAGGATCTCGCCTCCAGCCACGAGTTCCGCGGGCGAGAGCTCGTCGGCGCGGGCCGTCGCACGGGCCACCACGTTGGTGATGCCGAGCCCGGCGTGGGGTAGCTCCCACTGCTCCGACGGGTGCAGGAGCCGCGTGGTGAAGCCGGAGCGGTGCAGGGCCGGCCAGAAGCGGTTGCCCGGCCGGGCGAAGTGGTGGCCGGTCGCCGCGGAGTACAGGCTGGGGTTGATGCCGGAGAACAGGACTCGCAGATCCGGGCCCACCAGGTCGGGAATGGTACGGCCCGCCGCGGCCGCGACCTCCGCCCGCGACGGCCGGAACGGAGGGGGCGTCGTCCGGGAAGATCGGGCGCCGCTCGAGGGACCAACGGGCACATCGGCGTCGAGCTGCGGCCTGGCGGGCCGGCCGGGCCGGTTGGTCATCCGACGAGCTTATCCATCGAAAGTCGCACCGCTCTCCGAGCATGATCCGTCCCCGAGCCGACGCGGCCACTGGACACCCGCTGTGACACTCGATCTTCGAGCGAAGGACGCGGCCGGACCGGCGAGGAGGCAGGCTTTGAGGGACCCGTACGTGTGGTCCGAGGCGCGTACCCGGCGACAGGCCGTGGCAGCGGGGAAGCTGATCGGGCACCGCCTGGAGCTGGAGCCGCCGCGATGATCCTGCTGTCCGACCCGCGTGTCGCCGCCGTGCCCAGCCGGGACGACGGTGACCCCCTGCTGGATCTTCGCGACGTCGCCGAGCTGCGGCTCGACGGCCGTGCCGCCGATCCCGACGGTGCCTATGCGCGGTTGCGCGCCGAGGTCGTGTCGCGGTTGGTCGATGCGCAGCGCAAGCTGCCGGACGGGTTGCGGCTGCTGGTGGTCGAGGGTTACCGGCCGTACGCGGCGCAGCAGGCGATCTTCTCCCGCTATCAGGACGAGCTGCGGCGGCTGCACCCGTCCTGGTCGGCGCGGCGGTTGCTGGTGGAGACGAGCAAGTTCGTGTCGCCGGTCGAGGTGGCGCCGCACAGCACCGGTGGCGCGGTCGATTTGACACTGTGCACGGCTGACGGCGTCGAGGTGGACATGGGTACGCCCATCGACGCGACGCCCGTCGAGAGTGACGACGCCTGCTTCACGGGTGCTCGCAACATCCCGGCCGGGGCGGGCGAGAACAGGCGCCTGCTGATCGACGCGTTGAGCGCCGTGGGGCTGGTGAACTACCCGACCGAGTGGTGGCACTGGTCCTACGGGGACCGGTACTGGGCTCTGATGACGGGAGCCCCGCATGCACCGTACGGGCCGGTGTCGTCGTGATCGCGATGACGCTCGCCGACATTGCTGCGGTCGTACACGGGACTGTCTGTGACGGTGACCCGGCGACGACCGTGACCGCTCCCGTACGGTACGAGACCGCCCGGGTGGAGCCCGGCGGGATGTTCGCCGCCTTCGCCGGGGCGCGCCGCGACGGGCACGACTTCGCCGCACGCGTGGTCGCGGACGGTGCGGCCGCGGTGCTGGCCTCGCGGGCCGTCGGCGTTCCGGCCGTGGTGGTCGGTGATGTGCGGGCCGCCTTCCAGGCGCTGGCCGCCGAGCTCGTCACCCGCCTGCCGGACGTGCACCGCATCGGGGTGACGGGTTCGTCCGGGAAGACCTCGACCAAGGATCTGCTCGGGCAGGTGCTGGGCCGGCTGGGGCCGACCGTCGCGCCGCCCGGCAACCGCAACAACGAGCTCGGTGTGCCGGAGACGGTGCTGCTCACCACCGCGGACACCCGGTTCCTGGTCACCGAGCTGGGTGCGCGGCACGTCGGCGACATCGCCGCGCTGATGCCGGTCGTGCGGCCGCACACCGGCGTGGTGGTCGGGGTCGGGAGCGCCCACATCGGCGAGTTCGGCGGCCGGGAGGCGATCGCGCGGGCCAAGGCGGAGCTGGTCGAGGCCCTGCCGGCCGTGGGGCTGGCGGTGCTCAACGCGGACGATCCCGTGGTGGCGGCGATGGCCGGGCGTACGCAGGCGCGGGTGGTGACGTTCGGCCGGGATCCCTCGGCCCGGGTGCGCGCCGAACGGGTGGTGCTCGACGAGGCAGCGCGGGCCCGGTTCGAGCTGCGGACGCCGGCCGGCGCGGCCGAGGTGGCGCTGCGCCTGCACGGGGAGCACTTCGTGACGGTCGCGCTGGCCGCGGCGGCGGTCGCGCTGGATCACACCGATGACATCGGGCTCGTCGCCGAGGCGCTCAGCTCGGCGAGGCCGCGGTCGGCGGGGCGGATGCGGGTCACGGAGCGGCCGGACGGCGTGACCGTGGTCGACGACGCGTACAACGCCAACCCGGAGTCGATGGTCGCGGGGCTGCGCACGCTGGTGGGCATGGCGGCCGGGCGGCGGACGGTCGCCGTGCTGGGGCAGATGAACGAGCTGGGGGAGGGGTCAGCGGCAGCGCACGCCGAGGTCGGGCAGGCCGCCGTACGGCTCGGCGTGGATGTCGTGGTGGCGGTCGGCAACCGGGACGCGGCGGGCTACGGCGGCATGTACGTCCCCGACCGGGAGGGCGCCGCCGACCTCCTGCGCGAGCTGGTCCGGCCCGGCGACGTGGTGCTGGTCAAGGCGTCGAACGGCCTCGGCCTGTCGGACCTCGCCGAGCGGATGGCCGGTCAGAGCGTGCGCAGCGCCCCGCCGTCGACCGGCACCGAGATGCCCGTCAGGTAGCTCGCCGCCGGGGACAGCAGGAACGCCGCCACCCGGCCGAACTCCGCCGGTTCACCCAGCCGGCGCAGCGGGACGCTCGCCGCGGCGTCGGCCGCCGCCCGTTCCGGGTCGCCGGTGGCGGCGAACAGCTCCCGGTTGCGGTCGGTCATGACCCGGCCGGGCAGGAGGCTGAGCACGCGGACGCCGCGGGGACCGTACTCGTCGGCCATGTCCTTGGCGACGCCGGCCAGGCCCGGGCGCAGGCCGTTGGACAGGCCCAGCCCGGGAACCGGCGAGCGGGTGGAGGTGGACAGCACGAGGGCGATCGCGCCACCCTCGCCCAGCGCTGCGGCGAACGTGCGGGCCGCGCGTACCGAACCCAGGAAGACCGTCTCGAACGCCTGCCGCCACTGCTCGTCGGTCTGGGCCGCGGCCGTGCCGTGGCCCGGGCCGCCCACGGAGATCAGCGCGCCGTCGAAGCGGCCGAACCGCTCGGTCGCGGTCCGCAGCAGCAGCTCCGGCGTGCCCGGATCGGTCAGGTCGGCGGCCACGCCCGCCGCGTTCGCGCCCAGTGCGGCCGTGGCCTGGTCGACCCCCGACTGCGAGCGGGACGAGACGACCACCCGGGCGCCGTCGGCCACGAGAGCCTGCGCGGTGGCGAAGCCGAGGCCCCTGGAGGCTCCGGTGAGGACGTAGACGCGGTCGGCGAGGCCCAGATCCATGCCGTTGATCCTGCCACTACCGCGACTTCAGGAACCACGCCGTCTGCTCGTCGGCGGGCAGGAACGACTCCACCGCCAGCTCCGACAGCGTCACGTCGAGCGGTGTGCCGAGCACGGAGGTGACGCTGAAGAAGGCGAGCTCCCGGCCGCCGGCGTCGAAGCGCAGCGGCACCACCAGGCCGTCCGGCGTACCCGCGGCCAGGCCACCGGGCAGCCGCACCAGCTCGTCGTGCAGCTCGCGCAGGGCCGGATCGCCCGTCGCGAGGGCCTGGCGGTCGAGGCGGTGCAGGACGTGCGTACGCCACTGGGCGAGGTTGCGGATGCGCGGCGCCATGCCGTCGGGGTGCAGCGACAGCCGCAGCACGTTCACCGGCGGTTCCAGCAGCTCGGCGGCCGACCCCTCGGTGAGCAGCGCGACCGCGGCGTTGCCGTCCACCATCGTCCAATGCCGGTCGACCAGGACCGCCGGATACGGGTCGTGCCCGGCCAGTACGTCGCGCAGCGACGCCAGCACCGCGGCCAGGTCCGGGCCGCCGAGCTCATGCTCGGGAAAGGCCGGTGCGAAACCGCCGGCGAGCAGCAACGCATTCCGGGCGCGCAACGGTACGCCCAGCTCCTCCGCCAACCGCAGGATCATCTCCCGGGTCGGCCGGGCCCGTCCGGTCTCCACGAAGGACAAATGGCGCGCCGACACCCCCGCCCGGCCGGCGAGCTGGAGCTGGCTCAGCCGCCGGTTGCCGCGCCACTCGCGCAGGAGCACCCCCACGTCGCTCATGGCCCCGATCGTAGGGAGCGCCGGGAACGATCCCCATTACCTGCGAGGTAATCGACCGCCTTACCGGTGCCGGGGCACGGTGGACGCCGTCAGCAACTCCAACGACCCACGGAGGATCCCGCCATGAGCGACTTCGACACCCTCGTCACCCGCTACCTGCACGCGTGGAACCAGACCGACCCGGCGGAGCGCCGCGCGACGATCGACGAGGTCTTCGCCGCGGACGTCCGCTACGTCGACCCGCTGGCCGCGGTCGAGGGCCGCGAAGCCCTGGACGGGCTGATCGGGGCGGTGCAGCAGCAGTTCCCCGGCCTCACGTTCAGCCCGGGTGCGACGGCGGACGCGCACCACGACCAGGGGCGGTTCACCTGGCACCTGGGACCGGACGGCGCCGACCCGATCGTGGTCGGCTTCGACGTGGTGGAGCTCGACGCCGACGGAAGGATCCGCACGGTGCTGGGTTTCCTCGACAAGATCCCGGCGTAGCCCGGGTAGGGTGCCCCGGTGCTCGACGAACTGGACCGGGTGGACTGGGCGGCGCCCGGCCACGGCCACGGCCCCGCGGAGGACGTGTCCGAGCTGGTTCCGCTGCTCACCCACCCGGATGCCGACACGCGCGCGGCGGCTGCCCAGACGCTCGCCCGGTGCATCATCGACCCGGCGTTGCTCACCCGTCTGCTCGGCTCGTCGTCGGCGGACCTCCGGCGGGCGGCGGTACGGGCGCTGACCCTGCGCTGTCAGGCGTCGCGGTCTGCGCCGGCTGTGCTCGTACCGTTGCTCGGGCCGGCGTTGCACGATCCGGAGGTGCGCGACGAGGCCGTGTCCGCGCTGCGCCGCTGCGGCCGGGCCGCCGCCCGGCACGCCGACGTCCTCAGCGAGGTGGCCGCCGGTTACCCGGCCGGGGCCGCGCGCGAGGCCGTCGAGACGCTCATGCTCCTCGGCGATCCCCGGTGGGTCGGCCCGGTGGTGCAGGCCGCGCTCGACGGCGCTCCGCGGGCGCCGCGCACCCTCACGCCACCGCCGTGCCCACCGGCGGTGCTCGACGCGGTCCGCGCACAGCTCACCTGGCTCGCCGCCGCCCCTGGTGCCACGGCGGCGGTGGAGCTGCTCTGCGAGGTCGTCGCCCGGTGGGAGACAGGCGCCGCCGCGGCTGTACCGGAACTGCTTGCTGCTCTTCCGCAGGCGCCGGTAGCGGCGACGCGGGCCCTGCTCGCCGTCGGCCATGCCGCCGCGCCGATGATCCCGGGCCTGCGCGCGGCCGCCACCCGGCCCGGCGGGCTCCTCGCCGCCACGGCGCTGTTCCGGCTGACCGGCGACCCGGCGCCCGCCCTGCGCGCCCTGCTCACCGCCCGGCCGCCGGTCCCGCCGGGCGTCGTGGCGCTGCTCGGTCCGCTGGCCCAGCCGCTCGTGCCGGAGCTCGAGCTGCTCCTCACCGGCGCGGCCGCCGCCACCCAGCCGCAGTGCGCCGCCCAGGTGCTGGCCGCGCAGATCGTCATCGCGGCCACCGGCGACACGACCGCGGCCCTGCCGACCCTGTACGCCGTCCTGACCGCCGGTGGGCCGCGCGCGGCGCTGGCGACGACCGTCGTGACCGACCTCGCCGGGGGAACGGGTGGGTGGCGCGGCGAGATGCGCGTCTGGGAACCGGACCTGCGGGCACTGCTCGGCGACGCGTCAGCCGGTGTGGGCGCGGCGGGCGCGCTGTGGCGGCTCGGCGTGCCGGCTGGTGAGCTGGTCCCGGCCCTGGTGGGTGCGATCGAGCGGGGACGTCGTGTCGCCGCGGCGATCGAGCTGCTGCGCGAGATGGGGGCCGACGCCGAGCTGACGGACCTGGCCGGGCGGGACGTGCGCCTGGCCGGCGCGGGAGCGGACCTCGTCAGCACCGACGAGCTGCTGCGCGCCCGCATGCTCAGTCCATGACGTGGCCGCCGTTGACCGTGATGCGTTCCCCGGTGATGAAGCGGGCGGCGTCGGAGGCGAGGAAGGCGACCACGTCGGCGATCTCGGCGGGCGTACCCATCCGGCCCAGCGGCACCTCGCGGCGGTATGCCTCGACGTAGCGGGGGTCCATCGAGGCGTGCCGCTCCACCGGGATCCAGCCCGGTGCCACCACGTTCACGGTGATGTTCCACGGCCCGAGCTCCCGCGCCCACGTCCGGGTCAGGGAGAGCTGAGCGCCCTTGGCCGCGCTGTACGCCGACATCCCCGGCGCCGACCGCTCGAACAGGTCGGACCCGATCTGCACGATCCGGCCGCCGCCGCGTGAGCGCATCCCCGGCACCACCGCCTGCATGAGCAGCGTCGGGCTCTTCACGAAGAAGGTCAGCTGGTCGAGATGGTCCTGCCAGGTCACGTCGACCGCGTCGATGACCGGCTGCGGGCCGGTCGCGTTGGGCACGAGGACGTCGACGGGCCCCAGCTCGGCCTCCACGGCGGCGACCAGTGCCGTCACGTCGTCCTCGTCGGTGACGTCGGCGTGGAACGCTGCGGCGCGGCCACCGGCGCGCGTGATGTCGGCGACGACGCGTTCGGCGTCCTCGCGGTCGGGAAGATAGTTCACCGCCACGGGCCGCCCGTCCGCCGCCAGCCGCCGGGCGATGTGGGCGCCCAGGCCCCGGGAGGCGCCGGTGACCAGTGCAGCTCCGTCCATGGACGCCGACGTTACCGGCGCAGGACGCGTACCCGCCCGCCGGCCTGCACGGCGACGGCGCCGGCCGCGCGGCGCAGGGCCGGCAACCGTCGTGGCCGCGGCGCGGTCCGGCCGTCGTAGTGCATCGCCGCCTCCCGGACGGCCAGCTCCGCTCCGGCCCTGGGCGGCAGAGCGCCGCTCGCGGTGAGGTCGCGCGCCAGATCCCAGCCGTCGCGCAGGGAACCGTTGGTCGGCCGGGCCGCTGCCCATGCCGTCCACTCCGGCAGCCATCGCGGTCCCAGCGCGGCCGCCAGCTCCGGCCACTGCCGGGCGACCTCCCCGGCCCGCTTGCGCAGCAGCGCGACGCGGGCGGTCTCGACCAGCCGTGCGTCGAAACCCGGGGGTACGGGCGCGCCCGAGGTGAGCGCCGCCACCAGCGCCGCCTGCCGCTCGGCGAGCGACGTCACGTGATCACCGGGTATCCGGACGCGGCGGCGATCGCGTCCAGCTCCGCGGCGAGCTCGGCCGCGGGCGGGTACGCCCCGTCGCGTTCCAGCATGAGCGCGGGCGGCCGGTGCCGTCCGCACAGCTCGGTGACCAGCTCCAGCACCTCCCGCGGCACCGCGTCGGTGTGGGTGTCGTGGTAGACGCCGTCGTGCGCGGCGCCGCCGGCCACGTGACAGTACGCGATCCGCTCGAGCGGCAGCCGGTCGAACAGCGCCGCCGGATCGGTGCCGCGGTTGCGGGCGTTGGCGTACACGTTGGCCACGTCGAGCAGCAGGAGAGCGTCGGTCTGCTCGAGGATCTCGGTCAGGAAGGCGCCCTCGTCGAGCTCGTCGTCGGGCCAGTCGAAGAGAGCGGCGATGGGCTCGAGCGCCAGCGGGACGTCCAGCTCTGCTTGGGTACGGCGAACGTTGCCGACGACCGCGGCGACGGCCTCCCGGCTGCGCGGCACCGGCAGCAGGTGCCCCGCCTCCACCCCGCCCGCCCGGACGAACGCGATGTGCTCACTCACCAGGGGAGCGCCGAGGCGCTGCGCCACGGCCGCCAGGTGGGCGACGCGGGCCGACTCGACCGGCTCCGCGCCGCCGAGGGAGAGCTTCACGCCGTGCGGCACCACGGCGACGCCGCGATCGCGCAGGTCGGTGAGGCCGATGGGCAGGTCGCCGTGCGCGTGCACCGACTCCGCGACGACCTCGGCGAAGCGCAGGCCGGGAAGCTGCGCGACGAACCCGGCGATCTCGGGGCGCCAGCCGATGCCCACCCCGTACGCCGTCATCCGCCGCACCCACCGCCGCCGCAGCCCCCGCCACCTCCGCAGGAGCTGCCGCCGCCGCAGGAGCTGCCGCTGCTGCAGGAGCTGCCGCTGCTGCAGCTGGAGCCGCCTGCGCTGCTCGCGGCGCCGGCGGCGTTGATGCGCTGGATCTCGGCTTCCTCGGCGAAGGCCGGGTCCATCGTGTAGAGCGACGCCGCCCCGAACAGGGCCACGCCCATCGCCGCGCCGCCGGCGCCGTAGGTCGCGTACGAGGGGGACTGCCGGGGGGACAGGTAGTCGTGCCGCCGCCGCAGCTCCGTCATGCCCCTGAGGGCCGCGCCCGTCGCCCACCGCGTCGACTGCCACAGCTTGACGGTCACGATGATGGCGAACACGAGGGCGAAGACCAGGAAGAGGACCGGCTTGCCGTTAACCAACCCGGCCATCAGCCGCGCAATGCCGAGCAGCACCAGCGCGACGCCGGCGACCACCCACAGCCGGGCCGCCTGCAGCTGAGCCGCGGTGACCGCCAGGCCGTTCTGCTCCAGGCCGGCGCGGAGCTGGTCGAGCGCGGAACGCACCCACTGGTCGGCGAAGACCTCGCGAGCCCGGATGCGGCGCCCGGCCGCGTTGTACACGGCGGTGTCCAGCGGAGTGACGCCGCTGGGCAGCGGGCCGCTCTGCCACAGGGTCTTGTCGGGCGCGCTGCCGATGGCGTCCGCGCCGCGGAGCCCGCCGAGTGAGGCGTAGACCGCGAGCCGGTCGCCGCCGTTCAGGTAGGCGAGCTGCTGCGGTCCCAGCTTGTCGACGTGGGCGCCGCGCGTACCGGCGAACAGGGAGCGGCGGTGCACGGCGGCGAGCACGGCCACCGCCACGACGGCGGCGAGATACCAGAGGAGGAAGGTCGGACCGGATACGCCCCACGTGTCGTTCATGTGACCTCCCGTGTTCGCAGTGTCGCTGGCCTCATTGTGCAGGCCGATGCAACGGTGGAATCACGGTCGCCTGACAGCTTCCTCCACGACATCGAGCACTCGGCTGAGCTCGCCCGCCGGACGGCCGGTGGCGAGGTGCAGGACGAGCCCGTCGTACGCCAGCTCCAGGAACTGGGTCAGCACGTCGACCGGCACGTCCTCGCGCAGCACCCCGGCCTCGCGCTGGCGCTGGAGGCGGTCCCGGGTGGCCGTCGCGACCGCCGCCGACCGTTCGGTCCAGCGCTTGGCGAACTCCGGGTCGGTGCGCAGGCGCCGGGACACCTCCAGCTGGGTGCCGAGCCAGCCGGCGGTGTCACCGCTCCCGCCGGCCCGTTCCAGCAGGTCCCGCATCACCTGGACGAGGCCGTTGCGGGCCACCGTCTCGACCATCGCGGCGGCGTCGTCCTCGGCCACCGCGAGGAACAGCGAGTCCTTGTCGCGAAAATGGTGGAAAATCGCGCCCCGGGACAGGCCGGTGGCCTCCTCGAGGCGGCGCACGGTGGCGCCCTCGTAGCCGTACCGCGCGAAGCACCCGCGGGCCGCCGCGAGGATCTCGTGGCGGCGGGCTTCTAGCTGGTCCTGGCTTACCCTGGGCACGGAAGCGATGGTGTCACGCGGCCGTGGGCGCTTGCAATCCGTACGTACGGCTTGCCACCCTCGGCACCGGCTTCCTGATGATGCGAAAACAGCCGACCGGACGGCCCACAGTTAACACACTTGGGGTGTTCGCTCCCGTATTCACTCACGTAGAGTGCGCGGGTGCCTCTCGTCTTCCTCGCCTTGGACGACACCCTGCTCGACCGCAGCGGTGCCTTCAAGTTGTGGGCGAAGGGCTTTCTCGACGAGATCGGAGCACCACAGGAAGATCTCGACTGGTTACTCTCCGTGGATGCCGACGGGCTCACCTCGCGGTGGGACCTCGCCGACCTGGTCCGCGACCGCTACCAGCTCGACGTGCCCTCCATCGACCTGCTGGAGGAGCTGCACGAGGGGCCCCTGGCGTACGAGCGGCTGGATCCCCTGGTGGCCTGCGCGCTGCAGATCGCCGGCGACGCCGGCTGGGTGCCGGTCGTGGTCACCAACGGCCCGCACGAGCAGCAGGAATCGCGGATCCGCCGGACCGGGCTGGACCGCTACATCGCCGACTGGGTGATCTCCGAGCAGGCAGGGGTGAGCAAGCCCAACCCGCGGATCTTCGCGCTGGCCGCCCAGCGCGTCCGGATGCGGCTCAGCGGCGCCTGGATCGTGGGCGACAGCCCCGAGGCCGACATCGGCGGGGCGGCCGCCATGGGACTACCGAGCGTGTGGCTGCACCGGGGCCGGGAGTGGATCGACAACCGGTTCGCGCCGACCCGCGTCGTGGGCAACGTCATCCAGGGCCTGTCGGCCATCATGGCGACCGGAAAATAGGTTGCACGCCCGGGCGTCCCCCGGGAGAGTGCTCCCGTACGTGTTCCGCAGGAATTCTCGAGAGAAGGGGGTGGACCCCATGGCTGTCGTTGTCCTTCGCCGTGCCCAGGTTCAGAAACTTCCTTCTTCCTTCTCCGAGGAGACCATCCAGTGCGAGAGCACGACTCTTTCGGCCCGGCCACCATGCGCCGCGGCCGCCGCAAGTTCGACGACGACGAGCCCGACTTCGTAAAGCGCGGCCGCCTCGAGCCGCAGCTCACCGAGGACCCCGACCTTCCCGACACCGGTGACCGCTGGTCGACCTGGGACGGTGCGCTGCACGGCCCCGAGCCCCGCCCCGACTGGGTCCGCACCGAGTACGGCGCGGTCGACACCGAGCTGGGCATGCTCAAGACCGGCAAGGAAGCCGACGTCTACCTGGTCCGGCGGGGCATCCCGGACACCGACAAGACCAGCATGCTGGCCGCCAAGCGCTACCGCGACGGCGACCACCGCCTCTTCCACCGCGACGCCGGCTACCTCGAAGGCCGCCGTGTACGCCGCTCCCGCGAGATGCGCGCCATGACCAACCGCACGTCGTTCGGCAAGGAGCTCATCGCCGGACAGTGGGCGGCCGCCGAGTTCGGCGCGCTGTCCCGGCTCTGGCAGGTCGGCCAGGAGGGCGGCACGATCACGGTGCCGTACCCGGTCCAGCTGATCGGCACGGAACTCCTGCTCGAGTTCATCGGCGACTGGGAGACCGGCGAGGCGGCGCCCCGGCTCGCCCAGGTCCGCCCCGACCGCGACGGCCTCGAGGACCTGTGGCAGCAGATGGTGGAGGCGCTCAGCGTGCTCGCCCGGGCCCAGATCGCGCACGGGGACCTGTCGCCGTACAACACGCTCGTCCACCAGGGGCGGCTGGTGCTCATCGACCTGCCGCAGGTGGTCGACGTGATCGCCAACCCGCAGGGCGGCGAGTTCATGGCCCGGGACGTGCGCAACGTGGCGGCCTGGTTCAGCTCGCGCGGGCTCAAGGTGGACACCGAGGAGCTGATCGAACGGCTCTCGTACGAGGCCGGCCTGCTCTGACAACCGGGCCGCGGCCGCCGGTCACCCCGGCGGTCGCGGACCGCAGGTCACTGGAGGTAGTTCTCGACCTCGCCGGTGGTGTGCGCCTGCTCGGCGTCCGGGTCGTGTCCCGCGTCCCGGGCGGCCCGGCGCCGGCGGAGCAGATCCCAGCACTGGTCCAGCGCCTCCTCGAGCTCCGCGAGCCGGGCGCGCTCCTCGTCGCCGCTGATCTCGCCCCGGCGCAGCTGCTCGCGCAGCTTGTGCTCCTCGTCGACCAGGCCGTGGATCCGGCCCAGCACAGTCTTGTCATCCATGGGCCGAGCCTAGCCCTCCCGCTGCCGCAAGATCGGTGGTCAGGGCGGCATCGGCCGGCGTTCCTCGGGCGCGCTCGAGATGGAGCTGCGCAGCCCACCGACGGTGGCGCCGAGGTGACCCGGCTGCGAGTGGGTTCACCGGCCCTCGCCGGCCGCCCGGCCCCGAGCCCTCCGGACGAGGCCGGCTGCGCGGAGCGATCCGGGTATCGGTAGCGGGCGGCGGCTCGGCCGAGCCGGTGGTACCGGCATCCGGGTACCAAGGTATTCAATGTGACAGCGCCGGAATCGGCGTACGGAAATCCTTCAGTTGCCCGCGCTCTCGTAGCGGCGGAGGCCGCGCTTGAAGATGAAGGCCGCCGCGCCGGCGCAGTACGCGGCGACCAGCGGCGTCAGCAGTCCGAGCCATCGGGACTGGCCTGTGTCCAGCAGATACGCGGCCGGGAAGAAGCTGATGAACGCGAACGGCAGCACCGCGCCGAGCACCGCCTTCAGCGCCACCGGGTAGATGGACAACGGGAAACGGGCCAGGTCGCCGACCTGGTGCATGGCGAAGGCGAACAGCGGCGTGGGGCTGGACAGCCAGAACGACGCCGCGTTCGTGGCCAGGTTGATCGAGAGCTTGATGACGATCGAGCTGATCAGCAGCAGGATGCCGAGCAGCACCCGCCACGGCGTCCAGGTGACGTCCACGTGCGCGAGGCCGGTGCCGATCATGATGCCGCCCATGACGATGTTGCTCAGCCCGTTGATGCCGATCGCGGCGCTGCTCGACTGCAGGGCCACCGGGTACGGGCGGACGAGGAAGTAGTCGAGGTCGCCGCGGTTGATCTGCCAGGCCAGGCTCCACATGCCGTCGAAGAACAGGGAGCCGACGCCCTCGGCCAGGGCGACCGCGCCGAACATCATGAGGACCGACCAGAAGGTCCAGCCGTGGATCGCCGGGACCTTCGCGAACAGGGCCGACAGGAAGACGATGTTCACCACCTGCATCAGGACGGTGGCGACCGCCAGGATGAGGAAGTCGGCCTCGTACTCCAGCAGCGAGCGGAAGTGGGCGCCGAGCAGCCGCAGGTAGAGCCGTGCCGTACGCATGTCAGCCTCCGTTGACCGTGAGCCGGCGCAGGCCCGCCCGCCACACCAGGCGGGCGGCGAACCAGAGGACGACGACCCAGCCGAGCTGCACCGCCACCAGCTGCAGCCCGTGCCAGGTGTCGACCCGGCCCAGGAAGATCAGCGCCGGGGTGGAGGTGAGCCCGGCGAAGGGCGACCACTGGGCCGCCGTCGCCAGCCAGCCCGGCAGGTACGCCAGCGGGATGAGCGCACCGGAGAACAGGTTGATGACGGCGATGCGCGCCCACTGCACACCGATGAAGTTCTGCGTCCAGAAGCAGGTCAGCGTGCTCACATAGACGATCAGGAACTTCAACGGTACGAGCAGCAGCATGCTGGCCGTGAACAGGGCGAGTGCCGGCCCGGCCGGGGTGTCCACGCCGCCGGTCACGGCCAGCGTGGCGCCGACGACCACCCCGATCAGGACGATCTCGATCCAGAGGCCGCCGATCGCCTCGGCGAACCGGGCCATCTGGTAGTCCACCGGTTTGACCAGGTCCAGCGCGACGTCCCCGTCGAGGATGCGGAACGCCATCCGGAAGTCGCCCAGCACCGAGATCACCGTGCCGGCGGCGAACGCGACCAGCAGGTACGCCCGCATCTGCGGCCACGTGAACCCGTTCACCGGCGCCTGCTCGAGGATCACCCGCCACACCGCGAGCAACGCGACCAGCTGGACGAGCACGGCGCCGAGACCGAGCAGCAGGTTGAACCTGTACGCGAGCGCGGCCCGCGCGGTGGCCCGAATCAGGGCCCGGTAGCGCCTCATCCGAGCACCAGCTCGCCCGAGTACACCCGGCGGATGACGTCCTCGATGCTCGGCTCGTCCACCCGGAAGTCCACCAGCTCGGTGAGCCCCGCCAGCGCCGTCACCGCCTGCCCCGCCGTCATGTCGAAGCGGTCGAAGCGTACGGCGTACCGGACGGGACTGTCCTCGACCGTGACCTCCGCGCCGGGCAGCGACGCCCGCAGGCTCTCGAGCGGCGCGGGCCGCGCCGTCTCGATGTGCAGGATCCGCTCACGGGCGAACCGGTCCTTCACCGCCTCCAGGTCGCCGTCGAAGATGATCCGGCCCTCGTCGATGATGACCAGCCGGCGGCAGAAGCCCTCGATGTCGGCGAGGTCGTGGCTGGTGAGCATGACCGTGGTGCCCTCGTCGCGGATGCTGCGGAAGAACTCGCGGACCCGGTCCTTGACCGCCAGGTCCAGCCCGATGGTCGGCTCATCCAGGTAGACGACCTGCGGGTTGTGCAGCAGCGCCGCCGCGAGGTCCGCGCGCATCCGCTGGCCGAGAGACAGCTTGCGGCCCATGACGGGCAGGATCTCGCCGAGCTCCAGCACCTCGTCGAAGCGGGCCAGCCGCTTGCGGTAGGTGCCGTGGTCGATGCCGTACAGGTCGCGGAGGACGGCCAGCGACTCGGCGACCGGCAGGTCCCACCAGAGCTGCGTGCGCTGCCCGAACAGCACGCCGATGCGGTGCGCCACCGTCATCCGGTCGCGCTGCGGGTGCAGCCCGTCGATGCTCACGTCGCCCGCCGTCGGCACCAGGATGCCGCTGAGCAGCTTCACGGTGGTGGACTTGCCGGCGCCGTTGGGCCCGACGTACGCGACCGCCTCGCCGGCCTCGATGGACAGGTCGACGTGGTCGACCGCGACCTTCTCCTGGTAACGGCGGGCGAACAGATGCTTGACGGAGCCGGCCAGGCCGGGACCCTTGTCCGGGCGGCGGAACACTTTGGTCAGGGCTCTCGCCTCGACGATGGGCATGTGGCAGCAACCCCCGTATGGATGCCTTCATTGATCGCCACCACAGTACGGAACCGGTTTCGGGGCGCAAGTCAATTCCCGCGCCCCGCACCGGACGTCGTCACTGCTCGACCTCGCAGTAGCCGCCCTGCTCCTTCGTGCCGCCCTGGGTGGCTTTGAACTGGGTCAGCGTGCCGTTGAAGTCCTCCTCGGCCGTGGGCTGCTCCGCGGACGCGGGCACGACCCACAGCCACCGGCTCACGTCGCAGCTGCCCTGCCGCCGCGAAGGCCGCGCCGGTGACCAGCACGGCAACCGCGAGGGTGCCCATCAGACGTTTCGCCATGATCTCCCGTTCTCGCATCCACAATGGATCCTCGTGGTCGCCGACGGTTCGCGGCGGTGCCATCGGCCGGTCGGCCCCATCCGCAACCGCCCGCGACCAGGCGCAGGCTCAGGAGCCGGGCGACGGCACCCAGCGGTCACCGAGGGAACCGTGCAGGAAAAACAGCAGAATGCTGATCACGAGCGACGCCAGCATCCCGATACACAGGCCGAGAACGCCGCGGTCCCGCCGGTCCCGGTCGCCGGGCGGGTCGGCCGGTCTCGCCGAGCGTGTCCACGGGTGGTCCCGGAACAGCCAGAAGAGCAGGCCGAGCCCGAAGGGTGCGGTGGAGACCAGCCAGAACCAGTACCACCGGGTACCGAGGCGGGGAGCCGGCCCGGCGATGACGACGCCGAGGAAGACGAGGCCGAGAAGGGCGCCGGCCGCGACGAGCAGCGGACCGGGGGAGTCCACGTCGCGGTTCGAGCCTTCCCGCCCCGCGGCGCGAATGGTCTGCGCGAGACCGACGGCACCGGGCCCGGCATAGTCCGTAGCACTGACCGCGCCCGTCTCGTGGACCTCCTCGAAGTCGGAGGTGTCGGTCCAGTGCACCCGACCGTCAGCGGTCCGCCAGGCGAACAGCGGCCCCAGGGTGCCGGACGACTCCAGCGTGGCGCTGCCGAACCAGCGCCGGGACCGGTCGACGTCCCAGTGGTCCCCCCACTGGTACGCAGTCACCCGGCCCGCGGTCAGGTCCGCCTGGGCCTGCGCGTAGTCCTGCTGCCGCGGCGTCGTCCACCAGGTGACCGTTGCGGCGACCAGCCACACCAGGACGAGCGCTAGCCGCAGCACGCCCCACCATCGCCAGGTCCGCACGATCGGATTGTGTCAGCGAGGAGGCGTCACGGTCCCGGCCACTCCAGAATGCCGGGCGACGCTCGCCGCGAACGCCGCGTAGCCCGGGTGATCCGGTCCGATGATCCATCGCCCCTCGGGAGTCGGCTCAGCTGACAACTCGCGATACGCCTCCGCGGCCCGCGCCCCGCGGTCCCAGAGCACGCAGGGGCCGGGCACCCGGATCGAGAGCGCCCGGTCTCGCGCCGTGACGACGACGTGAAAGTCCTCCTCGACGTCGAGCAGGCACAGCGGCGCTCCGACCGACATCGCCAGATCGGCGAAGGTCCTCCGGATCGACGGCGAGCGGAGGAAGAGTTGCGACTGACCGGTGGTCGCCGGCGTGAAGTCGAAGATTGAATGCTCGGGCAGCAGCTCCGAGCCGTCGAAGACCATGAGATACGTGTACGCCACCGAGTAGCGAACCGTGCCGTCCGGCCAAGGGTGCGCGGTGCCGCCGTACATCGCGTCGAACTCGCGTAGCGGGGCGTCGGCGGGAAAGCATGGCGACAGGTCGAAGCTGGAAGCCGCGATGACGTCGGCCCACTCGACCGTCCGGCCTGCCTCGAAGCCGTAGGTGCCGGGCAGCAGCACCTCCGTTCCATCCGGCAGGAGCACCGTCGTCCCGGTTCCGTCGTTGCGGCTGAGCGCCGCGACGTTCCGGAGGAAGCGGCCCACGGCACGGTGCGGCACGTACACCTGATAGCTGTAGTCGACTCCCATGCCGCTCCCATGGTCGGTTGCGGCGGTGAGCGTAGCGGACCGGTCCGCCGGCGGGTCGCCCCCGCCGGCGCGGGCCGGCGGGGCACTCCGAGACCTGGCTTTCGGTCCGTCCGGAAATGGTCGGACGGGGTCAGGCGGCGGTGCGGGCCTGCCGGCAGGGGAACGGCGGGTGGAACTCCCAGGAGGCGGTGTAGCTCGGGCCGTCGCCCCAGGTGGTGGCGACGGCCAGGGTGGCGATCTGCCCGGTGGCGCCGGCCACCTGCTGGGTGGCGTGGATGGTGCTCAGGCCGTCGATGGTTCCCGGGAGCGGGGAGGCGGGACTGTCCTGCGGGGTCGAGGTGACCTGCACGATGGTCGCCGGGGCGGCCGAGAGGTTCTCGATCGACCAGTCGACGGCCCACTTGCCGGTCGTCTCGTCGCAATGGCTGTCGTTGTGGATCACCACGAGGTTGATGGGGGCGGCTGCCTGCGCGGCGCCGGGGGAGAGGCTGACGGCGCCGGCCAGAGCCGCCGCGGCGGACAGGGCGAGGATGGTCGGTTTCTGGATCTTCATCATGCTGCCGAGCGTAGAAGTCGAAAAAGAACGATCTACAAAGAAACAGAACAGATCGGCGCGAGCTGGGTCACACAACGCGGAACGCCCCGCCGTCCACAGGGGACGACGGGGCGTTTCTGCGTGCGTACGCGTCAGCTGGTGAGCATCTTGCGCAGGACGTACTGGAGGATGCCGCCGTGGCGGTAGTAGTCCGCCTCGCCGGGGGTGTCGATGCGCACGTCGGCGTCGAACTCCACGCCCGTGTCGGTGCGGACCTTCACCGTGGAGGGGATGCCGCCCTCGTTCAGCTCCGTCACGCCGGTGATGGTGAACGTCTCGGTGCCGGTCAGGCCGAGCGACTCCGCGTCGGTCTTGGGCGGGAACTGCAGCGGCAGGACGCCCATGCCGATGAGGTTGGAGCGGTGGATGCGCTCGTACGACTGGGCGATGACCGCGCGGACGCCCAGCAGCATCGTGCCCTTGGCCGCCCAGTCGCGCGACGAGCCCGAGCCGTACTCCTTGCCGGCGAGGATGACCAGCGGGACGCCGGCCTCCTTGTACGCCACCGAGGCGTCGTAGATGGTGGTCTGGTCGCCGGTCAGGTGGTTCACCGTGAAGCCGCCCTCGACGCCGGGCACCAGCTGGTTGCGGAGCCGGATGTTGGCGAACGTGCCGCGGATCATCACCTCGTGGTTGCCGCGTCGGGAACCGTACGAGTTGAACTCGTGCCGGGGGACGCCGTGCTCCGCGAGGTACCTGCCCGCGGGGGAGTCCGGCTTGATCGAGCTGGCCGGCGAGATGTGGTCGGTGGTGACCGAGTCGCCGAGCTTCGCCAGCACGCGCGCGCCGGTGATGTCGGTGACCGGCGCCGGCGTGGCTTCCATGCCCTCGAAGTACGGGGGCTTGCGCACGTAGGTCGACTCCTCGGCCCACTCGAAGGTCTTGCCCTCCGGCGTGGGCAGCGACTGCCACTGCTCGTCGCCGGCGAAGACGTCCGAGTAGGCCGCGCTGAAGCCCTCGGCGCCGATCGCGGAGGCGATGACGTCGTCGATCTCCTTGGAGCTCGGCCAGATGTCGGCCAGGAAGACCGGCTTGCCGTCCGAGCCGATGCCGAGCGGCTCCGTGGTGATGTCGATGTCCATGGAGCCGGCCAGCGCGTACGCGACGACCAGCGGCGGGGACGCCAGGTAGTTCATCTTGATGTCGGGGTTGATCCGGCCCTCGAAGTTGCGGTTGCCGGAGAGCACGCTCACCGCGGTGAGGTCGGCCTCGTTGACCGCCGCCGAGATGGCCTCGGGCAGCGGGCCGGAGTTGCCGATGCAGGTGGTGCAGCCGTAGCCGACCAGGTTGAAGCCGATCTTGTCCAGGTACGGCGTGAGGCCGGCCCGGTCGTAGTAGTCCATGACGACCTTGGAACCGGGCGCCAGGGTGGTCTTGACCCACGGCTTGCGGGTGAGGCCGCGCTCGACGGCGTTCTTGGCCAGCAGCGCCGCGCCGATCATGACCTGCGGGTTGGAGGTGTTGGTGCAGGACGTGATGGCCGCGATGCCGACGAAGCCGTGGTCCAGCTCGAACTCGGTGCCGTCCTCGCCGACCACCCGGGTGGGCTTCGACGGGCGTCCGTTCGCGCCGGCCGCCGCGCTGAAGATGTGCGGCTTGTCCGCCTCGTCGTCGACCGCGTTGGCCGGCGGGTCGCTGGCCGGGAACGACTCGGCGCTGGCCTCGTCGGCGTGGCCCTCGGCCTGCACGTAGTTGGTGAGCGCGTCGCGGAACATCGACTTGGCGGCGTTCAGCGGCACGCGGTCCTGCGGGCGCTTCGGGCCGGCCAGCGAGGGCACGATCGTCGACAGGTCGAGCTCGAGGCGCTCGGAGTAGTTCGGCTCGGCGTTCGGGTCGAGCCACAGGCCCTGGCGCTTCGCGTACGCCTCGACGAGCTTGACCTGCGCCTCGGAGCGGCCGGTGAGCTTGAGGTACTTGATGGTCTCGTCGTCGATCGGGAAGATCGCGACCGTGGAGCCGTACTCCGGCGACATGTTGCCGATGGTCGCGCGGTTGGCGAGCGGCACGGCGCTGACGCCGGGGCCGTAGAACTCGACGAACTTGCTGACCACGCCGTGCTCGCGGAGCATCTCGGTGATCGTGAGCACGAGGTCGGTCGCGGTGGTGCCGGCCGGCATCTCGCCGGAGAGCTTGAAGCCGACGACGCGCGGGATGAGCATGCTCACCGGCTGGCCGAGCATGGCCGCCTCGGCCTCGATGCCGCCGACGCCCCAGCCCAGCACGCCCAGGCCGTTGACCATGGTGGTGTGCGAGTCGGTGCCGACGACGGTGTCCGGGTACGCCTGGCCGTTGCGCTCCATGATCGTACGGGCCAGGTACTCGATGTTGACCTGGTGCACGATGCCGGTGCCGGGCGGGACGACCTTGAACTCGTTGAACGCCGTCTGGCC
Source organism: Actinoplanes sp. NPDC049548 (assembly GCF_040676695.1). Lineage (NCBI taxonomy): Bacteria > Bacillati > Actinomycetota > Actinomycetes > Micromonosporales > Micromonosporaceae > Actinoplanes > Actinoplanes sp. NPDC049548. The sequence continues at coordinate 53,620 of NZ_JBFAPM010000009.1, forward strand.
CCAGCGCAGGAACTGGTAGCGCTCGCGGTTGCGCTGGTACTCCAGCTCGACGTTGCGGGCGAACGCGTCCTCGCGGCCGAACAGGTCGGCGATGACCGAGTGGTCGATGACCAGCTCGGCGGGGGCCAGCGGGTTGACCTTGGTGGGGTCGCCGCCGAGGTCGTTGACGGCCTCGCGCATGGTGGCCAGGTCGACGACGCAGGGGACGCCGGTGAAGTCCTGCATGAGGACCCGCGCCGGGGTGAACTGGATCTCCACGCTCGGGTCGGCGGTGGGGTCCCAGCCGCCGAGGGCCCGGATGTGGTCGGCGGTGATGTTCGCGCCGTCCTCCGTGCGGAGCAGGTTCTCCAGCAGGATCTTCAGGGAGTAGGGCAGTCGCTCATGGCCCTCCACCTTGTCGATCGTGAAAATCTCGTAGCTCGCGTCATCGACGCGCAGCTCGCTCTTCGCACCAAAGGTGTCGAGGCTGGCCACGTCATCTCCTTCACACCCAGCGACCGTGAGTAGTCCTCATCAGTCTTCCGCACCGGTGACGGCCGCCCGCCGGTTAGGGCTACCTAACTGAGGGTTCACGTCTTCGGTAAACCGTACGTCCGTCTTGTTATTTGCTGCAACCCGCCCCCGAGGTTTACCACCGGTGATCATGGGGAACACGGAGTTCCGTGAAGGCGACCACGGACCTCGACGACCTCACCGAATTCTTCGACCGCTACGGCTCCGCGCTGACCCGGGGCGACGTCGCCGCGGTCGCCGGCTGCTACGCGCTGCCCGGGATGGTGGTGGCCGACTCGTACAGCTTCACCTTCACCTCCCCGGCGGCGGTGGCGCTGTCCTTCCTCGGCGCCGCCCCGGCGTACAGGGAACAGCAGATCGTTGCCGCCCACGCCCAGCTGCACGACGTCCAGTGGCTCAGCGAGGTGCTGGCGATGGTGGCGGTCGAGTGGGAATACCTGGACAGCCTGGGCAATGCGGTCCCGGGCGAGCGCTACCGCTACCTGCTGCGGGCCGACGTCGCCGGACCGCGAATCACCACAGTGATCGCAACGCACTGAAAAAGTGACGTACCCCGGTGCCATCATGGCCAGGTGACCACGATCGAGATGGCCCCGCCCGAGGCACTGACCGCACCTCACCGGCCGCAATGGCTGGTCGTGCACTATCGGCGCGACGACGCGGGCTACGGCGACTGGTCATTGCACGCGTGGGGTGACATCGACCCCGACGCGGTCACCGGATTCCCGGACGGTCACACCTTCGCCGGTGAGGACGCGTACGGGCGGTTCGCCTGGGTGCGGCTCACCGACGACGCCCGGCAGGTGGGGTTCCTGGTCGTCGACCGCTCGGGCGCCAAGGACGTCGCGGAGGACCGGCACGTCGATCCGGCGGCCACCCCCGAGATCTGGCTGCGGCCCGGCGACCTGGAGGTCTACCCGAGCGCCGAGGCGGCCGGCTTCACCCCGCCCCCGGCGCCCGACGACGGCCTCGCGGTCATCCACTACCGCCGTGCCGACGGTGACTATTCGGGGTGGGGCGTGCACGCCTGGGAGGGCACGCCTTCGAAACCGCGGTGGCACGAGCCGGTGACACCCTCGGCGTTCGACGGGTTCGGTGCCGTCTTCACGGTGCCCGTGCGCCACGATGCGGCGGGCCTGCGCTTCGTGATCCACCGCGGCGACCACAAGGACCTGCCCGACGACCAGCGCCTCGACTTCTCCCGGGGGCGTGAGGTGTGGCTGCTGTCGGGTGAGCCCGCGCCCGTACATCCTGATCTTCGGTCTCTGGGTCCGGAGCTGGACCCGGCACGGGCCCTGGCGGTCTTCGTCGACCGCACCACCATCGCCCTGCCCGCCCGGATCGCCGAGCTCGCCGAGGGCTTCACCCTGGTCGCCGCGACCACGGGCGCGCTGCGCCGCGACGGCGACGAGCTCTCCGGCGAGCGCACGATGCTGCCGCTGACGCCCCGGCCGGGCGGGCTGTTCCAGGCCCAGAGCCGCCGCTTCCCGCACCTGCGCGCCTACCGGGCGTTCGCCGTGCCCGAGCTGGGCGACGCCGCCCTCGGCCATCTGCTGCGCGGGCAGCTCCTCGTGGTCGGCCGCGACCACGGCGGCCACGTCGTCGCGACGACCGCGGTCCAGCTGCCCGGCGTCCTCGACGACCTCTACGCGGACGCCGCCGACGCCGAGCTCGGTGTGATCTTCGACGACGAGAAGCCGACGCTCGCGGTCTGGGCGCCGACCGCTCGCCACGTGTCCCTGGAGCTGTCGCGCACCCCCGAGGACGAGCCCAAGGTCCTGCCGATGGAGCGCGACGCGGTGACCGGCGTCTGGAGCATCACCGGCAAGCGCAAGTGGGTCGGCCGCTACTACCGCTACCGCGTGGAGGTCTGGCATCCCGCGGCGCAGCGGGTGGTCACCACCAGCGTCACCGATCCGTACGCGGTGTCGCTCTCGGCCGACTCGACCCACAGCCAGATCGTCGACCTGGACGACCCGGAGCTGAAGCCGTCCGGCTGGGACACGGCGCCCCGCCCGCCGGCCGTGCCGCCCGCCCGGATGCAGATCTCCGAGCTGCACGTCCGCGACTTCTCGATCTTCGACGACACGGTCCCGCCCGCCCACCGCGGCACCTATCTCGCCTTCACCGACGAGGAGAGCGCGGGCATGCGGCACCTGCGCATGCTCGCCGACGCCGGGCTGACCCACGTGCACCTGCTGCCGGCCTTCGACTTCGCCACCGTCCCCGACCGGCGCGCCGACCAGGCCGTGCCCGCCTGCGACCTGGCGTCCTTCCCGCCGGACTCGCCGGAGCAGCAGCGCGCGATCGCCGAGATCGCCGACCGGGACGGGTTCAACTGGGGGTACGACCCGCTGCACTACACCACGCCGGAGGGCAGCTACTCGACCGATCCCACCGGCAGCGCGCGCATCCTGGAGTTCCGGCGGATGGTGGCGGCCCTGCACGCGGCCGGGCTGCGGGTCGTCATGGACGTGGTCTACAACCACACGATGGCCGACGGGCTGGCGCCGTTCAGCGTCCTCGACCGCGTCGTGCCCGGCTACTACCACCGGCTGCTGGACGACGGCACGGTCGCCGAGTCCACCTGCTGCGCCAACACCGCGCCCGAGCACGCGATGATGGGCCGGCTCGTCATCGACTCCATCGTGACCTGGGCGCGGCACTACCACGTGGACGGCTTCCGCTTCGACCTCATGGGCCACCACCCGCGCGCCAACATCCTCGAGACCAGGGTCACCCTCGACCATCTCGAGGGCGGTCAGGACATCTATCTCTACGGCGAGGGCTGGAACTTCGGCGAGGTCGCGTACGACGCCCGGTTCGCCCAGGCCACCCAGGTCAACATGGCCGGGACCGGCATCGGCACCTTCAACGACCGGCTGCGCGACGCGGTCCGCGGCGGCGGCTCGTTCGGCGACGACCCGAGCGTGCGCGGCTTCGCCACCGGGCTCGGCTCGGCGACGCCGCTGGCCCTGCACGACCGGATCAAGGTGGGGCTGTCGGGGGCGCTGGCGACGTACAGGTTCGTCACCCACACCGGGGCGGAGCAGAGCGGCGCCCAGATCGACTACAACGGCTCGCCGAGCGGGTATGCGGCCACGCCGGGGGAGTGCGTCAACTACGTCGACGCCCACGACAACGAGATCCTCTACGACGCCATGGCGTTCAAGCTCCCCGCCGGCCTGCCCATGATCGACCGCAGCCGGATGCAGATCCTCGCCCTGTCCATCGTCGTGCTGGGGCAGGGCGTCGGCTTCGTGGCGCTGGGCACCGAACGGCTGCGGTCCAAGTCGCTCGACCGCAACTCCTACAACTCCGGCGACTGGTTCAACCAGATCCGCTGGAACGGCGCGGACGGCAACGGCTTCGGGCTGGGCCTGCCACCGGCCGAGGACAACGAGGACAAGTGGCCGTGGGCGCGCCCGCTGCTCGCCGACCCGTCGCTGGTCCCGTCCGCCGAGATCATGGACCTGACCGCGGCCCGGTACGCGGAGCTGCTGCGCATCCGCCGCTCGTCGCCGGTCTTCGGTCTGCCGACGGCCGAGGAGGTGGAACGCCGCCTGACGTTCCCGCTCGGCGGCCCGCACGAGACGCCGGGCGTGATCGTGATGTGCCTCGACGGCACCGGCCTCGACCCGCGGTGGAGCACCGTGGTGACGGTCTTCAACGCCACCGAGGCGCCGGCGGTCGAGCAGGTGCCGGAGCTGGCCGGGGTCGAGCTGGCGCTGCACCCGGAGCTGGTCGCGTCGGCGGACCCGGTGCTGCGCACGGCCTTCGCCGAGGGCGGGACGCTGACGGTCCCGGCCCGATCCGTCGCCGTCTTCGTCGCGGCCCTTCCCTGAACCGTCGTCCCCCGGGTTGAGCGGGCGCGGCGGTATCCGGAATCATGTGCTGCCGGCCGTTCCGCCGATCCAGGGAGAGTGTGCGAAGTGCGACCGTTGCCGCTGGTCGGCGTCCTCGTGGTGCTCGTGCTCGCCGGTGGCTGCACCTCGTCGCCGGACGAACCGGAGCCGCGTCCCGCCCCGTCGACCGCCGCGTCGCCGCCGGCATGGACCGAGCCCGCGTCGTACGGGTTCGTGCTCGAGCGCCGGTGCGAGGGCCGTCCGTCGCTCGGCGTCTACCGGGTCACCGTCGAGAACGGCAAGGTCGCCTCGGCCGCACGCGTGGACGGCCGCCCGATGACCGGAGAGGAGGAGATCGACGTGCCGACGCTGGGCGGCCTGCTGGAGCTGGCCCGCAGCGCGTCCGAGGACGGCGGCCACATGTCCACCAGCGCCGACCCGGCCGACGGACACCCGGTCGCGGTCTCCTTCGACGTCTCGGAGACGGGCGACAACGCCGAGAACACCTGCTTCCACATCTCCGAGTACACCCCGAGCTGACGCCGGGCACCCCGCCCCCTTCGCTTCGCCCGGGCCGGGCCGTACGGACCGGCCCGGGCTTGTTCCGAAGTGACTCGAGCGGTGGGGCTACGGGACGCTCGGCGGGCGGAACGTGACCCCGCCGCCGTCGGTCAGGGCGCTCGCCCCGAACGTGTACTGCAGGCCGTCCGTGCCGTCGACGTTCTCGATGCCGATGGTGGCGCTGCCTCCACTGGCGAGGGCCCCCTGCAGACCCCGGTAGTGCAGCGCGATCGTGCCGTCGCGGGAGATCTCCGCGCTGATCGAGAGGCGTTGCGACGCGTCGGCGTAGAACCGGATGTTGCGCCACTCGACGACGAAGCGGTCGCCCACCGTGGCGGTGTAGATGCCGGCCTCCTCGTCGACGTAGAGGTCGTCCCAGAACGCCGAGATCGCGTTGTTCGGCGGCAGCGGGTCCGGGATGGCGACGTTGTTGTAGGCGGTCTCCGGACCGCTGAACGTGATCTGCCCGTTGCTGGAGACCCACGCCTGCTGCTGGTACCGGCCGTAGAACCACACCGGGAACGGCAGCTGCAGCTCGGCGGACGCGTCGTCGCTGTTGGACAGCTCGACGCGGTCGGTGCCTTCGACGTAGCCGCCGGTGGTGCGGGCGCAGGAGTATCCGTACGCGTCCCAGCGGCGGGCCAGGCGGATGTTCAGCGTCGTGTCCTCGCTCAGGTCCACCGTGCGGGTCTGGACGGCGTCGCACCCGCCGGGCGGTGTGATCGTCAGCTCGTAGCGGCCCACCGGCGCGGTGAGCCGGAACCTGCCCTCGCTGTCCGTGCTGGTGGTGGCGGGGGTATTCGTCAGCGCCACGGTCGCGTCGGAGACCGGGCCCTGCGCATCTGTGATCGTGCCCGAGAGAGTCGCCGTGGGTGCCTGCTCGAGGGCGATGTCGAAGCGCTCGCTCTCGCCGGCCTTCACCTCGACGGTTCCGGTGGCGTTGCGGAAACCGTACTTGGTCGCGGTGATCTGGTAGGTGCCGGGAGGCAGCAGGGCCAGCCGGTACGCGCCGTCCGCGCCGGTGGTGCTCTGGCGGCTGACCGGGCCGGACACGGCGACCGTGACTCCCGCCGCCGGGGTGCCCTCCGCCGTCACGGTGCCGGCGAGGGTGCCTGACGGCTGCCGGGCCCCGGCCACCGCCGCGTACGCGTCGAGCCGGCCTTCGCCGTACACGTTGTTGTCGGCCGCCGTCCCGCCGCACGAGGTGTCGTCGACGTCCTCGGCGGTGACGTCCAGGACCTGGCGGGTGGTCGCGACGTCGCGGCGCAGTGCCGGGACCGCCGACCAGAGCAGCGCCACGGTGGCGGCGGTGTGCGGCGAGGCCATCGACGTACCGCTGAGGCTGGCATACCCGCCGCCGGGGACGCTGGACAGTACGTCGACACCCGGCGCGGCGATGTTCGGCTTGATGGTGCCGTCCTGCCCGGAGCCGCGGCTGGAGAAGGACGCCACGGTGCCGGCGGAGTCGTAGGCGCCGCTGGCGTACGCGGCGGTGTAGTTCCCGGGTGAGCCCGCGCTGGCGCAACCGGGGCCGGCGTTGCCGTTCGAGAACGCCGGGAAGATGCCGGCCGCCACCCAGGCGTCGACGATCTGCGAGTACCAGGGGTCGAAGCCCCAGCCACCCCACGAGTTGTTCACCACGTCCGGGGCCAGATCGGGCCGCGGGTTGTTGCCGGCCCGGTCGGTCGGGGCGACGATCCACTGCCCGGCGGCCAGCAGCGAGGCGGTGGAGCAGCCGTTGGTCTCGCAGCCCTTGGCCGCGATCCACTTCGCACCCGGCGCGACCCCGTACGCGTGGTCGCCGTCGAGGCCGACCATCGTGCCCATGGTGTGGGTGCCGTGGCCGGCGTTGTCGCACGGCACGCCGTCGGCGCAGAGGCCGGTCGGGTCGAACCACGAGTAGTCATGGTTCACCGTGCCGTCCGCCGCCCGGCCGCGGTAGCCGGCGGCGAGGGCCGGGTGGTCCCACTGAACCCCGGTGTCGACGTTGGCCACGACGATGCCCTCGCCGCGGTCGGCGAACTCGTCCCACACCCGGGGAGTGTGGATCTTGTCGAGGTTCCACTCGAGGGTCTGGGTGCCGTTGCGGACGGCCGGCAGGGCCGATGCCGGAATCGCCTTGGGCAGCGGCACCACCTTGTCGGCGAGCACCCGGCTCACCTCGGGACGCGCGGCGACGGCGGCAGCGAGGTCCGCGTCGCCGGTGACGCGGACGGTGTTGGCGATCCAGTAGGGCGTGAAGCTCGCCTTGCGGGCCTTGAGCATGGCACGCAGGCCGGCCTGGCTGCGCGCCGCGAGCTCGGTCTTGGCCCGGTAGACCCGGGCATTGCGCTCCTTGCCGGCGGCGCGCCGGGCCGGACCGAGGTCAGCCTTGTCGCGCAGCACGGCCCAGAACGTCGTCGTACGGCCGGACGTCAGCTGCGCGCGCAGATCGGGCGCCACTTTGCCGCCGGGGTCGGCGGGCGCCGCCTGGGCGGGCGCGGCGATGCTGAGCAGGGCCAGGGCGAGCGCCGCGGTGAGCGCACGCCCCGACCATCCGTGGACAGACACGATCTCCCCCATCTCTTCAGCCGAGGTTGCCTCGACCGCAGGGGAGTGTCGCGACGCAGCGTTAAGTGACGATTACCTATGCCGCAAAACTGTAAATTCTTCCACCTGGCGAAAGAACTTGCTCTTTGTGACCCGCGACCTTGACCGCTACCCGAGCGGAGCTGCGGCGAGCAGTTCCAGCGTGTCGATGACGCGGTTCGAGAAACCCCACTCGTTGTCGTACCAGGCGACCACCTTGACGTGCCGGCCGTCGACCCGCGTGAGAGCCGAGTCGAAGATGGACGAAGCCGGGTTGCCGACGATGTCGGCGGACACGAGGGCGTCGTCCGAGTACTCGAGGATGCCGGCGAGCGGACCGTCCGCGGCCACCCGGTACGCCGTCAGTACCTCGTCGCGCGTCACGTCACGGGCGACGGTCGTGTTGAGCTCGACGATCGAGCCCACCGGCACCGGCACCCGGATGGAGTCGCCGGACAGCTTGCCGTCGAGGCGCGGCAGCACCTTGCCGATCGCCTTGGCGGCGCCGGTCGTCGTCGGCACGATGTTGACCGCGGCGGCGCGAGCCCGGCGGGCGTCGCGGTGCGGGCCGTCCTGCAGATTCTGCTCCTGCGTGTACGCGTGCACGGTGGTCATGAAGCCGTGCTCGATGCCGGCGAGCCCGTCGAGCACCGCGGCCAGGGGTGCCAGCGCGTTGGTCGTGCACGAGGCGTTCGAGATGATCGTGTGCGCTGCCGGGTCGTACGCGTCGTTGTTGATGCCGGGAGCCAGGGTGACGTCGGCGCCGTCCGAGGGAGCACCCACCAGGACCTTCTTCGCCCCGGCGGCGAGATGGGCACGGGCGGCGGCGGCCGAGGTGAAACGACCGGTCGCCTCGAGCACGATGTCGACGCCGAGCTGCCCCCAGGGCAGCCGGGCCGGCTCCCGCTCGGCGAGCACCGTGATGCGGCGGCCGTCGACCACCAGGGCGTCTCCGTCGACGGTCACCGGGCGGCCGAGCCGTCCGGCCGTGCTGTCGAAGGCGAGCAGGCGGGCCAGCGCGGCCGGATCGGTGAGATCGTTGACGGCGACGACGTCGAGCTTGCTGTCGCGTTCCAGCAGGGCGCGCAGCACGTTGCGGCCGATACGGCCGAAACCGTTGATGGCGATGCGTGTCATGCCTCCAGGCTCGCGGGCGGCCACCGGCCGAACCAGCGGCGCCAGCGACACGGTCCGCAAGGATCGCGCCACGCTACTCGAGGCGCGCGAACGTGCGGCGGTAGTCGCTCGGGGTGGTGCCGAGAACGCGCTGGAAATGCAGCCGAAGGTTGGCGCCGGTGCCGAGCCCCACGTCGGCGGCGATCTGCTCGACGCTGCGCTGCGACCGTTCGAGCAGCTCGCGAGCCATGTCGATGCGCGCGCGCAGCACCCACTGCATCGGCGTATACCCGGTGTCCTCAACGAACCGCCGCGAGAACGTACGCGGTGACACCGCCGCGTGCCGCGCGAGAATCTCCAGGGTGAGCGGCTTGTCGAGCCGGCGCAGCGCCCACTCGCGGGTGGCGGCGAACCGTTCACCGAGCGGCTCGGGCACGCTGCGCGGCACGTACTGCGCCTGGCCGCCACTGCGGTACGGCGCCGCGACGAGCCGCCGGGCCGCGTGGTTCGACGCCGCCACCCCGAGATCGCCGCGCAGGATGTGCAGGCACAGGTCGATCCCCGAGGCGGCCCCCGCCGACGTCAGCACACTGCCCTCATCGACGAAGAGCACGTTCTCGTCGACCCGGACGCCCGGGTGCTTCTCGGCGAGCGCCCGCGTGTAGTGCCAGTGCGTAGTGGCCCGCCGGCCGTCGAGCAGGCCGGTCGCCGCCAGCGCGAAAGCACCGGTCGAGATGGCGGCCAGCCGCGCACCCCGCCGGTGGGCGGCGATCAACGCCTCGACGACGACCGGCGGCGGGTCGTCCCTGTCCGGGAACCGGTATCCGGGAATGAAGACGATGTCGGCCCACCCGAGCGCGTCAAGCCCGCCGGCAACGTGGTACGACAGGCCGTCGCCGCCCGTCACCAACCCGGGCGCCGCCCCGCACACCCGCACCTCGTACGGCATGCTCGCGCGGGTTGTGAACACCTGCGCCGGAATGCCGACATCGAGCGGCTTGGCACCCTCGAGCACCAGCACGGCGACGCGATGAAGACGACCGGCAGACACGGCCCACAGCGTAAACGGGGACGCGAACGAGCAGTCCTCAAGCCACGAACCGGAAGACCCGGCCGCCGGCGGCCGGGCGGCTGCGGGGCGAAGCGGTGAACACCGACGGTGAACAGCACGTCGTCGGGTGCGGTGAAGGCCTCCTCGGTGAACCCCGCGTCGGCGAACCACGTCCGCACCGCCGGTGTCAGATCAGGCGCCCGCCGCGTCCTGGTCCAGATGACCGAGGCACCTGCGGCGCAGAGATGAGGAAGCGCGAGGATGGTCGCGGGCGTCGGCGTCGCTGATGTTGCTCAGGACCCCGGCCATGATGACGAGGTCGGCCGGCACCGCGCCCCGATACGAGGCAAGGTCGCTTGCGTCGGCATGAATTACGGTCACCGAATCGAGGTTCCCGGCGAGCCCGGGCCGCGGTGATGTTGCGCGGGTCGTACGCGATGTGCGTCGCGCTGACTCGCCCCGCGTCCGGGCGGAAGCCGCAGCACAGTCAGCAAATCGAGACCCGACCGGCGCACATGCTGACAACCGACTACGGTTCGCGCGGTCTCCCGTCGAGCCACTCCGCGATGTAATGTGCCCCAGCCCTGGCCGGCGCGCCAACGGCGAGGCGGGATCGGCGTACGGGCTGTGCCAGAGCGTAAAAGGCTTTGCCGTCGCCCATAGAAGCCGAGCCTGCCATCTCACCCGGCACCGCCGGTTCGTGTCGAGTCTCGCCGCCAGTTTGGATACAGCGCCTACTTACAACGCTGGAACCTGCGTTCGTTTGACGCACAGTGACGACTGGAGGCGGAAAGCCGCAGCATAGAACGGCGCCCGCTATTGCGATGCACCCGTTGCAAGGCACTGGCTGATTCGATTCGTGAATTGCCCGTTCGTCTGATTGGCACTCGCCGAACGCCCTATGGCCAAGCGATGCGAGCCTTGCGTCGCAGAATTACTGGCCGCGGCCCTGCGCCATCTGAAATCTGGCGTGTCAAAGATGCTCGCGACCTGGGAATCTTCGGTAGCATCTGTCCATGCCGCCCAACCTGGACAGATTTCGCCAAGCCTTCTTCGGTCGGTTTCCCGAAGCTGCAAAGCTTGATAAGGCACTCAGAACCTCCAGCAACAGAACGCCTTTGTTCTTTTTCCACGAGTCCAAAGATCCTGACCTCAAGAAATGTTGGTTGGTCCTCGGCCGACTGGGGCAGGAGATGGAGGCTAGTTTTTCCATCAACGGGGAGGTCCTTCTGCTCTTCAGCCCTTATGACGATTTTCAAAGGCGCACGTTCAACAAACTCGTCACCGAGGCGCGACAAGAGGTGGAGGCGGCGCAGCGAGCAATCTATGGAACGGTGCGTTTCACGCCTGACTCCCATGTCGCTCTAATATCCTCCAAAGACTCCGCGCTCGACAAACATATCAAGGCATGGAACGCGGAACGATCTGCCTCGCTAGTTGCGAGCATTCCGGCTCTAGACAGCGAGAGTGAAATCGATACAATCGTGCCACTCCTGCGGAAGTCAATCGCAAGCGTTCTGGCTTCGCGCAATCTGTATGGCGGGAAAGACCCAGTCTCTGGGGGCGACTTCTTTGGCCGCATCGATACGATACAAGCGGTTTCAGCTGACCTCAGGAGCGGTCGTTCGGTTGGACTCTTCGGCCTTCGGCGATCGGGGAAGACGTCGTTGCTGCGAGAGCTCCAGTACAGGGAGGAGTCAGCAGGCCTGGCCCTCGTCCTCACAGACCTCGAGTCTGTCGATTCGATCGACGAAATTCCTAAGCAGATGTCGCGGGACTTGGTAGATGCTCTTCGCATATTTCGCAATTCGCGTCCAGATACCTGGATCGGTCCCGAAGGTGATCACGAGGTCTCTACTTTTGGTACACTATCCGCACGACTGACCCGAGTTGCCAAACGTAATCCTGACCTTCACTTCGTCGCGGCAATCGACGAAATTGAAAATCTCCGGCGCTTGGCGCGGGAGTCGCCCGACAAAGTACGACTTTTCCTGGGTGCTTTGCGGCGGGCGGCGCAGTCCACGGACAACATGTCGCTCTTCTTCACGGGCTTGACGACGGAGTTCTTTGACCACAGCATGATCAGCAACGACGTTGATAATCCTTTGTTCGGTTTCGTCGACTCCCACTTTCTTCCGCCCTTCACGAGTTCAGAGTCGGCCGAGCTAGTCAGAGATCTGGGTAACCTGATGATGCTGGACTGGTCTCTCGATGCGCTCGCCCTCGTTCATAGGTTCACCGGAGGTTTTCCATACTTCGTTCGAGATCTTTCGTCGGCGGTGCGTAAGCTTGTGCTCGACGAGCGTCCCCCGGATGCTGGTTTTGCTGAGCGTATCCCGATTTGCGAGGATCACGTCGAACGAGCTTTCTCCCTTTGGACGGATGAAGCCGGTAAGAAGTGGTCGGAAATTCTGCGGTCTCTTGCGTCTTATCACCCTGTCATGAATGAAATGCTTCGCGCCAAGACAGAACACCAGATGAACGAGTGGCGAAGTATCGGCGTGGAGGGGGACGCTGCAGCATCGGCGCTGACGCGTCTGGGTTTTGTATACGCTGACGATGAGAAGCGGCTCCACTGGTCTGATAGTCTAGTAGCGTTAAATTCCCTGGGGGCGAAGGAAGACGTCACTCTCGCAGAGGTGCAAGCCAAAATTAGCCTTCGCGAGCTATTGTCGCGGCCTGAAAGCGCTCATCTAGAATTTAAATCGACTTCGCGGTGGAATATCCGGAGCGGCAAGAAGGATAATGCGATAGAGGATGCAGTGCTCAAGACGGTCGCGGCGTTCCTGAACACGGAGGGAGGCACGCTTGCGATCGGTGTGGAGGATGATGGAACGGTTCGTGGGATCGCTGAAGATCTTCAACTGTGTCGTAACAGTGTGGATCAATATGAAAGATGGTTGATGGGCAATCTTCTTTCCGACCGTATAGGTGCCGACATAGTGTCACGGTGCGTGCGATTTAGGACCGCCAATCTGGACGACTGTCTCATCGTTGTGCTTGATGTAGCGAGGTCGGACGCCATTGTGTGGGTTTCTGTCGGAGATGACGATCTGCTTTACGTCAGGAATGGAAATGAAACGAGAAGGCTGACAGGCAAAAGCGTGGTGGAATTCGCCAAGTCGCGTCAATGATTCTCGCCCATTTGTTAAGATTTGATGACCGCGGCGCCGTACCTGCGGGCTCGTACACGTCACCGGATCAGGTGCGCGCCGGGCGGGCGGTTCGTATAGCGGGGTCCAGCGCTGACAGGGTGATCAGGTTACTCAAACAGCGAACTCGGCTGCGACGAGCACCGCCGTTAGCCCCACTGTTGCCACGACGGCGACTCGTTCTCGGCGACCTAACCAGCCGGCTGCAGCCAAACCCGCTCCCCACGGCAACGAGTACGTCAATGCGAACTGCCCGACCATGGTCACCGCTGTGTATCCGAAGCCGAGTGCCAGAGCGATCGGGAGACCCACTACCACGACCAGGCCCGCCACGACGTAGCCGGGCCTCTTCGGCCGGAGACTGCGCCAGCCGGAGACCGGCTCGCGCCACAGGACGGCGGTGCTGACGCAGGTGGCCACCGCCGCGCAGACTGCCACCACCGCGGCGAAGCCCACGACCAGGGCCAGCTGGCTCTGTCGCATGCCACCGCTGGCTCCGGCCGTGTTGAACCAGTCGCGTACCGCCACGATGCCGTGGCCGCAGATCTGTGCTGCCAGCAGCGCCGAGACGACTGCTGCGGGACGGCCCCATCGCGGCCGGGCTGCCAGCATGGCTCCGGCTACGGCCAGGCCGAGCACCAACGGCCAGAAGACCCAGAGGTAGTTCCACTCCAGCTGCAACCGGCCGCCGGCGCCGAACAACCAGCCCGGTACCGCCGCCACGGATCCCGCCACGAACGCGCATCCCGAGACCACCACGCCTGCGACGGCCGCCGTCACCGGTCGCGCCGTCAGCGCATCACCGCGCACTACCACTGCTACCCCCGCCATCGGACCGGCATCTGCCTGTCAAACGGCGGTTCCTCCGCGCGAGACTCGGGCCGTCGAGGTCACGAGACCGTGACAGAACCTGCTCAGGAGCCCACGGCGGCGAGGCTGACCCGGTTCTTGCCGCCTCGCTTGGCGGCGTACATGGCGGCGTCGGCGTCGATCATCAGGGCGTCGGCGTCGCGGTGGCCGTGCCAGACGGCGACTCCGATACTCGCTCCCACCTCGACGGTCAGGTCACCCAGATCGATCGGTGCGGAGATCACCCGGAGGATGCGGTCGGCGTACGTGGCCGGGTCCATGTCCGGCGCGACGTCCAGGACGATGGCGAACTCGTCGCCGCCGAGGCGTGCGGGCAGGTCGTCGGCACGTGCGCTCGCGTTCAACCGCTCGGCGACGGCCCTGAGCACCGCGTCGCCGGCCGCGTGCCCGTGCTGGTCGTTGATGGGCTTGAACCCGTCGAGGTCGATCATCACCAGCGCCGTCGCGGTGCCCTCGGTGCGAGCCCGGTCGACGGCGATCTCAGTCCGCTGGAGGAAGAGGTCCCGGTTGGCCAGCCCGGTCAGCGCGTCGTGGAACGCCCGGTGCTGCAGGTCCTCGGTCAGTTCGAGCGTCCGCAGCGCCAGTGCGCAGGTCGCGGCCAGGCTCTCGATCGGGTGCTGGATGTCTGCCGGCATCGGGCGGCGGGTGACGACGACGACCTTGCCGTAGGCGTCGCCGTGCCCGGCGATCGACGCCTCGAACGTGTGCTGCTTGCGGTCCGCGCGCGCCGAGCCGAGCAGGCGGCGTCCGTTCTGCTCGCTCGGGGCGTCCTGGCGTCGTTCGGGCCCGTCGTAGGCTGCCATGACGGCGTCGTCGATGCTGACCTCCACGAGCTCGTCCTTGCCGACCAGGTTCGCGACGGTCTCCAGGCACGCGACCCGGATCTCCTCCCGGCGCTTGGCGGTGGCCAGTCGCAGGGCGGCCGTGTTCAGCGCGGCCTCGCGGGCGACGACGATCTCGAAGCGACCGGCCGCATACGACACCCAGTGCATGAGGGCACCCAGCAGCCCGGCCGAGATCAGGCTGTTCGGCACCAACGGCAAGCTCGAGGCGGCCTCCGCGGGGTCTTGGAAGCCGACCTGCGGTGAGATCACCAGGCCGCCGAGAATCGCCACGCTCAGGCCGAGCCATACGCCGATCAAGTCATAGCTGCGGCCGTACATGCTGCGGAGCAGCAGCCAGGACACGCCGAGAGGGTTCACCAGCGGGTTCGCCCCACCAAAGCAGAAGACGACGCCGCACAGCACGATGCTTTCGAGCAGAATGCCGGCCGTCGGGAACTTCTGCCGGCGGTAACCTCGCACGCACCACCAAGCCAGGAAGGCCAGGCCGGCGGCGACGACGACGCGGCGTACGACGCCGTACTCGGGCGCCGTCAGGAACGAGGCCGCCACCATTGCGACGCAGAGCAGGTTCAGCACCAGCCCGACGTAGCGAATCCTCGACCGCAGGCCGTTCGGGAACCTCGTGAACCGCCGGATGCGACCGACGGGCCGCCCGCCCAGCTCGTCGGCCGTCACTGACGCAGTAGTCATGGTCGCCGTGCCTCCTCCTGCGCGCTGCCGCACCGCCGTCGCCGGAGCTGACAGCCGCACACCAGGTGATCGAATCGCTCGTGACCTGTGTTCCCATCGACACCCGGACCAGGGAACTGAGCAGCGCACTCAGCCGCGTAGGTAGCGAATGAGTTGTCGGAGCGACATCGAAACCGGCAGGCGAAAAGTCGGACTGGGCCGGCGGTCAGTCCGGGAGGCGGGGACCTGCCTCACGCTGCGAGGCGAGCCAGTCCTCGACCTCGGCGGAGGAGCGAGGGAGGCCGGCCGACAGGTTGCGGCAGCCGTCGGCGGTGACCAGGACGTCGTCCTCGATGCGGACGCCGACGCCGCGGAGCTCCTCGGGGACCAGGTCGTCTTCCGGCTGGAAGTAGAGACCCGGCTCGACGGTGAGCACGTAGCCCTCCTGCAACGGCCCGTCCCGGTAGCTCTCCTTGCGGGCCGCGGAGCAGTCGTGGACGTCGATGCCCAGCATGTGGCCGAAGCCGTGCAGGGTCCAGCGGCGGTACACCGTGGACTGCTCGGTCATGGCCTCGTCGACGCTCACCGGGAGCAGGCCCAGGTCGTGGAGACCTTCGGCGAGGACGCGCATGCAGGTCAGGTGGATGTCGTGGAACTTGACGCCGGGCTTGATCGCGTCCATTCCGGCCTGCTGGGAGGCATGGACGATGTCGTAGACCTGGCGCTGGAGCGGGGTGAATGCGCCCGAGACCGGGACCGTGCGGGTCACGTCGGCGGTGTAGAACGAGCGTGCCTCGACGCCCATGTCCATGAGCAGGAGCTCGCCGGGCCTGGTGACGCCGGTGTTGCGGACCCAGTGCAGGATCGTCGCGTGGGCGCCGGCGCCCACGATGCTGCCGTAGCCCACGTCGTTGCCGTCGGTGCGCGCGCGCAGGGCGAAGACGCCCTCGAGGAGCCTCTCCTTGACGCCGCGGTCGGCGGGCAGCACGCGGGCGACGTCCTCGAAGCCGCGCACCGTCGCGTCGATCGCCTCCTGGAGCTGGGCGATCTCCCACTCGTCCTTGACCAGCTTCAGCTCGGAGATCGTGCTCGCCAGGGCACGGTCGCGGCGCACGGCCGGGTCGGGCTCGTAGGCGAGCACCGCCCGGTCGACCGCCGGGTCCAGGCCGCGCAGCACCCGGGTGCGCGCCGGGGCGCAGTCGGCCAGCGCGCGGCCGAGCTCCTCGTAGGGCGCCGTCTCCAGGCCCAGCTCCGCCGACTTCTCGCCGAGCGTGTGCCGGCGGCCGACCCACAGCTCGCCGTTGCGGCTGCGGAAGAAGGCGTCGGTCTCCCTGGAGTTGCGGTCGTGGGTGTAGAGGACCGCGTCGTGGCCGGAGCCGGTGGGGCGCAGGACCAGCACGCCGTCGGGGTCGCTGTCGCCGGTCAGGTAGACGAAGTCGCTGCCGGGCCGGAACGGGTAGTCGGTGTCGTTGGCGCGCACCTTCTCGTTGCCGGTCGGGATGACGAGGGTCTCGCCGGGGAAGGCGTCGGAGAGCGCGGCCCGGCGCTTGGCGTAGTTGGGCGCTTCCGGCCGGGTCGAGACGTCGAGCGCGTCCTCTCGCCAGCCGCTGCGCATGAAGCGCAGAAACGCCTCCGGGAAGTCCGGGTCGTGCGACTCCGTCTTCGCCGTCGTGCCGTCGCCCTGCTCGGCCATCGTTGGCCCTCCCGTCTGACGCTTGCCCGTCCCTGACGTTACCGCCTACCCCCGACGGAAATCGCGTCCGGGAGGCGGCCGGCTCCGGGCGGCCGGGTGACCAGCGCCACGCTCGACCGCACGGGGCAGGGCGGAAGGCAGGCAGCGCGGCGCTCAGCCGCGCAAGGTCAGGCACGCGACTCGCGGCCCGGCGGTGCCGGCCTTTCCCGCATCGGTACGGGTGAGCTGCGAATGCACCACCAGCGACCGCGGAGCCCGCACCGGGTCGAACGCCCACGCCTGCTCCGATGCCACGGTGGCCGCCCCCTGCGTGTCGGTCGTGAAGTCGAGCCACACCTCGTTGCGCGGGTTCGCGTACTCCGGATCGACCGACGGTTTCGAGGGATCGGCGCGGTGCTGGTAGTGCGGGCCGGCGTCGTCGGGTACCGAGGTGCAGGACATGGTGTGCAGGTGCGCCCCGTACGCCCGCCGCGCCACCATTCCCGTGACTGCCAGCCGTACGCGTACCCCTTGCGCGGTGGTGGCGACGGTGACCTGGGCCGTCGCGCCTGCCGGGACCACCGCGGTGTCGTAGGTGATGGCCTGGGTGCCGTCGGGCGGGGGCAGGAAGGTGCCGGACGCGGTGCCGACGGTGAGGGGCGCCTGGCCCGATCGGCTCGCGGCGATGGTGCGGGAGGCGTCGGGGTCGGGGATGCCGCTGGCGACGATCCACGGCGTGGCGGCGGGTGGGAGCTGGGGGGTGGCTCGGGTCGCCCCGATGTCGCCCGAACCGGCGCAGCCGGCGAGTGCTGCCACGGCGACGGTCAGGGCGGGGAGCAAGGGACGCATGGACGAAAGTATGCCAAAACCTCTTATAACGGGCGAGCATCCGAGAGGTGCTAGCTTTCTCCGGCTTCGAGCGGAAGGCTGAACACGATGACGGCGGCGGCACCTGGAGGGGTCGGAATGAGCTACGCGGTAGTGCTCGGGGAAGCTCTCGTGGATCTTCTGGAGACCGAGCGTGACGGCGAGCTGATCTACCGCCAGGCGATCGGCGGCGCGCCCCTCAACGTGGCCGTGGGCGCGACCCGGCTCGGCGCCGAGGTGCGGTACGTCGGCTCGCTCGGCAACGACACCCTCGGCGACCGGATCGCGGCGTTCCTGCGCCAGACCGGGGTCAGCACCACGTCGACGACCCGTGTCCCGGTGCCCACCACGCTGGCGGTGACCACCTTCGAGGGCGCGGAACCCACCTTCCAGTTCTACGGCGAGCCCCCGTCGTACTCGCTCGTCGAGCCCGGCGACATCGACCGGGACGTGGTGGCGGGAGCCTCGGTCCTCTACGCCGGCTCGATCGCGCTGATGCGCGAGCCCTTCCTGTCGGCGGCCCGCGCGGCATGGTCGGTGCCGGGTCCGCTGCGGGTCTTCGATCCCAACGTACGCCCGAAGCTGCTGCCCGACGCCGCCGCGGTGACCGCCCTGCGGACCCTCGTCGAGGAGTTCTTCGCCACGGCGGACCTCGTCAAGCTGAGCTCCGCCGACGCCGAGGTGCTCTGGGACGGCGCGGCCCCGGCGGCGGCCGCCGAGCGGATCCTCAAGCTGGGCGCGCGTGCCGTGGTGGTCACCTGCGGTTCGCGCGGCGCCTATGTGGCGGCGGCGGACGGCACGGCGATGCTGCCGGCTCCGTCGGTGAAGGCGGTCGACGCGACCGGGGCGGGGGACTCGGTCATGGGGGCGCTGGTGCGCCGGCTGCTCGGCGACGGGCTGCCCGCGGACCTGGCCGGCTGGCAGAAGTACGTGACGTTCGCCCTGGCCGTGGCGGGCCTGGTGTGCGAACGCCGGGGCGGCGCGGTGGCGATGCCGACCCAGGACGAGCTGACCGCCCGCTGGGGTGCGCTGGTCTGACCCGCCTCGTCAGGCGTCGCCCAGGGCCTTGGCGATGAACCGCTGGCGGTCGAGGATGACGCGCTCGACGCGGACCTCGGCCACCAGCTCCTCGCCGTCGCGGACCACGACGTCGAACAGGAGCTTGCGCCCGTCCACCTTGGCCAGCGTGGCGAGCGCGGTGACCCGGCGCCCGACCGCGGTGGGCGCCCGGTGCTCCACCTCCGCCCGGGTGCCGACCGTGGTCACGCCGCCGGGCATCTGCCGGGCCGTGGCCGCGACCGTGGCGGTCTCGGCGAGGGCGAGCACCCGCGGCGTGCCGAGCACGGGGACATCGCCGGAGCCGAGCGACTGGGCGGTGTCCGCATCGGTGACGGTCAACTCCACCCGGGCGCTGAGACCGGGGGCGAACTCCGGAATCTCCATGGCTCCCACCCTACGGCTGTGCGGGGCCGCGGGCCGCTCGGGCGCGCACGGACAGCTGCTCAGCGAGCCACCACGCCTCGTTGACGTCCCGGTCCTCCGCCACGCCGGAACGCCCGCCGGCCGTGTCCGCGTAGACGCTCGCCAGCCTCAGGAACCGCTGGACCGGCCCCTGGACGACGCGGACGCTCTGCAGCCGTGCGTACGGCACGAGGGTCATCTCGCGGGTGAGCAGGCCGGAACGGGAGACGAAGACCTCGGCGGTGAGACCCACGCCCATGGCCCGCAACGCGAACGGGTGCAGCCAGCGCGCGCGTGCGGGCGGCGGCACGGTGGCCAGGGTGGCCAGGTCGACGCCCGGCAGCACCTCCCAGACCAGCAGCCGGCCGGCCGCGAAGACGCCGACGGGCAGCAGCCGGTCCGAGCGCCGGGCGTCGCCGGACTGCGGGCCCGCGTACCCGGCGACGTCCAGGCGCAGATGCAGCCAGGCCTGGACGCGCCACAGCACCGGCCACGTCACGCCGACCGTCTGCACCCGGTTGAGGGGCACGATCTGGCTGCGCGTCTCCACCAGCCCGAAGCGGACCGCGAGCCTGCCGTCGGGGTCGTGCGCCACGCGGAAGTCCCAGTCCTGCAGCACCCGCCGGACCGGCTGGAGGATCACGCCGGCCATCGCGGTCACCGTGCTGGCGATGCCGACGAAGGTCCACGATCCCTCGACGACGAACTGCATGATCACGAACGCGACGCCGACCGGCAGGAAGAACGCCTGCGGGGTGAGCAGCTGGCTGATCAGCAGGTCCCGGTTGGCGACGCGGAACAGCGGGCGTTCGAGGCCGGGCACGCCGGGTGCGTCCGCCGCCGGGCCGGCGCTTCCCCGGTCCGCGACCCCGGGGGTACGCCCGGCGAGCGCGAGCAGCCGCTCCCGCAGCGTGGCGGCCTCCCGCACGGTGAGGTACGCCAGGGGAGCCTCGGTCTTGCTGCCGCCGACCACCTCCAGGCGCAGCTCCGCGAGCCCGGTGAGCTGGGCGAGCAGGGTCCGGCGCAGCTCCACGGCCTGCAGGCGGTCCAGCGGGATCGCCCGGTTGCGCCGCCAGACCAGCCCGTCCTGGATCCGCAGCTCCCGTCCGACGACGTGGTAGCCGGTGTTCAGCCAGCCGACGACGGAGAACACCACCACCGCGGCGGCGAGCACGGCCACCACCAGGACGAACCGCTGGACGCCGACCTGCGAGAGGGTCTGCCAGCTCAGCGCGGCGACGATGACCGCGATGGACTTGGCGCCGTGCAGCAGCGGGCTGAGCGGATGCAGCCGCCTGCGCGGCTCGGGATGGCCGGGGTCCCCGGCTTCCGGGGCCGGGCCCGCAGCGGACCCGCCCGCAGGGTCCGGTGCTGTGTCGGCGGCGGTCACAGGCCCTCGGCCCGGTCCTCGCCCAGCGCCGTCAGGCGGTCGCGCAGCCGGGCCGCCTCGTCCGGCGGCAGGCCCGGGATCTTCGCGTCGCTCGCGGCCGAGGCGGTGTGCAGCTGCACGGTGGCCAGGCGGAAGGCGCGCTCCAGGGGGCCGGCGGTCACGTCGACGAACTGCATCCGGGCGTACGGGACGATGGACAGCCGGCGGACGACCAGGCCGTGGCGGACCAGCAGGTCGTTGTCGCGTTCGGCGTAGCCCCACGCCTTGACGGCGCGGACGGTCACGACGGAACGCCAGACCGCGAAGAGCAGGATCGCCGCCATGGCCGTGGGCCACGCCCAGAAGTCGGTGATGACCCATCCCACCGTGCAGCCGGCGAGCAGGACGACCACCCAGGCGGCCCGGCCGATCAGCTCCACAGTGATCAGACTGCGGGACACCGGCCGCCAGTCGACCGTGTGCGGCCACGGCTCCAGCGCGCTCGGGGCGTCCGGCGCGCCGGGGGCGGCCGACGTGGTCGGCCCGCTCGCGGGCGGGTCCACCGGTGCGCTGGGCTCGGTCACGCAGCAAAGCCTAGGCGGTGGTGTGAAACTCGGTCACCTCACGCAGAAAACCCCGCACGCCGAGGAACTCGCCCAAGGTCTCCCGGTGCACGTCGCACGCGAGCCACGTCTTGCGGTACGCCGGGTCGTGCAGCTTGGGGTTGTTCCATTGCAGCGCCCACTCGGCGGCCGCGCGGCAACCCTTGGCGGAACACTGGGGGGCTAGTTCCTCGACCACTCCGGCAGCCTATCCACGGAGGGGAGATGAGCGCCGGGCGACCACGGGGGAAGTCGCCCGGCGACGAGCTGAATGTTACACGCCTGGTCCGGCCCGCTGTCTATCCGCTGAGCGTGCCCGTCCGTGCGTATCGCGCAGAAAGATCGACATGGTCGTACCCTTGCGCCTGCATTCCGTCTGTGGGTGGTGGTGGGGTGGTTGGATGGGGCGTAATGCGGCTCCGCCCGACCGCTCCCAGCATGGTCGTGTAAGTCTTGAGGGTCGGCACCCGTGCCGGCGCGACCGCGAAGTGCGACATCCCTGGAGGACCGGTGGCCGAGCCGACCACACCCGAGGGCACGAGCAGCGCCGATCCCGGCGCGCCGGTGCCACCCGCGCAGGACGCGACCCAGCTCGAGCGCGCGATGTTCGAGGTGAAGCGGGTGATCGTCGGGCAGGACCGGATGGTCGAGCGGATGTTCGTCGCGCTGCTCGCCCGGGGACACTGCCTGCTCGAGGGCGTGCCCGGCGTGGCCAAGACCCTCGCGGTCGAGACCCTGGCCCGGGTGGTCGGCGGCACCTTCTCCCGCGTGCAGTTCACCCCCGACCTGGTGCCCGCCGACATCGTGGGCACCCGGATCTACCGGCAGTCCAGCGAGAAGTTCGACGTCGAGCTCGGCCCGGTGTTCGTCAACTTCCTGCTGGCAGACGAGATCAACCGGGCTCCGGCCAAGGTGCAGTCCGCCCTGCTCGAGGTGATGGCCGAGCATCAGGTGTCGATCGGCGGCGAGAGCCACGCGGTGCCGGACCCGTTCCTGGTCATGGCAACGCAGAACCCGATCGAGCAGGAAGGCGTCTACCCGCTGCCCGAGGCGCAACGGGACCGCTTCCTCATGAAGATCATCGTCGGTTACCCCACCGACGCCGAGGAGCGCGAGATCGTCTACCGGATGGGGGTGAGCGCGCCCGAGCCGAAGCAGATCTTCACCCCGGAGGACCTGCTCGCCCTGCAGCGCCGCGCCGACCAGGTCTTCGTCCACAACGCGCTCGTGGACTACACGGTACGGCTGGTGCTCGCCACCCGCGCCCCGGCGCAGCACGGCATGCCGGACGTGGCCCAGCTGATCCAGTACGGGGCGAGCCCGCGCGCCTCGCTGGGCATCGTGCGCGCCACCCGGGCCCTGGCCCTGCTGCGCGGCCGCGACTATGCGCTGCCGCAGGACGTGCAGGACATCGCGCCGGACATCCTTCGGCACCGGCTCGTGCTCAGCTACGACGCGCTCGCCGACGACATCCCGGCCGACCACATCGTCGCCCGGATCATGGGAAGCGTGCCGATGCCGTCGGTGGCCTCCCGCCAGGACGCGGCCGCGGGCAACGGCCACGTAGCCCCGGCGTCCGGCGTCCCCGCACCGGCGAGCGGCATGCCGGCCTTCGGCGCGCCGGTGCCGACCGCCCACGGACCGGGTGGTCACGGACCGACCGCCCACGGACCGGGTGGCCACGGACCGGGCGCCCACGCGCCGGCCGGCGGAGGCCCGGCGTTCGGCGGCGGCCAGCCGCAGCAACCGGCCTGGCCGGGACAGCAGTGACGGACCACCGGTGACCACACCCGACCTTCCCGCCCCGGCCGCCGGCTCCGGCACGGCCCGGGCCGAGGCGGTCCTCTCACGCCTGCAGCTGCTGGTCACCCGTAAGCTCGACGGCCTGCTCCAGGGCGACTACGCCGGGCTGCTTCCGGGCCCGGGCAGCGAGGCGGGGGAGTCCCGGGAGTACCGCCCGGGCGACGACGTGCGCCGCATGGACTGGCCGGTCACCGCCCGCACCACGATGCCGCACGTCCGGCGTACGGTCGCCGACCGCGAGCTGGAGACGTGGATGGCGATCGACCTGTCGGCGAGCCTCGACTTCGGCACGGCCCGCTACCTCAAGCGCGACCTCGTGCTGGCCGCCGCGACCGCGATGGCGCACCTGACCGTGCGGGGCGGCAACCGGATCGGCGCCGTGGTCGGCACCGGGGCGGGACGGGTGCCCGCCGAGAGCGGTGGCGGCTTCCCGTGGCGGCGCCGCCGGGTGCGTCCGGTCGCCGTCCCCGAGGTGCATCCGGTGGTGCGCATGCCGGCGCGTCCCGGCCGCAAGGAGGCGCAGGGGCTGCTGCGGGCGATCGCGCGTACGGAGATCCGCCCCGGCCGCGCCGACCTCGGTGAGCTGATCGACATGCTGAACCGGCCACCGCGCCGGCGGGGTGTCGCCGTGGTCATCTCCGACTTCCTGGCCCCGGCCGAGTCCTGGGCGCGGCCCGTGCGCAAGCTGGGCGTGCGCCACGACGTGCTGGCCATCGAGGTCGTCGACCCGCGCGAGCTGGAGCTGCCGGACGTCGGCGTGCTCACCCTCGCCGACCCGGAGACCGGGGCGCTGCACGAGGTGCAGACGGCCGATCCGGCGCTGCGGGCCCGTTACGCGGAGGCGGCGGGGCAGCAGCGCGGAGAGATCGCCCGGGCGTTGCGTGCGGCCGGCGCCGCACACCTGAGACTGCGTACCGACACCGACTGGCTGCTGGACATGGTCCGCTTCGTGGCGGCCCAACGACACGCTCGCACCCGGGGGACCACCCGATGATCCGTTTCCTGCAGCCGTGGTGGCTGCTCGCCCTGCTCCCCGTGCTGCTGGTGGTGGGCTTCTACGTCTGGCGCCAGTTCCGCAAGCGCCAGTACGCGATGAAGTTCACCAATGTCGACCTGCTGCGCTCGCTGGCGCCCAAAGGGCTGGGCTGGCGGCGGCACGCGGCGGCTGCCGCCTCCCTGCTCAGCCTGTTCGTGCTCGCGCTCGCGATGGCCCGCCCGTCGGTCGACCGGGAGGAGCCGCTGGAGCGCGCGACCGTGATGCTGGCCATCGACGTGTCGCTGTCGATGGAGGCCGACGACGTGGCCCCGAACCGCATCGAGGCGGCGCAGGAGGCGGCCAAGGCGTTCGTGCAGGAGCTGCCGCCGACGTACAACCTGGGGCTGGTGTCGTTCGCCAAGGCCGCCAACGTCCTGGTCTCGCCGACCAAGGACCGGGCCGCGGTGATCACCGCCATCGAAGGGCTGACGCTGGCCGAGGCGACGGCGACCGGTGAGGCCGTCTTCACCTCGCTGGACGCGATCCGGTCGGTGCCGGCGGACGGCGCGGACGGGGCACCCCCGGCGCGGATCGTGCTGCTGTCCGACGGATACCGCACGTCGGGCCGCTCGGTGGAGGACGCGGGTGCCGCTGCCGCCGCGGCGAACGTCCCGGTCTCGACGATCGCGTTCGGCACCGACACCGGCATCGTCGACATCCGGGGCGTGCTCCAGCGCGTACCGGTGGACCGGCTGTCGCTGCAGCAGCTGGCGGAGAAGACGAAGGGCTATTTCTACGAGGCCGCCTCGGTCAGCGAGCTCAAGCAGGTCTACGAGGACATGGGCAGCTCGATCGGGCACCGGGTGCAACCCCAGGAGATCACCCAGTGGTACGCCGGAGCCGCCCTGCTGTTCGGGCTGGCGGCGGCGGCGATGAGCCTGCTGTGGACCTCTCGGCTGCCGTGATCGCAGCGGGAGACGGCCGCTGCCGGTAGGGTTGGCAGCGGTGCGCCGGGAAGTCTGGTCGGCAAATGGATCGACCGACCCCGGAAATCGGAGCATCTGTGCCGTACAACGTTCTGAGCCGCGGCTCGTGGCCCGAGGCCCGGCGGATCGCCGACGTGCTGCGCAAGGAGACGATCGGCGGGGCGCTGCTGCTCGCCGGCGCCGCGATCGCGCTCGTCTGGGCCAACTCGCCGTGGGTGGGCGGATACCGTTCCCTGCTCGCCTACACGGTCGGGCCGGCTGCGCTGCACCTCGACCTGTCGCTGGCCACGTGGGCGGCGGACGGCCTGCTCGCGATCTTCTTCTTCGTGGCCGGCCTCGAGCTCAAGCGCGAGTTCGTCGCCGGTGACCTGCGCGATCCGCGCCGGGCGGCGATCCCGGTCCTCGCCGCGGCCGGCGGTGTCGTCGTTCCGGCCCTCATCTACGCCGGGGTGAACCTGGGCGGGGAGGCGCAGGGGTGGGCGATCCCGACCGCCACCGACATCGCCTTCGCCCTCGCGGTGCTCGCGGTCGTGGGCCGCTGCCTGCCGTCGGCCCTGCGGACGTTCCTGCTCACGCTGGCGGTGGTCGACGACCTGATCGCCATCGTGATCATCGCGCTGTTCTACACCGCCGGGCTGGCGGTGCTGCCGCTGCTCGCGGCGCTGCTGCCGCTGGGCCTGTTCACCGTGCTGGTGCAGCGCCGGGTCCGGTCGTTCTGGCTGCTGCTGCCGCTCGCGTTCGCCACCTGGGCGCTGGTCCACGCTTCCGGCGTGCACGCCACGGTCGCCGGGGTGCTGCTCGGCTTCGCCGTGCCGGTGCTGCGCCGGGACCGCGGCGAGGGGCCGGGGCTCGCCGAGCATTTCGAGCACCGCTTCCGTCCGTTGTCCGCCGGTGTCGCGGTGCCGATCTTCGCGCTGATGTCGGCGGGGGTGACGATCGGCGGGTTCGGCGGGCTGCGCTCGGCGCTGACCGATCCGGTGGCCGTGGGGATCATGCTCGGGCTGGTCCTGGGCAAGCCGGTCGGCATCACGCTGGCCACGTGGCTGACCGCGCGGTTCACCCGGGCCGAGGTGGACTCCGGCCTGGCCTGGGTCGACGTCGTCGGCCTGGGGGTGCTGGGCGGGATCGGTTTCACCGTGTCCCTGCTGATCGGCGAGCTGGCGTTCGGCGCGGGCTCCGAACTCGACGAGCATGCCAAGGTCGCGGTCCTGACCGGTTCGCTGACCGCCGCGGTGCTGGCGGCCGTGGTCCTGCGCCTGCGCAGTCGCACCTACCGGCGGCTCTACGAGGCGGAGAACGTCGACGCCGACCGCGACGACATCCCGGACGTCTACCAGGGCTGAGGTCAGGCGGCGGCCGGGGTCAGCAGGCCGAGGACTCCGGTGATCTCCAGCGAGCGCCGGATCGCGGGACGTGCGGCGGTGGCGTGCAGCGGTACGCCCGCCGAGGCGGCGATCGCCTGGGCGTCCATGAGCGCCCCGATCCCCGAGGAGTCGCAGAAGGTGACCCCCGCGAGGTCGACGACGATCGCGGCGGGCTGCTCCACGAGGGCCGTGCGTACCTGGTCGAGCAGGGTCTCGGCGGTGGCGATGTCCAGCTCCGCGGGTGGCTGGACCCGGAGGGTCGCTGTCACCGGTCCTCCTCCCGGGTGCGGCCGCTGCTGCCCGTCGTGGCGTCTGCCAGGCAATGCGGTAGCTCGGCCCAGACCTGCTTGCCGCCCTCGTGGTCGCGGACGCCCCAGCGGATGGTCATCGCGTCGATGAGCTCGAGCCCTCGTCCGCCGGTGGCATCGGGCTCACGACGGCGCGGCACCACGGAGGACCCGTCGGCCACGAAGATCGTCACCTCTCCGTCGTAGCACTCCAGGCTCAGCTCGACGCATCCGCCACCGTGGCGCACCGCGTTCGTGACCAGCTCGCTGACCACGACGGCGGCCCGGTCGAGCCAGATCTCATCCCGGTATCCCCAGCCCTGCAGTACGGCCGTCACCGCATGCCGCGCGCTGCGCGGAGCGGTCGTCCCCAGCGGGACGTCGAAACGGGCGGTCAATGCACTCATGATCGGTTTCGGTCTTTCTCCCCGCCGCCGGTTACGCGTGCCGTCGGTACCCGCACGGAGCCCGCGGCCAAACCTGAGCCTGGGCATCATCGCACACACGGGCCACCGCACGCATCGACGCTTATCGGCTGATTGGTGTAAAAGCAATGAGACGGGTAATAGGCTCGAAGTCGCACAGAAGCCGGGAACGGGGGTTCCGATGGCGGTCGTGGGGATCACCGCGCTCTACCTGCTGATATTCGTCTGGGTGGCGGGCAGCTACCTGCGGCGGCGGGACCCCCTCCTGCGGTACGTGATGCCGATCTTCGCCGTCGTGGGAATGCTCTTCGGGCTGGGCGTGCTGCGCTGGCTCGCGGGCGAGGCACCCGTCGTCATCGAGCGCACGGTGCAGGCCCTCGTCCTGGCGCAGCCGTTCTTCACCATGCGCCTCGTCAGCAAGATCCGGCGAGTGGCGCCCTGGATGCTGTGGGGCGCCGCGGCCGTGTGGCTGGCCGGCGCCGCGGCCATCGTCCTGCTGCGGCCCCCGTTCCCCGCCTGGGTCGGCTGGCTGATCGTGGCCGGGCTCTTCACCGTGGAAGCCGCCGCGGCCACGCTGCTCTCGAGCGAGGCTCGCCGCCGGGGCGGTGCAGCTCGGATCCGGCTGTGGTGCGCGGCCGTGGGCACCGCGCTGTTCGGCGTGGCGTTGCTGGCTGCCGGAGCCGGTTCCGCGGCGGCCACCGTGTCCCGCACGCTGGCCATGGTGTCCGCGGTGATGTACATGCTGGCGTTCGCCCCGCCGCGACGGCTGCGCCGGGCCTGGTCGTGGGGCGCCGCGTACGCTGTCATGCGCCGCCTGGTCGCCGCGCCGGCCGACGAGCCCGCGGAACAGGTGTGGCGCAACTACTGCCTGGACGTCCGCGGGGTCCTCGGTGCGGACGCGGTGGCGGTGCTGCTGCCGGACGCGGACGGCTCGGTACGCCCGATCAGCGACCGGTGCCTGGAGCTGGCCGACGGGCCGTACAGCGGTGCGGACGTCCAGCGGTTGCTGCAAGCCACGAGCACGGTGGACGCGCTCGCCGGCTGGACGGATCCGCCCCGGGTCGCCGCCGACCTGGCCAGAAGCAGCGGGACCCGGTTCGTCAGCGCCGCCCCGCTCAGCATCGCCGGGGGCGGACTGGTGCTGCTGCACCGCTACCGCGCCCTGTTCGCCGAGGACGACCTCGCCCTCTTCGCCGAGCTGGCCGGTCAGGCGGCGGCCGTGGCGCACCGCGCGGACGTGCTCCAGGAGCGGCAGCGGCTGGCGGTCATCGTCGAGTCCTCCGACGACGCGATCGTCGGCAAGGATCTCGAGGGCGCGATCACCAGCTGGAACGCCGGGGCGCGGCGCCTCTACGGGTACGCCGACGACGAGGTCATCGGCCGGCACGCTGCCATGCTCTTTCCCGACGGCCTGAAGCACATCGAGACCGAGATCCTCGAGCGGGTGCTGCGCGGCGAGCGGGTCAACCAGTTCGAGGTCGACCAGCGCCGCAGGGACGGTGCCACGGTCACGGCCTCGCTGACCGCCTCGCTGATCGCGGACTCCGCCGGGCAGCCGGTCGGCGTGGCCTGCGTGGCGCGGGACATCAGCGAGCGGCGGCGCGCCGAGGCCAGGTTCCGCGGGCTGCTGGAAGCCGCGCCGGACGCGATCGTCGGGGTGACCGAGGACGGGCGGATCACGCTGCTCAACGCCCAGGCCGAGAAGCTGTTCCAGCACCCCCGCGACGACCTGCTCGGCCAGTCGATCGAGCTGCTCGTGCCGAAGTACCGCCAGGGGTACTTCGCCGATCCGCAGCGCCGGCAGGTGGGTGCCGGCGAGGCGCTGTGCGTCCGCAAGGACGGCACCGAGTTCCCGGCCGAGATCAGCCTGTCGACGCTCGAGACCGACCAGGGCGTCATCGTCTCCGCGGCCATCCGGGACGTGACCGAGCGGCTGAACGCGCAGGCCGAGCGGGAGCGCCTCGTCGCCCAGGCCGAGCGCGACGCGGCCGAGCGCCGGTTGCAGCACACCCGGCGGCTGGAGAGTCTCGGCCAGCTCGCCGGCGGGGTGGCGCACGACTTCAACAACCTCCTCGCGGTGATCGCCAGCTACACCGAGCTGCTCAGCGAGACCCTCGCCGACGCCGAGCCGCGGCCGGACGACCTGGCCGCGGCCCGCTCCGACCTGGCGCAGATCGGCCGGGCGACCGAGCGGGCCACCCGGCTGACCAAGCAGCTGCTCGCCTTCGGCCGCCGGGAGATCACCCAGGCGCAGGTGCTGAGCCTCAACGACGTGGTCGGCGACGTCGAGCAGATGCTGCGGCGCACGCTCGGCGAGCACATCCACCTCATCACGCACCTCGACCGCGACCTGTGGCCGGTGTGCGTCGACCCGAGCCAGGTCGAGCAGATCCTGGTGAACCTGGCTGTGAACGCCCGCGACGCGATGCCGGCGGGCGGCACGCTCTCCATCGACACCGGCAACACCGAGCTCGGCGGCGACGACGTGGCCGACCAGCCCAGCCTGGCCCCCGGCCGGTACGTGCGGGTCCGGGTCAGCGACACCGGCAGCGGCATGCCGCCGGAGGTCGCCGAGCGGGCGTTCGAGCCGTTCTACACGACCAAGCCGCAGGGAGCCGGTACGGGCCTGGGTCTGGCCACGGTCTACGGCATCGCCACCGCGGCCGGCGGCCACGTCCGGATCTCGTCGGAGGCCGGGATCGGCACCACGGTCAGCATCGTGCTGCCGGCCAGCGACGACGGCCCACCCCCTGAGCAGGCCGGCGCGCCGGGGGAGGCCAACCCGTCGCCGGCCGGGGAGGCGCCGGAGGAGACGATCCTGCTGGTCGAGGACGAGCATGCGCTGCGGGAGTCCACGAGCCGGACGCTGGTCCGGGCCGGGTACCACGTGCTGGTGGCCGACGATGGTGCCGCGGCCGTGCGCATCGCCCGGGAGACGCCCGGCCCGATCCATCTGCTGCTGACCGACGTCATCATGCCCGAGATGATGGGCAACGAGGTGGCCGCCCGGGTGCGGGAGCTGCGCCCGGACGTCCCGGTGCTGTACATGTCCGGCTACGCCCAGCCGGTGCTGACCGAGAACGGCACGCTGCCACCGGGCGTGGAGATCGTCGAGAAGCCCTTCACCCGTACGGTGCTGCTCGAGCGCGTCCAGGCCCGCCTGCACAAGGACCGCTCGAAGACCTCATGACCCGGCCCGTCCGGGCGCTTCCGTGGTCCCACGTCACGCGGACCGTGCCCCCGTCCTGACTGTCCACTGACCAGCACTTTCAGGGATGAGACCTTTACTTTCGTCGATGCGCATGCATAGATTGCTGTGAATCGAAGAAAGTTCGGGGGGATTTGAGTGGACGACAACGTTGTCGGCCGGGTCGTGTCCCGCCGTCGCCTGCTGGCCGCCGGGGCGGCCGGACTGGCCACCCCCGTGGCCGTGGCGGCCGCGAACCGCGCGAGCGCCGCGACCGGGGCGACCCGCAGGATCACCCTCTACGCCGAGGCCCTTCCCGGCGGCCGCTTCGGCTACGGGCTCGCGCCGGGCGAGGCCACCGTGCCCGGGCCCGTGCTCGAGATGTGGGAGGGCGACACCCTCGAGATCACCCTGGTCAACCGCACCGACCAGCGGCTGTCCATCCACCCGCACGGCGTGGACTACAGCACGGACTCCGACGGCAGCCCGCTCAACGCCTCCTTCAACGCTCCCGGCGAGACCCGCACGTACGTCTGGCGCTCGCACGAGATGATCGCGACCGAGGGGCGGCGGTTCCTGCCGGGCAGCGCGGGCTACTGGCACTACCACGACCACGCCATGGGCACCGATCACGGCACCGCCGGCCTGGCGAAGGGGCTCTACGGCGCGCTGGTCGTCCGGCGCCGCGGCGACATGCTGCCGGAGAAGCAGTTCACCGTGGTCTTCAACGACATGATGATCAACAACCGGATGGCGCCGGACACCCCGATGTTCGAGGCGAACCTGGGTCAGCGCGTCGAATGGATCGCCATCGGCCACGGTGGCACGTTCCACACCTTCCACCTGCACGCGCATCGCTGGGCGGACAACCGCACCGGCATGCTCGAGGGGCCGGCAGACCCCAGCCAGATCATCGACAACAAGGACCTCAACCCGGGCAGCTCGTTCGGGTTCCAGGTGCTGGCCGGCCAGGGCGTCGGGCCGGGCGCCTGGATGTACCACTGCCACGTCCAGTTCCACTCCGACGGCGGCATGGCCGGGCTCTTCCTCGTCCGCAACGCCGACGGCAGCATGCCGCCCGGCGCCGAGGAGGCCATCCACCGGTTCCACGGTCACGCTCAGCACCACGACGAGGGGGTCCAGGGATGAGACGTCGATCCGTACTCGCCGCGGCGGCGGTCGTCACGCTGCTCGTCGGCACCGCGCCGGCCGTGGCGGGTGCCGCGCCCGCCGTCGCCGAGCCGGAACCGTTGCGGGTGCTCGTCTTCCACGGGCCCGCGGCGGACCAGCAGGACCCGGTGGAGCGCGCGGCTCGCACGATCGAGGAGCTCGGCCGCTCGGACGCCGTCACCGTCACGGCGTCGAGCGATCCTGCCGTGTTCTCCGCGGCCGGTCTCGCGCGCTACCGCGCGGTGGTGTTCCTGTCGGCGTCCGGTGCCGCGCTCACCCGCGAGCAGGAGGGCGCGCTGCAGGCGTACGTCCGGTCCGGTGGCGGCTTCCTCGGCATAGCCGACGCCGCCAAGGCGCAGGTCGACTCCGCCTGGTTCACCGGGTTGATCGGCACCCGGCCCGCCGGTGCCATCCCGGTGGCCGAGCCGGTATCCAAGGTCGACGCCAACGCCGAGAACCCGCCGAACGAGACGAAGGAGAAGCTGACCGACGGCGACGCGAACACCAAGTGGCTCGCCCGCACGCCGACCGGCTGGATCACGTACGAGCTGAGCAAGCCCACCACCGTCACCGGCTACGCCCTCACCTCGGCCAACGACGCCCCCGGCCGCGACCCGAAGGGCTGGACGCTGCAGGGCTCCACCGACGGTACGACGTGGACGGACGTCGACCGGCGTACCGCCCAGACGTTCCCGGAGCGCTACCAGACCCGCCGGTTCGAGGTGGCCACCCCGCGCGAGTTCCCGATCTACCGGCTGTCGATCACCGCGAACAGCGGCGAACCGCTCACCCAGCTCGCCGACCTGCGGCTGTTCACCGGCACGATGGCCGAACCCGCGCCGCCGGCGGTCAGCCGGGCGGTCGTCGACGTCCTCGACCGCCGGCATCCGGCCACCCGCTCCCTGCCGATGACCGTGGAACGCTCCGACCGCTGGGTCAACTGGGACCCCAACCCGGTCGGCACGGTGCACACCGTGGCCCAGGTCGAGGAACGCTTCTACGACCCGGGTCCCGGCGCCAACGGCCCGTTCCACCCGGTGTCGTGGTGCCGTGACTACGACGGTGGCCGGTCCTTCTACACCGGGATGGGGCACACCGAGGGCAGCTACGCCGAGGACGCGTTCCGCCGGCACCTGTCCGGTGCTCTGCGCTGGACCACCGGCATCCAGCGGGGTGACTGCCAGGCCACCATCGCCGCCAACTACAGGACCGAGCGGCTCACGGCGGCCAACAAGCCCGGCGAGCTCGACCAGATCGGCGAGCCGCACGGCCTCACCATCGCGCCGGACGGCACGGTCTTCTACGTCGGCAAGGCGGCCTGCCCGACCGGCCCGGTCGTCGACTGGGCGGACCCGAACGTGGGCCTGGGCTGCGGGACGATCCACTCGTACGACCCGCGGAGCAAGCAGGTCAAGCTGCTCACCACGCTGCGCGTCATGGGTAACCGGGGCAGCGGCTCCGAGCTGGTGAAGAACGAGGAGGGCCTGCTCGGCATCGTGCCCGACCCGGCCTTCGCCACCAACGGCTGGCTCTACGTCTACTGGATGCCGCACGAGTCGATCGACCGGGACAAGCGCATCGGGCAGCGGACCATCTCACGGTTCACCTACGACCGGGCGACCGCGACGATCGACCAGGCCACCCGCAAGGACCTGCTGCAGTTCCCCGTGCAGATCCACAGCTGCTGCCACGCCGGCGGCGGCATGGCCTTCGACGACAAGGGCAACCTCTACGTCGGCTCCGGTGACAACAACTCCTCCGAGGGCTCCAGCGGCTACTCCGGCAACAACTGGACGGCCGAGTACAAGGGCGTCTCGTTCCAGGACGCGCGGCGTACCTCGGGCAACACGAACGACCTCGCCGGGAAGATCATCCGGATCCACCCGGAGCCCGACGGCACGTACACGATCCCGCAGGGCAATCTCTTCCCGCCGGGAACCGAGAAGGCGCGGCCGGAGATCTACGTGATGGGCGTGCGCAACATCGCCCGGCTCTCGATCGATCCCGTGCACAAGTGGCTGACCGCAGGCTGGGTCGGCCCGGACGCCTCGGCGCCCAGTCCCACCCTCGGCCCGGCCAAGTACGAGACCGCCACGATCATCACGTCGGCGGGCAACCAGGGCTGGCCCTACTGCATGGGCAACCGGCAGCCGTACCGCGACCGCAGCAACACCGACGCCACCGTCCTCACCGGCTGGTACGACTGCGACGACCTGAAGAACACCTCGCCGCGCAACACCGGCCTGACCGACATCCCGCCGGCCCGCGACAACATGATCTGGTACTCGCCGGGTGGCGGCGGCCCGGTCTTCCCCGCCCGTCCGGACAGCAGTGGCGTGCCGACCTACAACGCCGCGGACGCCGTCTACACCCAGCCGTACCTGCGTGGCGGGGGACAGGCCATCATGTCCGGTCCCACCTACCACCGGGAGCTGGTGGACACGGGCAGCGGGGTGGCGTGGCCGGCGTACTGGGACGACAAGTGGTTCATCGGCGACGAGTCGAACGCGCAGAACCGGGTGGCGGTCACCGTCGACCCGGCCGGGGTGCCGCGCCAGGCCCCGCCGGTGTTCGGCGAGTCCCTGCGCGCCATCATCCCGGGCGGCAACGGCGACACCCGGCTGCAGAGCTGGATGGACGCGAAGTTCGGCCCGGACGGCGCGCTCTACCTGCTCGACTACGGCGGCGGCTTCTTCAGCCTGCACGCCAACCAGAAGCTGGTCCGGGTCACGTACCAGGGCGGCCCGGCCACGCCCGCCCCGGCGGCGTCGTCGGTGGCGGTGCAGAACAAGCCGCTGGCCATCGCGTTCTCCGGTTCCCGCTCCGGCGGGGTTTCCTACCGCTGGGAGTTCGGCGACGGTGGCACGTCGACCGAGGCGAACCCCCGGCACACGTACGCCCGGACCGGCACCTACACGGCGAAGCTGACCGTCACGTACGCCGACGGTGAGACCGCGACGGTCCAGACCACCGTGACGGTCGGCTGTGCAGTGCCCGACGACCGCGGCACGGTGTGGATCGGCGACGCCGACACCGCGGTGCCCAACCGGCAGGCCGGCGGCGGCTGCACGATCAACGACCTCATCGACGACGAGAGCACCTGGCCCGACCACGACAGCTTCGTCCGCCACGTCACCGCGGTCGCCGACACGCTGCAGCGCGACGGCGTGCTCAGCGGCCGGGAAGCCGGGACGCTCACCCGTACGGCCGCCGGTTCGCCGATCGGCCGCCCGGGCCACAAGGGTTACGAGCCGCTCTTCGACGGCACCGCCGAGTCCCTGCGGGCCTGGGAACAGGCCGGACCCGGCGCGTTCACGATCCAGCCGGACGGTTCCCTGCGCACCGGCGGCGGTCTGGGCATGCTCTGGTACGCCCAGCGCCCGTTCGCCGACTTCTCCCTGAAGCTGCAGTTCCGTGACGTGGCACCGGGCACCGCCCGCGCCAACAGCGGCGTCTTCGCGCGCTTCCCCGACCCGCGCATCCCGCTCGACCAGCGCCCGCCGGGAAGCTGCGGCACGGTCGGGTCGGCGCGCACCTCGCAGGCCTGGGTGGCGATCTACTGCGGCCACGAGATCCAGCTCTACGACGGCGAGACCGGTGAGCCGCAGAAGACGGGCTCGCTCTACAACTTCGGCCCGGTCGCGCTCGCCGGCTCGGGCGCCACACCCAAGAACCAGTGGAACGACTACGAGATCCGGGTGACCGGCCAGCACTACACGATCGTCCGCAACGGCGTGGTGATCAACGAGTTCGACAACACGCCGGGCAAGCAGTCCTCGCGCGCCGGTGACCCGCCGACCGACCTGCGGCAGTTCGCCAGCGGCTTCCTCGGCCTGCAGAACCACAGCGACACCGACCTCATGGAGTTCCGCGACATCCGCGTCCGGGAGTTGTAGGCATGATCCTTCGAGCGCTGCTCACCCTCGCCCTCGTGACCGCGGGCCTGGTCGCGCCGGCCCCGGCGGTCGCGGCCCAGACCCTCACCTGGACCGCGGACGACGACATCACCCGCTACAGGTCGACGCCGGCGCAGGCCGTCGCCGGGGCTACCACGATCGTCTTCGAGAACAGCACGGCGACCGGCAACACCACCGGGATGCCGCACACGCTGACCTTCGACACCACCACCGAGGGCTACAACCACGACGTCACCCTCAACATCCTGGCCAGCCCGTTCGACACCGACAACGGCCGCCACCAGCAGGCCGTGACCCTGACCCCGGGCAGGTACCGCTTCTTCTGCTCGATCCCGGGTCACAGCACCATGGTCGGCGAGCTCGTGGTGACCGGCGGCGGTGGGCAGGACACGACACCGCCGTCCGTCTCCGCGGCGGTCACGGGGGAGCGGAACGCGGCGGGCGACTACCTCGGTTCCGCCACCGTGACGGTCACCGCCTCGGACGCCGGCTCGAGACCGGACACAGTGGAGTACCAGGTCGACGACACCGGGTTTCTGCCGTACACGCGGCCGGTGACCGTCACCGCGATCGGCGACCACGCCGTGCAGTTCCGCGCCACCGACCGGGCCGGCAACGTCAGCGAGACCGGCTCGGTCGCGTTCCGGATCGTCGGGCCCGGCGACGACGACACCACACCCCCGGTGGTCACGGCCCAGGTGTCCGGCTCCCGCGATCCGTCCGGCGACTACACCGGTACGGCCACCGTCACGCTGACCGCCACGGACGCCGGGTCCGGCG
The DNA here is from genome assembly GCF_040676695.1 of Actinoplanes sp. NPDC049548. Classification (NCBI taxonomy): domain Bacteria; kingdom Bacillati; phylum Actinomycetota; class Actinomycetes; order Micromonosporales; family Micromonosporaceae; genus Actinoplanes; species Actinoplanes sp. NPDC049548. The sequence goes on from NZ_JBFAPM010000009.1 coordinate 89,676, forward strand.
TGTCCAGAGTGGAGTACAGCGTTGACGGCGGTGCGTGGACCAGCTATTCGGCCCCGGTGGCGGTAACGGCCGTCGGTGCGCACATGGTGCACTACCGCGCCACCGACGCTGCCGGAAACACGTCGGCGGAACAGATGGTGAGCTTGACGGTCGTCGCACCTCCCGCCGAGGACACGACCGCGCCGGAGACCTCCGCCACGGTGACCGGGGAACGGGACCCGGCCGGCGCGTACCGGGGGACGGCGACCGTGACCGTCACGGCCACCGACACCGGCTCCGGGGTCGCCACCGTCCAGTACGCCCTCGATGCGGGCGCCTGGACGACGTACTCGGCCCCGGTGGTCGTGTCGGCGGCGGGCGAGCACACGGTCCGCTACCGGGCCACCGACGTCGCGGGCAACACGGCCGCGGAGAAGTCGGTCGCCTTCACGGTGGTGCCGCCGGGAACGGACGTCTGCCCCGGCTCCGACACCCGCGCCACGGTGGTCATCGGCACCGAGGACACCGGCGTCGCCAACGGGGACACCGGGAACGGGTGCACCATCAACGACCTGATCGCCGAGCACGCCGCGTACCCCGATCACGGCAGTTTCGTCCGCCACGTCGAGACGGTCACCGCTCCGCTCGTCGTCGGCGGCATGCTGACCCCCCGCCAGCAGGGCGTCATCGTCCGGGCGGCCGCCCGCTCGGACGTCGGGAACCACTCTCACCTCCAAGGAGTAGCGCGATGAGACGTACCGTCGCCACGCTGGCCCTCGTGAGCACCGCCGTCGCCGTCTCGACGCTGGCGGCCGCTCCCGGTGCCCGCGCCGACCTGGTCACCCACTGCGTCGGCACCGGCGGCGCGGTGACCGTGCCCAACGACCTGTACGTGCCGCCGGGCCAGTCCTGCGCCCTGACCGGCACCGTCGTCACCGGCAACGTCAGCGTCGCCGCCGGGGCGAACCTGGTGGTGACCGGTGGCCGGCTCAGCGGCGAGATCCAGGTCGCCGCCGACGGCTATCTCGACGCCACCGACACGACCGTCGGCGGCGGCATCGAGCTCGCCTCGGGTGGCTACGGGATCTTCCTGAAGAACGCCCGCAGCGGTGCGGTGACCGTGCGGGCGAAGGGCTCGGCCACCATCGACAGCTTCCTGTTCGTGGAGCAGAGCACGGTGGAAGGCACCGTGACGGCGAACGCGGGCGAGGTGCGCCTCGACCGCACGACACAGGTCACGGGGAACGTGAGCAGCACGGGCACCTACTACACCGACGTGCACGACTCGTTCGTGGACGGCACGCTTTCGGTGCTCAACAGCGCCACCGGCAGCGTCGTCTGCGGCAGTGCGGTCCGCGGCCGGGCGACCTTCGCGGGCAATCTCGGCGGGGTGCAGCTCGGACCGAACGGCAACCTCGACGGCTGCGCGTCCGGCGGGTACTGGGGCCGCGACGTGGGCATCACGAACACCACGGGCGGCGTGACGGTCGACGACAACATCATCGACGGTCAGCTCAGCCTGTCCGCCAACAACCCGGCCGCGCGGGTCGCGGCGAACAACCGGATCCGCGGCGGCGTGGTGGGTGAGCGGGCGCCGGCGGTCGCAGCCCCCACCCGTTCGAAGGTCGCAGGGACCCGTGACGACGCCGTCGACCAGCGAGCCGGGCAGCGCCGGACGTCGGCCGTGGCGGAGGCTCGGGCCGCCGGGGACGCCGGCCTCTGAGGTGTCGGACATAAGGGGACGCTGATCGGGGTACGCCTGCGGCATGGCCGCCAACCGGATCAGCAGGATGGTGCTCGTTGCCGGGCTCCTCGTCGCGGGCTGCGCGGTGGGGTGGGAGTCGCCGCAGAGCGATTCCCCCGCGCCGCGCGGCTCGGCCTCCGACGTCGTCACGAAGGGGCTGCACGACGTCGAGCGCTTCTGGACGGCCGCCTACCCAGGGCTCGCAGACGGCCGCGACTTCGAGCCCGTGACCGGTGGCTACCACCCGTACACCCGCGACGATCCGCCGCCGCCGTGCGGCGGGGAGGCGGCCGGATACCAGCCCAACGCGTTCTACTGCCCGGCCGGCGACTTCATCGCCTGGGACGCCGAGACGCTGATCCCGCAGCTCGAGTCCGAGTACGGGCCGCTGCTGGTGGGCGTCGTCATCGCCCACGAGTACGGCCACGCCGTGCAGAGCCGGCTGCGCCTCACCGAGCAGCCCACCGTCGTCCTCGAGCAGCAGGCCGACTGCTTCGCCGGCGCCTGGACGGCTGACGTGCTCGAGGGCCGCTCGACCGCCTTCACCGGTGTCACACCCGAGCAGCTGGACAACACGGTCGCGGGCGTGCTGCAGCTGCGCGACCAGCCCGGCACGTCCGCGCGCAACCCGCAGGCGCACGGCAACGCCTTCGACCGCATCCGGGCGCTGCAGGACGGCGTCCAGAAGGGCGTGAAGGTCTGCGCCGGCTACCGGGCCGGGACCGTGCCGGTGACGGAGGTGCCGTTCAGCACGCGGGCGGAGGCGGCCAGCGGCGGCGACCTGCCGTACGACCAGGCCGTGAGCTCCCTCGCCCAGGACGCGCAGAGCTACTGGGGCAAGGCGTACCCGCAGCTCACCGGGCAGCCGTGGCAGACGCTGCGGATCGAGCCGTTCCGCGCCGGTTCGCCGCCGGAGTGCCCGCGGCCGGACGCCTCGGCCGGGGGAGCGGCCTTCTACTGCCCCGGCGAGGACTTCATCGCGTTCGACACCGCCGAGCTGGCCCCTGCGCTGTACCAGCGGATCGGTGACAACGCCGTCGGCATGCTGCTCGGCGACCTGTTCGCCCGGGCGGTCCAGTCCCGGCGCGGCGAGCCCACCCAGGACCGGGCGGGTCAGCTCGCGGTGGACTGCCTCGCCGGCTCCTGGACCTCCGACCTGCTCACCCGCGATCCGGGCGCCGGCATCCGGCTGTCACCGGGCGACCTCGACGAGGCGGTGGCCGCCCTGCTGGCCTTCGGCCGGGCCGGTGACAGGTCCGGGACCAGCGCCTTCGACCGCATCGGCGCCTACCGCGACGGTGTGCTCGAGGGTCTGGACGGCTGCTCCGGCTGAGCGGCTCAGGCCGGCGGGCAGGGGCCGGTGCCGGGCCCGCCGTACCGGATGGTGGTGGGGCTGAGGATCTTGGAGTCGTACGAGGCCGGGGTGGTGCTGTCGAACTTCTCGGCGCTGACCGGGTCGGGACCGTTGGTCATCGAGATCGTGCCGATGCGTGAGGCCGTGCCGTCCGTGACCGCCAGGCCCTTGCCCATGTCGGTGCAGGTCGTCGCGGTGGCCGCCGCGACTTCGCCGAACCACTGCGTCAGGCCGGCCCGGGTGTAGGTGCCGCCCCAGAGGCTGTCGGGGAAGGAACCCACCCACTCCGAGTCGTACGCGATCCACCAGGCCCCGCCGGAGTGCTTGACGCCGAACCGCTTCTGCACGCCGATCGGCAGGGTGTCGCCGGGCTTGATGCTCGCCTCGCTGTACGGCTCGAAGCCGCAGGAGTTGTAGCAGCTCTTCTTCTTGTCTTTCCAGTAGTAGACGAACAGGTGCGGGTCGTCGTCGCCGTTGACCTTGCGGTCCACGTTCCAGCCGACCTCCACGATCTGCTTGCTGTCCGCCGACTGCAGCGCGATCTCGGTGAGCGTGTGCGCGTCCGCCGTGGCCAGCTCGGGCTTGGCGATGCTGAGGTTGGCCCAGCTTCCGTCGGTGTCGCCGATCTGGCGGCCGCCCGCGTAGTGGTAGAAGTCGTCCGACTTCGGGGTGACGCCGGGCGGGGCGGGCGGGGCGGCGCCGTCCTCGTCCGGGGCGAAGCCCTTCGGCGCGTACACCGGCACTGGGATCTTCGACCCGCTCGTGTCGGCCGGGGCGGCGTCCGCGCCGGCGGCCGTGACGGCGGCGCTGCTCGCACCGGCCCGGGCGCGCTTCAGCCTCGACGGGCGCTCACCCCAGGGCAGCAGCGCCGGGGGCTTGCGCTGCGCGGTGACCGCCGGGGCCTGGTCCGCCGCGTCCGCGTCCGCCGGTGCGGCCACGGCGGGTGCGGCGGGCACCTCCTCGGCGGCGGCGTTGAGGGTCCAGGCGGCTCCGAGGGATCCGACCACGGCTGCGGTGAGGCCCGCGGCCAACAGGCTGCGGCGGGGGTTCGACACGTGTCCGTCCTCGTTCTCGGGAGCTGACGAGCCTTCGGAAATCGTCGGTGACCATACAACGTGCTGGATGTCCTTGGCTCGGGCCGAGCCCGCATTCCAACTGAACGGCTGAGGCCTAATGGTGCCGGTTCCCGCGAGGCGGCCTACCTGAGTAATTGTCCGATATAACCTCTCTTTATCGGCCGTATCCGGGTTCTGCCCCTTCTCGGAGCCGGGCCGCGCATAGCGGCCCGGCAGGCCGCTGCGCTTTTCGCCCTGGCCGGGGTGCTGGCCCTGGTCGCCATCGGCAACGATCCGGCCCGCGCGAGCGACCTGCTGCTGATCGCCGCGGCCGACGTCCTTCTGGCCGCGGTCGGTTGGCTGCTGCCGTGGCGCCGGTGGCCACCCCAGCGGCCCGCCGTGCTGGCGCTGCCGGGCTTCGCCGTCCTCGGCTTCTCCACCTGGGCCTTCGGCGGAGTCGCCACCGGCACCGGGCCGTTCCTCGTCCTGCTCTACACCTGGGCCGCCCTGCACTTCTCCCGGCGCGTCCTGCTCGGCCTGCTCGTGCCCGCCGCGACCGCCTACGTCGCCCCGCTGCTCGTGACCGGCCAGCCGCCGATGGTGCTCAGCAGTGCGCTCATCCTGTTGCCGGTCGCGCTCGCCGTCGCGCTGCTCGTCGAGGCGCAGGCCCGGCACCTGCGCGACGACCGGGAACGGCTGGCCCGGATCGAGCGCTGGCGGGCCGCCATGATCGGGACGCTGGCGCACGACATCCGGTCCCCGCTGGCCACCGTGCAGATGACGCTCGAGGAGCTCCTCGACGGCGCCACCGGGCACACCGACCGCATGCTCAACGCGGCGCTGCGGCAGACCTCGCGCATCGACCGGCTCGCCACCGGACTGCTCGACATCAACCGCATCGACACCAGCGGCCATCTGCACCTCGACCGCCGCCCCGCGCCCGCCCTCCCGGCCGTCCGCGCGGCGCTGTCGTACGTGAGCTCGGCGGACGTCCGGATCGAGATCGACGACCACCTGACCCTGTGCGTGGACCCGGAGCGTTTCGAGCAGATCATCATCAACCTGGTCGGCAACGCGCTGCGGTACGGACGCCCACCGGTGGTCGTCAGCGTCACCTCCGCCGACGGCGTCGACCGGCTGGAGGTCCGCGACCACGGCCCGGGCGTACCCGAGGAGGTGCGCCCGCGCCTGTTCACCCGCTTCGGCGTCGGCGACCCCCGCGGCGTGGGCCTCGGGCTGTGGATCGTGCGCGAGCTCGCCCAGGCACACGGCGGTGACGCCTCCTACGAGCCCGCCCACCCCGGCGCCCGCATGATCGTGACCTTCCCGGCCCTGCACGCCGTGCTCAACCCGTCGGCCGCGACAACCTCGGCGCGCCGATGACGGCACGGACCGGCCCCGCGCGTGGCCGACTGACCCGGATGCCGCTCGTGCTGCGGGCGATCATCGCAGGCGTCGCGATGGTCATCTTCCCCTGGCTCGGGATCGTGTGCGGAGTCCTGGCGCTGTTCCAATACAACGGCGGGTTGTTCGCCGAAGACCCGTGGCAGCTGTGGTTCAGCCTGGCCGCCGCAGGGGTGGGCGTCTGCCTCGCGGCGCCGGTCATCCTGTGGTGGTTCATGCTGCCCGGAGCCCGCCCCATGGGGTTCGTCGCCCTGGTGTCGGCCCTGGTCCTGGAGGGGTTCCTCACAGCCCTCGGCTAGCCGGCCGGGACTACCACCGCCCTGCCACCGGTGTACTCCTCAAGCACACCGCCGCGCGGGCGATGGTGGGTGAAGCGGTTCCCTGCCACGGACGGATGTCACCTTCATGCCCGCTGAGACGACGGCTCGCACGCCGCAGACCCGGTCCGGCCGGGTGCCGGCCGTACGGTCGAGCTCGCTGCGCGCCATGATCGTCCCCGGCATGGTGGGGCCCTACCTGGCGGCGACCTGGCAAGCCGGCAACCGTCCGGTGATGCTCGCCGTGGCGGTCGCCATGATCGCCGTCGCGGGCCTCAACTGGTGGCAGGCCCCGGTGATCGCGCGGTCGGCGTACCGGTCCCTGATCCGCGGCGGCGCGATGCTCGTCACCGTCGCCGGCGGCGCCACGCTCACCCTCCTCGACGGCGGGGTCGGCAGCCCGCTCGGCAGCGTGCTGCCGTTCTCCCTGCTCTTCTACGCGGTCCGGGTGCCGGCCCGGATGTTCCTGGCCGCCTGTGTGTTCATCAGCGTGGCCTACTGGACCATCGTCGTACTGGGAGACCCCGTCCCGTCGGGCTACGCGGCGGTCTACACGCTCGGCGTCGGCGGCGTCGCCGCCATCTGCTTCCGGCACGCCGCGGCCCTGCGGTCCCTGCGCCGGCGGCTCGCCCGGATGTCCGTGTCCGACCCGCTCACCCGCTGCCTGAACCGGCGCGGCTTCGACGAGCGTCTGGAGGCCGCGTACGCCGACGCGGTCCGCACCGGCCGGCCGGTCTCGGTCGTGGTCGTCGACCTGGACCGTTTCAAGGAGGTCAACGACGAGTACGGCCACCAGGCCGGCGACGACCTGCTGGCCTGGACCGCGAACACGATGACGGCCGAGCTGCGCCAGGAGGACGTGGTCGGGCGGCTCGGCGGCGACGAGTTCGCGGTCGTCCTGGCCGGTTCCGGCCCCGAGGAGGCCGATGCCGTCGTGGAACGGCTGCGGGCCGCGCTCGACGGGGTGGCACCGGCCAGCTTCGGTCGCGCGTCGTACCCGGCCGAGGCGTCGGACCTGGACGACCTGCGCCGCCGCGCCGACCACTCCGCGTACGCCGACAAAGCCGGCAGCGACCGCCGCGAGCCCACCGCCGAGGGTGTCGCCCGGGCCCGCCGCGAAGCCGGCCGCCGCGCCGCCACGAAGGTGTCCCGGCGTGAGCGCCGCCGCCGCTCGATCGCCGACATGGGCCGGCTCACGGCGTCCGACTGCACGGTCGGGGTGGTGTACGCCGCGCTCTTCGCCCACGGCGAGCCGCACCGGGTGCTCATGGGCGTGCTCTGCGGCCTCGGGCTGCTGTACGGCCTCGCCGTGGTGGCCACGGCCGGCCGGCTCAGCCGGTCCCCGGTCGTCGGACCCCTGATGCTGGTCAACGGCCTTCTGCTGTGCGCGCTGGCGGTGGCCGTACCGGTGCTCAACGGCGGCGTCGGCTCCGCGACCGGGGTGGCGATGCTGGCACCCATGCCGCTGATCGCCCTCGGCGCGCCGTTGCGCGTCGCGGTGCCCGCGCTCGCCCTCGGCGTCGGCGCGTACCTCACCGTGGCCGTCGCCCTGGGCGCGCCGAGCCCCTGGTACGTCGCCATGCACCTGGCCGGCATCCTCGCGGTCGCCGCCGCCTGTGCCTTCCAGGGCCACTCGGCCGCCCGGCAGCGCCTGCTGCTCACCCGCCTGTCGAAGGTCGACCCGCTCACCGACGTCCTCAACCGGCGCGGCTTCGAGGAACGGTTCCTCGCGGAGCTGGAGGACGCCCGCCGCACCGGCCGGAGCCTCGGCCTGCTGATCTTCGACCTCGACGGGTTCAAGCTGCTCAACGACACGGCCGGACACGCGGCCGGCGACGAGCTGCTGCGCTGGGTCGCCGGCACCCTCCGGGCCGGCCTGCCCGAGCAGGACGTCGTCGGCCGGCTCGGCGGCGACGAGTTCGTCGTCGTGCTGCGTTCCGCGACGGAGGTCGCCGCGGCGGCGGAACGCCTGCGCCGGGCGCTGGCCGAGCGCACGCCGGCCAGCCTGGGCACGGCGGTGCTGAACCGCGACGGCACCGACTTCGAGGCGCTGTACCTGCACGCCGACGCCGAGCTGTACGCCGAGAAGGCGTCGCGCACCCGTGCCCCCCGCCGCAACCGCCCGGTGCGATCGCCGGTTTCCTAGTCGTCGTCGCAGGTCATGTCGGGCAGCGACTGTCCGAGCGGCTGCGCGCCGGCGACCTGCTGCACGAGGCCCTCGCCGAGGACCAGATCGTGCTGCACTACCAGCCCAAGCTCGATCTGCGCGACGGCGCCGTCCGCGGAGTGGAGGCGCGCGTGCGGTGGGCCCACGAGGCCTGCTCTACCCGGACGCGTTCCTGCCCACTGCCGCCGACGCAGGTCTCGGCCTGCGCATGGTCGCGGGGGGCGTCGAGGACGACACGACGCTCGGGCATCTGCGCCGCGAGGGCTGCGACCAGGCCCAGGGGTACGGCATCTGCCGCCCGGCCCCCGGCCGAGGCGCTGACCGAGTGGCTGCTGGACACCGACCGCCCACCGCTGCACGCCGCCGCCTGAGCCTTCACCAGTCCGGGGCCCGCCGCTGGAGCTCGCGCCGGACGAGCTCGACGTGGGGAAGGGCCGGGGCTCCCGCGCGGCGGGCCAGGAAAGCGGTGTTGATCGGCGGGTCGTCGGGCTCCAGCAGCGGCACCAGCTCACCGGCGGCCAGCTCACGGACGCAGAGGTAGCGCGGCAGCACGGTGACACCGGCGCCCGCCGCCACCACCGCGAGGACGGCGCGCAGGTCGGGGACCACCACCGCCGCGCGGGCCGCGAGGCGGCGGCGGAACACGTGGCGCCAGTAGCGGCGCAGGATGGGCAGATCCTCCGCGTAGCTGACCAGCGGCAGCTCGTCCAGCGCCCGGGAGTCGTCCGGATCCACGGCGCCGATGCGATGTGCCCAGACAGGGGCGGCCACGAGGACGAACTCCTCGTCCATCAGCGGGACGGCCACGACGGCACGGCTGCGCGGGCGTACGGCGGACAGCACCAGGTCGAAGCGGCCGGCCCGGAGCCCTTCGAGGAGGTCGTCGGCGAGGCCGTGGGTGACGCGCAGGCGTACGCCCTGACCGACGAGCGGCACGAGGGCGGGCAGGGCGCGGACGGCGAGGAGCTCCGCCGGGCCGGCCAGGTGCACCGGCTCCTCGGCGACCGCCCGGGCCTGGTCGAGTGCCGGTTCGGCGACGGCCGCGAGGCGGTCCAGCGGGTCGGCGATCTCCGCCGCCAGCGCCAGCGCCACCGAGGTCGGGGCGACGCCGTGCGGCAGGCGTTCGAACAGCTGCCGCCCCAGGTGCTGTTCGAGGGCCCGGAGCTGGCTCGTGACCGTCGGCTGGGACAGGCCCAGGAGCCGGGCGGCGGCGGTGAGCGAGCCCGCCCGGTGGACGGCCAGGAAGGTGCGGAGCTGCATGAGGTCGAGCGGGCGGCCGGCGCGTCTCGCCTCATCAGATTTCTGATCGGCCATCACATGAATCCTATTGGCTTACCGGCATACCGGAACCGTACCTTCGGGTCATGGCGAAAATCTTGTTCGTGATGACCGGTGCCGACCGCCTGACCCTCGCGGACGGCACGCAGCACCCGACCGGGTTCTGGGCCGAGGAGTTCCTGGCGCCGTACCGGGCGCTGACCGCCGAGGGTCACGAGATCGTCGTGGCCACGCCGGGCGGGACCGTGCCGCCCGCCGACCGGGCGAGCCTCACCCCCGAGCCGGTGGAGGCCGAGCTCGCCGGGATCGCCGCCCTCAAGGATCCGGTACGCCTGGAGGACGTCAGCCTCGCCGACTACGCCGCGGTGTACTACCCGGGCGGGCACGGCCCGATGGAGGACCTGGCCACGAGCCGCCCGTCCGCCGAGCTGATCCGGGCCACCCTGGCAGCCGGCAAGCCGCTGGCCGTCGTGTGCCACGGAGTCGCCGCGCTGCTGGCCACCGCCGACGACAGCGGTGCCTGGCCGTTCGCGGGATACCGGCTCACCGCCTTCAGTAACGCCGAGGAGCGCGCCGCCGGGCTGGCCGACAAGATGTCCTGGCTGCTCGAGGACCGGCTGACCGGCCTCGGCGCGGAGTTCTCCGCGGGTGAGCCGTGGGCGTCGCACGTGGTCGTCGACCGAAACGTCTACAGCGGACAGAATCCCGGTTCGTCGGAGGAACTCGCCGCGAAGGTGGTCGCCGCGCTGCGCTGATCCGCCCTACGCCGCGCCGATGTCCCGCAGCCGGTGGTGTGGGACACCGGCCGCGGCGAGCTGGCCGGCCACCAGAGCCGACGAGTTGTCGAGGAAGACCGTCACCTGATGGTCGTCGCCGATGTGGCACGCCGCCGCGAGAGCACCGAGATTGATCGGATCCAGACCGCGAACGTCCTTGAGATCGAGGATGAGTCGCAACGGGCGCACGTGGCGCACGGCGTTGACCAGCACCCGCCGCAGGTCGACCGCGTCCTCCGCGTCGAGGACACCGTGGGGCTGGATGATGAGACTGCCGTCGGGCCTGGTTTCGACGTCGACCGTAGCGTCGGCCATCGTGCTACCTTCCGTTACCCGCTGTTCTCCGGGTGGTCAGAGTAGAGCCCCGCGGAGCCCCGGGTCGATGGGCCGCCGAAGAATTCATCCGATCACGGCACGGTCACGAAAGTGCAGCTACCCGGCCGTGACGCGGCGTGGTTGGATGCGGGCCGGGACGCTGCCGACCGGGCGCAGCGTGATGGCGTTGGTGTAGCGCGGCACGCCGGTGTCCGTCGTGAACTCGAAGGCCCGGATCAGACCGGCGAGCACGATCGCCGACTCCAGCATCGAGAAGTGCTGGCCGATGCAGGCCCGCGGGCCGCCGCCGAACGGGAACCAGGCGTAGCGGTGCCGGGCCCGCTCCCGGTCGGGGGTGAAACGTTCCGGGTCGAAGCGTTCCGGATCGTCCCAGTACGCCGGGTGGCGGTGGGTCACCCAGGGGACCACGACCACGTCGGCGCCGGCCGGGACGGCGAAGCCACCGATCTCGTCGTCCGCGACGCTGCGCCGGCCGGTCAGCGGCGCCGAGGGGAACAGGCGCATCGCCTCCTTGAGCACCATCGTGGTGTAGGGGAGGGCCGCCGTCGGCGTGCCGCCGGCGGCGTCCACCTCGTCGCGGACCTTCGCCTGGACGTCCGGGTGGCGGCCGAGCAGGTCCAATGTGTACGCCAGGGCGGTCGAGGTCGTCTCGTGGCCGGCGAGCAGGAAGATCAGCACCTGGTCGCGGATCTCGATGTCGCTCAGCGCGGCGTCGCCGTCCCGGGCGTCGAGCAGCATGCCGAGCAGGTCGGTCCCCCGTCCGGCCACCGCGCCGCTGCGGCGGGCGGCGATAATGTCGTCGCACACGCCGAAGAGCTCGCGGCGCGCCCGGTGCAGTCGCCGGTTCGTCGGGGTCGGCCAGCTTGCGGGTACGCGTACCGGTGCCATCGAGCGCGCCCGGACCGCCTCGCCGAGCGGGCCGAACCGGTGCTGGACCACCGGCAGAGCCTGCTCGATGTCGTTGCCGAACAGCACGCGGCAGACGATGCGCAGGGTCAGCCGGGTCATCTCGTCGTGCAGGTCGCGGACGGCCGCCGGTTCGGCCCGCCAGCGCCGGACGACGGCGTCGACCTGGTCGGCCATCGTCGTGGCGTACCCGATGACCCGCCGCGCCGTGAACAGCGGTTGCAGGAACCGCTTCTGCCGTTGCCAGTCGTCGTCCTGGCTCGTCAGCAGGCCGTCGCCGAAGGCGTCGCGGACCTCACCGTAGAAGACGTTGTCCTTGCGGTAGTTGCCGGCGTGGCCCGCCAGGATGTGCTGGACGCCGTCGGGGTGGTAGACGAACGTCATCTCGCGGCCGGCCCCGCGCGGGCCGAGCCGCATCCGGACCACGTCACCATGCTCCCGGAACGCCCGCTCGATCGTGCCGAGCATGTCCGCCCGCAGCTCGAGCGCGGAACCCACCAGCGGCGAGCCCGGCAGAAGCGGTGCCTGTCCCGTCACGGCCGTCACCTCCCCCTCCCGGTCTACCAGCGCCGGGAGGGGCGGCGGGAGGCTGCTGTCGGAAAGCAGCAGCTCAGGTGGTGCGGACGGCCGGCTCGCCCACCGACGTGTCGGGCGGCGGCGGCGCGACGGGATCGGTACGCCGCTCGGCCTCCTCACGCTGGTCGTCCGCCTCGGCCGCGGCGTCGTCGGTGGGCTCCGTGCCGGGCGGCTCCCGGTCGGGGGTGGGCGAACCCTCCGGATGCCGCACGAGATAGCGGATGGCCGTGTTGAGCACCGCCAGCAGCGGGACCGCGATGAGACCGCCGACGATGCCCGCGACCACGATGCCGGCCGCGATGGCCAGGATGACGGCGAGCGGGTGCAGCGCCACCGCACGGCCCATGATCAGCGGCTGCAGCACGTGCCCCTCGAGCTGCTGCACGGCGATCACGATGCCCAGCACGATGAGCGCGCTCACCGGCCCCTGCGTGACCAGGGCGACCAGGACGGCGACGGCACCGGTCACCGTGGCACCGACGACCGGGATGAAGGCGCCGAGGAACACCAGCGCCGCCAGCGGGATCGCCAGCGGTACGCGCAGGATCAGCAGCCCGATCCCGATGCCCACCGCGTCCACGAAGGCCACCAGCACGGTGGCGTGCACGTACGAGACGAGGGTGTGCCACGAGTAGTGCCCGGCGCGGGCGGTCGGCACGCGCGCCTCCCGGGGCAGCAGCCGGCACAGGAAGGACCAGATCTGACCGCCGTCACGCAGGAAGAAGAAGAGCGTGAACAGCACGAGGAAGAAGCCGGTGACGACCTCGCCGAGCGTCGTGGCGGTGCTCAGGGCGCCGGAGGTGAGCTTCCCCTGGTTCTGGGTGACGGCGTCGCGGAGACGGTCGACGTACTGGTTGAGCTGAGCGTCGGTCAGATGCAGCGGGCCCTGCGAGAGCCATCTCTGCACCTCGGCGATGCCGTCACCGACCTGCGTCGACAGGGTGTCGATCTGCGAGATGAAGGTGCGGATGATCAGGCCGAGCCCGCCGAAGACCAGCAGCAACGCGGCGACGAGCACCACGCCGGCGGCGAGCGAGCGCTTCACGCCCCGCCGGGTCAGGGCGGCGGCCGCCGGCTGGAACAGGGCGGCCAGCAGCACCGCGATCACCACCGGGATGATGACGACCCGCAGCAGGGCCACGACCCGCAGGAAAAGGTACGCGGCCGCGACGAACAGGATGAACCGCCAGGCCCAGGCGCCCGCGGTACGGATGCCCCGCGGCAGCACGTCGTCGTTGCTCGCCGGCCGCTGCACGACGACGACGGGCGTACCCGGGTCCTGCAGCTCCGGCCCCACGGTGAAGGGCGGTGGATCACTGCGCCGAGCCGCCGCCGCCAGCCGCTGACGGGCGCGTTCCCGCACGGACTGGGCCCAAGAGTTCGCCATGGCGTCTAGGTGCCCCGATCGGCCCGGCTTCATACCCGCACAGCTTTCTCACAGCCGCGGCAAAGACTCCCCGTAGCCGCGCGCCCGAAGGTGGGATCATGACCACGACACCCCGCTGGTGGGCGGACGCCGGCCGCATCGGCGCCGCACTGAGCCTGCTGATCGTCACCGCCCTGTGGGTGAGCAACGGCGGCGTCCAGCAGACCCTGGACGGCGGCGCCGAACCGCTCGGCCGCCTCACCGGCCTGTGGGCCTCGGACCTGATGCTGCTGCAGGTGCTGCTGATGGCCCGGATCCCCCTGGTCGAGCGCGCGTTCGGCCAGGACCGGCTCGCCCGCTGGCACCGCTGGACCGGCTTCGCGTCCTTTCACCTGATGCTGGCCCACATCGTGCTGATCACCGTCGGCTACGCCGCGACGGCCCACACCGGCGTCCCGGCCCAGCTCTGGGACTTCCTGGTCTCCTACCCGGGCATGCTGCTGGCAGCCGCCGGCACCGTCCTCCTGGTCATGGTCGTGATCACCTCGATGCGCGCGGCCCGCCGCCGGCTGCGCTACGAGTCCTGGCACCTGCTGCACCTGTACGCGTACCTGGGCGTAGGACTCGCCCTGCCGCACCAGCTGTGGACCGGCGCCGACTTCATCGCCTCCCCGTGGTCAGCCGCCTACTGGTGGACGCTGTACGCGGTCTCGGCCGGCGCAGTCCTCAGCTACCGGCTCGGCCTGCCGCTGTGGCGCACCTGGCGGCACCGCCTGGTGGTGAACCGGGTGGTGCCAGAAGGCCCCGGCCTGACATCCGTCTACCTGTCGGGCCGCGACCTCGACCGCCTCCCGGCCCGCGCCGGCCAGTTCTTCCAGTGGCGCTTCCTCGACGGCCCCGGCTGGAGCCGCGCACACCCGTACTCACTGTCGGCGACACCGCACGGCCACCAGCTCCGCATCACGGTCAAGGACCTCGGCGACGGCAGCGCCCGCGTCGCCACCCTGCGCCCCGGCACCCGGGCGGTCATCGAAGGCCCGTACGGCCGGCTGACCGGCGAGACGTACACCGGCGGCCCGGTGGTCCTGCTGGCCTGCGGCATCGGCGTCACCCCGCTGCTGGCCCTGCTCGGCGAGCTCCCGTACGCCCCCGGCGAGGCCACCCTGGTGTACCGCGCCCGCAACGAGTCCGAGCTGGCCTTCCGCAGCGAGCTCGAATGGTTCGCCCGCCACCGCGGCGTCCGTGTCGTCCCGCTGCTGGGTGCGCGCGCCGATCGCCCGTCCTGGCTGCCGCGCGCGTACGCCGACGACACGGACGCGGACGTCCTGCGGCAGATCGCGCCGGGGATCGCGCAGTCCCACGTCTACGTCTGCGGTCCGGAGGAGTGGACCGAGGCGGCCCGCGCAGCCGCCCGTGACGCCGGGGTGCCGGCGGACCGCCTGCACACCGAGCTGTTCTCCTGGTGACTGGAAGGAACGAGATGCGACGGATAACGATGTGGCTGCTGTCGACGGTGGCGGCGCTGGTGCTGCTGTTCAGCTACCGGACCAGCACCAACAGCCTGCAGGCCGCGACCGTGGCCTCAACCCCGGCGACCGGCTCGGCCGGCTCCTCCGGCTCGTCGGACGCCGGCTCGACGGACACGTCGGACGCCGGCTCGGCCGGCTCGTCCAGCTCCTCGGACTCCTCCGGCTCCTCCGGCGGCAAGACCTACACGGGGTCGGTGGCACAGACCCGATGGGGACCGGTACAGGTCAGCATCACCGTCAGCGGAGGCAAGGTCACCGAGGTGACCGTCCCCGTCTACCCGACGGACAACCACCGGGACCAGGAGATCAACGAGTACGCCCTGCCGATCCTCCGCCAGGAGGCCCTGGCCGCCCAGAGCGCAGACATCGACGCGGTCTCCGGTGCGACCGTCACCAGCGACGGCTACAAGCAGTCCCTGCAAGCAGCCCTGGACGCCGCCCACTTGTCCTGACGGCCCATGAACAAGTCCACCTGGCGTGTGCCCGACCGCTTCCTGCATCGTTTGATCTTGGTCTGACCTAGCTGCGACCTAGCTGTCGATCGTCGGAGGGTGTGGAACATGGGTGTCGTCGGTCTGCCCTCATGGCTACCGGACTGGGCAGGGGCGGAGGAGGAAACGCGGAGGGCTGATATTCCGACGCTTCGCCTGCGCGCTCAAGAACTCGTAGACCTGGTCTTCACCGACGACACCGACTACCTCGACGCGCTGCCCGAAAGCATCGAAGCCTCCGTCGTCACGTCCGTGGTCGTCCTGTCTGATGCCCTCCGGGACGGGACCGATGTCGAGGTAGTCGTGGCGTCGCGATTGGTGCGGCGGTCCGTTGACTCACTTCTCGCAGGAGCTCCGGAGGAGCTGCGTCGTCTCATTCGCCACCTACCTCGTCCCACACGTGCGTGAGATGTTTGCGCTCGTGGAAATTGGCAGGGTGTCCGGACTCGGTCGGAAAGGAAAAGGCCTGACGTTGCCGGGGTCCTGGCGTGATCACTTCGATCGTCGGGCCGACGACTACAAGCAGTTGCCTGGAAGCAGCCCTTGATGCCTTCCGCCGCTCGCGGCGGCCTGGAGGACTTCTGCTCGATCCGCACGCGGCACTTCCACCAAGCTGCCTTGTGCGTGCGATCGCCGATCGGTTACGGTCCCCTCGCATCGATCCGCATCGTCGCGACCTCTTTCGATGCATCGATATCACGGGGATCTCATGAGTAAGCGCGTTCGGCGTGCGTCGATACTGTCTGTCCTGGCAGCCTCCGGTCTGCTGACCACCGCATTGGCCGGGGTCGCGCCGCCTGCGCGGGCGCAGGCCGCGGAGCCCGCGGACCCGCCTTCGGCCCTGACGGCCGAACAGGAGGCATCCCGTCAAGCTCGCGAAACCGGCGAACCGGTTCCGGTGCCCTCGCTGCTCAGCGAGACCACCGAGGTGGTCGCGAACCCGGACGGGACCTACACCGCCGAGGTGCATGCCGGGCCGACTCGTTACCAGGACGAGAACGGCGAGTGGCGGCCCGTGGATCTCACGCTGACCAAGCGCTCCGACGGAACCGTGGCGCCGAAGGGGCACCCACGCGGACTGGTCATCTCGGGTGCGGCGGAAGCGGGCGACCATGACCTGGCAAAGCTCGCCAGCGGCGGTTCCAAGCTCACTCTCGGCTGGACGGGCAAACTGCCGGAGCCCGACCTGCTCGGCACGACGGCCACCTACCGGGAGGTCCGGCCCGGCGTCGATCTGGTCGTCGACGCCACGCGTACCGGCTTCGAGCAGCTCCTCGTGATCAAGACGCGCGCTGCGGCATCCGAGATCAAGAGCGTTGCGATGCCGTGGCGTACCGCCGGTGTCGTCCCGTCGTCGGACGCGAACGGCGGGCTGACGCTGCGGGGCAAGGATGGCAAGTACGTGGGGCATGTTCCCCCGGCCGTCATGTGGGACGCGTCGGTGGGCGCCGAGTCCGGGGACCACCTGCGGCGGGTGCCGGTACCGATGACGGTCAAGGCCGGCGCCAAGTCGGGTAGCAAGGCTCTGGCCCTGACCCCGGAGCAGGACTTCTTCAGCGATCCTGCGACGACATACCCGGTGACGATCGACCCGAACCCGACGCTCAAGCCCGGCTTCGACACCTTGGTGCAGGACAACATCGGATCCGATTTGTCGACGTCCAAGGAGCTGAAGCTCGGATCCGTCACGGATCACGGCACCTACCGGGCCCGGTCCTTCATCCGCTGGCCCACGAAGGTCCTGGCGGACAAGCGCATCACCGCCGCCACGCTGTATCTCTGGAACACCCACTCGTGGAACTGCGACGACCATGAGTGGCAGGTCTGGATCACCGAGGCGGTCGGTACGTCGACGCGGTGGAGCAAGCAGCCCCGCTGGCGCAGCGATTATCCGGTCGCCAAGTCGTCGGTGACCAAGGGCTACAGCGGTTGCACGGCCGGCTACATCACCGCCAACGTGCAGCCCCTGTTCGCCACCGCTGCCGATCATGGCTGGCAGACCTTGACCACCGGACTGCGGGCGAAGAGCTCGGACGAGGCCGACCCCGGCACGCACAGCTGGAAGAAGTTCCAATCGTCGGAGGACTCCAAGGACCCGTATGTGTCGTTGACGTACAACACCCAGCCGTCAGCGCCCAAGAGTCTGACCATCGGCGCCAAGAAGTGCGGCAGCAGCGACCCGGCGGCATTCGTCTCCAAGGCCAACGGTTATCCGTCGGCGCAGGCCAAAGCGTCGGATCCGGACGGAACAGAACGGAGCCTGACGGTCAAGTTCTTCGTCGCGAAGAAGGGTGCGGCACTTCCGGACAAGCCCACCATGACGAAGGCGGCAACCTCCGGAGCAAGCGCTACGGTCGCGATCCCGAAGAGTTTCGGTCTGGTCGAGAACCAGGCATACACGATGTACGCCAGGACGTACGACGGCCTGGACGACTCGCCCTTGTCCGTGGCTTGCACCTTCACCATCGACAGCACGGGGCCACAGTCGCCGCCGACGGTCACGTCAGCCGACTACCCCGAATGCACCGCGACAGCCTGCGAGTCTGCGGGCGGGGTCGGTAAGAGCGGTCTGTTCACACTGGGCGCGCACGGTGTCGCGGACATCATGCAGTACAGGTACTGGTTCGACGGCGGGCCCAAGGTCACCACTGCGGCCGTCACCAAGGGAGGCGGAGCCACGGTCCGCATCGACCCACCGCCGCTGGAGGAGACGCTCCACCTCGAGGACCTGACTCGTGGTGGTCCGCGCACGTTGCACGTCGTGAGCGTCGACCAGGCGGGCCGGGAGAGTGGCGAGTACACCTCGGGCACCGGCGACGACAGCGTCGGTGGGTACAAGATTCTCGCCGGTTCTGCCCCCACGGCAGAGGCGTGGTGGAAGCTCGACGAGCCGACCGGCAGTGCAGGAGTGGCGGACTCCACCTCGCATGCTCACGACCTGACCACGGCAGGCACGGTGAGCAGCACCGAGGGCGGCGGCGACGGCGGTAGCGCCTACGCGTTCGGCCTGTCCGGCACCGCGCAGGGACCGCTGGCGGTCGACCTTCGAGGCAGCCGTACGACGGCCGCCACGGTTCGGCTCTCCACTGCCGCCGGCGAGTCGACCATCGTCCGCCATACCAAGAACGGCGACCCGTTCCTGCAGGACGAGCTGTATTTCGACGGAGCGACCAAGAAGGTCTGCTACCGCGTACAGGCCGGGGCCGCGACGACGGCCAACCCGCCGCCGCGCGGCGAGTGGAAGGCATGCGCCGCGGCCCCCTCGACGCTGGGAGTGTGGCTTCGGGTGGCCGGCGGCTTCGACGCGATGCGGCGCGAAGCTTTCGTGTCGGTCGACGGAGTACGGACGGCGAGCTCTGCTGTAGCGGCCTACACGGCTCCGGCGACCGGCACCGGCGGCCTGACCGCGATCGGCGACAAAGAGTTGGTGGGCGCGGTCGACGACGTCCGGGTGTGGAACCGGCTGCTGGGGCAGGACGAGATCGGTGCCCTCGCGGTGGCCGACGCCGGACGGTGGGATCTCGACTCGAGCGTCGAGGACGCCACCGAGAACCGTGTGAAGCACCCCCTGGGTGAGAGCGAACTGTCCGACGATCAGTGGAACGACTTCGGGCACGTCGAAGGCGACCTGGGTTCTGCCTACTTCGCCGGCACGTCGTCCCTCTCGACCTCCGGCAAGGTGCTGCGTACGGATCAGTCGTTCTCGGTGTCGGCGTGGGTGAGTCTCAACAAGGTGCCCGCGACGAACATGACGGTGCTCGCTCAGGACGGATCGCTGCAGTCCGTGTTCTACCTGGGGGTGCGGCAGTGGGGTTCCACACCGAGATGGGCGTTCTCCATGCAGAATGCGGACTCGGCCAGCACGGTCGCATTCACCCACGCCATCAGCAGCACTGACGCTGTCACCGATGACGACGTCGGTGGGTGGGTGCACCTGGTCGGCGTCTACGACGCGTCGTCCCAGACGCAAACGCTGTACGTCAACGGCGTGCCGACCCAGCCCACGGCTCGCACCGCACGGTGGCAGGCCAACGGGCCGCTCGCGATCGGAAGGGCCCTGTACACGCCGGCGAACGGCACCACCGCGCAGGTGGACAAGATCGAGGGAAGTGTGGACGCGGTGCGTGCGTACGCGGGTGTGCTGACACCCGACATGGTCGAACGCCTCTACGAGACCAAGGACGGTCAACTGTGATCGGCACGTTCCACCGGCGGGTCGCAGCCGTCACCGCTGTCGTCGTGGCCGGTGCGCTGCTTCAGGCAAGCCCGGCACAGGCGCAGGAGGCCAAGCCCGAGCCGCTGAAGCCGCACGCCGGCCAGTCGATCGGCGGCAAGCCGGTCAAGGCGATGCCGAGCAAGGTCCCGACCATGAAGACGGCGCCCGCGCGAGCTCCCAAGTGGCCGGCCGCCGCGACCTCGGTCATCGACCTCGCTGCTACCGGCAGCATGAAAGCGTTGGCGGAGAAGGCTGACTCGGCCCCGATCTCCGTACGCAGCGCCGACAAGAAGCCCAAGAAACTCTCGGTGGACGTGCTCGGCAGGGCCGACGTCGCCAAAGCCCACCGCGACGTGGTCGTACGGGTCAAACCGAACGACGGTGGGTCCGTCGGCAAGGTCGCCGTCAAGGTCGACTACACCGACTTCGCCGACGCCTACGGTGCGGACTGGTCCGGCCGTCTGCGCCTGGTATCCCTGCCACCCTGCGCCTTGAGCACGCCCGACGCCGCCGGTTGTGCCGCTACGCCGCTGGCCTCGACCAATGACGGCAAGTCCGTCTCGGCGGCGGTCTCGGTCAGCACCACCGGTTCCGTGGTGGCGCTGGATGCCGCGCCTGCCGGAGGATCCGGGGACTACGCGGCGACAACCCTGGCATCGTCCGCCACCTGGAATGCCGGGGGCTCCAGTGGCGCCTTCACCTGGTCGTACCCATTGGCGGTGCCGCCCTCCCTCGGCGGCCCTGCGCCGAGGCTGTCGCTCGGATACTCGTCGCAAGCGGTCGACGGCCGCACCGCCGTCACCAACAACCAGCCGTCCTGGGTCGGGGAGGGCTTCGGACTCGAGCCCGGGTTCATCGAACGGCGCTACGTCGGCTGTGCCGACGACAACGACGATGAGGACCACAAGGGCAACAACACCACCGACACCGGCGACCAATGCTGGGGTACGGACAATGCCACGCTCTCCCTCGACGGCGTGGCCGGCGGCGAGCTGATCTACAACTCCACCGAGAAGCGCTGGCACAGCCGTACCGACGACGGCACCCGCATCGAGCGCCTTTACAACGCCACGAACGGGGACAAGGGCGAGAGCGGCGAGAAGGCCGGCGCCCTGGGGGAGTACTGGCTGGTCACCGCCACCAACGGCACCAAGTACTACTTCGGCCTCAACCGGCTGCCGGGCTGGACAGCGTCGGCCGCCGAAACCAAGTCGGTGTTCACCGTGCCGGTGGCGGGTAACCAGACCGGCGAGCCGTGCAACAAGACGGCCTTCAAGGACTCGTTCTGCGACCAAGCTTGGCGCTGGAACCTCGACTGGGTCGTCGACCCGAACGGCAACGCCGAGTCCTTCTGGTACTCGCCCGAGACGAACAAGTACGCGCGTAACTCCAACACCGATGTTCACTCGTACGTTCGCGGTGGGAACGTCACCCGCATCGACTACGGCCAGGTGTCCTCGAACGCGTACGCCAAGGCGCCGATGAGCGTCGCACTCGTGACCGCTGACCGATGCCTGACCTCCTGCACGGACAAGGCGAACTGGCAGGACACCCCCCTCGATCAGGAATGCACCGGCACCACCTGTACGCAGCACGGCCCCACGTTCTTCACCAAGCGACGGCTCGCGAGCGTTACGACCCAGGTACTCAAGCCCGGCACCACCACCTACCGCAACGTCCAGCGATGGACGCTGACCCACACGTGGCCCGACCCGGGTGACGGAACCCGTAGAGGTATGTGGCTGTCCACGATCAGCCACACCGGCTGGGACGCGGACAACGTCGCCACCTCGGTACCGGACATCACGCTGGTCGGGACGCCGATGGACAACCGCGTCGACACCGCGCTCAGCAACGGCTTGCGACCGATGCGCTGGTACCGGATGAAGACGATCTACACCGAGACCCGGTCGACGATCGACATCAACTACCTGCCCAAGGACTGCACCGCAGGTTCCACCCCCGACCCGGCGACCAACACCAAGCGGTGCTTTCCCGTACGGTGGGCGCCGCCGGACCTCGGTGACACGCCCGGCAAGGAGATCACTGACTGGTTCCACAAGTATGTGGTCGACAACGTGCGGGAGAACGACACCAAGAGCCCGCTGGAAGGCTATCCGCTCAGCGTTCTGACCAGCTACAAGTACGACAAGCCCGCCTGGCGTTACGCCGACGACGACGGTCTGACCAAGGACAAGTACCGGACCTGGTCGCAGTGGCGCGGCTACGGCCTGGTCAGCGTCATCAAGGGAGAGGGCGACGACCGGACTCGCGTCGACACCCGCTACTTCCGTGGTATGGACGGTGACAAGTCGAGCCGGACGGACAACGTCGGCACCAAACGAGCCGACGTCACCGACTCCAAGGGCAAAGCCACCATCGCCGACGCCGACGATCTGAACGGGCAGGTCCGCGAGACGATCGTGTACAACGGCCCGGACGGTCCTCCCATCAGCGGCACCATCTCCGATCCCTGGCTGGGAACCATCACCGCCACCCACAAGATCGGCGACGTGTCGGTCAACGCGCGCTACGTGGACACCGCGGGCGTGTGGAACTGGACCGCGCGGGACCAGAACCGCCCGGACACGTGGACGCACAGCACCACCTCGTACGACAAGTACGGCATGCCCACGGCGGTGTCCGACTCCGGGGACACGAGCAAGCCGGGTGACGAGCGGTGTGTGCTCACCGACTACAGCCGCGACGACGGTGCCGCCTGGATGATCGCGTTTCCCTACCAGGTCCGTACGTTCGCGCTGCCGTGCAGTGAGGCCACCAAGTCCGGCCGGGTCATCGCCCGTGACGAGGTGCTCGGGGCGACTCGCACCAGCTTCGACGGCAAAGACCCGGGCGAGGCGCCCACCAAGGGCCTGACCACGACGACGGAGTCCCTGGAGGACTGGAAGAACAACGAGCCGGTCTACTTCAGGACCGGCAGGACGCAGTACGACGTTCACGGACGTCCCCGGTTCTCGTGGGACGCCGAGGACCACAAGACCGAGACCAAGTACACCCCGGCGACCGGGGGGCCGCTGACCCGCGTCGACGCGGTGAATCCGCTCGGCTGGACCTCGTACACCACGATCGACCCGGCGACCGGAGCGACCACCCTGTCGCACGACGCCAACGGCCGGGACACGGAAACCCTGTATGACGGCCAGGGCCGCCTGGTCAGCGTCTGGAAGCCCGGTCGCAGCCGTGCGGGTCAGGATGTTCCCGACCTGCACTACACGTACGCGCTGAACACCGACAAGGCCAGCGTCGTCCAGACGGACACCCTGAACGCGGCCGGCAAGATCACCACGACGTACATGTTCTTCGACTCGCTGCTGCGCCCGGTCCAGCAGCAGATGCCGGCAGCGACGACGGGCATGCTCGTCAGCGACACCTTCTACGACACCGCGGGCCGGGCGAACGTCAGCTACGGCCCCTACTGGGTCGACAACAAGGCGGCTTCCAACGTTCGCTGGCAGCCTCCGATGCCGGCGGGACGGGACAACGTCCTGTCCTGGTCGAAGACGCTCTACGACGGCGCCGGTCGCGAGACGAACAAGATCCTGTTCTCCAAACTGACCGAGAAGTGGCGCGCCACCACCGTCTACGGCGGCGACCACGTGGACACCACGCCTCCCGAAGGCGGCACCACGGAGTCCAAGTACGTCGACCCGCTGGGCCGCACGACGGAGATCCGGCAGTACAAGGGACGTGACGTCGGCGGCGCCTACGACCGGACGAAGTACGAGTACAACGCCAAGGGCCAGCTCACCCGGGTCATCAACCCGATGAACACGGTCTGGGAGTACGGCTACGACATTCAGGGCCGGCAGAACTACACCAAGGACCCCGACAAGGGGGAGACCACCACCGCCTTCGACAAGCTCGGCCGGGTCCTGACCACGACCGACGCCAAGAAGCAGGTCCTGGCTTACGAGTACGACACCCTCGGCCGCAAGACCGGGCTGTACAAGGACTCGTTGCAGGGCACCAAGCTCGCGGACTGGAAGTACGACACCCTCGCCGGCGGTCTCGGAGTGCTGGCCGCCAGCAACCGCTACGTCGACGGCAAGCTGGACAAGCCGTACACCACCGCGACGCTGACCCTGGACGCGACCACCGGGCTGCCGACGAAGACCGCGGTCACCATCCCCGACACGGAGAAGGGCCTCGCCGGCACCTACAGCTACCAGGCGCGGTACGCAGTCGACGGCACGCCCAAGGTCAGCCAGCTGCCCGCCATCGGTGGCACCGCCGGCGTCGGCATCGAAACCCTCACCACGGGCTTCAACGACCTCGGAGCGGCCACGACGCTGAGCACCACGATCGGCGGCTCCCTCGTCCCGGCGGTCCAGTTCACCGAGTTCGGCGAGCGGTCCACCACTGTATTCGGCGCCAGCGGCGGCAAGTCGCTGCAGGTCATCAACGACTACGACCCCAGCACCCGCCGGCTCAAGGCGACCCAGGCATTCCGCGAAGTGAACCCGTCGGTCGTCTCGTGGAAGGAGTACTCGTACGACAACGCCGGCAACATCACCCGTACCGCGGAGAAGGCAGCCGTCGCGGGTACGGAGACGCAGTGCTGGCGGATGGATCACCTCCAGCGGCTCACCGACGCCTGGACGCCCAAGGACGGCAACTGTGACGCCGATCCGTCGCTCGACCGGCTCGGTGACAGCACAGCCACCCCGGCTCCGTACTGGACGTCATGGTCGTTCAACGACGCCGGCAACCGCACTCAGCAGGTAGAGCACAAGACAGCGGTCGGCGAGCGCACGACGACGTACCAGTACCCGGCGCCGACCGAGGCCCACCCGCACTTCGCCACGGGAACCACGACGGTGGGCAGCGCGGGCACCAGCAGCACCGCCACCTACCAAACTGACGAAGCGGGCAACACCAAGCAACGTCCTACGGAGAAGAACGGCCAGCAGACGCTTGTCTGGGACATCGAGGGCCACCTCGCATCCGCAACGGACTCGACAGGCACGACGGCATATGTGTACGACGCCGACGGCAACCGGCTCATCACCAAGAAACCGGCTTCCAAGACGCTGTACCTGCCGGGCCAGGAACTCGAGGTCGACAACAGCGGCGCGGTGAAGTCCTGTACCCGCTACTACTCGTACGGCGGCAAGACGGTCGCCCAGCGGACCAACGCGGGGCTGACCTGGCTGGTCAGCGACATGCAGAACACGGCCTCGATCAGCGTCGACGCGGTCACCCAGCAGGCCACCGTCCGGCACCTCACCGCCTACGGCGAAGAACGCGACGGCCAGGCCGGCTGGGTGAACGACAAGGGCTTCCTCGGCAAGACACTCGACAGCACCGGCCTGACTCATCTAGGCGCCCGCGAATACGACGCGGGGATCGGTCGGTTCATCTCCGTCGACCCGGTCATGGACGTCACCGACCCGCAGATGATGCAGGGCTACAGCTACGCCAACAACTCACCGGTCAGCTTCGCCGACCCGTCCGGAATGACTCTCGGCCCCGTCGACTGCACGACAGGCGGCGGGTACGGGTGCACCGGAAATGAGGGAACCGGCAGCTCCAACGGCGCCAGCGCGGGCTTCGGCGGCAGCCAAGTCGACGGCAACGGCGATTCCGGCGGCAACGGCGATTCAGGCGGAACCGGCGGATCCAGCGGCAACGGCGATTCCGGCGGCAACTCGTCGTCCGGCACCGCCAAGCCGAAGAAGTGCAACTGGTGGTGCAAGTCCACCAACTGGGTCTCGGACCACAAGGCCGACATCGCCGGCGTCGTGGTGGGAGCGGTCGTCGGCGTCGGCTGCGGCGCTGCCATCGGCTGGACCGGCGTAGGTGCCGTCGGCTGCGGCGCCCTGGCCGGTGTCGCCGGATCCATCACGCACGACCTGGTCGAAGGTGGCCACAGTGTCGGTGAGATGGCCGGCAACGCCCTGCTCTCCGGTGCCATCGGCGGTGTCACGGGCGGACTCATGTCGGTCGGCGGACAGGCTTTGAGCGCTGGCGTACGAAGTCTCGTCGCCGGCGAGGGATCACAGATCGCGCGACAAGCGGCTTCAAGCGCGGCCAAAGCGGAAGTCCGGAACATCGCCAGCGGCATCACCAAGGGAGTGAGCAACGGCGGCAAGGCCGTGAAGTCTCTCTTCACGAGAGGCTGTCACAGCTTCGCTCCCACGACGCCGGTACTGATGGCGGATGGCTCGGTCAAGCCGATCGCTGAGGTGGCCGAGGGTGATGTCGTCGTCTCCACGGACCCCGAGACCGGCGAGACTGCCGACGAACCGGTCGTCGAACTGCACATCAACCACGACACCGAGCTCAGCAACCTGACAGTGTGGTCCTCGGATTCCGGGCGGACCACGCTGCACACCACGCAGAACCACCCCTTCTGGAGCGTCAACCGCCAGGATTGGGTCGACGCGAAGGACCTGCTTCCTCGCGAACGCCTGCAGACGAGCGACGGCTCGGTCGTCGTGGTTCTGCGAGTACACAGCTTCGTCGGCGCGCGAATCATGCGCGACCTCACGGTCGACCGCATCCACACGTACTATGTGCTCGCCGGCAACACTCCCGTGCTCGTCCATAACTGCGGATTCTCGGATCGGGCGAGCCAAATTCATGCAGCGGAACCCGACGAATACATCCGAAATAACATCAGCACGGTAGCTGTGGTCCGGGCGCGGACACCTCACGGAGATATTGATGTGATCGCCGGTTCTGGAGATGGTCTAACTCCGGCGCAGATGTCTGTTCCACTCCGGCGCGGCGAGATGCATGCTCCGAACATTCCAGGCACGCATGCCGAACAGAATGCTTTCCTGTTTATCAATGAGCGCGGGTGGACGCCGGTCGCGGGCGGAACGTCGAGAAACGTGTGTCTGTCGGTTTGCGCTCCATGGGTTCGGGGCAGCGGGGGAAGAATGA
Source organism: Actinoplanes sp. NPDC049548 (assembly GCF_040676695.1). Lineage (NCBI taxonomy): Bacteria > Bacillati > Actinomycetota > Actinomycetes > Micromonosporales > Micromonosporaceae > Actinoplanes > Actinoplanes sp. NPDC049548. The sequence continues at coordinate 116,079 of NZ_JBFAPM010000009.1, forward strand.
TGGGCAACGTATATCCTGGCAGCGGAGTTACTACGACGCGTCAGAGGAGCTTCGAATGGTAGTTGACGAAGAGACCGCTCGCGCGCTTCGCGAGGGCGACGGACATTTGGCGCGAGTCTTCGCAGCGAGTTGTGCGGAGCGGCTGATACAGGTCTTCTGTGCTCTTAGGGCAGACGACCCCAGTCGATCTGTTGATATCGCCTTCGTCGTCGATACTCTCGAGGGCTTGTGGGATTTGGCAAATTCGACTGGCTCCTTCGATGAGCGGCGTGAGCATTTGCTGTCTTTCCCCGAACTCCAGCCGAACGAACTGGGTTTCACGCAAGTCGCCGACATTTACTCTTTCTATGGATGTCTTGTCCTTATGTACGCGACGAAGTGTGCTGCGGCCGGAGGTGACGCTGAAGCTGCTGTTAGTTGCGCACACGCATCGCTGACTGCCATGGGGCAGCTTGACGGGAACGCGGCTGACTCGACGAATTTCCTGAGGGAGAAGGCCCGACAGAGAGCGGTGATCGTAGGGGTTGCGAACGGAATTCCCCTAGCCCGGATTCGCGATGATGACCGCATTGCGGCGCAGCATTTGGTTGAAGCAATTTTAGATAGGGTGCGCGGGAATTCAGGACGCCAGCGCGATTCCGGAGCGTAACCGGAGGGCTGCGGTGTGTGTCAAAGCCTGCGGGTGTTCGCTGGGGTTGCCGTCAGCGTTGCCGTCAGATCAGGGCTCGCATCGGGTCTATGTCGATGCTGTACTTCCGGGCGACGGGCTCGTCCTGTGTTGACTCGGCCAGGTGCGAAACGAGGTCTGAAGTGACGCTGATCCGTGCCTCCAGAGATCAAGTTGTCGTGGGTGCGGTCACTCCACTTGGCGGGGTGCCTCGGATGATGACAGGCGTGCGCGCGGGGCCGCAGGCCATAGCGCGTGCGCGCGGCCCCGGCTTCGGCCGGGGCCGTTCTTGATTGAACGAGACTGATCTTTGCCTCGCAATGCTGATCAACATCGACTCAGCAGATCGTGTAAGGAGCTCGCGGAACGCGGGGACGGCGATGCTTCGTAGCTCGAGGATCCTGGGCGTGCTCGACGAAATACTGCACGCTCGCCATAAGACTGAGGGCTCCAGCGGAGACGTCGAAACGTCGGTCCGGCAGGCTGTCTTGTACAGCGAGCGGTTGATGGCGCTTGGTGCGATCGAGGGCGACCTCGCTGAGCTTTGGCGTACTCGGCTGAGAAGCGGCTGCGACGATGCCGCGTTCGAGCAGGCGCTGGCCGAGATCGTCGTCCGTTTGGACGATTGGCCAGTGGGACGGCTGCGGGACAGCCACCGTCATGGCGGATGAGGTGACCGTCGCAACCCGACGCTTGGTCAAGCCGAACTTGACGTCAGGCGCGCACGGAGGAGGATTCGATGGCTTTCGAGGCCGAGCTCATGGTCGACCGATACGGCTACCTCTTCGGTGGGAGGAGGCCTTTCCCGTCGACGTCATCGATCACGACTGGCGTGAGCCGTATCCCCTGATGAGCAAGGAGGCCGCCTTCGCCTGGGATCCCGGCGACAGCGCCGTCCCGCCCGATGTGTTCAGGCACCCCGAGATTCGGGACTGGGTATGTGACGTGAACGCTTGGTCGGTTCTCTCGGCTACAGCGGGCTCGGACCTCAGGCTGCTCGGTGAGGGGTGCGTCGACGGTCGGCGGATGTTCATCGTTCAGGTGGTGACGACGCCGGACGTGGTCGATCGGGACCCGTCGATCATCGCGGAATACGGGTCCTACGGGGTGGTGCAGTTCCCCGCGTTCCACCGGCCGCCGAGGCGGCAGTCGGCTCCCGCATCTTTCGGATCCCAGGATCGGTCACGGCCTTGTTCATGGGTGGCGCGGTGAAGAAGTCGCTGGATGAGGCGGGCATCAAAGGCCTGTCATACACTCCCGTGACTTTCACCGGCTGAACCACCAGCGCAGGGCGGTGACGACGGTGGGGGGTTTCGTATGTGGCGGACCAGGCGGTTGCCGCTTCGCTGGCCGATGCCGGCCCGTCACAACGGCGGCTTTTCGTCGCGGGTTGTGCGGAGAGGATGGCGCAGACATCGTTGCTGCGCTCAGCGCTGTTCCGGAGCCGCGCACGCTGCGGGAAGTTGACGCGAGGCTCAGCAGGGAGCGTGCTGACGTCGTGCTCGGCAGGATGCGACAGCAGGCATCGGAGTGGACAGGGTCCGTGGCCGCCGGGGCAGTATGGCGTCATGGCCTGGGAGTTTGAGAGTCCTCTGATCGTCGCTCCGATGGCGGGCGGCCCCTCCACGACAGCCCTCGTCCGTGCCGCCGCTGCTGCCGGGGCCGTCGGGTTCCTCGCCGCCGGCTACAAGACCCCGGATGCCGTCGCCCGCGAGGTTGCCGATCTTCGCGGGAGCGGTCTCCCGTACGGCCTCAACATCTTCCTGCCCACCGCCCCCGCCGACCAGGCAGCGGTCGACGAGTACCGGCGTCTGCTCCAACCCGAAGCCGACCGGTACGGCGTCGAGCTCCCACACCCGCCCCTCTTCGACGACGACCACTTCCCGGCGAAGGTCCGCCTAGCCGTGGACGCCCGGATACCCCTCGTCAGCTTCACCTTCGGCGTGCCAGACCGGGAGGTCGTCGCCGACCTTCACCGTGCCGGGTCCACCGTGATCGTCACGGTGACCAGTGCTGTCGAGGCCAGGAGCTCAGCGACCGTCGGACCCGATTTCCTCGTCGTGCAAGCAGGCACCGCGGGCGCCCACTCCGCCACGACCGAACCCGAGGGCTACGACGGCTCGTCAACCGCGCCCGAGCTGCTGCGGGAGGTCGCCGCCTCGGTCGATCTTCCGCTCATCGCCGCTGGCGGCACCGGGACCGCTGACGATGTGCGGGGGCTGATCTCCGCGGGCGCGGTGGCCGTACAAGCCGGCACCGCCTTCCTGCTCGCCGACGAGGCCGGCACCCGGCCGGTGCAGCGCGCCGCCATGCTCTCCGGGCGCTTCACCGAGACCGTCGTGACCCGGGCTTTCACCGGCCGCCCCGCCCGCGGCCTGCGCAACCGCTTCATCGACGCCTACTCCGCCGCCGCCCCGGTCGCCTACCCTGCCGTGCACCACCTCACCACCCCGATCCGAGCCGCGGCGGCCGCGCGTGAGGATCCCGAGGCGGTCAACCTCTGGGCCGGTACGGGATTCGCCGAGGCCAGGCCGGGACCGACGGCCGAGATCATCGCCCGATTGACCAAGATCTGACCTTCACTGTGGACAGTGCCGGCTGGCACTCTGGGCGGATGCGACGACGCACGAAGTCTTTCATCGCCGCCGGGTTGTTGGTGCCCGCGGTCGTCACCGCTCTCGCGATCAACAACGTCGGCACGGCGAACGCCATCGCGAACGGCGAGCTGGTGCCTCAAGGCAAGTACGGCTTCTCGGTCAAGCTCACCATGACGGGTATCCCGACCGCTAACGGTGGTAAGCGCAACAGTGGCTGCTCGGGTGCGCTGATCGCGCCCCAATGGGTGATCACCGCTGGTCACTGTTTCCGGGACGAGAACAATGTGCGGGTCGAGCGGCCCGTTGCCGATCTCACCACCGCCACCGTCGGACGCGCGGACGTGGACGACACCGCGCACGGGCATGTGGCGACGGTGGTGGCGGTGCGGCAGTCGCCCACCGCCGATGTCTCCCTGGCCAAGCTGGACACCCCCATCACCGACGTGCGGCCGATCCGGCTCAGCCGGCGGGCGCCCGAGGTGGGCGCGGTGGTGCGGCTCACCGGGTACGGGTCGGTGACCAGTGTCAACCCCGTACCGGAGAAGCATCTGCGGACCGGCCAGCTGACGGTGGTCTCGGTGGGTGACTCGGTCACCGGCATGCGGGGGTACGCGCCCCAGCCGGACACGACGCCGTGCCCGTACGACTCGGGTGGGCCGTTCTTCGTGGAGGGCCGGCGTGGGCCCGCGCTGGTGGCGGTCGTGAGCAATGGGCCGTCGTGTCCGCACAGCCAGACCGAGAATGCCGCCCGGACCGACAACATCACCCGGTGGATCTACGAGAGCATGTGGTCCACGAAAGCCTGACTTTCACCGTCGGCTCTTGGAGCCGTGCCGGGACGGCAGGTATCGAAGTACGCATGTCTCGACCCGCCCTCACCGCCGAGCTGTCCCGGTATGTTCTTCCTCCCGTCCACTTCGACGGGCTGCTTCTGCAGGCCCGGGATCCGCGCGGGGTCGCAGCCTTCTGGCGGGTGGTGCTGGGCGGGACGCTGCGCGAGAGGGACGCCGGCGGGTGGCGGGTCGATCCGGGGCCGGGGCGGCCGGTCAACGAGATCGTCCGGGTGGGGCCGGTGACCGGGCCGTTGGGCCGGGGCAGCCGGGTGCACCTCGACGTGCGGCTGGCCGGCGCCGGGCCGGACGACCTCGTCGCCGCCGGTGGCCGGGTGGTGCGGCGGCCCGGAGCTGAGCCCTGGTACGTGCTCGCCGACCCGGAGGGCAACGAGTTCTGTGCCTACCCGGCGGTCGACGACCGGCCGCCGGGCATCTTCGAGCTGGTGGTCAAGTGCCGGGACGCCGTGGCGCAGGCGCGGTGGTGGGCCGGCCTGCTCGGCGGGGACGTGGCCCTGGAGGGCGAGGCCGCGGTGGTGCGGGCCGCGCCCGACTTCCCGTGGGAGTACTGGCTGTTCGACCCGGTGCCGGAGGCGAAGGACGGGCCGAACCGCCTGCACTGGCACGTCACCCTGCGGGACCGCGAACCGTCCGAGCTGATCGCCCGGGGTGCGACGGTACGCCGCCCGCCCGCAGCCGAAGGCGCCGCTTGGGTGCTGGCCGATCCCGAGGGGAACGAGTTCTGTGCGGCGCCGGCGGGCTGACGGCTCAGGGGGTGTTGTGGACGAGGACGAAGACCACCACGACCCAGGCGGCGGCGATGGTGAAGCTGAGCGGAGCGACAAAACGGTTCATGTCCATGACTTTCCGGCGAGTAGCGACAGGGAAAGTGCGCACACGAAGCGTCGCGACCGGCACCCTGCTCTGGTCGCGGCGCGGCACGACGGCAGGGAGCGGGGTGGGTTTCGGAGTCAGCGGGCCGGAACGGGCCTCCGGGCACAGTGCACCCGGGGCGGCTCAGAGCGGCTGACAAGCGGCCCGGCCACGACTGGGAGGATCGCTATCTCGCACAGCGATCACCTCCATCAGTAGTGCGGGCGTCGAACCGTCGAAGAGCGTACCTCTTAAGGGCAACTTAAGAAACGCGGCCCCGGGCGTGTCGGCGGCCACGGATCAGCACGGCCAGCCCGAGGGCGAGAACCGGCAGCCACGCCAGCCGGGCCGCCACCCACGCCGTACCGTCCGGCTGCCCGACCAGACCGGGGATCCGCGTGCCGACCAGGGCCGCGGCCGTCAGGAGCAGGCTCTGATGCCACAGGTAGACGGGCACCGCGACGCGGTTCAGGCCGGTCACCGCCCGGGCCGCCGCCGGCCGTCGCAGCAGCCTGCCGATCGCTCCGCGGAGGAGCAGAAAACCACCGATCTGGGTGACGGCGAGAGCTACGGCGACCAGCGACGGCGGCGAGAGATTCGACCGGCCTTCCCCGGGTACGCCCACAGCACTCAGCGGATAGTCGCCCACCGTCATCAGCAGCGCGAGCACCGCGGCGCCGCCGATCAGGAGGAGCACCGGTACCCGGCGGCCACCCCACCGGCCGAGCGCCACAGCCGTGCCGAGCAGCCACGGCACCGTCCACGCCGCGGGTACGGCCAGCCATCCGGGCAGCCACCCCACGTCGGCACCGGCGACGATCGCGGCGGGAAGAATCGCCACCGCGGGCCCGTACCGTCGCACCGCGTGGCACAACGGCCGCGCGGCGATCCGCAGCGCGAGGTAGGGCAGCAGGAACCACAGAGGACTGACGACCAGCTTCGCCGTGGTCTCCAGCGTCCCGGCCGGCGCGCCGAGCGCCGCGCCGGCACCGAGCGCGAGCGCCCACCCGGCGAGCAGCGGCAGCAGGGACGCCAGCAGCTTGTCCCGGGTACGCCGCCCGCCGCCGCCCCGGGCCCGCGCGGCCGCGAACCCGCCCGCGAAGAAGAAGAGTCCGAGCGTCTGGAACAGCCAGGTGGCCGGCGCCAGCGAGGGCATCGCGGCCAGCGGGCTGGCGGTGTGCCACCCGTCGGGCCCGGACACCAGGCCGGTGACGAGCCAATGCCCGCCCACCACGCCACAGATCGCGAAGGCCCGCACCGCGTCGACGGTCCGGTCCCGCCCGCCCGAAGATGCCGTCTCCGCGGAGGTGGGGGAGGGGGAGACGATGGTTGCGGTCATGCCGCCACCGATCCTTCCGTGACGCCGAGCACGACGCCGGCCACCGCCGACAGCGTCGCCGAGCCCGGGCACAGATACCCGTCGTGCCCCGTCACGCCCGCGGTCGGCAGCGTCCGGGCGCCGAACTCCGCCGCCGACGGCCGCCGGCCGTGCCCGAGGTGCAGGAGCCGCAGCTGCGGCACCCGCCGGATCCAGTCGTCCGCCGCCAGAGCCGACCACACCCGCGCCCCGCCCAGCTCCGACGCGTGCTCCGCGCCGATGCCCGGGGCCCCGAGCGCGACGACATCCGCCACCCGGGGCAGCTCCTGCGCGGCCAGGCCGACGACGATCGCCCCGTAGCTGTGACCGACGAGCGTGACCGCCGCGCCGGCCGGCAACGCCTGGACGAACCTCACCAGGGCCGTGGCTCCCGCGCGCGCCCGCACGTCCCGGGCGGCCTCCAGCGACAGCCCTTCCGGCGGGTCGTATCCGAGCCACGCCACCACCGCCACGCGGCTTCCCCGATCCGCCGCCCTCATCGCGTCGTACAGGGCGCGGGCCTGGACGGCCGGGGCTCGCCGGGCCACCCCGCCGAGGCCGCGGTCGAAGTCGCGCAGGGTGGTGTCCACGCCGGGGACCAGCACCGCGATCCGGTCGGCGGTGGCGAGGTCGCCGACGACCTCGACGGCCTGGCCGTCGCCGCGGGTGTCGAACGAGACGAAGTGCCGTCCGGCGCGCGCCCATCCCGCGTACGGCTCACCGGCCGCCATCATCGCGGCGTGCACCGCGTACGGGGGTGCAGGGTCGGGCAGTGGTGTGGCCGTACCCGTCGCCGGCAGGTCGATGGCCGCCAGCGCCAGCACGAGGAGAACCGTGGAGATCCGCATGCCGTGGAGCGTGCGGCCCCGTCCACCGGAGTTTCGTCACCCTGCGGTGCTCACCCGGGAGTGCTACCGGAGGGTCAGGCGCCGGCTTCGACCAGCCCCGACTCGTACGCGAAGACCACCGCCTGCGCCCGGTCCCGCAGCCCCAGCTTCGCCAGGATGCGGCCCACGTGGGTCTTCACCGTCTGCTCCGCGACGACGAGGTCCGCCGCGATCTCCTGGTTGGACAGCCCCCGGGCGATGAGCCGCAGCACCTCGGTCTCGCGCGGGGTCAGGCCGTTCAGGGCGGTCGGCCGCGGCCGCTGCGCGCGGGGGCGGGAAGCGAACTCGGCGATCAGTCGCCGGGTGACCGACGGTGCGAGCAGGCCGTCGCCGGCGGCGACCACGCGGACCGCCTGGACCAGGTCGGCGGCGGGCGCGTCTTTGAGCAGGAAGCCGCTGGCGCCGGCTCGTAGCGCCTCGTACACGTAGTCGTCCAGGTCGAACGTGGTCAGGATGAGCACCCGGGGGCCGGTGCCGGGGGTGCCCGTCAGCTGCCGGGTCGCCTCGAGGCCGTCCATCACCGGCATGCGGACGTCCATCAGCACCACGTCGGGGTCGAGCCGGCGGGCCTGGCTGACCGCGGCGGCGCCGTCCGCGGCGTCGCCGACCACGAGCAGGTCGGGCTGGGCGGCCAGCAGTGCGCCGAAGCCCTGCCGGACCATGGCCTGGTCGTCGGCGATCAGGATGCGGATCATGAGTCCTCCGAGGTGAGCGGCAGCCGCGCCGCGACCAGGTAACCCCCGCCGGGCTGTGGACCGGCGTGCAGTGTGCCACCCAGCAGCACGGCCCGTTCGCGCATCCCGACCAGCCCGTGCCCGCCCTCGCCCGCGGGCCCTTCCGCCGGTCCGGTCGCGGCCGGGCCGTTGCCGACCTCGACCAGCAGCATTTCCCGGGCGGCGCGGACCGAGACCCGCACCGGGCTGCCCGGCGCGTGCCGGGCCGCGTTGGCGAGAGCTTCCTGAATGATCCGGTACGCCGCCAGCCCGACCGGCCCGGGCACGCTCGACCACGGCTGCCTGCCGTGGTCGAGAGAGACCGCGAGCCCGGCCCGCGAAGCGTTCTCCACGAGCGTCGCCACGTCGGCGAGGCCGGGCTGGGGCTCCCGGGGGCTCTGCTCGAGATCGGAGCGCAGCACGCCCAGCAGGCGGCGCATGTCGTTCAGGGCCGTACGCGCAGCACCCGCGATCGACGCGAACTCGGCCTGCGCCGGCTCCGGCAGCCCGCTCACCCGGTACGGCACGGTCTCGGCCTGGACGGCGATCATCGACATGTGGTGCGCGACGACGTCGTGCATCTCCCGGGCGATCCGGGCCCTCTCCTCGAGAACCGCCCGCCGTTCCTGTTCGACCCGGGTCAGCTCGGCCTGCTCGGCGAGCTCGTCGCGGGCCCGCCGGCGCCGCGACACGAGGTCGCCCGCGAGCGCGATCGCGACCAGCAGCGTGGCGATGCCCCAGGCGCTGGTCAGCGGCGTGAAGGCGAAGACCGGGACGACGGTGAGCGCGGTCGCCCAGCCGATCACGCCGGACTCCTCGCGGAAGGCCAGCACGGTGAAGACCATGAGGAAGGCGAAGGTCTGCAGCACACTCCACGGCCACTCCATACCGCCGCTGTCCGCGCCCACGGCGCCGAGGAACAGCACGGGATAGGCGATGCGCCAGGCCACCAACGGCCGGCCGGCGGCGGCCAGGGCGACCGGCAGCACTGTGACGAAGGTCAACAGGGCGGCGAGCACCTCGGCCAGGTTCCGGTCGGCCACCAGGTACGCGGCGTTGGCCGTGCCCAGACCCAGGAGCGCCACGATGCCCAGCGGTGCACCGTACAGTCGGATCCTGCGCCGGCGACGTGACCTGGCCGGCGGCCGCCGGCGGTCCGGACCGGTGACAAGCCGGCGCAGCGGACCGATCATCTCCATGAGAGGCAGGCTACGGGCCGTGCGCACCGCCGGTCGTGCCTTCCGAGTCGGATCTTCGACCCCCTACCCAGGTATGACACCGGGACCGGGTTCCGCCTACCAGCTGGTAACGCCTAGTCTGCGAGCGGTCCGTTTCATGCATGCGAGAGAAGGAGCACCGCGTTGGCCCGCACCGTGTTGGTGACCGGAGGTAACCGCGGCATCGGCCTGGCGATCGCGCGGGCGTTCGCCGAGCAGGGCGACCGGGTGGCCGTCACGCACCGGGGCAGCGGCGCCCCCGAGGGGCTGTTCGGCGTGAAGTGCGACATCACCGACGGCGAGGCCGTCGACGCCGCGTTCACGACCGTCGAGAAGGAGCTCGGCCCGGTCGAGGTGCTCGTGGCCAACGCCGGCATCACCGACGACACGCTGCTGATGCGGATGTCCGAGGAGCAGTTCACCCGGGTGCTCGACACCAACCTGACGGGCGCGTTCCGGTGCGCCAAGCGCGCCAGCACCAAGATGCTGCGCGCCCGCTGGGGCCGGATCATCTTCATCTCGTCGGTCGTCGGCCTCTACGGCGGACCGGGCCAGGTGAACTACGCGGCGAGCAAGGCCGGCCTGGTCGGCATGGCCCGCTCGATCACCCGGGAGCTGGGCAGCCGTAACATCACGGCGAACGTGGTCGCGCCGGGCTTCATCGACACCGAGATGACCGACGTGCTGAGCGACGCCCGCCGCGAGGAGATCCTCAAGGCGATCCCGGCGGGCCGGCTCGCGGCTCCCGCGGAGGTGGCGCAGGCGGTCACGTTCCTCGCCGGTGACGGGGCGGCGTACATCTCGGGTGCGGTCGTGCCGGTCGACGGCGGCCTCGGCATGGGTCACTGACCCCCGCCTCCATGGTTCACTGACCCTCGACATCAGGAGAGAGCGTGTCTGGACTGCTGGCCGGTAAGCGGCTGCTCATCACCGGCATCATCACCGACGCGTCGATCGCGTTCTCGGTGGCGAAACTGGCCCAGGAGAACGGCGCGACGGTCGTGCTGACCGGGTACGGCCGGCTGTCGCTGGTGGAGCGGATCGCCAAGCGCCTGCCCGAGCCGGCCCCGGTGATCGAGCTCGACGTGACGAACGCGGAGCAGCTCGCCGGCATCGCCGACAAGGTCCGCGAGCACGTCGACGGGCTCGACGGCATCGTGCACTCGATCGGGTTCGCGCCGCAGAGCTGCCTCGGCGGCGGCTTCCTCGACGCGCCGTGGGAGGACGTGGCCACGGCGGTGCAGGTGTCGACGTACTCGTACAAGTCCCTGGCGACCGCCTGCCTGCCGCTGATGGGCCGCGGCGGCAGCATCGTGGGCCTGACCTTCGACGCGACCAAGGCCTGGCCGGTGTACGACTGGATGGGCGTCGCCAAGGCGGGGCTGGAGTCGGCGTCCCGCTACCTCGCCCTGCACCTGGGCAAGCAGGGCATCCGCAGCAACCTGGTGTCGGCGGGCCCGCTGCGCACGATGGCGGCCAAGTCGATCCCGGGCTTCGAGCAGTTCGAGACGGCGTGGTCCGAGCGGGCGCCGCTGGGCTGGGACCTGGTCGACCAGGAGCCGGCAGCGCGCGCGGTCTGTGCCCTTCTGTCGGACTGGTTCCCGGCCACGACCGGGGAGATCGTGCACGTCGACGGCGGATACCACGCCCTCGGCGCTTGAGGCGAAGTAAGCCACCGGCGCCGCAGCGCGACCAAAGTCGCGCTGCGGCCGCCGATATCGAGGGCGTCGAACCGGACCCGGGACGTACTCGGTGCACCGGGACCAGGGTGACACCCGGGTCGCCGGAGGCTCCTCGGAGCGAACCGGGTCGGCGGGTAGGGCCAGCGGCGCGTGAAGCTTCGCGACCAGGCGGCAGCGCGGCATGGTCCCGCAGAGCCACGACCTGTCGTGAACCACAGGGCGCCAGCACCCAAGGTCATCATGTTGCAACTATGCGTAGGAGATTTCGAAGCTCGAGCGTTCCGTTGCCGATCACTCAGTCCGCTGACACGTCACCTGCGAGCCGACGGCTCGAGCCGGGAGATCTCAGCACGAGCGACAGGAGGAACGATTCGTGGCCCTGCCCCCCAACCGCCGTGATCGCCGAATTCTCGCGATGCTCTGCGGCGTGGTCGCGCTCGGCACGACTCCCACTCCTGCACACGCGGCAACCGACCGGACACCACCGCTGGCCGCGTTCACCACCCCCGCCGCCGGCGCACTCGTCGGCAGGAACGCGACCAGCACCGTCACCGTCACCGACAACCGCAAGGTGAGCCGCGCCGAGCTGTGGGTCGCCGGCACGTTCCAGGGGCGCCGCACCTCGGCGCCCTGGCGCCTCACCGCCGACCTGCATGGCCGCAGCGGCGCCACGACACTGCAGTGGCGCGTGTTCGACGCCGCCGGCAACCGCCGACTCGTCAACCGTGTCGTGACCGTGGACTCGACCGCCCCGACCGTACGCATCATCAAAGATCTTCCCGCGGGCTCCGTGGCCGGCAAGCAGCCCTTCCAGGTGGCAGTGTCCGACGACCACCGGGTCCGCGCCGTGCAGCTCCTGTTGAACGGCAAGGTCGCGGCCACCGACACCACCGCCCCGTACCGGTTCACCGTCGACGGTTCACGCAACCTGACCATCAGGTACGCGGTCCGCGCCATCGACACGGTCGGCAACGCCCGAACCACAGCCGCGCGGTACCGCTCCGGACAGTTGGCAAAACCGCCTACCTACGTGGCACCAACGTCCTGGAAGCCCGTCCTGGTCGGCTGCACCCACAGCGGTCCGGACGAGAACGGCGCCTACATGATCAACGCGGATTACGACATGGTCATCACCGGCGGTCGGTACAGCTTCCTCGGATCCGGGCCCGATCTCGGGCGCGGCATGGTCGACATCGGTTGGAACGGCGGCCCGCACTCGTGGGTCCGTCACTACGGCGGAGGCCAATGGGTCTGGGACCGCGCCACGTACGAGTCCCGCGAGAAGACCGCCACGATCGCCTTCCCCGGCTTCGCCATCGGCGTCCCGGGCTCCTACGAGAGTGTCTACACTCCCGGATCTCCTCTCTATCCCGACCTCACCTACACCATCGACCTGGACACCTGCCAGATCGTGTAGGCGCCCGTCTGCCGTGGTTCGCTTCGGCGCGCTCGACATCGCTCCTTGGGGCGCACTGCCTGCCGCAGCAAAGCGGAGGTCATGAGACAGCGCTTGCTATGCAACTAATTGCATAGCAAGATGCTGCGCGTGGCGTTGGAACATGCGATCCTGGTCTCGCTGCTGGAGCAGCCGGGGTCCGGATACGAGCTGGCCCGGCGCTTCGAGCGGTCCATCGGCCGATTCTGGACCGCGACGCACCAGCAGATCTACCGCGTCCTGCGGCGCATGGAGGACGACGGCTGGGTCACCGCGGAGGAGATCGGCCAGGGCGGGCGCCCGGACAAACGCTCCCACTCCGTGACCGACGCCGGCCGGGAGGTCCTCACCACCTGGCTGCGGGATCCGGTGCAACCCGAAGCGGTCCGGCACGAGCTGGCCGTCAAGGTCCGCGGCGCCGCGTTCGCCGACGCCGCCGGGCGCACCGCGCTGCTGGCCGAGGTCGAGCGCTACCGCAAGACCCATGAGGACACCCTGGACCGCTATCTCACGGGGGAGCGCCGCGACTTCCCCGAATCCGAGGCCCTCGACGAGGGGCAACGTCTGCAACACGTGGTGCTGCGCGGCGGTATCGCGTACGAGCGGATGGTCCTCGCCTGGCTCGACGACGTCCTCGACACGCTGCGCGGCCTCGGCCGCACCTGACGAAGGAGGCGGCAATGCTGCTGCTCAACCCGCACACGTACGACCCGCAGCACCTCGACCCCGAGTCGCGCCGGCTGCTGCGCGCCACGATCGACTTCTTCGAGACCCGCGGCAAGAAGGCGCTGATCGACAGCTACGTGGACCGCGAGTGGTACGCCGACTTCCTCGAGTTCGCCGCGAAGGAGGGCCTGTTCGCGACCTTCCTCACGCCGGCGGCCGACGGCGGCGGCGACCCCGCCAAGCGCTGGGACACGGCCCGTAACGCCGCCCTCAGCGAGATCCTCGGCTTCTACGGCCTCGGCTACTGGTACACCTGGCAGGTGACCGTCCTCGGCCTGGGACCGGTCTGGCAGAGCGCCAACCAGGCGGTGCGCGAGCACACGGCCGAGCTGCTCGCCGACGGGCACGTCATGGCGTTCGGCCTGTCCGAGCGCGGCCACGGCGCCGACATCTACGCCACCGACATGGTGCTCACCCCGGACGGCTCGGGCGGGTTCCGGGCCGACGGCACCAAGTACTACATCGGCAACGGCAACGTCGCCGGCCTCGTGTCGGTCTTCGGCCGGCGCGCCGACGTCGAGGGGCCGGACGGCTACGTCTTCTTCGCCGCGGACAGCCGGCACCCGGCGTACCACCTGGTGCGCAACGTCGTGAACGCGCAGATGTTCGTCAGCGAGTTCCGGCTCGAGGACTACCCGGTACGCGAGCAGGACCTGCTGCACACCGGCCGGGCCGCGTTCGACGCCGCGCTCAACACCGTCAACGTCGGCAAGTTCAACCTGTGCACCGCCGCCATCGGCATCTGCGAGCACGCCATGTACGAGGCCGTCACCCACGCCCACCGCCGGGTGCTCTACGGCAGGCCGGTGACCGCCTTCCCGCACGTACGCCGGGAGCTCACCGACGCGTACGCCCGGCTGGTGGCCATGAAGCTCTTCAGCGACCGGGCCGTCGACTACTTCCGCTCGGCCGGCCCCGACGACCGCCGGTACCTGCTGTTCAACCCGATGACGAAGATGAAGGTCACCACCGAGGGCGAGAAGGTCATCGACCTGATGTGGGACGTGATCGCCGCCAAGGGCTTCGAGGCGGACACCTACTTCGACAAGGCGGCCAAGGACATCCGCGGCCTGCCCAAGCTCGAGGGCACCGTGCACGTCAACCTGGCGCTGATCCTCAAGTTCATGCCGAACTACCTGTTCCGGCCGGCCGGGTTCGCCCCGGTGCCGGCCCGCCACGACCCGGCCGACGACGAGTTCCTGTTCCGGCAGGGTCCCGCCCGGGGCCTGGGCGCGATCCGGTTCCACGACTGGCGTGCGGCTTACGACGCGCACGCCGACCTGGCCAACGTCGCGCGCTTCCGGGAGCAGGCCGACGGACTGTGCGCGCTGCTGCGCGACCACGCCCCGGACGAGCAGCAGCAGAGCGACCTGGACTTCCTGCTTTCGCTCGGGCAGCTGTTCGCGCTGGTGGTCTACGGCCACCTCATCCTGGAGCAGGCCGAGCTCACGGGGCTGGACAGGCAGCTGCTCGACGAGATCTTCGCGGTGCTCGTCCAGGACTTCTCCGCGTACGCCACCGAGCTGCACGGCAAGGCGGCCACCACAAAGGAGCAGGCCGCCTGGGCGCTGGCCCACGTACGCCGGCCGGTCATCGACCCGGACCGGACCGCCGCGGTCTGGGAGCAGGTCGTGGCGCTCTGCGGCGCCTACGAGATGCAGCCGTAGTCGGCGACGATCTCGTCGAGGACGCGGGTGCCGTCCGGGCTCACGAGCGCCTTCCACAGGGCCCAGCCGCGCCCGCGTGCCCAGGACGCCTCGTCGACGGACAACCGCTCGCGGAACGCCTGCCGGCCGTCGGCGGTCAGCAGCGTCCAGGCGATCGCCAGGTCGCAGGCCGGATCGCCGACGCCGCAGGTCCCGAAGTCGATGACGGCGGCCAGCTTCCCGTCCCTGACCAGCAGGTTCCCCTCGGCGACGTCGCCGTGGAACCAGGTGCGCACGCCGTCCCAGGGCGCGTCCAGCGCCCTCTGCCAGACCTTGCGGGCCAGGTCCGTGTCGATACGGCCTGCAGGTTCCGTGAGCACGTCCTGGACCAGCCTGTCGAAGGTGCGCAGCCCGCCGCCCCGGAACCAGTTGTGCGTTCCGGGGCGGGGTCCGCCGGCCGGGTCGACGCTTCGCAGGGCGGCCAGGAAACCGGCCAGATCCAGCGCGAACCGCACCGGATCGGCGATGCGGTCGGCGCTCGCCGTCTCGCCGTCGAGCCACGGGTAGACCGACCAGGAGAACGGGTAGCCGGCGCCGGGCTCGCCTCTCCCCAGGGGTACGGAGACGGGCAGCGGGAGGCGGGGCGCGAGCGCGGGGAGCCACCGGTGTTCCTTCTCCACCGCCAGGGCGTACTCGGCGGCGCTGGGCAGCCGCACGGACATGTCCCGGCCGAGGTGGAACGTCCAGTTGTCCCAGCCGCCGTCGGCGACCGGCCGGACCGGGAGCTCGGCCCACTGCGGGAACTGGTCGGCGACGAGCCGGCGTACCTGACCGGCATCGACGGCGATACGGTGCGGCGGGGAGCCGAGCTCGAAGGCGTCACTCACGCGGACATCATCGCGGGGTGTGTTTCACGCCAAGTCCCCGGAGGGTGAGTCGGCACCGCGGTGGCGGGCGGGGCAGGATGGTCGCGTGGCGTATGACGCGTTTCTGCTGCTGTCCTTCGGCGGCCCGGAGCATCCCGACGACGTGATGCCCTTCCTGCGCAATGTGACTCGCGGGCGGGGCGTTCCCGAGGAGCGGCTGGCCGAGGTCGCCGAGCACTACTACCACTTCGGCGGGGTGTCGCCGATCAACCAGCAGTGCCGCGACCTGCTCGCCGCGGTGCAGGCCGACTTCGCCGCGAACGGGGTGGGGCTGCCGGCGTACTGGGGGAACCGGAACTGGCAGCCGATGCTGGCCGACACCGTGGCGCAGATGCGCGACGACGGCATCACGTCCGCGCTGGGCTTCGCGACGAGCGCGTACGGCGGCTACTCGTCCTGCAAGCAGTACTGGGAGGACATCGCCCAGGCGCGGGCGAAGGTCGGTCCCGGCGCGCCCGCGATCACCAAGCTGCGGCAGTTCCACGACCATCCGGGGTTCGTCCGGCCGCACGCGGATGCGGTCCGGGCGGCACTGTCGACGCTGGATGCCGGGCGCCGCGCGACCACGCGCATCGTGTTCACCGCGCACTCCATCCCGGTGTCGATGGCGACCACGGCCGGTCCCACGGGCGGGCGCTACGAGGCGCAGCTGCAGGAGACGGCCGCGCTGGTGCACGCCGCGGCCGCCCCCGAGCTGCCCTGGGACCTGGTCTGGCAGAGCCGGTCCGGGCCGCCGCAGGTGCCGTGGCTGGAGCCTGACGTCAACGACCACCTCGCGGCGCTCGCCGAGAAGGGCGTCACCGACGTCGTGGTCAGCCCGATCGGTTTCGTCTCCGATCACCTGGAGGTCCTCTGGGACCTCGACAACGAGGCCCGGGAGACCGCGGCAGGGCTCGGCCTCGGGTTCGCCCGCGCCGCCACCCCCGGCACCGACCCGCGGTTCGTCACCATGATCCGCGAGCTGGTGCAGGAGCGGACCGCGGACGGCGGGCGCGAGCGGCTCGGTACGCTCCCGGTCTGGGACGTGTGCCCGGCCGACTGCTGCCCCGCACCGCAGAGACGAGGAGCGCCATGACCGAGCGCAAAGCCATCGAGAGCTGGCTCACCGACATGGACGGCGTGCTCGTCCACGAGGGTGAGCCGGTCCCCGGCGCGCCCGAGTTCGTCAACCGGATGAAGGCGTCGGGCAAGCCGTTCCTCATCCTCACCAACAACTCCATCTACACGCCGCGAGACCTGCAGGCCCGGCTCGCGCGGATGGGCTTCGACGTACCGGAGGAGTCGATCTGGACGGCGGCGCTGGCGACCGCCCAGTTCCTCGCCGACCAGCGCCCGGGCGGCACGGCCTACGTGATCGGCGAGGCCGGCCTGACCACCGCGATGCACGCGGCCGGCTACGTCCTCACGGAGTTCTCGCCGGACTACGTCGTGCTGGGGGAGACCCGCACCTACAGCTTCGAGGCGATCACCAAGGCGGTGCGCCTGATCAACGACGGCGCCCGGTTCATCTGCACCAACCCCGACGCGACCGGGCCGTCCAACGAGGGCGCCCTGCCGGCGGCGGGCTCGGTGGCCGCCATGATCTCCAAGGCCACCGGCGTCGAGCCGTACTTCGTGGGCAAGCCCAACCCGATGATGATGCGCTCGGCGCTGAACGTCATCGGCGGGCACAGCGAGAGCACCGCCATGATCGGCGACCGGATGGACACCGACGTGCTGTGCGGCCTGGAGGCCGGGCTGGAGACGATCCTGGTCCTCACCGGCATCAGCACCCGCGCGGAGAGCGAGCGGTACCCGTACCGACCGTCGCGCATCGTGGACAGTGTCGCCGACCTCATCGGCGAGATCTGACGTGGCACGGGCAGCGGGCGACGCCGAGGCGCCGCGGGCGACGGTCTCCGACGAGCACTTCCTCGGGATGTACCTGGCCAAGGACGACCCGTGGGACGTCGCGACGAAGTGGCACGACCAGCGCAAGTACGCGGTCACGATGGCCAGCCTGCCGCGGGAGCACTACCGCTCGTGCTACGAACCCGGCGCGTCGATCGGCCTGCTGACCCGCATGCTGGCGCCGCGCTGCGACGCGGTCCTGGCGGTCGACTGCGTGGACTCGGCCGTCGACCAGGCCCGCGAGGCGGTGCGCGACCTTCCCCACGTACGCGTGGAGCGGGCCATGCTCCCGGCCGAGCTGCCGGACGCCACCTTCGACCTGATCGTGATCGGGGACCTGCTCTACTACCTCTCCGCCGCGGACCTGGACGCTCTGCTCGGCGGCCTGGTGGCGCGGCTGGAGCCGGAGGGGGACATCGTGGCCGTCCACTTCCGCGACCGTCAGCAGGGCGGCAACTACGACGGGTTCAACGTGCACGCCGCTCTCGCCGCGCGTCCCGGCCTCGACCGGATCGTGCACCACGAGGACGAGTGGTTCCTCCTCGACGTCCTGCGGAAACTGCCGGACTAGGTGTCGTAGATCCCGCTGTCCCAGGGCGCGGTGAAGGCCATGTAGTCGCCCGGCTGCACCGACACCCACCACAGGTCGTCGTCGGGCTCCTCGCCGGGAGGGTTGACGACCAGGCCGAAGGTGATGCCGTACCGGCGTACCTCGAAGGGCTGGACGACGATCCGGCCGTAGGTGACCGCGCCGAGCTCGCGGATCCGGTTCTCGACCTCGGCGTCGGTGGCCGACTGGTCCAGGCCGTCGCCGGCGTCGGTCTGCTCGATCTGGGCCTCGAGGAAACGGCCGTCGGCGGCGAACAGGTACGTCGCGACGAAGATCCGGCCCTCCTCGGCCGTTTCGAACGGGGTGGTCACGAAGAACTGGCGGCCGTCGGCGGTGTGCCCGACGTAGCGTGCGTCCCAGTCGTCGTGGTCGATCGCCAGGCGCTCCGGAGGGCCGTCACCGGCCGTCACCGCCGGCAAGGTGCTTGTCCACCCGGGCGCGGCGGTGCATCCTCCCAGCAGGAGGGCGGTCGTGACCAGCACGGAGGCGGCGAGACGGCGCGGTGAGCAACGGAGCATGATCGCGGAGTGTAGGGGCGGGATGCCTCGCGCGCTACCACCGGCCGGGCACGATGCGGCCGGTGGCCCGATAGGCTGCGCGCATGGCTGACTGCGGCATCCCGGCCGAGCCGCCCATCGCGCTCGTGCAGGAGGTTCTCTCCGCCATTCCGTCCGGGTGCACCTGGCTGCTGCCGGTGACCGGCGACACCGGCGAGGTCGTCGACTTCACCGTCGCGGCCACCAGCGACAAGGTCCAGGACGTCCCGCGCCGGGGCGCACGCCGCCGGCACGCCCGGCTCAGCGAGCTGTATCCCAGCATGGTCGGCGGCCCGCTGTGGTCGCTGTACCGCCGGGTGATCGCCGACGGGATGCCGGGCGAGATCAGCGACTTCGACTACGAGGACCGCAGCGCAGGCGTCGTCGCGCACTCGCGGTTCGTCGTCTCGGTGCACCGTGTGCTCGGCGGCCTGCTGGTGTGGTGGCAGCGGTCGGACGAGAACGAGCGCCGGCTGGAGCGCACCGAGCAGCTCGGCAGCCTCGGGTGGGTCGAGACCGACCTGGTCACCGGCCGCAACGAGTGGTCGCCCGGGATGTACCGGATCTTCGAGCAGGATCCCGCGCTCGGGCCGATGACCCGCGGCCAGCAGGCCGCCGCCATGCTGGCCGAGGACCGGGGGATCGCGGAGACGGCGTGGCAGACCCTGGACAGCGGCGCGGCCTCGGACGTCACCGTCCGCTTCCGCATCGGTACGGGGATCAAGCACCTGCGGATCCTGTCCGAGGCCGCACGCGACGCCGACGGCCGCGCGGTGAAGATCTACGCCGTGGTGCAGGACGTCACCGCCCGCGAGGACTCCCGCTCGGCGATCGAACGGCTGGCCGACCAGCTGCGCACCCGCGAGACCACCGCGCTCGCCGAGCACCGCCTCGCCGCGCAGCTCCAGCACCTGATCCAGCCCGTACCGGCCGAACCGCTGCTGCTGCACGGCCTGCAGGCGACGGTCGGCTACCTGCCCGCGGAGAAGGCGGTCCGCGTCGGCGGCGACTGGTACCACGCCCAGACGCTGCCCGACGGGCAGGTGCTGCTCGCGGTCGGGGACGTGGCCGGGCACGGGCTCGAGGCGGCCAGCGGCATGGCCCATCTGCGGTTCGCCCTGGTGGCGTGGCTTTCGATCGGCATCCACGACCCGGGCACGCTGCTCGCGCACATGAACCGCCTGTGCGTCCAGCTCGGGATCACCGGCACGGCGGTGGTGGCCCGGCACGACCCTGCGACCGGAGTCCTGTCGTGGGCGCGCGCCGGGCATCTCCCGCCGCTGCTCTCCCGGGCCGGGGCTACCGCGGAGCTGCCGCGACCGCAGGGGCTGCTGCTGGGCGCCGAAGCGGCTGCCGAATACCCGGTGGTGGAAGCGCCACTCGAGCGCGACGATCTGGTGCTGCTCTACACCGATGGGCTGACCGAGCGGAGGGGCGCCGGCGCCGAGGACTCGCTGGAGCAGGTCAAGGCGCGGCTGTCGGCGGTGTCCGCGGGCCCCGGCGAGGACGCCCTGGCCCGGCTGCGGGGGCTGCTGCACTCGGCCAACCCTGACGACGACACGTGTCTGCTCGCCGTACGCGTGCTGCCCTGACCTGAACGGCTCAGAGCCGCAGCCGGATCCGGACCCGGGTGCCCTCCGCCACCGCGGCGGTCTCCACCTCGTCGCAGACGCGTTCGACGATGGCGAGCCCCCGGCCGCCCGTCGCGCCCGCCGCCGGCATGCTGCGCCCCATCTGCCGCATCGCCCCCTGGTCGACGACGTCGCAGACGAGCGAACCCGCCTGGGCGAAGACCCGCACGACGCCGCCGCCGTCGGTGTGCTGCAGGGTGTTGGTCGCCAGCTCGCTGACGGCCAGCACCAGCAGCTCGATCCGCCCCTGGGGGAGGCCGAGCGCCGCGGCGCGGGCCGCCACGAAGGCGCGGACGTCGGCGAGCTCACCGGGTGCGTCGTAGCGGAGCGACTCGTTGTTCAAGCTGGGGTCACTCACGGCCGGCGTCCTCCGTGCGGGCACCGAGCAGCCGGTCCACCCCGGTGAGCTCCAGAACGGTGGCGACCGCTCCCGAGGCGTTGACCAGCTGCACCCGCCCGCCCGAGCGCTGGGCGGCGTGATGAGCGGTGACCAGCCCGTGGATTCCGCTGGAGTCGATGAAGGTCAGCCCTCCGAGGTCCACGACCACGAGCGCGGCGGTGTCCACCGCGCTGAGCAGCACGGCGGCCAGCCGGTCGCGACCCTCGAGGTCGCATTCCCCCGTCAACGCCACGACCACCCGCCCGGGTCCGGTGGAGGTCGCGGCCTCGAAGTGCGCCATCGGAGGAGAAGCACCCTTCGCTCGGCATCGCAGACTGCGCACATCATGCCACTGACCCGGGGCGGATGGGGCGTCTGCGTCGATCGGGTGTCAGCCGGGCGTCGCTGTCACCACCACGTTGTCCCGATAGTGGCCGATCCTGCGGTCGAAGGGGCCGCCACAGGTAATCAGCGTCAGCCGGGGGCGCCCGTCGCGGGCGAAGTATCTGTCGAGGGGTACGGCCGTCTTGGCGTACCGCTCGCGGGCGACGACCTCGAAGGTACGGGTGCCGCCCCGGGGGCCGGTCAGGGTCACGCTGTCGCCGGGCCGGAGCTTGCCCAGCCGGAAGAAGGCCCCCGGTCCCTGCTCGGCGCTGTCGACGTGGCCGGCGATGACGATCGACCCGGCGTCGGCCGTCATCCCGGGCCCGTACCGGTACCAGCCCACCCGGTCCACGCTGGGTGGCACGTCGAGCTCGCCGGTCGCCGCGTTCACGCCGACCGCCGTGACGGTGGCGGTGATGCCGAGCGCCGGGATGCGCAGGCTCGACGGGCTGTCCGGGACCCCGGCGGCCGGCGGCCTGCCGTCGCTGACGGGGACGCCCGGGCCGGTCGTCGTGGGCGCCGGTGCGCTCTGCAGCGCCGACACGGTGGGTCCCCCCACGTCAGGAGCGGTCCGCGCGCGGCACGCGGCGATGCCGAAGAGGCTCAGCAGCACGACTCCTGTGGCCAGAGCCAGGGCGGCGCGCCCCCGGTCCCGATGGGGCGCGCCGCTGTCCGGTCCGCCGGTCAACGCCGCGCCGGCGCGGCCGGCCGACCGGTGCGCAGCCGCACCAGGCCGGCGATCAGCAGGACCAGGCCGGTGCCGCCGAGGGCGTACCAGGGCAGGCTCAGGCCGCGGTCGGCGAGGCCGCCGCTGCCGCCGGGTACGCCGCCGGGAGCCGAGTGCAGGCCGCTGATCGTCTGCGCGACCACGTCGAGCGTCTTGTCGTCGGCGGAGCCGATCGCGTACACGATCGTGGCCGTGCCCTCCTTGAGGGAGAGGTCCGTCGGTCCCAGCACGACGGTGTCGGTGCCGGCGAGCACGACATCGGCCGTGACGTCACCGGCGGGCAGGTCCGCCTTGGCCTCCTTCGGGTTCGTCAGGTCCTCGAACACCGGCTTGCCGCCGGCCCGCACGTCGACAGCGGGCGCCGCGGCGGTGTGCCGGACGGCCAGCCGGGCCTGGCCGGCGCCGACCTTGGCGGTGTCGTTGACGAACGGCGTCAGGACGGGCTTGCCGTCGGCGCCCAGGTGCGCGACGAGGCTGATGTCGGCGCCGCCCGGGACCTTCGCGTCCTCGACCGTCAGCAGCGCCTGGTCCAGGTCGTCGCCGGGCTTGGTCAGGGCGATGTCGTACGAGCCCTCCTCCAGGGCCAGCGGACCGGCGACCTTGCCCGGCTGGAACCCGGGCACCGTCTTCTTCCCGTTGACGTAGACGTCGACGGGCTGGCCGGGGATGCCGTGCACGACGGAGACGCGGGAGGAGGCGGCCGCGGCGGGACCGGTGGTGAACGCGCTGAGGCCCGCGAAGGCGGTGAGGGCGACGGCGCCCGCCGCGGCGGCGCGGCGCAGGGGCAGGATGGGCATCGGAACTCCCTGTCGGATCGAAGCTCGTGATCGGGTCGGATCACCGGTGGTTTCGCCGGGGGAGTCGCCGGTGGATGCAGGAGGCGGCGGAAAAAGAAACTGCATCCGAACGATGCCGTGCGGACGTAAAGGGAATGGACGATGCGGCGGAGGGAGGTCGATGGATCCCGGGGAGGAGCTCGCCGAGCGGTTCCGCGACGGCGACGACAGAGCCTTGCGTACGGCGTACGAGCAGTACGGCGGCGCCGTGCTGGTGCTCGCCCAGCGGGTGCTCGGCAACCGCGCCGACGCCGAGGACGTCACCCAGGCGACGTTCGTGGCGGCCTGGATGGGCCGGGAGACGTTCGACCCGGAGCGCGGCTCGATGCTGGCCTGGCTGCTGGGCATCGCCCGGCGCAAGGCCGTGGACCGGATCCGGTCCGCCGCCCGCGACGAGCGGATCAGCGACTCCGTACGGTCACTCCCGCCGCCCGCCGCGCCGGAGGAGGCGCCGGAGCGGGTGGTCGACCGGCTCGTGGTCGCCGACGAGCTGAACCGCCTGCCGACCGAGCAGCGGCGCACGCTGGAGCTGGCGTTCTTCGACGACCTGACGCATCCGCAGATCGCGGCGGTGACGGGCTTGCCGTTGGGCACCGTGAAGAGTCACATTCGCCGGGGGATGGCGAACCTGCGACGTCGATGGGAGGTGGACGGTGCAGCATCTGGATTCCGATCGGCTGGTCCTTCTCGCGCTCTCTGAGGACGCGGCGAATCCCGACGAGTCCGTCCACCTGGCCGCCTGCGCGGGCTGCCGGGAGGAGCTGCAGGCCCTGCACTACGTCGCCGAGCTCGGTGCGGAGTCGGGCGACCTGCGGGCCCTGCCGCCCCCGCCCGAGCATGTGTGGGCCGGCATCCAGGCCGACATCGCGCGGGTGGTGGCCGAGCCGGCGCCGGCCGCCGTCGTGCCGGTGACCCGTCGTGCGGCGGGCCGCAGGCGCCCGCGGTGGCTCGCTCCCGTGCTGTCCGCGGCGGCCGCGGCGGTGATCGCGGTGGCCGGGACCGCGGTGGTGCTGAGAGGGTTCGACCGCCCGCCGGCGGCCGAGGTCACCGCCCGGGCGACCCTGGCGCCGCTGCCGACCGCGCCGGCGGCCGCGCGCGGAAGCGTCCGGGTGCTCAGCGACGGTGAGATGGTGGTGGACGTCCGCAACCTGCCGCTGACCACGGGCTTCCACGAGGTCTGGCTGATCGACCCGGACGACACCTCCAAGATGGTGTCGCTGGGCAACCTGTCCGGCCGTGCGGAGGTCGTGCTGCCGGTGCCGCCGGGTACCGATCTCAACCGCTACCGGCTGGTGGACGTCTCCGACGAGGCGCACGACGGCGACGCCGCCCACTCCGGGAGGAGCCTGTTGCGGGGGACGCTGACGTACTGATCCAATGCGGGCATGGTGACGACTGTAGGTAATGGACCGGTCTACGTTCTGGCGTTGCACGGCTGGTTCGGCTCGGCGCGCGGCTGGGGACACCTGCCGCACCTCATCGACGGGGAGCGCTACACCTGGGCCTTCATGGACTACCGCGGGTACGGCGAGCGCCGGGACGTGCCGGGCGAGTACAACATCGCCGAGATCAGCCGGGACGCACTCGAGCTGGCCGACGGCCTCGGCTGGGAGCGGTTCGCGGTCGTCGGCCACTCGATGGGCGGCAGCGCGGCACAGCACCTGCTCGCCGACGCGCCGGACCGGGTCACCCACCTGGTCGGGATCAGCCCGGTCCCGGCCTCCGGCGTGCCGTTCGACGAGCAGGGCTGGGCGCTGTTCGACGGGGCCGCCCGCGATCCCGGCAACCGCAAGGCGATCATCGACCTGACGACGGGCAACCGGCTGTCGTCGTACTGGCTGGACACCATGGTGCGCAGCAGCCTCGAGGAGTCCACCGTGGAGGCGTTCGGGGCGTATCTGCCGGCGTGGGCGCGTACCGACTTCTCGGAGCGCGTCAAGGGCAACCCGGTGCCGGCGTTGGCGGTGGTGGGCGAGCACGATCCGGCCCTGGGCGCGGCGACCGCGACGGCGA
This sequence comes from Actinoplanes sp. NPDC049548, assembly GCF_040676695.1. Taxonomy (NCBI): domain Bacteria; kingdom Bacillati; phylum Actinomycetota; class Actinomycetes; order Micromonosporales; family Micromonosporaceae; genus Actinoplanes; species Actinoplanes sp. NPDC049548. The sequence continues at coordinate 140,641 of NZ_JBFAPM010000009.1, forward strand.
CGTGGATGGCGACCTACCCGAACGCCCGGCTCGAGGTCATCGCCGAAGCCGGGCACTACGCGATGGACGAGACCCCGGTCCGCCTCGCGACGATCCTGGAGCAATTCCTCTGACGGTGTTTGGCGCCGCCGATTCTGGCCACCCTTCGCGCGGGCGGGCATCGCCGGTCGCTCGCCGCTCGAGGGGATGGGATTTTCGATGGGTCGTACGGCGCCCGAGGTTGCGCTGCTGGTGAAGCGGTTGCAACACACCCACCATCGCGCGCTCAGTGCCGCCCTCGCCGATCTGGGCGTGTCCCTCGTGCAGTGGGACACGCTGCGGCACCTCGACCAGCACCCCGGCGCGTCGCTGCACGAGCTGGCCCAGCTGACCTTCCAGACCGACCAGTCGTTCGGGTCGCTGGCGGCCCGCATGGTCGACCGGGGCCTGCTCGAGCGCCTCCCCGGGCCCGGCCGGGTGGTGCGGCACCGGCTCACCGAGCTGGGTGAGCGGCTGCGCCGGGAGGGGCAGGGCCGTGCCGAGCGCGTCTTCGTGGAGACCTTCGCGCCGCTCGGCCAGGCCCAGCTCGACCTGCTGGGCGACCTGCTGGAGGCACTGGTCGCGGCCCGCGTCTGACGCTCCCGCAACCGGATGGTGACCAGTGGCTCAACTCCACCGTGCCCCCGCCGATCAGTCTGACATGAAGCTCCTGGAGCGGCTGCCCGTCAAGATGCGCACCTCCCTCGCGCTGCTGTGCCTGGTCGGAGGCCTGATCGGTCTGGGACTGTTCACCCGGTCGGTGGCTCTCTCGGTGGCGGAGACGCTGCCTGCCGGCTCCGAGGGCCGCGCCGACCTGGAACGGCTGGCCGGCATCGTCACGTGGATGTCGCTGATCCTGGCGCCGCTGGGGCTGATGTTCCAGATGTCGACGTGGATCAGCATCGTGAAGGTGCTGCGCATCGACGCCGGGGTCATCAAGACCGCCGCCGGGGGCGACCTGAGCCCGCGGATGCCGGTGGTCGGCAAGGACGAGCTCGGTCAGATGGCGCTCGCGTACAACGCGATGATGGACCGCTTCCAGCAGACGGTGGACGGCATCCGCCGCGCCGTCGACGAGCTCAACGCCTCGGCCGGGTCCCTGCAGCAGGTGAGCACCACCATGACGAGCGCGGCGGACGCGGCGGCCGGGGAGCTGGAGACCGTGGCGCTGTCGGCGCGCCGGACCAGCGACGAGGTCGGTGCGATCGCCGAGGGCACCCACCAGATGCGCGCGGCGATCGAGGAGATCAGCACCAACACCTCGGACGTCTCCCGCATGACGGACGAGGCGGTGACCGGCGTCTCCGTCGCGAGCGGCAACGTCACCCGGCTGCGCGACTCCAGCCAGGAGATCAACGACGTGCTGCGGACGATCAACGCGATCGCCGCGCAGACCAACCTGCTCGCCCTGAACGCCACCATCGAGGCCGCCCGGGCCGGCGATGCGGGCCGCGGCTTCGCCATCGTCGCGGGCGAGGTCAAGGAGCTGGCGCAGGCCACCGCGCAGGCCACCGAGGAGATCGCCCGCCGCATCGAGGGCATCCAGAACGACACCGGCGAGGCCGTCGAGGCGGTCAGCGGCTTCTCGTCGATCATCAGCGCCATCGCCCAGCACCAGGTCACGATCGCCGCCGCGGTCGAGGAGCAGTCGGCGACGACCGGCACCATGGTCCACGGTGCGAGCCTGGTCAGCAGCGGCAGCGAGCAGATCAGCCAGGCGATCGGCGCGGTCAGCACCGCGGCCGGCGAGGTACGCGGCGCGGCCGAGGAGACCTACCGCGCGGTCGGCGAGCTGACCGGCACGGCGGCACGCCTGCACGAGCTGGCGGCGGTCTTCCGCTCCTGAGGGCCTGTCCTACAGCCCGGCCGCCACCTGGGCGAACCAGTGGTCGGCCACCCGGGTGTGCAGCTCGAAGCCGAGCGGTTGCGGTTCGTGCAGCACCAGCCGCTCCCGGGTCTCGCCGGTCGCGGCGGGCGCCGGGAGCTCCGCCTCGGTGGCCAGCGCCGGGAAGAGGCCGAAGACCAGCAGGGTGCCGTCGGGGGCGCTGAGCGTGTCGAAGAGGCGTACCGAATCCGGGTCGCCCCGCAGCCCGGCCTCCTCCCACAGCTCGCGGGCCGCGGCCTCCTGCCAGGTCTCACCGAGCTCGATGAAGCCGCCCGGCAGGGCGAGCCGGTCCTCCGCGGGCGGGATCCCCCGCCGGATCGCCAGCAGACCGCCGCCGACCGGCTGGAGCGCGACAGCGACCGGCGTCGGGTTGCGATAGCTGGTCTCGCCGCAGGCTGCGCAGCGCCGCGGCCACTGTCGTCCCGGCGTGAAGCGGGCACCGCAGAACGTGCAGTGCGCGAACCGGTCAGGCATGCAACGGGGAGTTGCAGGCCGCGACGAGCGCCTGCCGGCAGGCCGTCGTCAACGGACGCAGAGCCGCATCGCGCTGCTGCGCCTCGTAGTTGTTCACCGCACCGCCGGGTGCGTTGTGCTCGGCGAGCACGAGGACCTGGTCGAGGATGCTGGCACGGGCGAAGAGCCGCCGCGACCGCGGGTCGAAGCCGGGCGGCAGCGTCGCCGTGCTCTCCGGACGGCGCAGCGCCTGCAGCGCCCCCGCCAGCTCCGGGCGCCACCGGGCGACGTCGAGGCGGGTCAGCTGGGTGGTCGCCTCGGCCAGCGCGTGGGTGAGCTCGGCCTCGGCCTCCGCGGAGCCCATCTGGAAGACCGGCCGGTAGTCGGCGACGGGGAAGAACCGCCACAGCACCGTCTCGAAGGTGACGCCCGAGCCCGACGTGTGCCTGCGGACCTCCGGGACGACACCGAACGCAGGCGTCATCACGGCCTCGCCGGCCAGCAGCGCGGCACCGGTCAGGTCGCCCGGCCCCGGCAGCCCCCGTGGGTCGCCCGGCACCGGCAGCACCAGGCGGATCTCGTCGGGGTGCAGCTTCGCGAACGCGGGCAGCGCCTGCCCCAGCGGCACATCGGTCCAGGTGCCGGGGCTGTCGGCGACGAGGTGCTCCTCGTCGCCGGCGATCTCGTCGGCCAGCTCGTCGAACGGGACGAGACCGGCGCGCCAGGCGCGCACCCACGCGACGAACCGGGTGGACCGGCGCGCTGTGAGGGTCGCCGCATCTGCTGCGGGGGACATGCGAGCAAGGGTACGTGGCGGGCGCCGAGGTTGTCTCGCGCCGGAGCGTCGACACCGGCGTGTCCGCGCCGGCGGGTTACCGTGCGGACATGTATGGGGAGGACGTACTCGCGGGCAACTGGCGGCGCCGCAAGGTGATACCCGAGGTGGACGCCGAGCCCGGCCTGGTGGTCGAGGACGCGGACGCCGGCTTCTGCGGTGCCGTCGTCGGGTTCGAGTACGGCGCCGTCGTGCTCGAGGACCGGCACGGCCGCCGCCGCAACTTCCCGCTGGAACCGGCCGCCTTCCTGCTCGACGGCCAGGTCGTGACGTTGCGCAGGCCCGCACCGGCCGCCGCCGCGCCGAAGCAGAAGCGCACGGCCTCCGGCTCCGTCGCGGTCGAGGGCGTACGCGCCCAGGTCGCCAAGGCGAGCCGCATCTGGGTCGAGGGCATCCACGACGCCGCCCTCGTCGAGCGCATCTGGGGCGACGACCTGCGCATCGAGGGCGTGGTGGTGGAGCCGCTCGACGGCATCGACGACCTGGCCGGGGCGGTCCGCGACTTCCAGCCGGCCCGCCACCGCCGCGTCGGTGTGCTCGTCGACCACCTCATCCCGGGATCCAAGGAGAGCCGCATCGTCGCCGCGGTGACCGACCCGAACGTGCTGGTCACCGGCCACCCGTACGTGGACGTGTGGCAGGCGGTGAAGCCGCAGCGGGTCGGCCTGCGCGAGTGGCCCGTCATCCCGCCCGGCCGCCCCTGGAAGGAGGGGGTCTGCCAGGCGGTGGGCGTGGCGGAACCGGCCGAGATGTGGCGCCGCATCCTCGGCAGCGTGACCAGCTACAAGGACGTCGAGACGCCCCTGATCAACGCGATGGAACGGCTCATCGACTTCGTCACGGAACCCAACCCCTAGGCCAGGTGGTGGGGGTCGCGGCTGAAGACGAAGGTTGCGATGTCCAGCTTCTCCACCGTGCCGTCCGCCGCCCGCAGGACCGCGAGCACCTCGCCGGCGTTCGCGCCCGCGGTGCCGCGCCAGCGGTCCGGGGCCTCCCGGACGAACCGCCACGGCGCCCGGGCCGCGAAGCCGACCGGGGCCATCACCAGATCCTCGCCCTCGGCGGTCACCTCGAACTCGCCGCCCATCCACCACCAGCGCCCGCACAGCTCCGCGGCCTCGCCCTGCGGGGCGGGTGCGGGGCGCCACGGCTGCGGCGGTGCCGGCTCGGCGTCCAGCACCGCGGTCAGCGCCTCCAGCGCCACCGCGCGGATGCTGGTGCCGCGCAGGCCGTACGAGTTGGCGAAGGCGATCACCCCGGTGCGGCTGGGGCGGTGGACGAGCAGCTGGGAGACGTACCCGGGCATCGAGCCGCCGTGGCCCACGTACACGCGCTCGCCCACCCGGTTGAGCTCCGGGCCGAGACCGTGCCCGGCGGTCCAGGTCTCGTCCTGCATCACCACCGGCGTGCACATCTCGTCGACCGTCTCGCGACTCAGCACCGTGGGCGCCGGGTCGGCCAGGAACGCCGCCCACTTCGCCATGTCCGTCACCGTCGACCACAGCTGCCCGGCCGGAGCCATCGCACCCGAGTCCGGCCGGGGCTCCTCGTGCAGGCTGCCGTCGAGGGCGTGGACGACGTACCCGCGGGCGAACGGCTCCACCGGCGCGTAGGTGGTCCGCTTCATCCCGAGCGGGTCGAGCACGCGCTTGGCGACGAGATCGGCCCAGGACTCCCCGGTGACGCGGTGCAGCACCGCCCCCAGCAGCCCGTACGCGAGGTTGGAGTAGTGGTAGGTCCGGAACGGCGGCCCGGCGATCTTGTCGAACGCCAGGTCGGTCAGGAGCCGGTCCAGGCTGACCCCCGCGTTGCGCTCCCACCACGGACCGTCCGGCTCACGCTGCAGGCCGGAGACGTGCCCCAGCAGCTGACGCAGCGTGATGCCGCCGACCGGGGTGCCGGGAAGATGCCGGTACAGCAGGTCGTCGAGGGCGAAGAAGCCCTCGTCGCGCAGCTGCATGACCATCGTCGCGGTCAGCGTCTTGGTGATCGAGCCGAGCCGGTACTGCGTCTTCGGATCCGGCGGCGGGGTCTCCCCGGCGCCGGTGAAGTGCAGCAGCGAGCGGTCGCGGACCACCGCCAGCGCCAGTGACGGCGCCCGGCCCGCGGACTGTGCGCGGGCGGCGATCTCGGTGACGCGTCGGCCGGTTTCCGGCAGCAAAGACACGGTGAGCCTTCCTGGCAGGGGGTCATGGGTACAACTGCGCAAGGCGGATATGGCTACGCGCGAACGGCTGCGGACGCGATGTCGCTGCGCGTGCGCGAACGTGTCACGATCAGGGAGTGGAAGCAGTCCTCTGGTTGGTCCTCGCCATCGCGCTCGCGATCGCCGAGGCCTTCACCGCGACCTTCCTCATCATCTTCTTCGCGGCCGGCGCCCTCGCGGCGGCCGGCGCGGCCGCGCTCGGCGCCCCCGTGCTGCTGCAGGCCATCGTCTTCGCCATCGTGTCCGGCCTCTCGGTGGGAGCGCTGCGCCCCATCATCATGCGGCACCAGCGGCCGGCCGCCGAGACGGGCGAGACCCCCTTCGGCATCGAGGCGATCGAGGGCTCCCAGGCGATGGTGCTGGAGGAGGTCGACGCCGACCACGGCCTCGTGAAGATCGATGGTGAGCTCTGGACCGCCCGCTCCTTCGACGGAGCCGAGAAGTATCTGCCGGGCGAGCGCGTCCGGGTCATCAAAGTCAGAGGCGCCACCGCCATAGTGTGGCGCGACGACATGCCCAACATATAGAGAGGCACCCATGGAAGCGGTTGTCGGTGTACTCATCTTCGTGATCGCCCTCTTCGCGGTGATCACCCTCATCCGGTCCGTCCGGATCGTCCCGCAGCAGCGCATGGACGTCGTGGAGCGGCTCGGCAAGTACAAGCGCACCCTCTCCCCGGGCCTGAACCTGCTGGTCCCGTTCATCGACGCGGTTCGCACCAAGGTCGACATGCGCGAACAGGTCGTCAGCTTCCCGCCGCAGCCGGTCATCACCTCGGACAACCTCGTGGTGAGCATCGACACAGTCCTCTACTTCAAGGTCGTCGACCCGGTCCGCGCCACGTACGAGATCTCCAACTTCCTCCAGGCCATCGAGCAGCTGACGGTGACCACGCTGCGCAACGTCATCGGCTCCCTCGACCTCGAACGGGCCCTGACCAGCCGCGAGGAGATCAACCGCCACCTCTCCGGCGTCCTCGACGAGACCACCGGCCGCTGGGGCATCAAGGTCACCCGCGTCGAGATCAAGGCCATCGAGCCGCCCCCGAGCATCCGCGACTCCATGGAGAAGCAGATGCGCGCCGAACGCGACCGCCGCGCGGCCATCCTCAACGCCGAAGGCCACAAGCAGGCCCAGATCCTCACGGCCGAGGGCGAGAAGCAGGCCGCGGTCCTGCGGGCCGACGGTGACCGCCAGGCCCGCATCCTGCAGGCCGAAGGGCAGGCCAAGGCCATCCGTACGGTCTTCGACGCGATCCACACCGCGAACCCGTCACAGAAGGTCCTCGCGTACCAGTACCTGCAGTCGCTTCCGCAGATCGCCCAGGGCTCGGCCAACAAGGTCTGGATCGTGCCGACCGAGCTGACCAAGGCCCTCGACGGCCTCGGCGGCGCCCTCGGCGGCCTGGCCAACATGGTCGGCGACAAGCCGTCGGAGTCGGTCGACTCGGATGCCGTCGAGCGCGAGGCCGCGGCGGCAGCCCAGGCGGCGGCGGCCGAGGCGGAGGCCGTCAACGCCCAGGTGCGGGCGGCGGAAGCCCAGGTCTCCGGCGACAACGGGGCGACCAGGAGCCTGCCGGCACCGGAGACCATCCCGCCGTCGGCAGCGCTCGGATCGGCGGACTACAACGGAGCCGGCGAGCCCGAACGGGCCTAGTGCCACCACGCGGGGCGGTCTCCGGCCGCCCCGCGTCTGGTCGCCCCGGACCCGGTCGGGTGCGGGATCGTAGCGAATCTGGCAAAACGCCGCGCACTCCCGCGACTTTTTGCCATGGTGGACCCAGGATTCCCGACCGGTGCCCCCGGCCGCTCGGCTTGAGCCCATCAAGGCGGAGCCATGAGCATCAGTCAGCACCAGACGGCAAGCGGCCGCCCGCTGCGAGTCGCCCCGGCATGGGTCGGCGCCGCCCGCCCCGCGGCCGTCGACGACCACCTGCTGCCGGTCCGGGAAGCGGTCTGGATCTATTCGGTACGCCGGTACGCCCGCATCGCCCTCTGGGCCCTCCCGCTCGGCGCCGCCCTCTACGGCTGGTCCACCCTCGGCGTGCCCAGCCCGGCCGGCCGGCTCATGGTCCAGGTCGTCGCGGGCTGGCTGTGCACCATCGCGATGATCGCGCTGGCGGGGCTGCTGGCGGGCTCACGTACCCGCCGGCCGGCCGTCGCGGGCCTGCTGATCGGCCTGGCCGGCGCCCTCCTGTGGCTGCCGCTGCTCACCCTGCCGGGCGGTGGCGTGGCCGCCTCGCCGGGCGCCTCGGCCGGGTCGCCGTCGCTGGAGGTCGGCGGTCCGGCAGGTGCCGGCGGGCTGCCGGAGCTGAGTCTCACGGCCGCGCAGGTGCACACGGCGTCCGTCCTCGCGGCGGCCGTGATGGGGGCGGGGTGGCTGCTGCTGGGCTGGGCGGTGCTGCGGTCCAAACTGGTCAATCCGGCGGACGGGGTGCTGCTGATTCTCGCGGCCGTGTCGATCGGGGCAGGATCGTTCGCCGTCAAGCCTTTGCCGACGGTCGGGGCCCTGATCCTGCTGGCGGCCGGCATGGGTCTCGCGTGGACCGGCTCCCGCCTGATCCCGTCCGCCTGATCCCGTCCGCCTGATCGGCTTCCACGGCTGGTCCCGTTTGTCCTCACAGGCTTGCACGGCTGGTCCCGTTTGTCCCGACCGGCCCTTGCCGCTGGTTCCGCTTGTCGTGACCGGCTCTCACGACTGGTTCCGCTTGTCCTGACCGGCTTTGATGGCTGGTCCCGCTTGTCCTTTCGGCTCGGGAACCGCGGGCTGAATGCGCCGGATTCCTCGACGTCGCCCACCCGGCGCCGCTGCCGGTTCGAAGGACCGTCAGTGGGGGCGCGAGCGTTTGATGCGGTACACCACCGAGCGGCGCAGGGGGCCCGGCGGGATGGTCGGGTCGTCGAAGTCGTCGGCCGGGTCGTGGGTCATGCCGAGCCGGTGCATCACGGCCTGGGAGCGTTGGTTGCCGGCGGCGGTGATGGCCAGGATCTCGGGGAGCCGCAGGACGTCGAAGCCGAAGTCCAGGCAGGCGTGGCCGGCTTCGGTGGCGTAGCCGTGGCCCCAGGCCGACCGGGCCAGGCGCCAGCCGACCTCGACGCCCTGGAACGGCATGGAGTCCTCGACCGGGTCGAGGCCGGCCATGCCGATGAACTCGCCCGTAGCCGCCACCTCGAGAGCCCACCAGCCCCAGCCGCGCTGCTCCAGATCGGACCGGAAGGCGCTGATCGAGCCGGCGCTCTGCTCGTACGTGAGGATGGCCGGGAAGTGCTCCCGGACCAGAGGATCGGCGTTCATCGCGGCCCAGGGGAGCGTGTCCTCCTCGCGCCATTGGCGGAGCAGGAGCCGTGCGGTCTTCAGCTCGGTGATCGTCATATCAGCCCAGATCCTTCGAGGGGCACGGCGGCCACGCCCGGGGGGCATTCGCCTGAAGATGTCGTCATGGCGTCCGAGTGTGCCTGTCCGCCGCCAGTCGCGGTGCCGGGTGGGCCCGACCCGGCGAGGTTGTCGCGCCTGGAGTGTTCGCGGGCTGGCGGTCGCGGTGCAGGGTAGGCCTGACTTGACGAGGTTGTCGCGCCCGCAGGGTTCGTGGCTTGCCGGTCGCGGTGCCGGGTGGTCCTTGCAACGGGAAGGCGTTTGGTCGTGGCGGGGCGTCACAGGTCGTCATCGCGGCCCAGTTCCCAGAAGGCTACGGCTGCTGCCGCTGCGACGTTGAGGGAGTCGACGCCGCGGCGCATGGGGAGGCGGATCGGGGTGTCGCTTGCGGAGAGGGCCTGGTGGGAGAGGCCGGGGCCCTCGGCGCCGAGGAGGAGGGCGGGGCGGGTTCGCTGGGTGGGGGTGAGGCGCTGCATCGGGAGGGCTTCGGGGGACGGGGTCAGGGCCAGGATGGTGAAGCCTGCTTCGCGGACCCGTTTCAGGCCGTCGGGCCAGGGCTCCAGGCGGGCGTACGGGATGGCGAAGACCTCGCCCATGCTCACTCGGACGCTGCGGCGGTAGAGCGGGTCCGCGCACGACGGTGACAAGAGGACGGCGTCGATGCCCAGGGCGGCCGCGCCGCGGAAGACGGCGCCGATGTTGGTGTGGTTGTTGACGTCCTCGAGGATGGCGACGCGGCGGGCGGTGGTGAGGACGTCGCCGGCATCGCGCAGGGGGAGGCGGTGGAAGGAGGCGAGCACCCCTCGGTGGACGTGGAAGCCGGTCGCCTTCTCGAGCACTGCCGGCGTCGCCGCGTAGACCGGGGCGTCGCCGAGGTCGTCGAGCTGGTCGATCCGTTTGGCGTCGACCAGGTAGGACCGGGGCCGGTAGCCGGCGCGGCGGGCGCGGCGCAGCACCAGCTCGCCCTCGGCGATGAAGAGGCCGTTGGGGGGCTCCCACTTGGTGCGCAGCTCCAGGTCGGTGAGCGCGCGGTAGTCGCCGAGCCGGTCGTCGTCGGGGTCGGTGATCAGGTGGACGTCCGGCACGGTCAGCCGAGCCGGTAGGTGAGGTGGGTGGCGTGGCCGGAGACGCGCCCGTGGATCTGGCGCAGCTGCCGGGGTGCCGCCCCGGTGAAGAGGGGAGTGCCGGAGCCGAGCAGGACCGGTGCCAGGTGCAGCCGCAGCTCGTCGGTGAGGCCGGCGTCGACCGCCCCCCGGACGGTCTCGCCGCCGCCCATGATGACGACGTCGCGTTCCTCGGCCATCGCGCGCGCCTTGGCGACGGCGCTGTGCAGGCCGTCGACGACGAAGGTGACCCGGTCGCCGAGCCGGGCGTGGTCCGGCGGGTTGCGGGTCACGACCAGGATGGGCGGCGGGGCGGCCAGGTCGGCGCCGTAGCCGATCTCGTCGTTCCAGCCGTGCGGCCCGTCGATGATGTCGAACAGGCGGCGGCCCATGACGACCACGCCGGTCGCGTCGGTGGCGGCGGTCAGCACCTCGCGGTCGACCGCGTCGCCCTCGAACACCCAGGTGTGCAGCCCCTCGCCGCCGTGGCCGAGGCCGTGAGCCAGGTCGGGGTCGGGACCGGTCACGAACCCGTCGAGCGACACGGAGATGTCGGCGACCACCTTGCCCATGCGGAGACTCCTCGGCTTGTTCGCTTGCAGAGCCGAGCATGCCATCCGGGTACGACAGAAGGAGCCGCCGGGCGGCCGGGGTGGGGGAGGAATCGTGTCTTCGCTGGCCGGACGGGGTGGGTGGCCGCCGATGCGGCTCGGGCCACGGGGTAGCGCGGCGGACTGCGCCCGGCGGCAGTACGGTTGTACTGTACGCGTCGTTCGGCGGTCGGGGGGTGTGCTGGTGTCATCCGGTTCCGGGTCCGACCCCCACATGCTCGCGTTGCTCAGGGCCATGCGTCTGCGCTCGGCCGCACCGGATGCGGTCGCGGCCGGAGAAGCGGACGCTGACGCCGCCCTCGCCGGCCAGGCAGCAGCGGGCGACAACCGGGAAGGCGCCGAGCCGGTGCATCCGGAGTCGCTGCTCCACCCGCACTGGCCCTCGGCCCGCACGGAGAACCACCCGTCCGTGGAACCGCCGGGGGAGCAGCACGCCCTTCCGCCGGCCGGACAGCCGGCGTTGCCGGCGGCACATCCGTTCCACGAGGTGGCGGGCCGGGACGTTCCGAGGCCCGAGCGCGAGCGGACAGCCGCAGAGGCGGCCGGGGACTTCCGGGCCGCCCTCGGCTCGGTGCCGTCCAGCCCACGCCCGAGCCAGCCGGCCGTCCCGCCCGCGGCCCCGGCCCCCAGCACACCGGCCCCGGCGACCGGCACGCCCGGCGGAAGCAGCAGCACCTCCGGCACCAGCAGCAGCACATCAGGCACCAGCAGCACCACCGGCACCAGCAGCACCAGCACGCCGAGCGTAAGCAGCACGCCAAGCACGCCGAGCACAGCGAGCACGCCCAGCACAAGCGGCACGCCGAGCACGTCCCCCGGCACTCCGGCGACCGGCTCCGAGATCATCGGCTCGGTGTCCGATGCCGAGGTCACCGCCTCGACGGCGAGCGCCGCGACGGGAGTTCAGGCGCCCACCTCCGGTGTCTCCACCACGAGAGCGACCGGAGGCGTCACCGGGCCGGGGACCGGTTCCGGGAGCCTGCCGGGTCACCCCGCTTCGATCCCGTCGGAGACCGAGTCCGGCGCGTCCCTTCCGGCGTCGATGACCCAGCCGATCATCGACGGGCCCGTCCGCCCGGCGGCACCGTCCCAGGTTCCGGCGCGCGGTCCGGCGGGTTCGCCGCCACCGCCCACGGATGTCGACCCCGGCCATCTCCTGGATCTACTGCCGGAGCACCTCACCCGTGCGACGCCGCCGACCCCGGGTACGAGCGCCCCGGCGCCCCAGCTCCCGGGCTCCCCGCCGCCCGCACCGGGCAGACCGAATGTGATCATCCCGCCGGCGGCAGGCGGCCCGGGAACGCCCACCCCGGCGACGCCGCGGCTCCCGCTCACTCCACCCGTCCCCGGCATGCCGCCCACACCAGGTGGTCCGACACCGGGCACTGCGGTTCCCGCAGGAGCGATCCCGGGAACCCCCGCGCCGGCCACTCCTCAACTGCCACCCAGCGGCCCTGTCCCGGGCGGGCCCTCGACCCCCGGCACCCTTGTCCCGCGCCCGGGCGCGTCGACGCCCGCGCTGCCCGGGACCCCGACGCCGGCGCTGCCCGGGACCCCGGCGCCGGCGCTGCCCGGAAACCCGACGCCCACGTTGCCGGGGACACCGACATCCACCACGCCGGCGCCCGCGTTCCCGACGACGCCGGCCACTCGTACGGGCGTACCGATCAACCGCCCGACCATCCCGTACCCGCCGGGCCCGGGACCGTGGACGGCCGCCTCGACCCAGCCGATCGAGGGGATTTCCGGTCTCGGCGGTCCGCGGCCGGTCGGCGCGCCCTGGCCGGGTGATCCGGTTCAGCCGCTGAACCCCGCGGCCCCGCTGCGCCCGCCGGTTCCCGTTCCGCCGGCGCGGACCCTTGCCCCGGTCGACGGCATGAACCCGGCCGACGACGCGATGCTGCACGAGGTGCGGCGCCTGCTCGGCAACAGTTTGTCGCTCGCCGGGGGGCCGCAGGAGGTGGCCGATCGGCTGCGGGCCGCGCTGGTCCAGGCGGAGCCCGCGCTGTTCCGCACGATTCCGGGCAGTCCGGGCTCGCAGGCGGAGCAGCTGGCCGACGGGCTGACGTGGCTGGTGCACACGTTCGATCAGCCGCCGGCGCTCGTCGCTGGTTTCGGTCGGCTCGGTGCCGCGCTCGCCGAGTGCGGGGTGGCGCCGCAGCAGTTGCAGCTGGCCGGGGCGGCGCTGGCCGAGGCGATGCGGGCCGGCATGGCGGCGAACGGGTGGCGGCAGGACTTCGACCAGGCGTGGCGGTCGACGTGGCAGCACGCGTACGAGTGGATCGTGCACGGCATGGCCACGGCCCGGTACGAGCCGACGACCTGGACCGCCGTGGTCGTGTCGCACGACCTGCGGCGGGAGGATCTGGCGGTGGTGCGGCTGCGGCCTTACCTGCCGATGCCTTACCGGCCGGGGCAGTACGCGCGGATCGAGGTGCCGGAGCTGCCCGGCGTGTGGCGGCCGTACTCGCTGGCCGGGGCGCCGCGCCGGGACAACGTCGTGGAGCTGCACGTGCGCGCGAAGTCGGTGAACGGCGTCAGTGGCACGCTGGTGCACCGGCTGACCGCGGGGGACAAGGTGCGGATCTCGCGGGCCGAGGGCGCGATGGGCCTGCCCGAGTCGGGCCGGCCCCTGCTGATGATCGCCGGGGACACCGGGGTGGCGCCGCTGAAGGCGCTGCTGACGGAGCTGGCCGCGACCGGTGATGCGCGGTCGGCGGTGCTGTTCTGGGGTGCCCGCACCCTCGATGAGCTCTACGACATCGAGGACGTCGCGGCGATCGCCCGGTCCGCGCGGCGGGCCACGGTCGTGCCGGTGATCTCCGAGGGGCCCTCCGGACCGTACGCGTCCGGGCTGGTGACCGATGCCGTGGCGGCCTACGGGGAGTGGTCGGAGCACGAGGTCTATCTGGCCGGGCCGCCGCTCATGCTGGCCGCCACCAGCGCCGCACTCCATCAGCTGGGCGTCGCCCCGGAGCGGATCCATCACGACGCCCCCGAGTGATCACACGAAGGACGACAGTGCTTTGGCGTACGCCGGAGGCACGAACGTCTGCCCCCCCGGAGTGAGCACCGCGTCGCGGGAGGCCTCGGCCCACGCCCCGGCCGGCACCGCCTCGCGCAGCGCCACCACAACCGGCGCGTCGCGCCACTGCGGGTCGTCGGCGAGCATGGTCAGGGCGACCAGGGACTCCTCGACCTCGCCGACGCACTCGAACGGCTTGTGCGCGTCGATGCCGAGCAGCTCCAGGTAGCCGGGAACCTGCGCGGGGTCGGCGAACAGGTCGCGGCCGAAGATGCGGGTGAGCCGGTCGCGCGGCATCGACGGCGCCATGGCGAGCGCGACGAAGCGGCACTTGGGGCAGTCGCCGCACCAGCGCGCCGTGGGGTCGTGCAGCTTGAACGCCTTGTTGCAGCTCGTGACCACGTCGTCGTACGCGGTGAACCGGGCGAAGAGCTGGGCGATGTGCAGTTCGGACAGCGACCGCAGGAGCGAGAAGTACGGCTCGGTGAGCCCGGCGTGCGCGGTGACCGCGGCCCGGAGCAGCCCCTCCGCCTCGACCCCCTTCGACCACTGGTGGTTGATCGGGTGACCGTTCCAGATCAGGTTGGGGTCGGACGCGGAGCGCTCGTTGGACATCACCACCGGGCCGAGGCCGTGCAGCGTGGCGGTGGCGATCGCGATGAGCGAGTTGATCGCGGTGACCGGGATGTGACCGTTGCGGGCGCCCGCCTTGTTGAGCTCGAACAGGCGCGGGTCGAGCTTGCGGCGGGCGGCCAGCGCGGGCAGGCCGGACGCGGCGTTGACGTTGACGATGACCGGGTTGGGGTTGACCGAGAACGGCACCGGGTCGAGGCCGGCGGCGCGCAGGATCTCGAGGGTGACGATGGAGTCCTTGCCGCCGCCGACGGCCGACAGGGGACGGCCGCCCGAGTTGTCGACGGGCGCCGACGGTCCGGTCACGCCCGGCACGTCGACGGTCATGTCGAGGACGTACGGCAGCTGGTTCACGTACGCGTATTCGCCGAGGCCCTTGCTGTAGACGGCGTCGAACAGGGCCTTCGCCTCGGCCGGCACGGCCGTGGGCGCCTCGATGCGCTCGGGCGCGCCGACCTTGTAGTAGCTCACCCCGGCGACGACGTGGAGCAGGTCGAGCACCCGGAGGAAGGTGTCCGGCACGGCCGCGCCCTCGGGCAGCGGGAACGTGATCGTCTCGGTGAAGGATTCGGGGGCGGGGCCGTCGAGCAGATAGTCGAACGTCGCGACCCCGGTGGCGGGGTCGTATGCGTACGAGGGGAAGCGCATGACGTCGAACTGCACCCGCGAACTCCTGTCACTCGACCGACGGGCAATACTAGTGCGACCGACCGAGGGAGTGTTCCTGTGCGCCTGGCAGACCTGCGCGGACGATCCGTAGCCGTCTGGGGTACCGGCCGTGAGGGCCGGGCCGCCGTGACCGCGATCGCCGCGCACGGCCCGTCCCGCCTGATGGCGGTGGACGACAGCGCGAACTTCCTGTCCGTGCCGTGGGAGGGCGAGCTGGCCGCGCGGGCGCCGCTGGCCGGCGGTGACCACGCCTTTCCCGCCCTGGTCTCCGCCGACGTCGTGGTGCGCTCGCCCGGCGTGCCGCAGACCCATCCGTGGATGGCCGAGCTGCGCGCGCGGGGTGTGACGGTCACGGGCGGCAGCGCGCTGTGGATGGCCGATCATGCCCGGCAGACCGTGGGGGTCACCGGCAGCAAGGGCAAGAGCACCACGTCCGCGCTGATCAGCCATCTGCTCGCGGCGGCGGGCCGGCCCAACGTCTTCGGCGGCAACATCGGCGTGCCGCTGCTCGACCTGCCTCCGGCCGAGCTGTACGTGCTGGAGCTTTCCAGCTACCAGTGCAGCGACCTGACCGACTCGCCTCGCGTCGCGGTGGTCACGTCGCTCTTCCCGGAGCATCTTGACGCGCACGGCGGCGAGCGCGAGTACTACCGCGACAAGCTGAACCTGCTGGCGCACGGGCCGGAGCTGATCGTCGTCAACGGCGCCGACCAGCGGCTGGTCCACGAGACGATCGCGGTGCGCGACGTGAACGGCTTCCCGGCGATCCCGGCCGGTTCCGGCGACTCGCGGTTCCGCATCGACGACGACGATCTCGTCTACTGCAGCGACGAGCCGCTGTTCCCGCGGGATACGCTGCGGCTGCGGGGCGGACACAACGGGCGGAACCTCTGTGTGGCTCTGGCCGTCCTGGACGGGATGGGCATCGATGTGCCGGGGCTGCGCGAGGAGCTGCGCGCGGCGGTCGCGTCGTTCGAAGGGCTGCCGCATCGCCTCGCCGAGATCGAGGATCCGTCGGGGCTGACGTTCGTGGATGACACGTTGTCCACGAGTCCGTACTCGGCCATGCATGCGATCGATGCGTACGAGGGCCGCCCCCTGACGGTTCTGGTCGGTGGCACGGACCGGGGCCTGGACTACGCGCCGCTGCGGGAGCATCTGCGGGGGCGGGAGATCACGGTGATCGGGCTGCCGGACAGCGGGCCGCGGATTCTCGCGGAGCTGGCCGGGCTGCCCGGCGTGCGTACGGAGGCGGCCGAGGATCTGCCCGCGGCGGTACGCCTGGCGCGCAAGGTGACGCCGGCCGGTGGGGTCGTGCTGCTGTCGCCGGCCGCTCCCAGCTACGGGCGGTTCCGCAACTTCGAGCACCGCTCCGAGGTCTTCGCTCAGGCCGTCCGGGACAGCGCTTAACCGGTTCTGGGCATAATTTTCGCCAAGTTTCCAAACGCCCCCGCATATTGCGAGGGCGTTTCACGTTGCGTGACAAATCAACCGTTCGGTGGATGCTGCCCTGTGTTCGGTTGACAGGGCAATAGCGGTTTGGCCGATGTATAAAACGGCCCAAATTGCCACGTGTGATGGCGGTCACGCCGTAACGGTCATATAGGGATCGACGTGCGTCAGCCGACCGTCACGTAACACGCCCTCAACAGGGTGCTCAAGGTAACGGTTTGAAAACTTCACCCGCAGGCTTGACACAGAGGGGTCCGCAGTAAGAACTTTTACCGCGACAGTTAACACTCCTTGACGAGAGGACGGCCCATGGTCGAGCCGGACGCGGACGGCACCGCCTTCACCGTGGTGGCCGACCCGCTGGTGCGCGATCAGGCGCCCGCCCCGGCGCTCCCCGACGCCAGCCACGGCGTGCTCGTACGGGTACGCACCCTGCTGCCGGAGTTCACCGGGGCCCTGCAGCGCGTCGCCGAGCAGGTCCTCACCGACCCGGCGGCCGCTTCCCGGGCCACGATCGTCGAGCTCGCCGAGCGTTCCGGCACCTCACCGGCGACGGTCACCCGCTTCTGCCGGGCACTGGGCTTCGACGGCTACTCGGACCTGCGGCTGGGCATCGCCGCCGAGACCGGCCGGGCGCGCTCGGCCGGCTGGACGGTCGACATCGGGCGCGAGATCCAGCCGAGCGACCCGCTCGAGCGCGTCCTCGCCCAGATCATGGCCGCCGACACGCGGGCCATGCACGACACCGCCGCTCTGCTCGACCTCGCGGAGGTGGAGCGGGCCGCGGTGGCGATAGCGGCAGCACCGCGGGTCAACATCTTCGGCGCCAGCGGCAGCGCGCTGGTCGGCGAGGAGATGCAGTTCAGCCTCCACCGCATCGGCGTCGCGGCCTGGGCCTGGACCGATGTGCACAACGGCCTGGCCAGCGCCGCGCTGTCGCGCGCCGGCGACGTCGCGCTCGGCATCTCGCACTCCGGCGAGACCGGCGAGACCATCGAGCTGCTCGCGGAGGCGAGCAGCCACGGGGCCACCACCATCGCCCTGACCAGCTTCCCCCGCTCCCCGCTCGCCGAGCTGGCGGACATCGTCCTGCTCACCGCCACGCAGGCCACGACGTTCCGCCCGGACGCGCTCTCCGCGCGTCACCCTCAGCTGGTCGTCCTCGACCTGCTGTACGTCGCCGTCGCCCAGCGGACCCACGAACGTTCGCACGCGGCTTTCCAACGCACCGCCCAAGCCGTCAGCGGCCACAAAGCCGTCAAGGACGGCAGCTCCGCTCCCTGAAATGCCCGAGAACACAGCTCCCCTCACACCCCCAGATGTGAATTCTTTCCAGGAGGAAAGCGTGAAGCGCAGACTCGCGGTCACCGCGACGCTCGCCGCGACGCTGCTGGCCGCCGCCGCTTGCGGTTCGAGCAGCGACAGCAGCACCACCCCCAACGCCAACGCGTCCGTGAACGGCGCCGGCAAGACCATCAAGGTGTGGCTGATGGTCGACGCCCAGTCCGGCTGGCCCGACGTCGTCAAGCAGGCCAACGAACGCTTCACCCAGGCCACCGGCGCCCAGGTCCAGGTCGACTACCAGCAGTGGCAGGACCACCTGGCCAAGCTCGACACCACCCTGGCCGGCGCCGAGGTCCCCGACGTCGTCGAGCTGGGCAACACCGAGATGCCGAAGTACGTGTTCAACGGTGCCTTCGCCCCGCTGGACAAGGGCCAGTTCGAGAACTCCGGCCAGTGGCTGACCGGCCTCTCGGCCCCGTGCGAGCTCGACGGCAAGACCTACTGCGTGCCGTACTACGCGGGCGCTCGCGTCCTGCTCTACAACACCGACCTGTTCAGCAAGGCGGGCGTTTCCGCGCCGAAGACCTACGACGACGTCGTGGCCGCGGCGAAGAAGCTCAAGGAGAAGAACGGCAGCGACAAGCAGTTCTCCGCCTTCTACATGCCGGGCAAGTACTGGTACGCCGCGATGGCGTGGGTGCACGGCTCCGGCGGCGAGATCGCCAAGAAGGACGGCGACAAGTGGGTCAGCACCCTCTCGGAGCCGGCCGCGCAGGAGGGCCTGACCAAGTGGGCCGAGCTCGCCAAGACCTACTCCAGCGGTGACCCCACCAAGGACGAGGCCGACCAGGACCCGGTGTTCGCCCAGGGCAAGACCGGCATGCTGTACGCCAACGGCTGGGAGCTCGGCGCCGTGCAGGAGCAGCCGAAGGACCCCAACGACCCGGCCTCGGCCAAGGTCAAGACCAAGGTGAACGGCAAGGTCGCCTCGGCGCCGATGCCCGGCATCCCGTCCTTCCTCGGCGGCTCGGACATCGCCGTCACCGCCAAGAGCAAGAACGCCGACCTGGCCGCCAAGTGGGCGCAGATCTTCACCGACACCAAGTCGCAGGAGGGCCTGATCGCCAAGGGCGCCCTGCCCAACGCGACCAACCTGCTCGACAAGGCCGCCGCGGTGAAGGGCAACGAGGCGACCGCGCAGGCCGCCAAGGAGACCTGGTTCGTGCCGATGGCCCCGAAGTGGTCCGAGGTCGAGTCCGCCAACGTCCTGCAGAACATGCTGGTCAGCATCGCGACCGGTAAGTCCACGGTGGCCGACGCCACCAAGGCCGCCGACGCGAAGATCAACGAGATTCTGAACGCCGCCTGATGCACCGGTGCCGCCCGTCCGCGGGCGGGCGGCACCCCTCCCGCAGGGAAGAGAGGTGAAGAGACAGATGTCGGTCGTCGACTCCCCGCCGGCGCCGCCCGCCGCGGCCCCGGCCCCGGGGGCCACCGTGGGCAAGCGCCGCCGTACCACCGGTGGCAAGGCGCCGTACGTGCTGGTGGTGCCCAGCCTGCTCCTGCTGGCCGCGCTGCTCGGATACCCGCTGGTGCGGATGGGTGTGCTCTCCTTCCAGCAGATCGGCCTGCGGCAGCTGTTCGCCAACCTGCCGCCGGAGAACGTCGGGTTCGACAACTACACCCGGGTCCTCACCGACTCGGTCTTCTACGAGGTGCTTACCCGTACCGTCGCTTTCACCGTGGTCTCGGTGATCCTGACCGTGCTGCTGGGGCTGGGCGTCGCGCTGCTCATGCGCCGCGTCTGGGGGCCGGTGCGGATCGTCATGATCGTCGCCATGATGTTCGTCTGGGCGATCCCGCAGCTGGTCGCGACCCAGACCTTCCGCTGGCTCGTCGACTCCGACTTCGGCGTCCTGAACTGGCTGATCGACCGCATCCCGGGCGTCGACTTCGCCAACCACAGCTGGTTCGCCTCCCCGATCCAGGGTTGGACCGTCATCACCGCGATCGTGGTCTGGGCGGGCATCCCGTTCATCGCGATCACCCTGAACGCCGGCCTCACCCAGGTGCCCAAGGAGCTGCTGGAAGCGGCCATGATCGACGGTGCCTCCGCGTGGCAGGCGCTGCGCCGGGTCACGCTGCCGATCCTCAAGCCGCTGCTGGTGATCGTCACGACCCTCTCGGTGATCTGGAACTTCGGCCTCTTCACCCAGGTGTGGGCGGTGCGCAACGGCCGTCCCGAGGCCGAGTACCAGGTGCTGGCGACGTGGTCGTACAGCCTGGCGTTCAAGAACAACAACTACGGGCTCGGCTCCGCGATCGCGATCATCTCCGTCGTCCTGATGCTCGGCGTGATGGTGTTCTACATGCGCCAGATGTTCAAGATCGGAGATGTGGACTGATGGTTGCCGTAGCACCGCAGACCGCCGTCCGTACGCGGCGCCGCCAGACGCGTGACTCCGACACGCCCACCGTCGGCCGCAGCGTCGCCGGCACGATCTTCGCGAACCTGGGCGGCTTGATCTTCTCGCTGGTCATGTTCTTCCCGATCTACTGGGTGGTGAACACGGCCTTCAAGCCGGCGCCCGAGATCCTCCAGTACGACCCGACGTTCTACCCGCACGGGTTCACGCTCGACAACTTCAAGTCGGCGTTCAACGCGCCGTTCTTCCAGCGCGACCTGGTCAACGGCGTCCTGATCACCGTGGGTGCGGTGATCGGCGCGCTCCTCGTCGGGTTCCTGGCGGCGCTGGCCATCGCGCGGTTCCGGTTCTACGGCCGCAAGGCGATCATCCTCATCGTCCTGTCGGTCCAGATGGTCCCGCTCGTCGCGGTGCTGATCCCGCTGTTCCTGATGCTGCAGGACTACAACCTCACGAACAGCCTGCTCGGCGTCACGCTGGTCTACATCGTGCTGATCCTGCCGTACACGGTGTGGACGCTGCGCGGCTTCGTCCAGGGCGTTCCCCGCGAGCTCGACGAGGCGGCGGCGATCGACGGGGCCAGCCGCTTCCAGATCTTCTGGCGGATCATCCTGCCGCTCACCGGTCCCGGTTTGGTGGCGACTTCGGTCTACGGCTTCATTCAGGCGTGGAACGAGTTCATCATCATCAACACCCTCAACGACCAGGCGAACCAGAACCTCATGGCCTGGCTCATGCAGAACCAGACGAGCAAGGGCACCTTCTGGGGTCCGCTCATGGCTGGCTCGATCATGACCGCTCTCCCGGTGGTCGTGTTCTTCCTGATCGTCCAGCGCAACATCGCCACCGGCCTGACGGCGGGCGCCGTCAAGGGCTGAACCCGGCACCGCAACAACACCCTGAGGAGAAAGTGCATGACCGAGATTTTCAAGCCCGAGGTGGACCGCCGGACGCTGCTGCGCCGAGCGGCCGCCGTAGGCCTGCTGGCCACGCCCGCCGTCAGCATGCTCAGCGCGTGCGTCGGCGGTGGCAAGGATGACGACACCACCTCCGACAAGCCCAAGGGCACGGTCTCGGCGACCAACCCGCTGGGCATCAAGGAGGACGAGCCGCTGGAGATCATCATCTTCAACGGTGGTCTCGGCACCAAGTACGCGACGGACGTCCACATCCCGTCGTACAACAAGCTCTTCCCGAACTCCAAGGTCACGTTCAACCAGACCGAGGAGATCTCGACCGTGGTGCAGCCGCGGTTCACCGCCGGCAACCCGCCGGACATGATCAACAACTCCGGCTCCAAGCTGATGGACCAGGGCGCCCTCGTCCAGGCCGGCCAGGTGCAGGACCTGACCGACCTGTTCGCCGCGCCGTCGGTGGACATCGCGGGCAAGACCGTCAAGGACACCCTGATCCCCGGCACCGTGGAGCAGGGCACGTTCAACGACAAGCCGTACGTCCTCAACTACGCCTTCACCGTGTTCGGCCTGTGGTACTCGGGCAAGCTGTTCAAGGACAAGGGCTGGACCGTCCCGACGACCTGGGCGGACTTCACCGCTCTGCTCGACAAGATGAAGGCCGCCGGCATCACCCCCTACGGGTACGCGGGTGCCAACGCGCCCTACTACCAGTACACGGTGATCCTCACCAGCGCCGCCAAGATCGGTGGCGCGGACATCCTCAAGAACATCGACAACCTCGAGGACGGCGCCTGGACCAACGACGCCGTCAAGCAGGCCGCGGCCGCGTGGGCCGAGGTCGGCGCGAAGTACTCGGACAAGGCGTTCCTGGGCCAGAAGCACACCGAGGTTCAGCTCAAGCAGAACCAGTACAAGGTGGGCCTCTACCCGTCCGGCTCCTGGCTGGAGAACGAGCAGGCCAAGGACACCCCGGCCGGCTTCGACTACCAGCTCATGCCGCTGCCGAGCGTGACCACCGCCGACAAGCTGCCCGTCACCGCGCTCTACGCCGCGGCCGGCGAGCAGTACTTCGTCGCCAGCAAGGGCAAGAACCCGCGCGGCGGCATGGAGTACCTGCGCCACATGCTCTCCAAGGCCGGTGCGATCGGCTTCACCCAGCTCACCAAGACCCTGACCGTGGTCGCGGGCGCCACCGACGGCATGGAGATCAGCGCCGGTCTGACCTCGGGCAACAAGGCTCTCGGTGCCGCCGGTGCGGACACCTTCAGCTTCCGTTTCGACACGTGGTACAAGAAGCTCGACGACGAGGTTCGTGCCGCCACCAACGAGCTGATGTACCAGGGCGGGACCGCCGACAAGTTCTGCGAGCGCATCCAGAAGGTCGCCGACGCGGTCAAGAAGGACTCCTCCATCGAGAAGTTCCACCGCTGACCATCACACCCCTGACGACGTAGACGCGATCACGAACGGAGCACAGAACCATGAAGCACGGCAGGTACCCGTTCATCATCGGCTTCCTGATCGTGCCGGTGGCCATCTATGGGACGTTCGTGGTCGCGGCTTACCTTCAGGCGTTCCAGTTGTCGTTCACGAACTGGCGGGGCTTCTCGCCGGACGTGCACTACATCGGGTTCGAGAACTTCAACCGGCTCTTTCACGACAGCACCTTCTGGAAGGCGATCCAGCATCATGTGGTGCTGCTGATCTTCCTTCCGCTGCTGACGATCATCCTGGCGCTCTTCTTCGCCTTCCTGCTCAACGTGGGCGGCGGCTCGAAGGGTGGCCGGACCCGGGGGGTCTGGGGGTCGAAGGTCTACCGCGTGGTGTTCTTCTTCCCCCAGCTGCTCGCCCTCGCCCTGGTCGCCGTGATCTTCGCGCGGGTCTACTCGCCCGACGAGAGCGGCCTGATCAACGGCATGCTCAACCAGTTCGGCGCCGGCCCGATCCTGTTCCTCGCCGACAAGAACCTGGCCCTCTGGTCGATCCTGGCCGTGCTCGTCTGGCAGGCGGTCGGCTTCTACGTGGTGCTCTTCTCCGCGGGCATGGGCTCCATCCCCACGGAGATCTACGAGGCGGCGGCGCTGGACGGCGCCACCCGCGGCACGCTGTTCTTCAAGGTCACGCTGCCGCTGCTGTGGAACACCATGCAGGTCGCATGGGTCTACCTCGGCATCGCCGCCTTTGACGCGTTCGCCCTGGTCAACGTCATGTCGGTGGACCGGGGCGGCCCGGACGGGGCGACCACCGTGCTGGGCCTCGAGATCTTCCGCAACATGCAGGACTACGCACAATTCGGCTACGCCTCGGCGATGGGCGTCGTGCTCTTCTTCCTGACCATCACCTTCGCGGCGCTGACCCTGCGGGTCACCCGGCGCGACGCCGTCGAGCTCTGAGCCGTACCGGGAGCCTGAGATGACCAATCTGCGTACCGATATCTCCGCACCGCCGCCCGGCACCGTGCCCTACCCGGGAAGGCGGCACGCCGCCGCGGCGGCCCGCGACAAGGGCGACGCCAAGCTCTTCAGCGGTTTCGCCCATGTCGCCCTGGCGATCTGGGGCATCCTGGTGGTCGCCCCGCTGATCTGGGTGATCCTGGCGTCGTTCAAGAGCAACACCGAGATCTTCACCCACGCGCCGTTCAGCCTGCCGAGCAAGCTCTCGTTCGAGACCTACAAGACGGCCTGGACCGAGGCGCACATCGGCCGCTACTTCCTCAACAGCGTGTTCGTGGTGGCGCTCAGCACCGCCGGCACCATGATCTTCGGGTCGATGGCCGCCTACGTGCTCGCGCGCTACAAGTTCCCCGGCAACCGCTTCATCTACTACCTGTTCGTGTCCGGCCTGGCGTTCCCGGTCTTCATGGCGATCGTGCCGCTGTTCCTCATCCTGCAGAACCTCGGCCTGCTGAACACGTACACCGGTCTGATCCTGGTGTACATCGCCTACTCGCTGCCGTTCACGGTGTTCTTCATGACGGCGTTCTTCAAGACGCTGCCGAACCACGTGGCGGAGGCTGCGATCGTCGACGGCGCCTCGCACACCCGGCTGTTCTTCCAGGTCATGCTGCCGATGGCCCGGTCCGGCCTGGTCAGCATCACGATCTTCAACATCGTCGGCCAGTGGAACCAGTACCTGCTGCCGGTCGCGATCATGCAGGGCCAGGGCGCGGACCAGAAGTGGGTGCTCACGCAGGGCATCGCGAACATCTCGGTCTCGGCGGGCTACCAGGCCAACTGGGCCGCGCTGTTCGCGGCTCTCACTCTCTCGATCCTGCCGATGATCATCGTGTACGCGTTCTTCCAGCGGCAGATCCAGTCCGGCCTCACCGCCGGCGCGACGAAGTAACCCCTGCTCAGGGGGCGATCAGGCCCATATACGCGAGCTTCTGCTTGATGGTGTCGGGCGCGAACGGCTTGAGGACGTACTCGTGCGCCCCGGCCGCCAGCGCCCGCACCATCTGGCTGTGCTCGCCCTCGGTCGTGACCATCATCATGCACATGTCCCGCAGCGGCGGCATCTTGCGGATGTGACGGATCAGCTCGAGGCCGTCCATCACCGGCATGTTCCAGTCGATCAGCGCCACGTCCGGCACCGTCGGGATCTCGACCAGCAGGTCGAGGGCCTCCTGCCCGTTGCTGGCCTCGTACGCGGCGAAGCCCAGCTGACCCAGGACGCGCTGCAGGATACGGCGCATCGTGCTCGAGTCGTCGACCACCAAAGCAAGCATCAGGTCGCCTTTCGATGAGGGTGGGGCAACGGACTCCCATCGGCGGGCGTGACCGCTTCCTGAGCGGATCGCCGGCCGCTATCCGCGTGACGGCCGGCTCAGTCGGTGCAGCGCAGTGCTGCCGCCTCCGTTGCCATCTTCTCCCCGGCACGCGGCTTCTCGTCGCAGTCGAGCACGCCGGTGACGGTGGAAGTCCAGGACGTGACGGTGCCGGAAACGGTCAGGGCACCGCAGCGGTAGTCGAATGTCGCTTCGCGGGCGTACACGCCTTTGAACTCGACGATCCGGCCGGGGCCGTGGACGGTCGTGGCGCCGGCCCCACTGTGGGCCACCTCGCCCATGGACGGACTCACCGAGTCCGGGTTGATCCGGTGCAGGAAGGCGTTGTACACCAGCTGCCGCGGGATGTCGCCGGCTGTGACGACCTGGGCGACGTAGCGGGTCACGGGTTCGAACGTCGAGTCCAGGCGGCCACCCTTCGGGGACCTGATGGTGATCCGCTGGCCGACCTCGGTCAGGACCTCGCGCTTGCGGATCGGCCCGAAGTCGATGTCCGGGTCGTCGCACGCCGCGGCGATCGCGGGGGCCGACGATGCGGGGCTCGCGCCGGGGCGGCTCGGAGCCGGGTCGGAATCACAGCCGCTGAGGGCGCTCGCGCCCGCCAGCAGCGCCAACCCGGCGATCTTAGGGCGAATGTCCATCAAATGATCATGGACTATTGGAGGGGAGAATGTCGTACCCCTGTTCCAGAATGACGGGGTGCTGGTAGCGGCGGTCTCCGACGACGGGAGCTGGCACGGCCCCGGACATCTCCAGGTCGTGCACCCCGACGGCACGCCCGTGTCCGCGCCGCTGCCGGTGACCGATCTGCCGGCCGCGATCGCCGAGCGCGAGGCCGCCGAGCGCCCCCGCTGGGTGTGGGCGGCCACCGCCGACGGCTATCCCGCCCTGCTGCGAGCCGGGGTGCGCGTCGGCCGTTGTCACGACGTCGAGCTCACCGAGGCGCTGCTGCTCGGCCACGCCGGCCGGTGGGGCGAGCCGCGGTCGCTCGCCGCGGCCTTCGCGCGGCTCACCGGTGGTCCCGTGCCGCCGGACCCGCCGCCCCGGACACCGCAACCGCCCGGCTTCGCCCAGGGCGCCCTCTTCGAGACCGTCGCCGGTCCGCGGCCTGCCGCCGGCCCGGTGGTCCTCGACGCTTTGACCAAGGTGTACGCGGACCAGCAGCGGCGCACGGCCGCGACGGGGCAGCCGGCCCGCTTCGCGCTGCTCGTGGCGGCGGAGTCGGCGGGTGCGCTGACCGGCGCGGAGATGGGCCACACCGGCATCCCGTGGCGCGCGGACATCCACGACGAGCTGCTGCGCGACCTGCTCGGCCCGCCCCAGCCCGTCGGCCCGCCGCGCAAGCTCGCCGAGCTGGCCGCCGAGATCAACGCCGCGTTCGGGATGCGCGGCCTGCACCCCGACTCCCCGGCCGAGGTGCTCCGCGCGTTCGCCCGGGCCGGCATCGACATTCCGAACACCCGCGCCTGGGTGCTGCGCAAGGTCGAACACCCGGCGGTCAAGCCGCTCCTGGAGTACAAGGAGCTCTACCGCATCTGGACGGCGCACGGCTGGGCCTGGCGCGACGCGTGGGTGAGCGAGGGCCGCTTCCGCCCCGAGTACGTCCCCGGCGGCGTGGTCTCCGGCCGCTGGGCCACCCGCGGCGGCGGCGCCCTCCAGGTCCCCAAGGTGGTCCGGCGCGCCGTGGTGGCCGACCCCGGCTGGCGCTTCGTCGTGGCGGACGCGGGTCAGCTCGAGCCGCGTGTGCTGGCCGCAGTGTCGGGCGACACCCGGCTCGCCGCGGCCGGCGTCGCCGACGACCTGTACGCCGCCCTCGCCGCGGACGCCTTCGCGGGCGACCGGGCCCGCGCCAAGGTGGCCCTGCTCGGCGCCATGTACGGCCAGACCGGCGGCGCCGCCATCCCGGCCCTCGCGGTGCTGCGCCAGAACTACCCGATCGCCTTCGACTACGTGGAGGCGGCGGCGCGCACCGGCGAGGCCGGCGGGTTGGTCCGCTCCTGGCTGGGCCGCACCTGCCCACCCGCCTCGACCGCCTGGCGCGACTCGGGACTCGACCCGCCGGAGGAGGCGGGATCCGCGGAGGCGCCCCAGGGCGGAGCCTCCGGCCGCGCCCGAGGCCGCTTCACCCGCAACTTCGTCATCCAGGCGACGGCGGCGGAATGGGCCCTGGTGCTGCTCGCGACGCTGCGAACGGCGCTGGAGGGCCTGCGCGCGGAGATCGTGCTCTTCGTCCACGACGAGGTCGGGGTGCACTGCCCGCTCGACGAGACGGAGGCGGTGGTGGCGGCCGTCCGCGCAAGTGCGGCCCGGGCCGGGGAGCTGCTGTTCGGCCGGACGGAGGTACGGTTCCCGCTGGATGTGTCGGTGGTCGAGTGCTACGCGGACGCGGCGTGAGCGGCCCGGCGTGCGTTCCGCGACGTGCGTTCCGCGGCCAGCTCCGGCTCGCGTGCTGACGGCGAAGGCGGCCGGAGCGATCCGCTGTGTCGGCCGATGCGGTTACCCTCCGGCGGGGCGCGGGCGAATCGTCCTCATTACGACTGATCCGGGACCTAGGCTGTCGCGGATGTGGGTGACCGAGCTGGTGCGCAGACACCTCGAGGCGGCGAAGTTCGTGGTGGTCGGCGTGATCTGCTTCGTCGCGACAGCCGTCATCAACTACGCGCTCAAGCTCACCGTCCTGCACGCCAAACCGGTCACCGCCCTCGGCATCGCCACGATCGTCGCCACGATCCTCTCGTACGTGTTGAACCGGGAGTGGTCGTTCCGCAGCCGCGGCGGTCGCGAGCGGCATCACGAGGCCGCGCTGTTCTTCGCGGTCAGCGCGGTCGGCGTCGTGCTCACCGTGCTGCCGCTCGCTGCTTCCCGGTACGTCCTGCATCTGCGCGAGCCGAACGTCGGCCGGCCGGTGCAGGAGATCGCGGACTTCGTCAGCGGCATGCTCATCGGCACGCTCATCGCCATGTGCTTCCGGTTGTGGGCGTTCAAGCGGTTCGTGTTCCCGCAGCCGGAGGGCCGGGTCCACCGCGCCCGGCCGGTCACTGGCGAGCCCCGCGTCCCGGAACGGCGGGACTGACCGCGATAGCGTTTCGGCGTCAGGCGGGTGACCAGGCCGGTCACGAACAACAGGAGGACCATGCGCCGCATCGCGTTCGGATCGCAGGTGTGCGGCCGCCTCGACGAGGGGGCTGTGCGCGAGTGGCTCGTCACCGACGGCTGTGGCGGGTATGCCATGGGGACCGTCAGCGGGCTGCGGACGCGGCGCTATCACGGGCTGCTCGTCGTCGCGGGCCGGACGCCTGCCGCGCGGCAGCTGGGGCTGGTTTCGCTCGATCCGGTCGTCACGCTGGCGTCCGGGGCCGTGGTGCGGCTCGGCACTCACGAGTGGGCCGACGGGGCTGTCGCTCCCCGGGGGCATGAGCTTCTCTCCGGGTTCGAGCTGGTCGACGGGCTGCCTCGGTGGCGGTGGCGGATCGGTGACGTGGTGATCGAGCGGGAGATCGCGATGGCGTACGGCCGCAGCAGCCTGGCCGTCGTCCACCGGCTGCTCACCGGCGGGCCGGTCAGCCTGCGGCTGGAGGCGCTGTGCACGTGGCGGGACGTGCACGGGGAGCGGACCGCCGGGGGACCCGAGCCGGTGGTCGCCGAGGTCGACGGCGGGTGCGTGGTCGAGGACGCGTACCGGCTGCGGGGGCCGGGGTTCCGCGGCGCGGGGACGTGGTATCGCGGCGTGCGGCACCGCGAGGAGGCGGCGCGCGGGCTCACCGCCGTCGAGGATCTCTGGTACGCGGGGAGCTTTCACGCCGAGCTGCGCCAGGCCGGGGCGACCGCGTCGGTGTCGGCGTGGGCGGGTGACCTGGACGTCGCTCCGGAGCCGGCGGAGGAGGTCGTCGCGGGTGCGCGTACCCGTAACAGGGCCGTGGTGGCAGCGGCCGCGCCGGCCGACGATGCTCAGGCGACGCTGGCGCTGGCCGCCGACGCTTTCGTGGTGCAGACCGCGGCCGGGCCTGACGTGGTCGCCGGGTATCCGTGGTTCGGGGCGTGGTCGCGGGACACGATGATCAGCTACGAGGGGCTGTTCCTCGCGACCGGGCGGGAGGCGGTCGGGCGTTCGCTGCTGCAGAGCTACGCCGCGACGTTGTCCGAGGGCATGCTCGCGAACACCGCCGACAGCGGCAGCGTGGAGTACAACACAGTCGACGGCACCCTGTGGTTCCTGCACGCGGTGGGGCGGCACGTGGCGTTGACGGGTGACACGGATCTCGCCGCCGAGCTGCTGCCGGACCTGCGCTCGGTCGTCGACGCGCACCTGGACGGGACCCGGTACGGCATCGGTGTCGACCCGGCCGACGGGCTGCTCCGGCAGGGCGCCGACGGTGCGGCGCTGACGTGGATGGACGCCCGGGTCGACGGGGTGCCGGTGACGCCGCGGGTGGGCAAGCCCGTGGAGGTGAACGCGCTGTGGGTCAACGGGCTCGCGATGGTGATCAAGCTGGCCTGGCAGGCGCGGACCAATGCGGGCGCGGCGACCAGGGCGCATCCCGCGGCGCTGGCGTCGTTCGCGCGGCGGTTCCCGGCCGGTGGCGGGCTTCTGTACGACGTGGTCGACGGGCCCGGCGGGGACGATGCGACGTTGCGGCCCAACCAGCTGCTGGCCTGGTCGCTGCCGTACGCGCCGCTGCGGCCCGAGCCGGCCGCGCTGCAGACGATCGGGGCGGCGCTGATGACGCCGCTGGGCCCGCGCAGTCTCGCGGCCTCGGCGCCCGGTTACCTCGGCCGGCATCGCGGCACGCCGGCGCAGCGGGACACGGCCTACCACACGGGCACGGTGTGGCCCTGGCTGACCGGCCCGTACGTGGCGGCCTGGCACCGGCTCGGGGTGTCGGCGGAGCAGACCCTGTCCGACGCCGACGGTCACCTCGGCGAGTACGGGCTCGGGTCGGTGTCCGAGACGGCGGACGGGGACGCGCCGCACGGGGCCACCGGCTGCCCGTTCCAGGCGTGGTCGGTCGCGGAGGGCCTGCGGGCACGCCGGTTGGCGGGGCCGTAGGGTTCTGCGGGTGCCGGCATCCGAATACGTCAAGAAGCTCCGCGCCCGGGTGGGCAACGACCTGATCATGTTCCCGACCGTCACCGCCGTCGTGCTCAACGACCGCGGGGAGATCCTGCTCGGGCAGCGCAGCGACAACCACCGGTGGGCGCTCATCGCCGGGATGATGGACCCCGGCGAGCAGCCGGCCGACGCGGTCGTGCGGGAGGTGCTGGAGGAGACCGCCGTCCACGTCAAGGTGGAGCGCCTGGGCGGGGTGGCCCTGCACCAGGTCACCTACCCGAACGGCGACCGCTGCGACATGGTGAACACCTGGTTCAGGTGCCGGGCCACGGGCGGCGAGGCCCGGGTCAACGACTCGGAGTCGATCGCGGTCGGCTGGTTCGCGCCGGACGCCCTGCCGGAGCTCAGCCCCTTCGCTCACCAGCGCATCCGCACCGCCCTCGACGACGGCGCCCCCGCCTGGTTCGCCCAGCCCGGCGAGACCGTGGACGGCGGTCAGGCCAGCCAGCCGGGGCGGATCAGCCCGGCCTCGTAGGCGAGCACCACGAGCTGCGCCCGGTCGCGGGCGCCGAGCTTCACCATCGTGCGGCTCACGTGGGTCTTCGCTGTCGCCGGGCTGATCACCAGGCGGGCCGCGATCTCGTCGTTGGACAGTCCCTCGCCGACCAGCACCATCACCTCCCGTTCCCGCTCGGTGAGCTGCGCGAGCGTGCGTTCCACCGCTTCGGGCGGGGCGGCCGGGCGGCCCCGCCCGCCGGGGGCGGCGAACTCGCCGATGACCCGGCGGGTGACGCTGGGCGACAGCAGGGCGTCGCCCGCCGCGACCGCGCGGATGCCGCGGAGCAGCTCGACCGGCTCGGTGTCCTTCACCAGGAAGCCGGACGCGCCCGTGCGCAGCGCCTCGAACACGTACTCGTCGAGCTCGAACGTGGTGAGGATGACCACGCGGGTCGCGGCGAGGCCGGGGTCGGCGGCGATCCGGCGGGTCGCCTCGAGGCCGTCGACGCCGGGCATGCGGATGTCCATGAGCACCACGTCGGGGCGGGTCTCGGCGGTCAGGCGTACCGCCGCGAGGCCGTCGCCCGCCTCCGCGACCACCTCGATGTCCGGCTCGGCGTCGAGCAGGGCCCGGAAACCCGCCCGGACCAGGGCCTGGTCGTCGGCGAGCAGTACCTTGATCAACTCTTGTCCCCCCAGGCGGTCGGCAGGGTGGCGGCCACCAGGTACCCGCCCTCGGGCAGCGGGCCGGCGCTCAGCGTGCCGCCCAGGGTCTCGGCGCGGGCCCGCATGCCCGCGATCCCGGAGCCCGAGCCCGCGTCGTCCGGCTGAGGTGGGGCCGCCGGGCCGTCGTTGCGGATCCGCAGGCGCAGCTCGGCGGGCGCGTACTCGATCGCGACCTCGGCGGCTCCCGCGGCGGCGTGGCGGCGCACGTTCGTCAGGGCCTCCTGGACGATCCGGTACGCCGCCCGGTCCACCTCCGCCGGCAGCGGGCGCTTCGGGCCGGTCGTGATAGTGCTGACCGGCAGCCCGGCGTCCGCGGTCAGGTCGTCGAGCCGGTCCAGCCCCAACGCAGGCTGGCGGGGCGCCGCCTCCTCCTCCGGGCGCAGCACACCGAGCACCGCCCGGACCTCGCGCAACGCCTCGGCGCTCGCCGTCTTGATCGCCGTGAGCGCCTCGCGGGCCTGCTCCGGCCGGTTGTCCATCAGGTGCAGCCCCACCCCGGCTTGCACGTTGATCAGCGACAGGTGGTGGCCCAGCACGTCGTGCAGCTCCCGGGCGATGCGCAGCCGCTCGTCGGAGGCCTGCCGGCGTTCCTGCTCCTGCCGGGCCCGCGCCCGCTCGGCGTTCACCTTGGTCATCTCGGCGATGTACGCCGCCCGGGACCGCGACGCGCCGCCGAGGACCATGGCCATCCCGAGCCCCAGCGCGGCGAGCACGGCGTCGCGAATCCCCGGCCGCACCGCCGCGGAGACCCCGAGCGGGGCGGCGAAGACCCAGGTGACCGCCAGGTAGGCGGTGTACAGGGCGGCGGCCACGGCGAGGGCCGGGCGGCCGCGGCCCGTCCGGACGGCCGTGAACAGGGCGATGGCGGGCGCGACCGCGTACGTCCACGACGGCGGCAGCTGGGTCGCCACGGCGATGGTCGCCGCACCGGCAACCGCCAGGACGGCCAGTGGCTTCTTGTCACGGCCGAGCAGCGCCAGCGGCCCGGCCAGCAGCAGAGCGCGCGTCACGCCGTCGGCCGGGTGAGCGAGCGCCGCGGCATCGGGGAAGTTGGCGAAGACGTGGAAACACACCGCACCGATCACGGCGCCCATGCCGGCGCCGTGCCGAGGCGGCCGCCAGGAACGCTGGTAGCGGGGGTGGTGTCGCACGAGGACGACGCTACGGCACCCCGGCCCGGCCGGGCATCGGCGCGAGGATCGATACGCCCCTGCCACGCCGGGAGTAGCGGCGCGCGCCGGCGTACTCCTGAGGGCGTACGCCCCACGCAGACGGTGCGCCGCTGTGCCCGTACCGAATGCTCCGCAGGACCGACGCGGCCCGGCGCCGGCGCGCCCACCCTGGAATGCAGCACCCGCGACTCTCCAGGAGGAGACCATGTATCCCAACGACGCCGCCCGGCTCCGCACCTCCGACGCCGAGCGCGAGCAGGTCGCGGCCATCCTGCGGGCCGCGATGACCGAGGGGCGCCTCACCCTCGAGGAGGGTGAGGAAAGACTCGGACAGGTGTACGCGGCCAAGTACCGCGACGAGCTGGCGCCGCTCACCGCCGACCTGCCCGACGGCGGCCGCCGCGCGCTGGCCGAGACGCCGCAGGCCCGCGCCGCGACACGCCGGGGCGTGCGCCGCCACGCCGGCTTCGTGGCCGTCCTGGCAACGGTGCTGGTCGGGTTGTGGGCGCTCTCCGGCGCGCACTTCTTCTGGCCGGCGATCCCGCTCGCGTTCCTGGTCATCGGCCTGATGCGGCACGCCCGCTACGGCGCAGAGGCCCGCAACCACTACTACCGCCGGCACGTCGCCCCCTGGAACGCGCCCGACTATCGGTGATCATGCCCACTCCACTGTAGACGTGGCGGTCGTTGCCCACCCCCTCCCGCGATGCGACAGTAATCCGCCTACGGGGAGGGGTGGGCACGACCATGATGGGTCCGTCGCACGCACTGTCGGGCGCGTCGGTCTGGCTGGCCGGCAGCTGGGCCCTGGACCACTTCGCCGGGTACGCCCAGAGCCCCCTGGCCGTCGCGGTCGGCGCCACGGTCTGCGCGGGCGGCGCGCTGCTGCCCGACCTGGACCTGTCCGGCAAGGTGACCCGCAACCAGGGCGGCGCCACGGTGGCCCGCACCTTCGGCGTGTTCTCCCTGTTCGTCGCCGAGGTGGTCGAGAAGATCTCGCTGGGCGTGTACACGGCGACGAAGCTGAGCCGCGACCCCCGCAGGAACAACGGGCACCGCACGTTCACCCACACCCTGCCGTTCGCCGGCCTGGTCGGCTGGGGCACGACGACCGCCTGCGCCGCGTACGGGAAATGGGCGGTCGTCGCCATCGTCTTCTTCATGGCCGGCCTGGCGCTGCGCGGCCTCTTCGACGAGTGGGCGGAACGCGCCGGCTGGGTCATCGTCACCCTTGCCGCCGGCGTCATCGCCTGGGGCACGGGAGCGAACCTGCCGGGCGACCGCGGCTACCCGATGCTGGGCTTCGCGGTGGCGGTCGGCTGCGTGGTCCACCTCTTCGGCGACATGATCACCAAGAACGGCGTCCCGATCCTCTGGCCCATCCCCACCGGCCGCCGCATGTGGCGCATGGTCGGTGTTCCCAACGGGATGGCGGTCAAGGTGGGCGGCAAGGGCGAGACGCTGGTGCTGCGCTCTTTGTTCACGGTGGTGGCGGTGCTGGCGGTCCTGGGCATGTTCGCGCCGCACGTCCTTCAGAACCTCGACCTGGAGAAATGGGCGGACGGCTAGCGGGCTCCCGTTCCGGGTGGTAGTCGATGGATGGGTGCCGGACATGTACGTCCTGGATGCGTTCGCATCCGGAGACGGAGCATGCTCATGGCGCTGGCCACCGAAAACGTCCCGGTCGTAGCAAAGCCCACCGGCACCGCCACTAGCGGCGCCGGCTCGAGCCGGCCGCCGCGTCTGCTCGCGCTTGACGGGTTGCGGCTGGTGTGCGCGCTGGCGGTCGCCGGGTACCACTTCGGTGACTCGTGGCGGCTTGACGGTGTGCGTCCGCCCGCGCAGCACCTGCCGCACGCCGCGCCGGTGCTGATCTACGGTTTCCTCGGCGTCGAGGTCTTCTTCCTGATCAGCGGTTTCGTGATCTGCATGAGTGCCTGGGGGCGGTCGGTGCGCAGCTTCGCGGCGTCGCGGGTGGCGCGGTTGTATCCCGCGTTCTGGGTGGGTGTGGTCCTCACCGCTGTCGTCATCACGGTGCTGCCGGTGACCGTCGGGGTGCCTGTCTCCGGCACGCCGAGCCTGGGCGAAGTGGTGGTCAACCTGAGCATGCTGGCCGAGCCGCTCAACACGCCGCTGGTCGACACCGTGTACTGGACGCTGTGGGTGGAGTTGCGGTTCTACCTGATCATGATGTTCCTGGTCGGTACAGGGCTGACCGACCGGCGGGTGCGGGTGTTCGGTACGGCATGGCTCGCCGCGGCCGTCGTCCTGCCCCTGTTCCCGGGGGCGCCGTTGCGGGAGGTCGTCATGCCGGACTTCGCACCGTATTTCGTCGCCGGGATGACGATGCTCCTGCTGCGCCGCTCGCGTCACGACCGGTGGTCGTGGGTGCTGCTGGCCTGTTGCTGGCTGGTCAGTCTGCAGCACGTGGAGGTGCGGACGTTGGACCTCAAACCGGGCTTCGTGGTCCCGGTCTGGCCCGCGCTGGTGCTGATCACGGGCGCGTACGGGGTGCTGCTGGCGATCGCTCTGGGTGTCACGGACCGGCTCGACTGGCGGTGGCTGGGTACCGCCGGCGCGTTGACCTATCCGTTCTACCTGCTGCACCAGCGCATCGGTTACAGCCTCATCCGTACCGCGCAGGCCCACACCGAGCTGCCCGCGTGGGTGCTGATCGCCGGTGCCGTGGCGATCCTGCTGACGGCCGCGTGGCTGGTGCACCGCCTGGTCGAGCGCCCTCTGGCCCCGCTGCTGAGACGATGGATCGGCACCGGGCGTCTCGCCGGCAGGATCGGGGTGTAGCGGTGGGTGCCGTGCCGGACATGGGACGGGTATGAACAGCGCATCAGCAGATCCCGAGGCCGCCTTCCGCGAGCTGTATCAGGCGACCTACGACGATCTGCTCTGTTTCGTCGAGCGCCGGGTGCACCTCGCGGTCGCCGACGACGTCGTGGCCGAGGTCTTCGTCACCGCGTGGCGCCGCTTCGCCGACGTGCCCGCCCGGCACGACGACGCGCGAGCGTGGCTGTTCACGGTCGCCCACAACATGCTGCGCAACCGGCACCGCAGCGACAACCGGCAGCAGAGCCTGGCGCTGCGGATCCTGCGGGAGCCGGCCACACCCTCCGCCGGGGAGGCTGACGGTGTCGCGGCCCGGGTCGATCTGATCCGGGCCTGGCAGCGGCTGTCTCCCGATGACCAGCAGGTTCTCACCCTCACCGTCTTCGAGGACCTCACCGGGCCGCAGGCCGCCCGGGTGCTGGGCATCTCCCGCGCCGCGTTCAGCCTGCGGCTGCTGCGCGCCCGCCGGCGGCTGCGCCACCACCTGCAGCCCCACCCGCGGAACCCCGCTGTCCCCACCGCCCACCCCACCCCGGCCACCGAGATCGGAACCAGCAGATGAACATCGATGAAGTGCTCCGGGCCGCCGCCGAACCGGTGCCCGCACGCGTGGCGCAGCCGCCGGCGCAGGCCCTGCTCGACCGCATCGTCGCCGCGCCACCGCAGCACGCCCCCGCCGACACCGCCGCACGGCGGGCGGCCCGGCCGGCCACCCGGATTCTCACGCGGCCCCGTGCCGTGTTCGCCGCTCTGGCCGCTGCCGCTGCCGCCGTCGCCGCGCTCACCGTGCCGCACCTGGGAGACCGCGCCGCGTACGCGTCGTGGACCCCGCAGCCGAGCCCGCTCGCCGCGGCCGACCTCGACGGGCTCGCCGACCGCTGCGTCGCGCAGGTCAACACCGAATACGGGTACCCCGAGGCCGACCCCGCCGGCCGCGTCGTGCACGGCGAGAAGCGTGGCGACTACGCGTCCGTCAGCGTGGTGACCCCCGCGTGGACCGCCCTGTGTTTCCGCGACCACGACGGCGCGATGCGCGACGCCAGCTTCATGGCGGACCCGGTCACCGCCGCGGCGCTGGGCGCCACCGGCGTGGAGATGCAGAGCTGGCCGCAGCTGCGCACCCAGGAGGGCGATTGCCGGCTGATCGCCGGGCACGTCGGCTCCCAGGTCGTCGGCGTCGACATCACCGTGCGCGCCGCCGCCGGCGACCACAGCCGCACGGTGCACGCCACCGTGGAAGACGGCTACTTCCTGGCCTGGTATCCGGAACCGGCCGGGGACACCGACACCACAACGCTGACATTGCGCCTGGC
Organism: Actinoplanes sp. NPDC049548; assembly: GCF_040676695.1. Classification (NCBI taxonomy): domain Bacteria; kingdom Bacillati; phylum Actinomycetota; class Actinomycetes; order Micromonosporales; family Micromonosporaceae; genus Actinoplanes; species Actinoplanes sp. NPDC049548. The sequence continues at coordinate 176,917 of NZ_JBFAPM010000009.1, forward strand.
CGGCGGCGGCACGGTCGCGGACCTGTCCGCCCGCGATCTGTACGAGGCCCCCCGGACCAACTGAGGCCGGCGACGCTCCCGTGCCCGGGAGGCCGGTTGCGGTAGTCGATCACCACAGCGACACCTTCGGTTAGTGTTCGTACCATCGGGCGCAACAGTCTCAGGAGAGGCCGGGCGGGGACGAAGGTCGAGGTGTGGGGGTGAGCGACGGCGTGGCGGCGGAGCGCGGGCGCCTGGCGCAGGCGGACTCCGGGGAGCAGCCGTGGCGAGCCTGGGGGCCCTACCTGGCCGAACGGGCGTGGGGCACCGTGCGGGAGGACTACAGCGAGCACGGCACCGCGTGGGACTACTTTCCGCACGATCATGCGCGGTCGCGGGCGTACCGGTGGAACGACGACGGGATGGCGGGGGTCTGCGACGACCGGCAGACGTTCTGTTTCGCGCTGGCGCTGTGGAACGGCGAGGATCCGATTCTCAAGGAGCGGATGTTCGGCCTCGGCGGTGACGGCGGCAACCACGGCGAGGACGTCAAGGAGTACTGGTGGTATCAGGACTCCACGCCCACGCATTCGTGGATGAGCTGGCGCTACCACTACCCTCAGGGCGCTTTCCCGTACGACCAGCTGGTCGCGGTCAACGGCCGGCGCTCGCGGGAGGAGCCCGAGTACGAGCTGGTCGACACCGGGGTCTTCGACGACGACCGGTTCTGGGCGGTGACCGTCGACTACGCCAAGGCCTCGCCGAGGGACCTGTGTGTCGTCATCACCGTCGCCAACCGCGGGCCCGATGAGGCGACCCTGCACGTGCTGCCCACGTTGTGGTTCCGCAACACCTGGTCGTGGGGGTTGCCCAACCGCGTCGTGCCGGTCCTGACCGGGGAGCCCGGGCGGATCACGGGGGAGCACCGCAGCCTCGGGCATCTGACGCTGGCCGGGGAGGGCGAACCGCCGGCGCTGATGTGCGACAACGAGACCAACTCGCAGCGGCTCTGGGGGCTGCCGGGGACCAGCATGTTCCCCAAGGACGGCATCAACGACTTCCTGGTGGCCGGCGCGCCCACCGTCAACCCGGCGGGGACCGGCACGAAGGGTTCCCTGCACTACCAGGTCACTCTCGGGCCGGGGGAGAGCCGGCAGATCCGGCTGCGGCTGACCGAGACCGACGGGCCCGTCGACCCCGACCTGGGGGAGGGCTTCGCGTCGGTGGTCGAGGCGCGCCGGGCCGAGGCGGATGCGTTCTTCGCCGACCTCATTCCCGCGGCGGCGTCCGCTGAGGAAGCGGCCGTCGCACGGCAGGGCATCGCCGGGCTGATGTGGGGCAAGCAGTTCTACCACTTCGACGTCAAGCAGTGGCTGCACGGCGATCCCGGGTCGGCGCCTCCGCCGCCGGGGCGGCGTTACGGGCGGAACAACGCCTGGTGGCACATGAACAGCTTCGACGTCATCTCCATGCCGGACCCTTGGGAGTATCCCTGGTACGCGGCGTGGGACCTGGCGTTCCACTGCGTCTCCATCGCCCGCGTCGATCCGGGGTTCGCCAAGGCCCAGCTGCTGCTGTTGCTCCGCGAGTGGTACATGCACCCCAACGGCCAGATTCCCGCGTACGAGTGGGCGTTCGGTGACGTGAACCCGCCGGTGCACGCGTGGGCGGCGCTGCGGGTCTTCGAGATCGACGGCGGGCGGGACCACGACTTCCTCGCGCGGGTCGTGCACAAGCTGCTGCTGAACTTCACGTGGTGGGTCAACCGCAAGGACGTCGGCGGCTACAACGTCTTCGAGGGCGGCTTCCTCGGCCTGGACAACGTCGGCCCGTTCGACCGCTCGGCGGCGTTGCCGGTGGCCGGTGTCCTCGAGCAGTCGGACGGCACCGGCTGGATGGCCATGTACGCGCTCAACCTGCTCGACATGTCGATCCGCCTCGCCCTGCACGACCGCACGTACGAGGACATGGCGACGAAGTTCTTCGAGCATTTCGCGTACATCGCGGAGGCGGCGTACCGGCAGGGGCTCTGGGACGACGAGGACTGCTTCTTCTACGACGTGCTGCGCCTGCCGGACGGCCACAAGATGCCGCTCAAGGCCCGCTCGATCGTCGGGCTGCTGCCGCTCGCGGCCACCACCCGGCTGACCGCCGCCACGATGAATCGCCTGCCGGACCTGGGCGCCCGGCTGCGCTGGCTGCTGGCCAACCAGCCCGACTACGCCGACGTGATCAGCGCCCGCCGGCTCTCGCCGGACGGCCGGCAGCAGCGCCTGCTGTCGATGGTGGGGCAGGACCAGCTGGTGCGTATTCTGGCCCGGATGCTCGATCCGGAGGAGTTCCTCTCCCCGTACGGGCTCAGAACGCTCTCGCGGGCGCACCTGGAGAAACCCTTCACGGTGTCGCTGGGCGGCTCCGACTTCACGGTCGGCTACGAGCCGGCGGAGAGCACGAGCGGGCTCTTCGGCGGCAACTCGAACTGGCGTGGCCCGGTCTGGATGCCGGTCAACTACCTGCTCATCGAGGCCCTGCGCGAGTTCGCGGCCTTCTTCGGCGACGACATGCTGGTCGAGTACCCGACCGGCGCGCAGACGAAGGTGCCGCTGAGCGCGGTGGCCGACGACCTGTCCCGCCGCCTGATCTCGCTGTTCGTCCCGGACTCGTGGGGCCGCCGCCCGATCTACGGCGCCAGCGAGCTCTTCCAGAACCACCCGGACTGGAAGGACCTCGTCGTGTTCCCGGAGTACTTCCACGGCGACAACGGCGCGGGCCTCGGCGCATGGCACCAGACGGGATGGACCGCGCTGGTGGTCGACCTGATCCTGGACCTGCACCGCCGCCCCGAGGAATGACCGCTGCCCTTCGAGGCTGGACCAGCCCTCGAAAGGCCGGTCACTCGGGCATTTCTCCCCGGAGAACAGTGCTTGGCATCGATGCCCCGCGTTAGCGTCCCTCGCCATGGCACACGGAACCCTGGCAGCCAAGGTCTGGCGGTCGCACGTGGTCCGAACGATTCCCGGCGGCGAGGACCTTCTCTACATCGACATGCACCTGCTGCACGAGGTCACCACCCCCCAGGCGTTCGACGGCCTGCGCGCCGCCGGCCGCACGGTACGGCGGCCCGAGCTCACCGTCGGCACCGAGGACCACAGCACCCCGACGCTGGCCGTCGACTGGTTCGACCCCGACCCGGCGCGCCGCCTGCAGCGTCGTCTGATGCGCGACAACTGCGCCGAGTTCGGCATCCCGTTCTACCGGCTCGGTCACCCGGGTCAGGGCATCTACACCGTCATCGCGCCGGAGCTGGGCTTGGTGCAGCCCGGAATGACGATCGTCTGCGCCGACTCGCACACCACGACGCTGGGCGCTTTCGGCACCCTCGCCTTCGGCATCGGCACCAGCCAGGTGGAGCACGTCCTGGCCACACAGACGCTGGTCAAGCGCCGCCCGCGGGACCTGGTGGTCACGGTGGACGGCACGCTGCCGCCCGGCGTCACGGCCAAGGACCTCGCCCTGGCACTGATCGCGCGCGAGGGCACGACCGGCGGCCAGGGGCACATCGTCGAGTACCGCGGTTCGGCCGTACGCGCCCTGTCCATGGAGGGCCGCATGACCCTCTGCAACATGTCCGTGGAGTTCGGTTCGCCGGCGGGCCTGGTGGCCCCGGACGAGGTGACGTTCGCCTATCTGGGACACGAACCGGCGGCGGAGCTCGATCACTGGCGGGACCTGCGCAGCGATGACGACGCCGTGTACGACAAGGAAGTCGTCGTGGACGCGGGCGCGCTGAGCCCGTACGTGTCCTGGGGGACCAATCCCGGCCAGAGCGTCCCGCTCGACGGCGAGGTGCCGGCGCCGGACGACTTCCCCGATCCGGCCCGGCGCCGCGCGGCCGAACGGGCGCTGCGGTACATGGGTCTGAAGCCCGGCACCCGGATGCGCGACCTCGAGGTGGATGTGGTGTTCGTCGGCTCGTGCACCAACGGGCGCATCGAGGATCTGCGCGCGGCGGCCCAGGTGCTGACCGGGCGCCGCGTCAGCCACGGCGTACGGATGGTGGTCGTGCCCGGGTCGATGCAGGTGCGCTCGCGGGCCGTCGAGGAGGGCCTGGATCGGATCTTCGAAGCTGCGGGCGCCGAGTTCCGCGCGGCGGCGGGCTGCTCCATGTGTGTCTCGTTGGGGGCGGACCGGCTCGACCCCGGCACCCGGTCCGCCTCGACCAGTAACCGGAACTTCGAGGGACGACAGGGGCCGGCCTCGCGGACCCACCTGGTCTCCCCGGCCGTGGCCGCCGCAAGCGCCGTGACCGGGCGCCTGACAGCTCCCGGGGACCTGTGAGGCATCCGATGCGGCAGTTCACTGTGCACACCGGCGTCGCGGCACCGCTGCGCCGCAGCGACGTCGACACCGACCAGATCATCCCGGCCCGGTTCTGCAGCGGTCACAGCCGCGAGGGCTACCGGGACGCCTTGTTCGCCGACTGGCGCGCCGACCCGCATTTCATCCTCAACCGTGAGCCGTGGACGCGTGCCACGATCCTGGTCGCGGGCGAGAACTTCGGCTGTGGCTCCTCCCGCGAGCACGCGGTCTGGGCTTTGCAGAGCTTCGGATTCCGGGCCGTGATCGCTCCGCGTTTCGGCGACATCTTCCGGGCCAACTCGCTGCTGGCCGGACTGCTCACCCTGACGCTGCCCGCGGACGTCGTCGAGGAGCTGTGCCGGCTCCTCGACGACCGGCCCACCCACCCGGTGAGCGTCGACCTGCAGGATCGTGAGGTGCGAACCGGCGATCGGCAATGGTCGTTCGACCTGGACGACGCCGTCCGGGAACGGCTGCTCGCCGGCGTGGACCAGATCGGCGTCACGCTGCGGTACGCCGACGACATCGCCGGCTACGAGCGCCGCCGCCGGGCATTGCTGCCCCGATCCGACCACGCCAGGATCACCCCGTGAGGCGCCGGACGGCGCGACAGTAATATCGCGCAGAAAATGGTTCCCGGTAGTTTCGTTAGCCTTTCGCCCTGTCCGTCCGTCACTACGATTACCGATGATCATCTATATCGGACGGTGAATTCGAGGGTGAGTATCGTGCAGACGCCGGACAGGATTCGGGAATCCGCCCGCCAGGGCCGGATCGTGCTGTGGGAGGAGTCGGCGCGCGACGGGGCGCAGGGCAAAACCCTGTTGAGCGCGGACTTCCGGGTACGGCTGGCACGGCAGCAGGGCGCGATGTTCGGCACCGAGGGCCCGGGCAGCGTGGTGTTCTCCGCCGGCTTCCCCGCGGTGTGCAAGGAGGAGTTCGAGGCCACCCGCCGCGTCGCGATGGAGGCGGCCGGATCGGTCAGCGCCGCCGCCGTCTGCCGCGCCACCCTCGAGGACGTCCGGCAGGCCTGCCGCGCTGTGCAGGGTGCTCCCGATGCCCGGGTCATGATCGTCGTGCCCGCGTCCGACGAGATCGCCGACGCGATGGTGCACCGACCGGCCGCCCAGGCGCTGGAGGAGGCGGTCAGCCTGGTGCACGCGGTCCGCGACAGCGGCAGCGGCCTCCATGTGGACGTCGGCTTCGCGGACGCTCCCCGCGGCGATGTGGCGCAGATGGCGGACGCCGCCAGCCGGCTGACCGCCGAGGGCGCCGGCACGATCATCGTCGCCGACACCACCGGCGACCTGCTGCATCCGCAGGCCGCGGAGCTGTTCGGCCGGCTGCAAGCCACCGTGAGCGACGACGTGGTCCTCGCCACCCACCTGCACAACGATCTGGGCTCGGGGCTGGCGAACACGCTCGAGGCCGTGCGGGCCGGTGTACGGGTGGTCTCCTCATCCTGGCTCGGCGTGGCCGAGCGGGCCGGCATGGTCGCCACCGAGCAGCTCTTGTTCGTGCTCACCCACCGTTCGCACAGTCTGCTGGGAACGCCGGCCGAGCTCTGGGGCACGGCCCCCGACCTGACCCGCCTTCCGGAGATCACCCGTACGTTCTCCGCGGAGACCGGCCTCCCGCTGACCGTGACCATGCCGATCGTGGGCACCGGCGTCGGCACGATCTCGACCGGGACGCCGTTCGTCCGGCCGGCAACCTTCCAGCCTTTCGAACCCTCGCTGGTCGGCGTCGAACCCAAGGTGCTGCTGACCCACCTGGCCAGCGGCCGGGTGGTGCGGACGGTCGCCGCGCAGCTCGGATATGAACTCGACCGGGCGGAGACGGCAGCCGTCCTGCGGTGGGTGAAGTCGGAGGCTTTCCGGCGCAACGAAGCCGTCATCCCGGACGACGATCTGGCGCTGTTCCTGAGAGGCATGCGAGCCGGTTCGGAAGCGGTGCCGGCAGCAGCATGATCACCGCACCGGCGCTGGCCGCGGCCGCCGAAGCCCTCCGCGGCGGCCGCGCCGTCGTCCTGCCCAGCCCGGCTCCCCTGACCAGCGCCGTCGCGGCCGTCTCCGCGGCCACGGTGAACGAGGCGAAGGGGCGTCCCGCGCACCAGCCGGTGGCTACCTGGACACCCACCGACGCCTTGTGGGCCCGGCTGGCGCCGAGCATCGCACTCGACGCGGCCGCGGTCGACCGCGCCCGGGTCCTGCTGGTGAGCGAGTTGGTGACCCTGCTCGTACCCGTCCGGCACGTGCCGCCCTGGATGGCACCGGCGGTGTGCGACGGCTACGCGATGCTGTTCGGCGGGTGCTGGGAGCCGTTGCTGCCGATGTTCGACGGCATCGACACCCTGCACGTCAGCAGCGCCAACCGCACCGGAGAAGCACCGGCCGCCTCGGCCGCCGAAGCGCGACGCATGTTCCCCGACGCCGTCCACGTCCTCGACGGCGACGACGGCCACCCTGCTCAGGGACGGGCCGCCACCACCACCCTGCGCTTGGCCGCCGACGGCACGCTCGCCCACACGCGGCGGGGCGTCCAGGACCGGGCGTACGGCGGTCCGGAGCAGTACCTCACGCACCTGCGTGCGACCTACGGCTTCCACTCCTGAGTCCGATATTCCTTACGACAGGGCCGGGCGGGCATACCCTCGCTGCAGCTCCTTGAAGAAGCCGAGAAGATCGAGCAGCGGCCGCTGAGCGTGGCCGCGCCCGGGAACGGCGGGTCCCTCTGAAGGTCAGGCCCGCCGTCTGCCGGCCGTAGACTCGCGGCATGGCGGAAGCACGCGATCGGTTCGCCACCGCCCGGGTCGCACGGCTCGCCACCGTCAGCCCCGACGGCGCGCCGCACCTGGTCCCGATCGTGTTCGCGCTGGTCGGCGACGTCATCCACACGGCCGTCGACGCGAAGCCGAAGCGGCACCGGCAGCTGCAGCGGCTCACGAACATCGCGCACGAGCCACGGGTGAGCGTCCTGGCCGACCACTACGACGAGGACTGGTCGGCGCTGTGGTGGGTCCGCGCGGACGGCGTGGCGACGGTCACCGACGTCTGCGAGCCCGCCCTCATCGACCGCTATCCCCAGTACGCCCGCACGCCGCCGCCGGGCCCGTACCTGCGGATCGCCGTGCATTCGTGGAAGTCCTGGCCGAGCACCTAGTACTCCTGAGTACGGCGACTCAGGAGGGGAGCACCCGGTCACCGCGAGGATCATCCGGTGACCGCGTACCCATGCCCGTTCTGCCGTACCGAAGCCTCTTCCGCCACCGGCTGCCCGGGGTGTGGTCGCGGCCCGGACGCCGACGCTGCCGAGGTCGTGCGCCTGGACGCGGAGATCCCGGTGCTGACCGCCCGGCTGGCCGTCGCCCGGGAGGCCGTGTCGGCCGCCGACAGCGCCCTGCGCCGCGCCTGGACCAGCCGGGAGGCCGCTGCGGCCCGGGTGCGGGCCGCCGTCGCCGCCGCCGCCAAGGCCGCGCCCCGGCCGGCGCACGCGCCCGCGATGACCGCGCCGGTGACCACGGCGACCGCCGAGGCCTCGACGCGGCTCCTGCAGAACACCCTGTTCACGCTCGGGGGCCTGCTGCTGGCCGTGGCCGCGATCGTGTTCACCGCCGTGGCCTGGTCGCAGTTCGGGGTGCGGGGCCGGGCCGGGCTGCTCGCGGTGCTCACCGTCGCGGCCTTGACCGCGCCGCTGGCTGCGCTGCGCCGGCGGCTCACCGCGACCGCCGAGACCTTCGCCGCGGTCGGGTTGCTGCTGGTGCTGCTCGACGGGTACGCGGCCTGGTACGTCAATCTCTTCGGCATCGCGAACTACTCGGCGTTCGGCTACGCGGGGGCGGTGTGCGCCGTGACCGCCGCGGTCGCCGCCGGATACGAGCACGTCACCGGGCTGGTGGGTCCGCGCTTCGCCGCCCTTGTCGTGGCCCAGCCGGTGCTGCCGCTGCTGGTGGCGCCGCTGCACCCGGACGCGGCGGGGTGGGCGTTCACGATGAGCGCCGTCGCCCTCGTCGACCTCGCGGTGATTCACCTGCGGCGGTCCTCGCTGGGGCCGGTCGGGCTCGCCGCGTACGCGCTCGGCAGTGTCGCCGTCTGCGTCTCCGGTGTCTTCGCGCTGGCCGGTCTGGCCGTCGCCGGCTCCACGATGCAGGCCGGTCTGGCGGCGTCGGCGCTCGTCGGCGCGGCGCTGGTGGTCCTGGCCGGGGCGTTCGGGTCGGGGGTCCGGGCCGCGCAGGATCCCGCCGGCGCGCTGGTCGTCGTCGCGCTCGCGATCGGGGGCGCCCGCTTCGCGGCGGTCGCCGGCGGCGGCCGCCTGGCTCCGGTGCTGGCCGCCGGGGTGCTGGCGACGGTGGCGGTGGGGGTCCGCCTGCTTCCCGCCCGGGTACGCCGGGGTCCGCGGATCGGGGCGCTGCTCGCCCTGGCGCCGGGGGTGCTCGTGGCCGCGCTCGAGACCGCCGAGGCGACGGTGTCGGGTGTCGCCGACTGGCGGCTGCCCGCCGCCATCGTCCTGCTCACCGTGGGCCTGGTCGCGTTGCTGCCGTACGCGGCGGCCGGGCTGGGCGGGGCCACGGTGCTGGCGCTCGCGGCCCCCGCCGGGCTGGGCCTGGCGTGGTGGACCGCGCCGGCGCTGGACCTGGTCGTGGTGGTCGCCGCGCTGGTCGTGGCCGCGCGCGGTGGCCGCTGGGCGGCAGGGGTCGCGGCGCTGCTGGCGGTGCATGCGGTCGTCGTGGCGTTCGCGGAGCCCGGGGTGGCCGCGGCGACCCTGGCGGCGGCGGCCGGCATCGCGTTGGTGACGGCGTGGCGAGGGCCGCGGTGGATCGGGGGTGCGGCCCTCGCCACCGGCCTCGCCGCGCTGCCCGCGGGTGCCTGGCAGACCGCGGCGGCGCTGCACTGGTCGCCGGTGGTGCAGAGCCGGGTGGTGCTCGCGGCCGCGGCGGCGCTGGTGGCGGTGCTGCACCTGATCCGGCGCGACCGGCGGTGGGCCACCGCCGCGATGCTGGTGGTCGTGCTGTCCACGCCGCTCGGTGCACTCGCCTCGGGGGACTCGCCGGCGATCTACGCGGCCGTCGCGCTGCTGCTGACCGCGGCGGCGGTGCCGGTCCTCGACCGGGAAACCGGGTGGTGGACGGCGGCCTCGTCCGGGCTGCTGGGCGCGGCCTGCCTGGCCGGGGTCGCGGGCGGCCTGCTGACCGTCTTCGCCGGCCCGTGGGTGCACGCCGGCAGCCGGTGGAGCGGGCCGGTGGTGTGGGCCGACGTCGCCGCCACGGCGACGGCCGCGGTCGCCGCCGCGGTCGGCGCACGGTTGCTGCGTGGGTGGATCACGGCGCTGTGGGTCGCGCTGCCCGTCGCGGCGGTCGCGGTGACCATGGGTACGGCGGCACTGCGGCTGCCCTGGCCCGGCGTTCCGGCGGTGGCGCTGACCACGGGGCTCGCCGGCCTCGTCGCGGCGGCGCTGTACGGAACGGGTCGCCGCTGGATGACCGCGGTGCCCGTGGGGGCCGGCCTGGTCGGCGCCGGACTCGCCGGGGCGCTCGCCACCGACGCGGTCACGCTGGCGGCCTTCGGCGCGACGGTGGTCGCCGGTGTGGTGGCGGGGATCGGCGGACGGGCTGCCGACGCTCGCATCGCCGGGTGGCTCGCCGCGGCCGGGTCGGCGTTCGTGACGGCGTACACGGCGGGACGGGCGGTCGCGCTGCCCGTCGAGGGTGCGGCCTTCGTCGTCCTGGCGGCGGCCGCGGTGGTCCTGGCCGGTGGGGTGCTGCTGCGGCGTCCCGCCGAGAGCCGGGTGCTGCAGGCCGCCGCGCACGGCGGGGCGCTGGTGGCACTGCTGCTCACCGCCGGTTCCGTCCGGTACGCGGCCGCCGTCTGCACCCTGTGGGGCATCGTGCTGGGTATGCGGGCCCTGGTCCGGGGCGCGGGCGGCCGGCGGGCGCACGTGGTCGCGGCTGCGGCGGCGGAGGTCGGGGGATGGTGGCTGCTGCTCGCCGCCGAGGAGGTGGCGGTCGTGGAGGCGTACACGATCCCGGCGGCCGGTGTGGCGCTGCTCGCCGGCGGGCTGACCCGCAGGTCGGTGCCGGGTGTCTCGAGCTGGGCCGCCTACGGCCCGGCGCTGGCCGCGGCGCTGCTGCCGACGCTGGCCTCGGTGCTGACCGGCGAGGGCGAGCCGCTGCGCCGGCTGCTGCTCGGGCTGGCGGCGCTCGCGGTCCTGCTGGCCGGGACGCACGCGCGGCTGCAGGCCCCGGTGGTGGCGGGCGGCACCGTCCTGGCGCTGGTGGCGCTGCACGAGGCCGTCCTGGTGTGGGACCTGCTGCCGCGGTGGATCCCGCTGGCCGCCGCGGGCCTGCTGCTGGTCGGGCTCGCGACGACCCTGGAACGGCGCCGCCGCGACGTCGCCCGGGTCAGGGCAGCCCTGACCCGGATGACGTAGTTGCCGCTACAGCGGCAGCCAGAGGGCCAGAGTGGTGTCCGGCTCCCAGCCGGGCAGCGAGGTGTGGGCCTGCCGGCACTGGTACCGCTTGCCCTTGTAGGTGACGACCTGGCCGACCGAGTACGCCGTGTCCGGCGCCCAGGCGTCCGCGGCCGGACTGGTCGGCGGGGTGGTCGTCGGCTCCGAGGTGGGCGGGGTCGAGCCCGGTGTGGTGGGGGTCGTGGTCGGCGGGGTCGTCGACGGCCCTCCCGAGGTGAAGCCCTGCATCAGCTTGCTGTACTGGTAGAGCGACTGGCTGACACCGGAGCAGTCCCGGTCACCCGGAGCCTGGTTCGGGCAGCTGCCGTTGTCGCGCTGCAGTGCCCAGAACGACAGTGCACCGAGGCCCTTGGACTTGGCCCAGTTGGTCACCGTGGTCGCGTCGGCCAGGGTGAACGTCTCGTAGTTGAGCTGTCCCGGGTGGTCGTTGCCCCAGTCGTCGACGCCGTTCATCTCGATGACGCCGACCATGCCCCAGTACTGGGCGTCGGTCTTGCCCGGCCAGAGGGTCTTGAGCTGGTTGAACAGACCGGTCGCGGCGGTCTGGGTGGACGCCGCCATGTCGTGCTGGACGTTGTCGTAGTAGTCGAACGTCATGATATTGACGATGTCGATGCGCGCGTTGTTCTGCTTCGCGTTCTGGAGGACGTGCAGCGCGTCGCTCGCGAGGCCGGTCGGCGTGGTCGGCAGGGTGTAGGTGAACTGCACGACCCGGCCGGTGGCGGCGGCCCAGTCCTCGACCTTCTTGATCGCCTTGTTGCGGCGGTCGATGCCGTCCAGGCGGGCGAGCGACCCGACCTCGACGTCCAGGTCGATCCGGGTCACGTCGTACGTGGTGATGACCTTCTTGAAGTCGGCGGCGATGCTGTCCACATCGGTGCAGGAGTCGGCCAGCTCGGTGCCGGTGTCGTCGGCCGTGAAGCCGCCGTACGACGGGATGACGTCGCCGCCGCGGGCCCGGAGGGCGCTGATCTCGGCGCCGTGGTTGGCGGAGCTGACGGCGCCCGTTCCGCCCCACAGCGACGTACAGGATCCGACGTTCGCGGTCTGCAGGAAGGCCAGGGTGAGGAAGTTGTTGCCGGACGCCTGGGACAGCGTGTTGATGTTGTTTCCGGTCCACTCCTCGAAGTACGGGGCGAACACGTGGGCGGGGATGCGGGAGGCCGTGGCGGCCTCGGCGTTCGGGGCAAGGGCGAAGAAGCCGCCGGCTCCGGCCGTCATGGCGGCCGCGGCGGCGAGGGTGGCAAGGCGAGATCGACGCATGGGGGATCGCCTCCAGGGGATGATTAATTAAGCTAACTAATAGAAAGCTTCACAGCCCCGGATGTCAATACGTCGATCTTTTACGTCAGGCCCCCACGTAGTCCGCGAGGTGCTCGGCCGTCAGGGTGGAGCGGGCGGCGACCAGCTCCGCGGGGGTGCCCTCGAAGACCAGCCGGCCGCCGTCGTGGCCGGCGCCCGGGCCCAGGTCGATGATCCAGTCGGCGTGGGCCATGACGGCCTGGTGGTGCTCGATGACGATGACCGACTTGCCGGCGTCGACGAGGCGGTCGAGCAGGCCGAGGAGCTGCTCCACGTCGGCGAGGTGCAGGCCGGTGGTGGGCTCGTCCAGGACGTAGATGCCGCCGCTGCCGGCCATGTTGGTGGCCAGCTTGAGGCGCTGCCGCTCGCCGCCGGAGAGGGTGGTGAGGGGCTGGCCCAGGCTGATGTAGCCGAGCCCGACGTCGGCAAGGCGGCGCAGGATCGTGTGGGCCGCCGGGGTGCGTGCGTCGCCGGCACCGAAGAACTCCTCGGCCTCGGTGACCGACATGGCCAGGACCTCGCTGATGTCGCGGCCGCCGAAGCGGTACTCCAGGACCGAGGCCTGGAACCGTTTGCCCTCGCACTCCTCGCAGACGGTGGCGACGCCGGCCATCATCGCCAGGTCGGTGTAGATGACGCCGGCGCCGTTGCAGGTGGGGCAGGCGCCCTCCGAGTTGGCGCTGAACAGGGCCGGCTTGACGCCGTTGGCCTTCGCGAACGCCTTGCGGATGGGGTCCAGCAGCCCCGTGTACGTCGCGGGGTTGCTGCGCCGCGAGCCCTTGATCGCGCCCTGGTCGACCGAGACCACGCCGTCGCGGCCCGAGACCGAGCCGTGGATCAGCGAGCTCTTGCCCGATCCCGCCACGCCCGTCACCACCACGAGGACGCCGAGCGGGATGTCGACGTCGACGTCGCGCAGGTTGTGGGTGGCGGCGCCGCGGACCTCGAGCTTGCCCGACGGGGGGCGTACCGACGGCTTGAGGGAGGCGCGGTCGTCCAGGTGCCGGCCGGTGAGAGTGCCGGCCGCCCGCAGGCCGTCGACGGTGCCCTCGAACACCACCTCGCCGCCCTTAGTGCCGGCGCCCGGGCCGAGGTCGACGACGTGGTCGGCGATCGCGATCGCCTCCGGCTTGTGCTCCACCACCAGGACGGTGTTGCCCTTGTCCCGCAGCTGCAGCAGCAGGTTGTTCATGCGCTGGATGTCATGCGGGTGCAGGCCGATCGTCGGCTCGTCGAAGACGTACGTGACGTCGGTGAGCGACGACCCGAGGTGGCGGATCATCTTGGTGCGCTGGGCCTCACCGCCCGACAGCGTGCCCGACGGCCGTTCCAGGCTCAGGTAGCCGAGACCGATCTCGACGAACGAGTCGAGGGTGTGCTGCAGCTTCTCCAGCAGCGGCGCGACGGACGGCTCCTTGAGCTTGCGCACCCAGGCGGCGAGGTCGCTGATCTGCATGGCGCAGGCGTCGGCGATGCTGATCCCCTTGATCTTGGAGGAGCGAGCCGCCTCGCTGAGCCGGGTGCCGTCGCACTCGGGGCAGACGGTGAAGGTCACGACGCGCTCGACGAAGGCGCGGACGTGCGGCTGCATCGCGTCGACGTCCTTGGACAGCATCGACTTCTGGATCTTCGGGATCAGGCCCTCGTACGTGAGGTTGATGCCCTCGACCTTGATCTTCGTCGGCTCCTTGTAGAGCAGGTCGTTCAGCTCGCGCTTGGTGAAGGCGCGGATCGGCTTGTCCATGTCGAACAGGCCGCTGAAGATCCGGCCGTACCAGCCGTCCATGCTGTAGCCGGGGATGGTCAGCGCGCCCTCGTTGAGGGACTTGCTGTCGTCGTACAGCTGGGAGAGGTCGATGTCGGAGACCCGGCCCATGCCCTCGCAGCGGGGGCACATGCCGCCCGTGATGCTGAACTCGCGGCGCTCCTTGACGGTGCGGCCCGCGCGCTCCGTGGTGACCGCACCGGCGCCGCTGATCGACGCCACGTTGAACGAGAACGCCTGGGAGGAGCCGATGTGCGGCTTGCCCAGCCGGCTGAACAGGATGCGCAGCATGGCGTTGGCGTCGGTGGCGGTGCCGACGGTCGAGCGGGGGTTGGCGCCCATCCGCTCCTGGTCGACGATGATCGCGGTGGTGAGCCCCTCGAGCACGTCGACGTCCGGCCGCGCGAGCGTCGGCATGAAGCCCTGCACGAACGCGCTGTAGGTCTCGTTGATCAGCCGCTGCGACTCCGCGGCGATCGTGCCGAACACCAGCGAGCTCTTGCCCGATCCGGAGACCCCCGTGAACACGGTGAGGCGCCGCTTCGGGAGCTCGACGCTGACGTCCTTGAGGTTGTTCTCGCGCGCGCCGTGCACCCGGATCAGATCGTGGCTGTCGGCGACGTGCGCCCCGCTCATCGTGTCCATGGCGCACACGCTAGCGGCGGTCCGGCGGTCCCCGCTTCTCGATTCGTGATCGGCACGCCGTGGCGCCGGCTCAGGACTCCCGGACGATCGCCTCCGCCACCCGGCGCAGCTCCCGCTGGTCCGGCACGAAACCGTCGGCGATGTCCCGGTGCAGTCCCGCCTTCGTCTCGTCGAGCAGCTCGGTGGCGACCTCGTCGACGGGCTCGCCCGCATACTCGTCGGAGACCCGGTCGGCCGCGGCCTGCAACGCCGAGGTGAGCTGCTCCTCCAACGGCCCGCGCAGCTTCTCCTCGACCGGGCCGAGGCTGTGCGGGTCCAGAGTGACGTGCGGCTCGACCATGACGGGCTCCCCCCGGTACGACTGCTGACGGCGCGACGCCCTTTACCCACGGGCGCCCCGCCGTCAAACACGTGGCGTCAGGACCTGCCCCGCTTCACTTCGAAGAACGTGGCGCTGCGGGCGAGCGGCACGACGGCGTCCCAGATCGCGAGCGCCTCCTCGGTGCCGGGGACCTCACCGATGATCGGGCCGTGGACGCCGCGCGCGGCACCCTCCACCATCAGCACGGGCGAGCCGATGTCCGGGCCCGCGGAGCCGAAGGCCAGCTCGTGCGACTCGCGGACGGCCTCGTCCCAGGACGCGTCGTCCAGGACCGTCTTCGGGTCGGCGATGCCGGCCGCCTCCGCCGCCTGCACGACGACGTCATCACTCAGCGGTACGCCGGCCTCGTGCGTCCGGGTCCCCAGCTCGGTGTAGAACGTCGCGATGTCGTCGTCGCGGTGGTCGGCGCGCAGCGCCTCGACCAGCCGCAGCGCCTTGCTGGACGCGGCCATCATCGGCTTGTACTGCTCGGGGACGTTGTCGCCGTTGAGGATCGACAGGCTGAACGCGCGCCAGCGCAGGGTCACGCCGCGCTCGGGTGCCACGCCGACCAGCCACCGCGAGGTGCGCCAGGTGAACGGGCAGGCGGGGTCGAAGAAGTAGGTGGCCTCCATGACCCCGATCCTATGCGCGCTCAGCCGATCTCGCGGCTGCGCTGGTCGACACCGAGCGTCCCGTACGGGTAGTCGGGCGCGTGCAGGTCGCTCGCCGCGTCCAGCGCCGCGGTCTCCGCCTCGTCGAGGTGCAGGCCCGCGGCCCGCAGGTTGGTCTCGAGCTGCTCGACCGTACGGGCACCGAGGATCGTCGACGTCACCCCGGGCCGGTCGGTGACCCAGGCGAGCGCCACCTCGGCCATCGAGACCCCGCGCGCCTCCGCCACCCGCTGGACGGCGTCGATGATCGCCCAGGTGCGGTCGGTGCCGCGCCGCTCCCACGCCTCCATGCCGCGGCCCGGGTCCTCGCCGAGCCGGGTGGCGCCGGACGGCCGCTGGTCCCGCCGGTACTTGCCGGACAGCCAGCCGCCGCCGAGCGGGCTCCACGGCAGCAGGCCCAGCCCGGCGTCCCGGGCGGCCGGGACGATCTCCCACTCGATCTCCCGCACCAGCAGGCTGTACTGCGGCTGCAGCGTGACCGGAGCGGCGAGCCGCAGCTCGCGGGCGAGGTGGACGGCCTTGGTGAGCTGCCAGCCGGTGAAGTTGGAGAACCCGTAGTAGCGGATCTTCCCGGCCTTCACGAACCCGTCGAGGGTCTGCAGGGTCTCCTCGAGCGGCGTGACGGGGTCCCACGAGTGCGCCTGGTACAGGTCCACACTGTCCAGGCCCAGCCGGGTGAGCGAGGCGTCGAGGGCCCGGGTGAGGTGCCGCGCGGACAGGCCGAGGCCGTTCGGGTCGCCGGCCATGGCGAAGCGGCCCTTGGTGGCCAGCACCATCCGGTCGGTCAGGTCGGCGGGGCGGTCGGCGAACCAGCGACCGATGATGCGCTCGGACTCGCCGGCGGCGTACACGTCGGCGGTGTCGATCAGCGTGCCGCCGGCCTCGGCGAAACGGTCGAGCTGAGCGTGGGAGACGTCCTCCGCGGCCTCGGCACCGAAGGTCATGGTGCCGAGGCAGAGGCTTGATACGGCGCAGCCGCTGCGCCCGAGGGTGCGGTACTCCATCAATGAAGTATGACCGGAGTGGCGGCGCGCTCGCCGTTCTGGTCGTCGAGCAGGTGCGACTGTTCGCGCTTGCGCGGCAGGAAGAACGCCGGGATGAAGGTCACCATCACCAGGGCGAAGCCGACCCAGAACGTGGTGCCGAACGAGTCGGCCACGAACTCCAGGCCGCGCTGCAGCAGGCCGGGCGGGGCCGGGAACTGCTGAGCCAGCTGGGGGTTCTGCTGCACGGCGATGGCCAGGCCCGCCTCGGTGACCGGCTTGTGCGTCTGCGGGTCGACGACGCCCGGGATGGCCGGGGACTCGTTGAGCTTGCTGGTCAGGATCACCGACATCAGCGCGGAGCCGACCGAGCCGGCGATCTGCTGCAGGATGTTCAGCAGCGTGGAGCCGCGCGCCACCTCGTGGTGGGTGAGGGTCTTCAGCGCGGACGTCATGATCGGCATCATCGTGCCGCCCATGCCGAGGCCCATCACGAACAGCGAGCCGCACAGCAGGACGTACGAGGTGTCCGTGCCGACCTGGGTGAACCCGAAGAAGCCGGCCGCGATGAGGACCAGCGCGAACGGCACCGTGCGGCCCACCGGGATGCGGTCGGCGAGCATGCCGGCGATCGGCATGGTGATCATGGCGCCGATGCCCTGCGGCGCCATGAGCAGGCCGGCGTCCAGGGTCGACTCGCCGCGCACCTGCAGGAAGTAGCTGGGGAACAGCAGCCCGGCGCCCATGAAAGCGATCATGAAGACGGCCATGGTGATGGAGGCCACTGAGAGGTTGCGGTTGCGCAGCAGGCGCAGATCGAGCAGCGGGTGCGCCGGCTTGAACGAGTACAGCACGAAGCCGATCACCAGCAGGGCGCCGGCGAGCATGGGCAGCCACACCCGGGTGGCGGTGATCGTCTCCTCCTGGGGCAGCGACGAGACGCCGAACAGGAAGAGGGCGAGGCCGGGGGAGAGCATGAGCATGCCGAGGAAGTCGAAGGACTCGGACGGCTCCGGGGCGTCCTTCGGCAGCGCCCACGCGGAGTAGAGGAGGGCGATCGCGCCGATCGGCAGGTTGATAAGGAAGATCCACTTCCAGCTCGCGATGTCGATGAGCCAGCCGCCGAGGATGGGACCGCCGATCGGGCCGAGCAGCATCGGGATGCCGAGCACCGCCATGAGCCGGCCGATCCGCTCCGGCCCGGCGGCCCGCGTCATGATCGTCATACCGAGCGGCATCAGCATGCCGCCGCCGAGACCCTGCAGCACCCGGTAGCCGATGAGCTCGCCGATCGAGTCCGCGGTCGCGCACAGACCGGAGCCGAGGGTGAACAGCAGCAGCGCGGTCATGTAGAGCCGCTTAGTGCCGAAGCGGTCGGCCGCCCAGCCGGTGAGCGGGATCACTGTGGCCAGCGCCAGCGTGTACCCCGTCATGGTCCAGGCGACCACGGCGTACGACGTCTGGAACGTCGTCTGGAACGTGGGGAGGGCGACACTCACGACGGTCACGTCGAGGATCGACATGATCGCGCCGAGGACGACCACGCCCGCGATCTTGAGGACGGCAGCGTCGAGCTTGCCCGGGGCTGCCTCGGGTTGACTGGTCACAGCGAGATCTCCTGGTGGGGCGGCACACGGGTCCCTGCCATTGTCAGGGCTGGAAGATCGGCTGTGGTCCGGGGGGCGAGAACTCGGCGCTGACGGCCGCGCTCGATCGTCTGTTTGCGACCACGGCGTCACCGCCGTCCCCCGTCGGCCACGATCACTTCCGCGGGCCACCCTGCCCGGTGTCCGGGGGGAAGGCAAATCCTTTTGCCGTACGCGCAAAGCCGCCTCGGAGAGACCCCCGGGCTACCGGCTCCGGTGGCACGGTGTGCAGTACCGGGCGTGCGGCTGGGCGCGCAGGCGGCCGAGGGGGATCGGCCGGCTGCACTCCTCGCACCTGCCGTAGGTGCCCTCCGACATCCGTCGCAGCGCGTGGGCGGTGTCGGCGATGCCCTGCCGGGCTGCCGCCGCGGACGCCTCGAGGGTCCGGTCGTCGTAGCCGCCGCGGCGGGGCAGCCGGGCGGACACGGTCAGCTCGGTGAGCCGGTGGGTGTGCAGCGTGAACTGCTCCTCGAGCATCGTCTGCAGCAGGGTCCACGACTCGCCGTCGCGTCGTTCCGTTGCGGTGGTCATCGATGTCCTCCGGGCGGGCTTCAGCGCAGGGCGGGATGGCGTGCCAGCGACATGGCGGCCAGGCCGGCGCCGTTGAGCGCGGCCGTGCGGGGGGACGCTGCGCGGTGCACGCGTACGCCCAGCGCCGCGGCGAGATCGTCGTGGGAAGCGCCGTCGCCGACCAGCAGGATGCCGCGGGCCAGTGCGGCGGTCACCTGCCGGGCGTGCGGACCGGCGCGCAGCTCGTCGATGTGGCGTACGACGATGTCGCTGATCAGATCGACGGTCGCGCCGCGGGTGAGGTCCCGGGTGCCGATGTCGGCGCGGCGGCCGGCGCTGAGCCGACCGTGCTCGAGCAGCGCGGTCTCGGTCAGTTGCGCCCCGACGTCGGCCACGAGCAGGGTGCCGGCCGCGGCGCCGGAGCCGATGGCGGCCGCTCGGACGGTGTCCATGAGGACCAGCCGGGCGGGCGCGAAGACGGTCTCCAGGACTCGGCGCATGACGAGCTGATCGGCTGTCTCGGCGAGCACCGGCCGGCACGCCACCACGACGCCCCCGGCGGGCACCGGCTCGGAGTAGCGGCGGACCAGGTGCATCAGCTGTGCTTCGCACCCCTCGGGGTCGACGATGCGGCCACGCCGTACCAGGGATCCGTCGCCGCAGTCACCGCTGACCGTGCCGCGGCGGGCCGCCCACAGGCCGATGGCGTTGCTCCCGAGATCGACGGCCACTGCCGGGTATGACGAGAACACGACGACCCCCTTCTTCGTGGGAGTTTCCATCGTGCTTCGGTGAGCAGCCGGGCCGCAGTGGCGGGGACCGGAGAAGAACTCGCGTCCTCCTTGCCGACGTCCGGCAACCTCACACCGAGGGCAGCGGCTGCCGGGGCCAGCTCAGCGCCCTGGCCCCCAGCGTGGCCGCATGCAGCGTGAACCGGTCGGTGGCGTCGGCCGGGTCGTAGCCGGTCAGCTTGCGGACGCGCGCCAGCCGATAGGTGACGGTGCGGACCGACACGTGCAGCCGCCGGGCCGTCTCGGTGGCCACCCCGCCGGTGTCGAAGTACGCCGCGAGCGTCTCCAGCAGCGGCTCGGCCCCGCCCCGGGAGCGGCTCAACGGCTGCAGGACCGCCTGCACCAGGTCCACCATGGCGGGCTGGTCCCGCAGCAGCACCCGGTAGACGAGCAGGTCGTGCGCGCCGACGACCTCCCGCTCGAACTGCAGCCGCTGCGCCATCGTCAGCGCCTCCCGCGCCTCCTCATAGGACCGCGCGATGCCGTACAGGCCCGGATGCGGCCGGCCCACCGAGACGCGCCACGGCCCGCCGCGACGCAGCCTGCTCAGCTCGGCGTGCATCAGCTCGCCCACCCGCACCAGCCGGTCCGGCGAGGCGCCCGCGGCCGGCTCGGCCGGCGCGATCACGACGAGCAGGCCCTCCTTGGTGGCGACGAGGACGTCCCGGTCGCCCAGCCGGTCGAAGATCACCGCCTCGAGCGCGCTGATCGCGGCACCGGCGTCCGGCAGGCGCCGGCTCGGCGCGGCCAGCGCCACCTGATGCCCGCGGGTCAGGTCCAGGCCGAACGGCTCGGCCCGCTGCACCAGCCCGCCGAGGTCCGAGTCACCCCGCAGCAGGTCGTCGACCAGCTCCCGGCGCAGTGTCTCCTCGCGGCGCACCAGCTCCCGGCGGGCGGCGGCGTAACCCTCCGCCAGCGTGGCCACGGCGTCGTCGATCACCTGCAGCACCGCGTCGGCGGCCCCGCGGACCACCTCGCTGTCGGGGGACCGCACCAGCAGCGGAAGCTGCTGCCACAGCCGCCGGGCGGCAGACAGGTACAGCTGCACGGCCTTTCCGGCCGACACCCCCTGCTCGGCGGCGTGCCGGCCCAGGCGGCTGACCGCCTCGAGCTCACTGCGCTTCGGCCGGCGCCCCGACACGGCGGCGTCGACGAGCAACGGCAGATAGTCACCCAGCAGCTCCACCGGCACACCACCGGCATCCTGACCGGCGGCCCGCGCCACCTCGGCCAGCCACTCGGCATCCGCCGCATGTCCGCGCCGGCGCGCGCCATCGTCAGCCACGCCGTACCCCTTCGTCGCCGAACCGTCAGGTTATCGGCCCGCCCGCCGGAAAGAGACGGTGCCGGACCGGCAGCGCTGCGGCGCCGACGGGCGACGGGGGCGCAGGGTCCGTCGGTGACGCTGCCGTCAGCCGGGGGCCGGCGCGGCGGACGGCCGGGGAGGGCAGGAAATCCCGGCCGCGGTCCGGCACCTGCGACATCCGTCATCACCCGCTGGGCCGGGTACGATGCCGTCATGAGCGCAGAGACGGTCGGCAGATCGATGCCATCGGTCGTGACGCTCGACGACCTCACCGCGATGATGGCGGCGGACGAACACCACCGGTACGAGATGAGCCCCGAGGGAGTCCTCTCCATCATGCCGCCGCCGGGGTACGCCCATGCGATCATCGCGACCCGCCTGATGGTCTGGCTGGCCACCGGCGGGCTCCCGGCGGACCGCATCGCACAGGCCGTCGGACTGCGTATCCCAGGGCCCGAGGGCGGAGTCGGCGGACGGATCCCCGATCTGGTCGTGTGGACGAAGGCCCAGACCGACGGTGTATGGCTCCCGGTCACCGACGTACTCCTCGTGGTCGAGATCATGTCGCCGGGTTCGGAAGGCACAGATCTCGTGACCAAGCGCCGTGAGTACGCCGGCGCGGGAATCCCGCAGTACTGGGTGGTCGACCAGGACTCGGCTCAGACGGTCACCATGCACCACCTGGACGGAGACCAGTACGCGGTGCGCGCCACCATGCCGCTCGCGTGGCTGCTCAACACCGCGCTGGAGGAGCACGGCCTCGTCTGACGGCTTCGTCAGGCCGGCTCGGGTTCGCCCGCCGGGACGGAGCCCGGGTCGTCCGGGCCCGGCATCGGCTCGACCGGCGCCGGCGGCAGCGTCTCCGGGGTGTCCGGGGACAGCTCGCCCGGGTCGTCGGGTACGGGCTCGCCGGGGTCGATCGGCGGGTACATGTCGGGGTCAGGTCCGGGTAGCACCATGGTCAGCACAGTGCCCGCCGCGGCACGTCGGCAATCATTCCGGCAGGTCGGCGGCGAGGGCCGCGGCCAGCAGGGTGTGGAGCCTGGCGGCCCGGCCGGGGTGGCGATGGGCGGTCCAGGCGACCCGGCCGCGCAGGTACGCGCCGAAGTCGTCGTGCCGTTCCCGGTTCGCCGCCTCCAGGCCCCGGCGCGCCGCGTCGTGCAGCATCGCTCGCAGGCGGTCGTACTCGCTGCGGGCCACGGCCGGGTGGTCGTTCACCACCAGGCCTGCCAGGCGCTGGCGGTCGCCGCGGCCGCGGATGCGCGTCTTGGCCGGGTTGACGCGGAAGCCCTCATCGGTGATCACGGCCGTTGCCGCGTCGATCAGGCGGCCGGCTTCGGCGCGGCGCAGGTCTCCCGAGAAGGCCAGGTCGTCGGCGTACCGGGTGTAGCGGGCGCCGAACCGGCCGGCCAGCCCGGTCAGCCGCCGGTCGAGGCGGTACGCGACCAGGTTCGCCAGCGCTGGTGACGTCGGCGCGCCCTGGGGCAGGTGGGGTTGGCGCAGCAGTGCGGCGCGGTGCGGGTCCGGTGATCGGCGCAACACCGCCGCCGGAGTGCGGGTCGTCATCAGCGCGGTGAGGGTGTGCGCGACGGGTTCGGGGAAGCCCGCGGTGCGGAGCAGGCCGTGGATGCGCCCCGCGGTGATCGAGCTGAAGAACGTGGCCAGGTCCATTCTGATCACCAGCCGCTGTCCGGCGTGCGGGGTGGCGAAGGTGTGCACGCCGTGGCCGGGGACGAAGCCGTGGGCGGCCGGGTGGACCGGGAGGCGGCCGAGGACGTCGTCGAGGAGGCGGCGCTGGAGGGCGCGGAGGCGGGGCTTCGGTGCCTCGATGAGCCGGTGGGGCAGCCAGGCGTACCGGTAATGGCGCAGGCGTTCGTCGCGGGCGTGGCGGTTGAGCTGGCGGCGGTCGGCGAACCAGTCGAGGTCGTCGCCGCTGAGGTCGAGGAAGGCGGCGAGCGCCGCCAGGTCGTCGATCGGCGGGGTGTCCCAGCGCATGCGCACGACCCGGACTCCGGTGGCGCGGCGCAGGAGGACGGCATGGCGCCGGACGCGCCGCACCCCGGCGGGCGTTTCGAGCGCTGCGAGGAAGGCGGCGAGCTCGCGGGGCCGGTCGGCCGGGGCATTCCGGTACGCCCTCAGCACCGCGGTCACCACCGGCCGCAGCCACTCGGGCCGGCTGCCGAGCACCGCGGTGCCCACGCGGACGAGGTGGCCGGGGCGCCAGCGGGTGGTGAGGAAGGCGTCGGCGAGGGCGGACGACACCCGTACCGGTGGAGCAGCGTGTCCCGACGATGCCCGGTCGTGCCTGCGCTGTCTCGCGCGGAGCGCGGCGGCGCGCCGGCGATGCGCTGCGTGGCTCACTCTCTCGCCCCCGGGGGTGCCCCGGAGAGACCATCGGCGTACCGGTGGTCGAGCTCGGGACACGCTGCCACCGGGAGCCGAATGTACAGGGTCGGTGGTCCAAGAGGAGGCTCTCGATCCGCTTGAACCACCGACGTCCTATGCGCTACCCGCTCACTGCCGGACTAATCACCCGGGAGAGAAGTGGTGGGAGAAGTTCCGCGAGGACGCTGAGGCCGTCCGCGCTGAGCACCGACTCCGGGTGGAACTGCACGCCCGCGAAGCCCGGCCCGCGCAGGGCGTGGACGCTGCCGTCCGGGTCGGCGGCGATCTCCACGCCCGGCAGCGGCGCCGCCAGGGCCGTGAAGCTGGAGTAGAAGCCGACCCGGCGCGTCGTGCCGAACAGGTCGATGTCGCGTGCCATGCCCTGGTAGGTGGCCTCGCGCCGGCGCAGCCGCAGGCCGAGGGTGGCGGCGAGGATCTGGTGGCCCAGGCACACGCCGAGCAGCGGTCGGCGGCGGGCGAGCAGGTCGGCCACCAGGCCGCGCAGCATGACCATCTTGGCGTCGTCGGAGGCCGGGTCGCCGGGGCCGGGGCCCGCGATGACCAGGTCGGCTTCGGGCACCGCGGTGACGGTCCACGGCACCACGGTGACGGCGAGGCCGAGCGCCCGCAGCTGGTGGGCCAGCATCGCGGTGAAGGTGTCCTCGCCGTCCACCACGACCGCCGTGCGGCCGTCGAGCGCCGGGACGGTCAGGGCGCCCGGGCGCCGCTGGTCGAGCCAGAAGCGGGCGAGGCCGTCGTTGCGGGCCGCCAGTGCCGCCCGGATCTCGGGGCTGTCGGGCTCCGGGCGTACCGTCGTCTTCCTGGACCGGGTGGCACCCAGCGCGGCCAGGACCCCCGCGGCCTTGGTGTGGGTCTCGGCGATCTCGCCGGCCGGGGTCGAGTGCCGCACGAGCGTCGCGCCGACCGGCACCCGCAGCCGGCCCTCGGGGGAGATCTCCGCGGTGCGGATCAGGATCGGCGCGTCGAGGGTCTGCCGGCCCTCGTCGTCGTGCCCGAGCAGGGCGAGCACCCCCGAGTAGTAGCCGCGCCCGCGGCGTTCGTGGCGGGCGATGACGCGGCAGGCGTTCTCCACCGGGCTGCCGGTCACGGTGGGCGCGAACATGGTGGCGCGCAGCACGTCGCGCACGTCGAGGGAGCCGCTCCCGGCGAGCAGGTACTCGGTGTGGGTGAGATGCGCCATCCGCTTCAGGTACGGGCCGACGACCTGCCCGCCGTGCTCGGCGACCGCGGCCATCATCTTGAGCTCCTCGTCGAGCACCATGTAGAGCTCGTCGGTCTCCTTGGGGTCGGCGAGGAAGTCGAGGAGGTCCCGCTCGCCGTCGTGGCGGAAGGTGCCGCTGATCGGGTTCATCATGGTCAGCCCGTCGGCGACGCTGACGTGCCGTTCCGGGGTGGCGCCGACGAGCGTACGGGTGCCGGTGTGCACCAGGAACGTCCAGTACGCCCCCTGCTCGCCGGTGAGCAGGTTGCGGAACGCCGCCCGCGCCGCGTCGACCGGGTCGCCGTCGACGCCGGCCTCGAAGACCCGGTGGATGACGAAGTTGGCGCCCTCGCCCTGCCCGATCTCGTCGCGCAGCACCGTCTCCACCACCGTGCCGTAGTCCTCGTCGGTGATGTCGAAACCCTGGCCCGTCAGGCGCAGCGGGGCGGTGGGCAGGGAGGCGATCATCTCGGCCAGCGGAGTCGTCCGCACCGACCCGATGCGCAGGCATTCCAGCGGCGTGCCGTCGTCGACGCAGGCGAAGCCGCGCTCGGCCACCTGCCGGTACGGGATCAGGGCGAGCGTCTGCGGTCCGGTGCCGCCGGGCAGGGGGATGTCGGCGAGCGAGGGCACGGTGACGACGTCGCCGTGGAGGATCTCGACGTGGTCGGCGCCGTCGCGGTGCAGCAGGGCGAAGGGTTGCATGGGGTCCTCGATCTCGGCTGGGGCCGCCGCCGAGACCGGGCCGAACGACAACGGCCGCCTCGTCGGAGGCGGCCGCGGTGTGGGTTACGCGCGGAAGGGTGTGGCCGCCGGTCTGGCGGGCCACCACATGCTCAAGCGCGCGTGCATGGCGGAGAGCTTACGGGCCGTCGCGGTAGCAGCGCCACCCCGTGGTCGCCGCGCCGTCCGGAAGGTCCGCCCACGCGGCGTCGCCGTAGCGCCAGCGGCACATCGCGTCCATGTCGATCCGCACCGGATCGCGGGCGAGGCGGCCGCACGCCCAGCCGTCCGGCGTCGAGACCGCGAGGGTGAACCGCCCGACGTTCGCGCGGCAGTAGTCGTTCAACAGCTGCGGCAGCCCGGCGTCGTCGGCGGGTCCGAGCAGCACGGGCGCGGCTTTCGTGGAGCGCGACGCGGACGGCGTCGCCGAGGGGCTGATCTTGCGCGCCTGGGCGACCGCGCGCAGGGGCCGGCGGGTCGCCGACGGTGTGGCGGCCGCGGTGGGCGGCGGCGGGATCGAGACGGCCGGCAACGGTACGGCGGCCTGCGGCGTACCGGGATCGTGCAGGAGCAGCGGCACCGTGGCACCCAGCGCGACGAAGGCCGCGACGACGATCGCCCACGGCCAGCGGCTCGCGCGAGGCTGGGCAACCGCGGTCGGGTCGGCGGCGGCGTGCCGGGGGATCGCTAAGCGTAGCGAGAGGTAGCGGCCTCGCCCGGTGGCGCGGTGCCGGCCGTTGACCTGCTCTGGCACGACTTCCGCTCCTCCCTGTGCGACTCCGGTACCAGCCGGAAGCCTCACCCACGGTAATCGTGGCGGGGGAGAGCGACGTCAGACGTTCAGGCGGCTGCGGGCCACCGTCCGTACCGTTCCGCGGCGCTGCCCATCAGGGTTGAGTACGACTACTCACGGTCACAGCCGGGATGCCGAAGCAGACTTTTGCTGGTCAGATCGCACCTACGTCGTTCGGAGAGCCCCGTGTCGTACCAACCGTCTTCCCCGGCCAAGCCCACCGCCGCCTTCGTGGGCGCCTCGTGGACCGTCCTGATCGTCGGCGTCGCGTCCTTCGGGATCGGGCTGTGGAACGCCACGATGACCGCGAGTGAGAAGGGGTTCTACGGCGCCGTGCTGGTCCTGGGCGTCTTCGCGGCCGTGTCGCTGCAGAAGTCGGTGCGCGACCGCGCCGAGGGGCTCCCGACGTCGGGGCTGTACCTGGGCCTGTCCTGGTCCGTCGTCGGGCTGGCGACCGTGATGCTGGCGGTCGGGCTCTGGAACAGCGACATGGCCCGCAGCGAGAAGGGCTTCTACGGCCTCGCGTTCGCGATGACGATGTTCGCGGCGGTCGCCGTGCAGAAGAACGTCCGGGACATGCTGCAGCACCGTGCGCCGTCGCACGCCGCGGCGCCGGCGGTCGTCCCGCCGATCATGCGCTGAGGCGCTCAGGCGGCCTTGTACGCGGACAGCACCGCCCGCCGGGCCCAGCGCATACGGCCGAGCGCACAGTCGGGGTGCTCGCCGAACTCCTGGGCCACGAGGGCGGCGCAGCCCTGCTCGCCGAGGCGGTCGACCGTCTCGGTGACGACGGCGCGGATCACCTCAGGGGTGGGGTGCTGCGAGCTCTGCAGGTCGGAGACGAACAACGCCTCGATGCGGACGTCGTCGGAGTCGAGAGCGGTCATCGGGTCCTCCTGCCGGGCGGTCGGGGGCTGGCGTCTGTGTCCAGGACACCCGCCCGCGGCTGCATCCGCGCTGCGTGCGAGTTGCCATGCGGTTGCGGCGAGCGGCATTCACAGAGCGGACCAAACGGATATCGTGCTGATAACGAGCGAAACGCATGGGGGGAACAACCGTGACGGTGGTTCTGGTCGCCGACGACGACGCCGACATCCGTGACCTGGTCGCGTTCAAGCTCGAGCAGGCCGGTCTCGAGGTGATCGCCGTCGAGGACGGGCAGGCGGCCGTGGAACAGGCCAAGGCGCGGCGCCCCACCCTCGCCGTCCTCGACGTGTCGATGCCCGGCCTGTCCGGGATCGACGTGTGCCGGATGCTGCGCGCCGACCCCGCCACCTCCGGAATGCTGATCATCATGCTGACCGCCCGGGTCCAGGAGCAGGACGTCGAGGGCGGTTTCAGCGCGGGCGCCGACGACTACGTCACCAAGCCGTTCAGCCCTCGCGAGCTGGTCACGCGGATCCAGGCTTTGCTGAGCCGAGCCCGGGCCTGACGGGGACCGGACGCCCATGCGCCGGGACCGGTCGGTCGGGAGCCTGCTCACCCGGGCGTTCGGCGTCCTCGTCGCGCTGATCGTCTGCTCCGGGGTCGCGCAGTCCACCGCCCTCGTGATGCAGCACCGGGTCGTGAACGAGCTGTCGACCCAGGTGCAGCCCCTCGAGCTGGCCAACGCCCAGCTGCGCGGTGTGCTGACGGACGCCCAGCGGGGGCTGCGCGGGTACCTGCTCACCGGCGACGGGCAGCTGCTCGACACGTACCACGTCGCCCGCAGCGGCTACCAGCTCGCCGGATCGCGGCTGCGCGACCTCGCCCATGACCGGGAGCGGGATGCGGTCGCGCGCCAGCTCGCCCACGCCGACGCCTGGTGGATCATCGCCGAGCAGCAGCGCCAGGCCCCGCCGCGCAGCACGGTCGCCGCCGACTACGTGAACCGGGGCAAGCCGCTGTTCCAGGCGTTCGTCGCCGAGAACCAGGCACTGCACGGAGATCTCGAGACCCGTGCCGCCGAACTGCACCGGCGCAGTGCCCGGCTGAGCATCGTGACGACGGTCGTCGTGATCGCGCTGACCGTGCTGGCGGCCGTGACGGCCCTGCTGGCCGCGGTCGTGATCCGGCGGCGGATCACCGGCCCGCTGGCCCGGGTCGTGTCGATCATCGACCGGCGCCGCTCCGGGGAGCTCGAGATCCGGGCGGACGCCTCCGAGGGTCCGACCGAGATCCGCGCGGTCGCCCAGGCGATCAACGACATGGCCGAGGAGGGCGACCGGATCCGGGGTGCCGAGAAGGACGTCGCCCGCCAGCGCGCCGAGGTCCGGCAGCTGGGGTACCGCATCCGGTCGCACCTGCGGGTCGAGGAGGCGATCCAGGAGGCGGTCCGGGGCCTGGCCGACACCATCGGCGCCGACCACGTGCTGGTCCGGATGGCCCCCGGGCAGACCGACGTCCCGCCGCTGGTGAGCCTGCGCGACGAGCACGTGGGCGGGGTCCTCAAGGAGCTCGCCGACTGCGACGTCTCCTGGCTGCGCAGCGGTGACATGTGGTCGTCGGAGGACATCGACCACGAGGGGCAGGGCGTACCGCCGGAGGACGAGCGCCGGGCCTGCGCCGCAGCCGGTGCCGGGCCGGTCCTGACCGTCGCGGTGAGCGGCAGCGACGAGTGCCTGGGTGCGCTCACCGTGATCCGCGACGACAAGCCGGCCTGGTCGCCGATGGAGGCACGGCTGGTCGAGTCCGTCGCCGCGGACCTCGGCCGCGGCGTGCACCACGCCCGGCTGTACGAGCGCGAGCAGCATCTGGTGGCCCGGCTGCAGGAGGTCGACACGGCGAAGACCGACTTCATGTCGACCGTCTCGCACGAGCTGCGCACGCCGCTGACGAGCATCGCCGGCTACGTCGAGCTGCTGCTGGACGCCGAGGCCGGGGAGCTGACCCCGCCGCAGCAGAAGATGCTCGAGGTGATCGGGCGCAACACCCGGCGGCTGCGCGAGCTGATCGAGGACATGCTCACCCTGTCCAAGATCGAGTCGGGCTCGCTGCGGCCCTCGCGCAAGCCGGTCGACCTCGTCAAGGTCGTCGAGCAGGCGATGGCGGCGATCGCGCCGGCCGCGGCCAAGGGCCAGGTGGTGCTGCGTACCGAGGTGGACGGCCCGCTGGAGCTGCACGCCGATCCCGAACAGCTGGACCGGGTCCTGATGAACCTGCTGTCCAACGCGGTGAAGTTCAGCCGGCCCGACGGTACGGTCACGGTCAGCGCCCGCCGCGAGGGCGACGAGGTGCACCTGTCCGTCGCGGACAACGGCATGGGTATCCCGCCGAGCGAGCAGCAGGCGCTGTTCGCCCGTTTCTTCCGGGCCAGCAACGCGATCCACAAGGCGATCCCCGGCACCGGCCTGGGACTGGCCATCGTGCGGACCATCGTGGACAACCACGGCGGCCGCATCGCGGTGAAGTCGACGGAGGGCGCGGGCACCACGGTCACCGTCCGCCTTCCGGTGCACTGACGCTGAGATATCGTGAGCGCCCAGCCACGACAGCGAGGTGTGAGCTCATGCCGTCGAGACGGCCCGGCGGCAAGCCGACGTCCAGCGATGTCGCGGCCGCGGCCGGCGTCTCCCGCTCGGCCGTGTCGTTCGCCTTCAACAATCCCCAGCGCATCTCCTCGGCCACCCGCGAGCGCATCCTGGCCGTCGCCGAGGAGATCGGGTACGCCCCCAACACACTGGCCCGGATGCTGCAGGCGGGCACGACCAACTCGCTGGGCGTACTGCTGCCGCAGCGGCTGGCGCGGGTGCTGGACAACCCCTACTACGCGCGTTTCCTCATGGGCGTCGGGCAGGTCTGTGACCAGGAGGGCTACACCCTGCTGCTGTCGCCGCCGCTGCAGGACTCGGTGCTCAAGGCCATTCCGTACGCGGCGGTCGACGGGTTCGTGGTCTGCGGGCTGGAGGTGGACCGCGGCGAGGTGGCCGAGCTGGAGCGGCGCGGCATCCCGTTCGTGCTGATCGACAGCGACCGGTACGAGAACGCGCCCAGCGTGGACGTCGACGACCACGGCGGCGCCCGCGACGTCACCCGTTATCTGCTGGATCTGGGGCATCGGCGGATCGCGGTGCTGTCGATGGATCCCGGGCCGGACACCGCGGTCCGCGGCTACCGGGGACCTCTCGCGCGGCGCATGGCCGGCATCGCCGAGGCGCTGGCCGGCGCCGGGCTGAGCATGGCCGACGTCAAGCTGGCCGAGGTGCCGGTGACGCGCACGGACGGGTACCGCGCGACCAAGCAGCTGATGGCGGAGGATCGCCCGACCGCCATCCTCGCGCTGTCCGACGTGCTCGCGTACGGCGCGGTGGACGCGCTGCGGGAGCTGGGGCTCGACGTGCCGGGGCAGGTCTCGGTGACCGGCTTCGACGACCTGGCGGAGTCGGCGTGGTTCCGGCCGCGGCTGACCACCGTACGCCAGCCGATCGTCACCAAGGGCCGCACGGCCGCCGATTTCCTCATCTCGGCGATCCGGGGCGAGGACCAGCATCCCCATCAATCGCTCAGCACGTCGCTCATCGTGCGCGACTCGGCGGCAGCCCCCATGTAACACGTGTTAGTAACGTGCTAGCGTCCCGCCATGACCGATCAACTGATCGCACGGCGGGACTCCGCCGTCGCCGCGCCGGCCTCCTGGTGGCGGGACGCGGTCATCTACCAGATCTACCCGCGCAGCTTCGCCGACTCGAACGGCGACGGCATCGGGGATCTGCCGGGCATCCGCAGCCGGCTGCCGTACCTGAAGGACCTCGGCATCGACGCCGTGTGGCTCTCACCCTTCTACGCCTCCCCGCAGGCCGACGCCGGCTACGACGTCGCCGACTACCGGACGGTCGACCCGGTCTTCGGCACCCTCGCCGACGCGCAGGGCCTCATCGCCGACGCTCACGACCTCGGCCTGCGGGTCATCGTCGACCTGGTCCCGAACCACTCCTCGGACCAGCACGAGTGGTTCCGGCGGGCCCTCGCCGAGGGGCCCGGCTCGCCGCTGCGCGAGCGCTACCACTTCCGTCCCGGCCGTGGCGCCGCCGGCGAGCTGCCGCCCAACGACTGGCCGTCGATCTTCGGCGGTCCCGCGTGGACCCGGACCACGAACCCGGACGGGACGCCGGGCGAGTGGTACCTGCACCTGTTCGCCCCCGAGCAGCCCGACTTCAACTGGGACCACCCGGCCGTCGCCGACGAGTTCCGCACGATCCTGCGCTTCTGGCTCGACCTCGGCGTCGACGGCTTCCGCATCGACGTCGCGCACGGCCTCGTCAAGGCACAGGGCCTGCCCGACCTCGGCGTCGAGACCGAGTGGCACCTGCTCGACGTCGGGGTCAGCCCCTGCTTCGACCGTGACGGCGTGCACGAGATCTACCGCAGCTGGCGGCGCATCCTCGACGAGTACCCCGGCGAGCGGATCGCGGTGGCCGAGGCGTGGGCGCCGACGCTCGAGCGGGTCGCCGCGTACGTGCGCCCGGACGAGCTGCACCAGGCGTTCAACTTCAGCTACATGGGCACCGCCTGGGACGTGGCGGAGCAGCGGCGGGTGATCGACGCCTCGCTGGACGCCATGCGCGCCGTCGGCGCCCCGGCGACGTGGACGCTGTCCAACCACGACGTCGTCCGGCACACCAACCGTCTCCTGCAGACCGGCGAGGGCGAGGTCGCCGGGCGCCGCCCCACGCGGGTCGACCCGGCCGCCGGGCTGCGCCGGGCCCGCGCCGCGTCGCTGCTGCTGCTGGCGCTGCCCGGGTCGGCGTACCTGTACCAGGGCGAGGAGCTGGGCCTGCCGGAGGTCGTGGACCTGCCGCCGGAGGTGCGCCAGGACCCGGCGTTCCACCGGGCCACCGGACAGGACGGCTACCGCGACGGCTGCCGGGTGCCGATCCCGTGGCACGGCGACCGGCCCCCGTACGGTTTCGGCCCGCCCGGCGGTCCCAGCTGGCTGCCGCAGCCCGACTCCTGGTCCGAGCTCAGCGTCGCCGCGCAGGAGAACGTGCCCGGCTCGACCCTGTCGCTGTACCGCGCGGCACTCGCCGTCCGCCGGGCCCACCCGGGCCTCGGCGCGGCCGACGACCTGCGCTGGGTGCGTACGGCGGACAAGGGCGTGCTCGCCTTCGACCGGCACGGCTTCCGCTGCACGACGAACATGGGCACCGAGCCGGTCCGGATCGCGCGGCCGGGCGAGGTGCTGCTGGCCAGCGGCCCGATCGAGGCGGACCCGGACACCGTGGTGCTGCCGCCCGACACGACCGTCTGGTGGAACGCCTGACCCTTCGGCCGGGGTGACCGTCGATGGACGGTCACCCCGTCAACCGTCCCATGTCGGGCAGCGCCCCGGCCAGGAGCGCCGCGTCGAGGTTGCCGGCGCGGAGGTCGGCACCTCGGGCGACAGGTGAGTATCCGTACCGATGGCAGCCTGACCCACGCCGGCAAGACTGACGGGCGTGCGTATGACGACAGCAATCATCACTGCGACCGCTCTGGTCACTGTGCTCCTGGCCGGCGGCTGCGGCTACCGGGAGGCGATGTGCTCCTCGGGGGAGTACCCGGCCAAGGCAATCCGCAGCTCGACCGGCGGCACCTGCGTCAAGGACGGCGAGGACCCGCCCGCCGGCTACGTGCGCTACCCGCAGGGCAAGGTGCCGAAGTACGTCGACGACGAGTGGGACCGCTACTGGAGCGAGCACCTGCTCGACGCCGACGGCAACGAGGTGCCCGCGTAGGTCTACTGCTCGTACGTCTCCAGGAAGCGGCGCAGCCGGTCGGTGGCGTCGTCGAGCACGTCCACCGGGGCGAGGAACACCATCCGGATGTGGTCCGGCGTCGGCAGGTTGAAGCCGGTGCCGTGGGAGAGCAGCATCAGCTGCTGCTCCAGCAGGTCGATGATGAGGCGCTGGTCGTCGCGGATCTTGTGGACCTCGGGGTCGAGGCGGGCGAAGAGGTAGAGCGCGCCCTCGGGCTTCACGCAGTCCACGCCGGGGATCTCGTTGATCTTCTCCCAGGCGTGGTTGCGCTGCTCGTAGAGGCGCCCACCCGGCCGGATGAGCGTGTTGATGCTCTGGAAGCCGCCCAGTGCCGTCTGCACCGCATGCTGGGCCGGCACGTTCGGGCACAGCCGCATGTTCGCCAGCAGCTGCAGCCCCTCCAGGTACTCGGCGGCGTGGGTCGTGGGCCCGCTGACCGCCATCCAGCCCGACCGGAAGCCCGCCGCCCGGTATGTCTTCGACAGCCCGCCCATGGTGAGCACGAGCAGGTCGGGGGCGAGCGACGCCGCGCAGATGTGCTTCGCTGCGTCGTACAGGATCTTGTCGTAGATCTCGTCGGCGAGCACGAGCAGATGGTGCCGCCGGGCCAGCTCGAGCAGGCCGAGCAGGGTCTCGCGTGAGTAGACGGCCCCGGTCGGGTTGTTCGGGTTGATGATCACGATGGCCCGGGTGTTCGAGGTGATCTGCGCCGCCACGTGCTCGAGGTCCGGCTGCCAGCCCTGCGTCTCCTCGCAGCGGTAGTGGACCGGCCGGCCGCCGCACAGCGTCACGGCGCCGGTCCACAGCGGGTAGTCCGGGCTCGGCACGAGCACCTCGTCGCCGGTGTTCAGCAGCGCCTGCAGGGACATGACGATCAGCTCGGACACCCCGTTGCCGAGGAAGACGTCGTCGGGCTGGACGTCCTCCACGCCGAGCGTCTGGTAGTACTGCGCCACCGCGACCCGGGCCGAGTAGATGCCGCGGGCGTCGCTGTAGCCCTCGGCCGACGGCAGGTTGTGCACCATGTCGGCGACGATCGGCTCCGGCGTGTTCAGGCCCCACGGTGCCGGGTTGCCCAGGTTGAGCTTGAGGATGCGGTGGCCCGCGTTCTCCAGCTCCTGCGCACGCCGCAGCACCGGGCCGCGGATGTCGTACCGGACGTTCTTCAGCCTGCTCGCCTGGGAGACCATACGATCGACCTTAGGCCGTCCGGGCCGTGAGCCGCGTCATGGGCGTGGGTTCGTCACTCAGCTCGTCCGCGAGCACGCCGACAGGTCTGCCGTGCGAGGAAAGCTCAGACGTCTTGTTCCGGCCGCCGCCGCCCTGCTCGGGTGCGGCGGGGCCTTCCTGTTCATGCAGCAGGTGACGACGGGGGCCTTCGACGGCCTCGAGGCCCGGCAGGTGGCTCAGGACGCCGACCGGATCCGCATGGGGCTGGACACCCAGGCCCGCCTGCTCACCGCCTTCGGCGCCACCAACGCCGTGTGGGACGACACGTACCAGGACATCGCCACCGCGGACGCCGAGGCCTTCGCGGAGGACTTCCCGCCGGACGCCGAGGAGAGCGCCGGCAACTTCGACGGCATCCTCGGCGTGGGCCCCGACGGACGGCTGCTGGTGGGCGGCATGACCGGTCCCGGCGCCACGACCTTCGCCGCGCCTCCCGCCGGGCTCACCGACGCCCGGGTGCTGGGCCGTCTGTACGACCCCGCCGCCGAGGCCGGAACCGCCCGCTGCGGCATCATCTCCGCCGACCAGATGTACGTCTTCTGCGGTCTGGGCGCCTTCCCGAACAGCGGCGAGGGCAGCCCCTCCGGCGGCCTGGTGCTGGTGCAGCGGCTGTCTCCGGAGCGGATGAAGCTGTTCAGCACCGACATCAACCTGCCCACCGCCGTCGTCGGGCAGCGGCGCGCCGCGGCCGACGCGCAGCAGCCGGTGACCAGCCTGGTGGGCGCCCTCGACGTGCGAACCGCCGTGCTGGGCGCGGACCGGATCGCCCTCGAGGCGAGCATCACCACCGTCGACGGCAAGCAACTCGTCCTCGAGTCGGTCCGCGGCCGTCCGATCCACGCGGCTGCCACGAGCACCGCCGGCAAGCTGTTCGCCTTCATCGCGGTCGCGACTCTGCTCATCATCGTGCTGATGACCTGGTCGGGGCGGCGGGCGGTGCGGCGCCGGGTACGGCCGCTGCGGCAGACGACCGAGCAGATCGTCGCCTCCGGCGACTACGAGCTGAGGGTGGGCGCCACCGGAGGGGACGACATCGCCGCGCTGGGCCGCACCATCGACGCCATGCTCGACACCATCAACAGCCGCGACCGCCTCCTCGAGACCGAGCAGGAGCAGCGCCGGCGCGAGCTGCAGGAGACCCACGACCGGCAGACCGCCGCCGAGCGCGAGACGCAGGAACGGGCCCGGCAGCTCGTCGACGAGACCTCGGCGTTCGTCGCCCGGCAGCTGGCCGGCGTCTCCGAGCAGGCCGCGGCGGTCGGCGCGGCGGCCGGCCGGATCGACGAGCGGGTCCGCGACGCGCGCGGCGCGGCGAGCCGGCTGCTGGACGACAACACCGAGGCCAGCCAGGCCGTCGGCACACTGCACGACAGCCTGCGCAAGGTCGACGAGGTGGCCCGGTTCATCGGCGGCATCGCCCGGCAGACCAACCTGCTCGCGCTCAACGCCACCATCGAGGCGGCCCGGGCCGGTGCCGCCGGTCAGGGCTTCGCGGTGGTGGCCAACGAGGTGAAGACGCTGGCCGGCACCACCGCCGAGTCGACCGAGACGATCAGCGCGACCCTGGACGAGCTCAACCGGCACGTGACGGCGGTGGTCGACATCATGACGGCGATGAGCGAGACCATCGCGGCGATCGACCACACCACGGCGAACGCCCAGGAGATGAGCACCCAGCAGGAGGCGGTCGTGGCCGACCTGACCTCCCGGGTGGCGGACGCCGGCGAGCGCCTGGATGCGTTGGTGTCCCGCCGCTGATCAGGCGGGACCGTCCTCGGGCAACGCACGGGCCCGGGGCCGGCACGACGGCCCCGGCGAGCAGCGCTCTTGGCGAGGGCGGTCAGATCAGGTCGGCGGCGAGCAGCTCGGTGCCCGGGTCCGGGGCCACCGCGCTCGCGGCGACGGTGAACCAGAAGATGCTTCCGCCGCCCGGGTTGGGCGTCACGCCGATCTCCCCGCCGTGCCGGGCGATGATCCGCCGGCACAGGGCCAGGCCGAGGCCCGAGCCCGGATAGGCAGCGGCGGACGGGGCCCGGTGGAACGGCGCGAAGATCCGGTCACGCTGGTCCTCCGGTACGCCGATGCCACGGTCCGCGACCTCGAACCGCCACCACCCCGGGGCGTGCTCGCGGGCGTCGACGGAGATCCGGGCGGCGCTGCCGGGTCGCACGAAGCGGGCGGCGTTGTCCACCATCTGCCCCAGCACCTCGCCGATCAGGTCCGCGTCGGCGAGCACCGGGGGCAGGTCGCCGACCTCGACGCCCGGCCGCGGCCCGTCGATGCGGTCGAGCCGGTCGGCGACCACGCCGAGGGCGAGGGTGGTCGCGTCGACCGCCTCGAGCTTGAGCGCGGCGTCGGCCACCGACGTGTACGCCAGCAGCTCGCCCACCAGCGCGAGCATCCGGTGCGTGTTGTGCCCGATGCGCTCGAGGAAGAGCTGCGAGTCCGCGTCGAGCTGCGGCGCGGCCTCCTCCAGCAGCAGGTCGGTGAAGCCGGCGATGCTGTGCAGCGGTGCTTGCAGCCGGTCCCCGGCGGCGGTGGCGAAGCCGCGCAGCTCGGTCTCCCGCTCGCGCAGGGTTTCCTCGGCGGCTCGCGCCCGGTCGAGCAGAGCCTGGTGGTCGGCGGACCCGTCGCGGGCGGCGGAGCGCCGGCGAGCGGACCCGGTGGCGAAGACCGCGGCGGCCAGGGCGGTGCTGAGGATCGTGGCACCGACCATCGTCACCGGCGCGGCGGCCGAGAGAGCCGGGCCGACCAGGGCGGTGGCCGGGCGGACCAGCACCTGCCAGGACGACCCGGCGAGGGCCAGGTCGACGGTCGCGCGGCGGTCGCCGAGCGGGTTTCCGCCCCAGCGGGTCACCTCGCGGGCGACGCCGTCGGGGGAGAGCACGGTCAGGACGGTGGCGACGCCGGTGACACCGGCCGTCCGCAACGACTGCCGCAGCAGCTCCGGTGCGCGTACGGCTACGACGACCCAGCCCTGGAACACGGTGCCGTACACCGGGGCGATGAGGTCGAACGCGAGCTGGCGCTGGGCCGGTGGGAGGTGGCCGTCGGCGGGGAGGACGTGCGTCGGTCCGGCGACCGTACGGCCGCTGGCGCGGGCGAGGTCCAGGGCGCCGGCGAGCTGAGGGTCGGGGTCGAGGGCCGTCCGCGGCGGGGGCGTGCTGCCGTCGACGGTGTGCTGGGCGAGGATCGTGCCTCCGGCGCCGACCACGACGACCTGGTGGGTGCCGGGGAGCCGGTCGCCCGCGATGCGCGCCACGGTGGGGGAGAGGCCGGCGGCGGGCAGGGTGGCGGCCGCAGCGGCGAGGTCGTGCAGGGTGTCGGCGTACCGCTGGAGGGTCGTGTCGAGGGCGGCGCGCACGCTCGCGGTCCGTGCGACCAGGGCCGCGGTGGCGGCCTCGTCCGCGGCGGCGGCGAGTCCGGCGGCGGCGGTGGCGCCGGTGGCGAGCCCGAGGGTGAGCGTGACGGCGGCAAGGGCCGCGCCGCGCCGGCCGGCCGCGCCGATCCACCTCGAGAGATCCACGCTGCCTCTATCGGATGCCGCGGCGACGCGCTTGAGGTGCCGAAGATCCGGTTGCAGCTTTGCTCCCCGTTCCCGGCGAGCGATGCTCACATAACGGATATGTTGGACAGGTTAGCGGCCGGTACGGTATCTCCGGGGGGACGATGAGCACCATTCTCCTCGTCGAGGACGACCCGGACATCCGGCATCTGGTGGCGTACAAGCTGGGCAAGGGCGGCATGGACGTGATCGGCGTCGCCGACGGGGTGGCGGCGCTCCGGGAGGCTCGCGAACGCCCGCCGGACCTGGTGCTGCTGGACGTCCGGATGCCGCACATGTCCGGCATCGAGGTCTGCCGGGAGCTGCGCGCCGGTCCGCTGGCTGCGGACGTACCGATCATCATGCTGACCGCCCGGGCCCGGCCGCAGGACCTGGAGCAGGGGTTCGCCGCCGGGGCGACCGACTACATCGTCAAACCGTTCAGCCCGCGCGAGCTGCTGGAGCGGGTGGAGGCAGTGCTGGCGCGGGTGGCTCGGTGATGCTGCACGTCTTCACGGTGGTCATCGCGGTCCTCGCCGGGATCGTCGTGGTGACCGCGGCGGGCATCATCGCCGTCCGGCTCGTGCGCCGCACCAGGGAGCGCAAACGGGCGGCGCTCGCGACCATGCCACGCCGCGCGCTGCTCTCCTTCGTGGCCGAGAACGGCGAGGAGGGCGGCGACGAGCTGGTCGCCATCCCGGACGAGGCCTGGCGCGCCGCCGAGCCACACGCGCTCGCCCTGCTCGGCA
The DNA here is from genome assembly GCF_040676695.1 of Actinoplanes sp. NPDC049548. Lineage (NCBI taxonomy): Bacteria > Bacillati > Actinomycetota > Actinomycetes > Micromonosporales > Micromonosporaceae > Actinoplanes > Actinoplanes sp. NPDC049548. Next base: position 215,062 of record NZ_JBFAPM010000009.1, read on the forward strand.
AGCTCCGCGGCGAGGCCCACCTCGGGCTGGTCTCGGTCTTCCTGCGCCGCGGCACCGCCCGCACGGCCCTGCGCCGCCTGCACTCCCGCAGCCCGGTCAAGCGCGCCCGGGCCGCCCAGGTGCTCGGCGACCTGGAGCTGCGCCAGGCGGTTCCCGAGCTGTGCCGGCTGCTCACCGACCGGCACGCCGACGTCCGCGTGGTCGCCGTACGCGCGCTCGGCCGCATCGGTGACCCGGCAGCGGCCTGGCGCATCATCTCCAGCCTGGACCGCTCCGACCCGATCCCGTCGCTGCTGGCCAGCCACACGCTCGCGCAGCTCGGCTCGGAGGCCGAGGTGACGCTGTCCGCCGCGCTGGACCATCCGCAGGCCCGGGTACGCGCGGTCTGCCTCGACGCGCTCGGCCTGCTCGGCGCGACCGGCTCCGTGAACCGCATCGCCCGCGTGCTGCGCGAGGACCCCAACCTCGACGTGCGGGTGGCCGCCGCGACGAACCTCGGCAAACTGGGTACGCGCAGCGCCCTCGACCCGCTCACCCTGGCGGTGCACAGCTCCCGTCCCACCACCCTGCGCGCCGCCGCGGCCCGGGCGCTCGGCGACATCGGCTCGCCGGCGGTGGTGCCGGCCCTGGCGGCGCTGCTCGGCGACGAGGCGTACCAGGTCGCCCACGAGGCCGCGCACGCCCTGCGCCGGCTGGGCACGCCGGGGCTCGACGCGCTGCGGGAGATGATCGAGCAGGAGCGGACGCGGGCGGAGGCCGCCGGCGCCGGGGCGCACGCCCAGCGGTCGACCGCCACCCTGCACGCCGAGGAGGCGCTCGCGCTGGCCGGGGTGCTGGGTGAGGAACGGGTCGGGGCCGCCCTGTGACCGACCTGGTGCGCGACCTGCTGCGTCTCACCGACTTCGCGATCTTCGCGTACTTCATCGCGCTCAACAGTGGCTACCTGGTGCTGATCGTGCTGGCCGGCCTCGAGTTCCGCCGGCACCTGCGGCGCGTGCCGTTCGCCGGCGCCGACGACATGTTCCGCAGCCCGCTGACCCTGCCCGTGTCGGTCATCGTCCCCGCCTACAACGAGGGGCCCGGCATCGTGGCCGCCGTGCAGGCGATGACCGCGCTGCGCTATCCCCGCTACGAGGTCGTGGTCGTCGACGACGGGTCCAGCGACGACACGTTCGAGCTGCTCCGGGAGCGGTTCGACCTGGTGCCCGTGCCGCGGGTGGTGCCGTCGGAGATCCCGTACCGGTCGCAGGTCCTCTCCGTGCACGTGGCCCGCGCCAACCCGCTGACGCTGACCGTGATCCGCAAGACCAACGGCGGCAAGGCGGACGCCCTCAACGTCGGCATCAACCTGGCCCGGCACCCCCTGGTCTGCATGGTCGACGCCGACTCCGTGCTGGACCCGGACTCGCTGCTGTCGGTCGCCAAGCCGTTCGGTGACGACCCGCTGCGCGTCGCCGCGTGCGGCGGGGTGGTCCGCATCGCCAACGGCTGCCGGGTCGTCGGCGGCCGCGTGGTCGACGTCCGCATGCCGAAGCCCTGGCTGCTGCGGATCCAGGTCGTCGAGTACCTGCGGGCCTTCCTCATGGGCCGCACCGGCTGGTCCCGGCTCGGCGGCCTGGTGGTGATCTCCGGAGCGTTCGGCATCTTCCGCCGCGACCTGGTCGTCCAGATCGGCGGCATGGACCCCGACACCATCGGCGAGGACGCCGAGCTGGTCGTACGCCTGCACCACCACCTGCGCAGGACCCGCGCCGACTACCGGATCATCTTCGTCGCCGAGCCGGTGAGCTGGAGCGAGGCGCCGTCGAGCCTGAAGGTGCTGGGCCGGCAACGGCGGCGCTGGCACCGCGGCATCGCCGAGATCCTCAGCAAACACCGCGGCATGATCCTCAACCCGCGGTACGGGCGCATCGGCCTGCTCGCGCTGCCGTACTACGTCCTGTTCGAGCTCCTCGCCCCGTTCGTCGAGCTGCTGGCGGTGGTGCTGCTGCCACTGGGCCTGTGGGTGGGCGCGGTCGACGTCGGCTTCGCGTGGCGGTTCGTGCTGGTCGCGTACGGCTACGGGCTCCTCGTCAGCCTGGTGTCGCTGTTCATCGAGGAGATCTCCTTCCACCGCTACCCGCGCTGGTCCGACATCGCCCGCGGGGTGGCCGCGGCGATCCTGGAGAACTTCGGCTACCGGCAGGTGCTCGCGGCGTGGCAGGCGGCGGGCGCGATCGGCGCGTGGCGGGGACGCAAGGCGGTATGGGGCGTCATGCAGCGAGAGGGCTTCGGCGGCGACATGGACTCACCCGAGATGGTCGGCGTCAGCCGGGGCTGAGACCTCCCGGGTGCGCGGATGACGCAGGCCGGGATGACCGACGGGCAGGCTGCGGCGGATCACCCACCAGCTGACGGCCAGGCACGCGGCCACCAGCGGCCAGGTCAGCACCGCCCGCGCCACGCCCAGCGCCACGACCGCGTGGGCCGTCCACAACGGCACGAACACCGCCAGCCGCAGCACATACTGCAGGACCCAGATCCAACTGCCTTTCCCGTACGCCCGCAGCAGCGCCGGATCGCGCCGCCACCGCGTCCGCTGCCCGAGCACCGTGCCCACGACGACGCCCAGCAGCGGCCACCGGATCACGATGCTCACCGCCCAGACCAGCGCGCTCAGCGCGTTACTGGCGATCTGCAGCAGGAAGAAGTCCTCGGCCCGCCCGGTGCGCAACGCGATCAGCGCCGCGATGCCCACACCCAGCAGCCCGATGAGCACGGCGCGGGGACGGTCGCCCTGCCGCAGCCGCAGCACCGCCACCACCAGCGCGGCCGCCAGCGCCGCCACGATGCCGGTACCCAGCGAGCGGCCGCCGGCCAGCCAGCCGGCCACGAAGACGACGGGCGGCGCAGTGGCGTCGAGCGCGGCCCGCCGCCCGCCCAGCACCTCGGCCAGCGACTCCGGTTCCGCCACGCCCCACCCCGTTCTCGAGTTAGGCCAGCCTACCTTTCGGGGGCGGGGGTTGCGGAGGCCGCTGTTGCGGGTAGAAGCCGGACATGGTCGATCCCATGGAAGCGGTGCGTCGCCTGCTCGATCTCCGCCACCGCAGCCGCCCCGAGGATCTGCCGCCCGCCCTCGCCGCCGTCGCCCCGCTGCTCGGCGCCGAGCGGGTCACCGCCCTCATCATCGACTACGAGCAGATCTCCCTGTGGCCGCTGCACGGCACCCCTGGCGACTTCGAACCGCGCAAAGTGGACGACACCCTCGCGGGCCGGGCGTACTCCACCGCCCGGACCACGCACGCCGACTCCTGCCTGTGGCTGCCCCTGCTGCACGGCGCCGAGCGGCTCGGCGTGCTCGAGGTCTGGCTGGAGGCCGACCTCGACGAGCGGCTGCGCCGGGACCTGCGCGTGATCGCCTCGCTGGTGGCCGAGCTGATCGCGAGCCGCCGCTTCTACGGCGACGCGGTCGAGCGCACCCGCCGCCGGCTCCCGATGCAGCTGGCCGCCGAGATCATCTGGAACCAGCTGCCCCCGCTCACCTTCGCGGCGAACGACGCGCTGGTCACCGCCGTCCTCGAACCCTGCTACGACGTGGGCGGGGACGCCTTCGACTACGCCGCGAACGGGGACGTGGTCCACGTGGCCCTCTTCGACACCGTCGGGCACGGCATCAGCGCGAGCGCGCTCACCACGCTGACGCTCAACACGTACCGCAACGCCCGGCGCTCCGGACTCGGGCTCGCCGACACGTACCGGTCGATCGACAAGTGGATCCGCGCCCAGTTCCCCGGCGCGTTCGTCACGGCCGTGCTGGCCGAGCTGGACACCACGACCGGTGCGTACCGCCGGATCGCGGCCGGTCACCCGGCGGAGCTGCACCTGCGGGGCGACCACACGATGGCGGCGCTGCCGACCCCGACGGCGCTCCCGCTGGGGCTGGGCCACATGCTGCCGCGCCCGCCGGGCGTCACCGAGCTGATGCTCGAACCGGGAGACACCCTGGTGCTGTACACCGACGGCATCACCGAGGCGCGCTCGGCGGACGGCGAGCTGTTCGGCCTGGAACGCCTGAGCGCCTTCATCGGCGAGGCGATGGGCCGACGCATCTCGCCGCCCGAGGTGATGCGGCGGCTGATCCACACGATCGTCTCGTACGAGAACGGCGAACTGCGCGACGACGCGACCGCGGCCCTGCTGCAGTGGCGCCCCTAGAGAGCGAGCAGTCCCGAGCACAGACCGCCGGAGATGATGCCGGTGGCAGCGGCGCCGATCAGCAGCCCCACGCCGAACGGCCGGGTGTCCGGCGAGATCGCCAGGGCGCCACCCAGCAACCCGAGAACCGGCACGAATCCCAGGAACGCCAGCTTGCCGTCGAGGACCTGGCCCAGTACCCCCAGCGACATGATGGGGCCGCATAGACCCATCACCCCGCCCACGACGAGGCCCCCGATGAGCGCTGCGTTGGTCCCGGAGGAGAGAAGCGGCGATACCACGTACAGCAGGACCTGCCCGCCGCGCTGCTGCAGGACCAGGAGGAACCCGCCCGGGTCGCAGCCCACGAGCGTCGGGCCCACAGGTGGCGTCCACGAGCGGAGCTCGAAGCCGGCCCGCTGCCATTCGTCGGCGAAGAGCCTGAACACGTCCACGCCCGGCGGGACCACGAGGTTCATCCCTCGGCACACGCGGATGCCCTTCTCGTCGGGAGGCAGCGCCGACCAGGGCAGCTGTGCCGAGGGGATCGGTGTGCCGGTGAGCGGGGGATCGCTGCGGGCCAGCAGGAGTGCGCCCATCCGCAGGTCGACGCCGCGGAGTGCCTGCTCCCTGTCCATGCCTTCTAGGTTAAGGTCAAAAGGTGTATATCGGGCGGACGGCGGCGATCCTGCACGGCGCCCTCGTGGGGGTCGGCCTGATCGTCGGCGGGCTGGTGCTGGCCGCTGAACTGCGGCGCCGGGGGCGTTCGGACTTCCGGTTCTGGTACCTGGTCGCCGGTGCGCTGGTCGGCGGCGCCCTCCTCGAACGGCTCGGCACCTGGCTGCGGCACCTCACGCCGGGCGCCAACCCCGGCCTGGCCGAGCAGTGGCTCTACGGCAGCCGCAGCATCCTCTCCGCGCTCGTCGGCGCCTACGCGGGAGTGCTCGTCGCCAAGCGCCTCTGCCGGTACGAGTCGCCCACCGGTGACCTGTTCGCCCCGGCGATCGCCGCCGGAATGGCGGTCGGACGGATCGGCTGCCTCCTCACCGAGCGACCCGGCACGCCGACCGGCGGCCGATGGGGCGTCACGCTCAGCACGGCCCAGGCCGCCGCCGTTCCCGGTGCGCCGGCGGGCGTCCCGCTGCACCCCTCCTTCGCGTACGAGATCCTCTTCCACCTGGTGGCGCTGGTCGTCCTGCTGTGCCTCCGCGATCGTGTGACGGTGCCTGATGCGCTGTTCACCGGATACCTCGCCGCGTACGCGATCTTCCGCTTCGGCGTGGAGTTCGTCCGCGGCAACGAGGTGGTCGCGGCGGGGCTCACCCGGCCGCAACTGTTCCTGCTCGCCTGCTCACCGCTGCTGGCCTGGCGGGTGTGGCGGGTTCGCGGTGAACGCCGGGTGCCGGCGGGTGTCGCATGACCACCGGCCTCGGCATGCCGCTGCGAGGCGACCGGATCCACCGCTACGTCAACGCCTTCTGCCCGCGCTGTGACCACACGGACGTCACCGCCGTCCAGCGTCTCTCCGGCCGGCTGATGGTCCGCGACGACGCGGTGTGGCTCGAGCGGGGCTGCCCCCGGCACGGGCTCGTCACCACCCTGTACGACGAGAACCCGGAAATCCTGCGCTACCTCGAACAGTGGACCGCACCCACCAAACAGCACAACCCGGACGTACGCGGGAACTTCGCCCCCGTCCCCGCCGCCTACCTCGACGGGCTGCCGGAGTTGCAGACGCAGCACACCTGCATCCTGCTCACCGACCTGACCGACTCGTGCAACCTGCGCTGCCCCACCTGCTTCGCCGGCTCGTCCCCGGCCATCGAGACCGTCGTCCCGCTCGCCGACGTGCTGGCCTCCGTCGACACCCGTCTCTCACGCGAGAACCAGCGCCTCGACGTGCTGATGCTCTCCGGCGGTGAGCCGACGCTGTACCCGTACCTCGCCGAGCTGCTCACCGAGGTCACCGCCCGACCCGTGGTGCGGACGCTGATCAACACCAACGGCGTACGGATAGCCCGCGACGACGCCCTGCTCGACCTGCTCGCCGAGCATCGCGAACGCGTCGAGGTCTACCTGCAGTACGACGGAGCCGGCGAACGCGCCCACCGCCACCATCGCGGCGCCGACCTGCGCCGGCTCAAGGACCAGGCGATCGACCGGCTCGCCGGGCGCGGCATCTTCACCACCCTCACCATGACCGCCGCCCTCGACGTCAACGACGACGAGATCGGCGCCGTGGTGAAGCGGGCGCTGGACACCCCGTACGTGGGCGGGGTCTCGATCCAGCCCCAGTTCGGCTCCGGCCGCTCCGCCCCCATCGACGAGAGCCGCCGGCTGACCCACACCGGCGTTCTCGCCCGCCTCGGCCCGCAGACCGGTGACCTGGTCACCTGGCGCGACCTGACCGCACTGCCCTGCTCCCACCCGCACTGCTGCTCGGTCGGCTACCTGCTGCGCGACGACGCCGGCACCTGGCGGTCGCTGACCGCCCTGATCGGACCGGACCGCCTGCTCGGCCTCCTCGACCTGGCGCCGGACCTGATCGCCAACCGGATCGCCGACACGGACCTGCCCGCCACGCTGCGCACGGCGGTCCGCGAGGCGTTGCTGGGCCTGATGTCCGAACAGTCGTCGCTGTCCCACCCCCGCATCGGCGACCTGTGGCGAGACATCTGCACCGCATGCGACCTCGGCATCGGCACGCTGGCCACGCTGGCGGCGTCGGGCCTGCCCGGCGGCCACGCCCGCATGCGCCGGATGCTCGCCGAACGCGTCAAGCGCATCACCGTCAAGCCCTTCATGGACCTGGCCACGATGATCGAGGAACGCCTCACCCAGTGCTGCGTCCACGTCGGCACCCGTAACGCCGACCGCGACCAGTGCGCGCCCTTCTGCGCGGTGCAGGCCTGGCCACAACTGTCGGACCAGAGGCTGTCGCGGGCGGCCGCACGATGAGACGCGACCCGCTGCCGCTGTGCATCTATGCGACGGTCGCCGCGCTCACCTGGTGGCTGGGCCCGGTCGCGGTGGCCGGCTTCGCCGCCCTGGCCTTCGCCGGCTACCTGCGAGCCTGGCGTGGCGGCCTGCGCCAGTCCGCCTGCAAGCTCCGAGATGTACGGCTGGTGCTCACGTACCTGGCTGCCCTTGCCGTCGCCGGAGTCGCCGGAGCGGTCTGGCGCGTCGTCACCTGACCGGTCGCCGTGGTGGGGATGGCCGGCTGCGATGACACTGCCACCTCGACGACGGCCCGTTCCTCTCCCGGATCCGCCGACCGCCCGGCATCGGCCGAGCAGGAAGCGACGCGGTCCGAGGAGCCCCGGCGGACGACGTCCCGAGAGCCGGCGGAGACATCGACTCGGCCTTCGAAGTCCCGCACCCCGGGCCGGCCGAAACCTCGACCGACCCGCGGGCCGGCCTGACCGATCTGGTGTCCCGCTGGGACGACCTGACCGCTCGGGCCGCCGGCGACCCGCGAAGGAACTGGTCGCTGGGCACCACCGTTCGGGCCCACATCGGTAAGCCGCTCGCAGAAAGCCGGCTCGACGGCCCTGTGCGTCGTCCGGGAATGTCAGCCGGGCGACCCGGTCACCGTAGACTGACCCGGTGATCGTGCGGATGTGGCGGGGCTGGGTCGCCAGCGAGCGAGCCGGCGAGTACGTCGACTACGTCACCCGGACCGGCCTGGCCGGATACCGGCAGACGCCCGGCAACCTCGGCGTCGAGATGTGGACCCGGGACCTCGGCGACGGCCGGGCCGAGGTGACGACCTTGAGCTGGTGGGAGTCCCTCGACCACATCCGGGGCTTCGCCGGCGACGACATCGGGCGCGCCGTCTTCTACCCGGAGGACGACGGATACCTGATCGACCGTGAGACGACGGTGACCCATCACGAGGTGGCCCGGCGGCTCGGCTAGCGGCGGGCCGCGGACGTTGCCGTCGCCTTGCGGATGTCGCTCACCCCGCGATCGAGGAAGGCGCGGGCCATCACCCACACGCACACCGCGCCGTTCAGGAACGAGGCTGTCACGTCGGTCGGGTGGTGCATGCCCCGGTACATCCGGCTCAGTGCCACGCTGATCGGCACGAGCAGCAGGAGCCAGCAGGCTCGGCGCAGGGCCGTGCGGTTCGTCAGCCGCACGAGGACGACCGCGAGCCCCAGGTACAGCGCCACCGCCGCCGACGTGTGGCCTGACGGGAAGCTCGACGTCGGCGGGGAGCTGTCCAAGTGGTCGACCCCTGGACGGGTCCGGTCGATCGCGAGGGTGGTCAGGAAGAAGACGATTGCCTGGGCGGTGACCGCCGCGCACAGGAACAGGGGTTCGCGCCACCGCTTGAGGGTCAGCCGGAGGACGAGGGCGGCCAGCGCGGTGACCGCGATGATCACCGGCGTGCTGGCCACGGTGCTGAAGAAGAACGAGACGGCGTTGCCTTCGGCGGTACGGTCGCGCTCCAGCTCGCGGTTCACGGAGTCCTCGACGGTGAGCGGCCACACGTGCATCAGGACCTTGGTGATCAGCAGGCCGAGGGCCACCATGACGCCGAGCAGCACGGCCACCGGGAGCAACACCCGCTTGAGAACCTGTACGGCGACGTCGGACATGGCCGCGCCTTTACCCGATGCGGCGTCCCGCTACGCATCGGCGGATCGGGATGCGGCGATATCAGGATCGGAACCGGTCAATCCGGGCTCTACGCCCTGCTCGACGACCCTGTCGAGGCGGCGGCGCGTGAACGCCGTCGCGGTGGCGGCCACCACCGCGACGCCGAGCAGCCAGCCGGCCACCACGTCGCTGGTCCAGTGGACGCCCAGGATGATGCGGCTGACGCCGGTCAGGACGGTCACCGCGGCCGCGCCGGTCCACAACGCCCAGCGGTGACGGACCACCGGGAGCAGCACGAGGACGAAGACGCCCGCGGTGAGGGCGGCGTTCAGGGCGTGCCCGGACGGGAACGAGTAGCCGGCCGCGCGGGCCACCGGGTCGAGCAGGTCCGGCCGGTGCCGGCCGACGAGCAGCTTCAGCAGCGCGCCGAGCACCCCGCCGACGACCATGGTGGTGACCACCCAGAGGGCGAGCCGCCGGGCCCGCCGGCGTACGAGCCAGACGACCAGCAGCAGGGCGGCCACCCGCAGCGGGTTCGGCGCGAACACGTTGGTGAGCCACACCGTCACGTCGCGCCAGCCCGGATGCGCCACCGCCCACGTGTGCAGCGCGTCGGTGACCGCGGCGTCCGCGTCGCGCAGCGGCGGCCAGCCGCCGACGACCAGGACGGCGAGCAGCGCGAACGGGACGAGCACGGCGATCGCGAGCACGGCCGCCGTGGTGAGCCGCAGACCGAGTCGCATGACCTTTCTCTACCCGCGTGACGGGCGGCTTACGCTAGCGCTTCTTCCCGTACGGGTGCCAGCGCAGCGGACCCGGGTGCAGGCTCCACCAGGCGCGCCGCCACCAGGACCGCTTCTCCCGGAGCGCGTCGGCGTACGCGACCGCCTGGGCGCCGGCGCGCTCGGCCTGCTCGTCGGTGGCGGCGCCCGGCGCGAAGCCCACCGTGTTGACCGCCGCCACGAGGTCGCCCAGCGGCGGCAGCTCGAAGCCCTCCGGCGGCGCGGCCCGGCGCAACGGCGGTGCGGTCGCCGCGAAGTCCGCCGCCTCGGTCGCCGCCAGATGGTCCGGCACCGGGCGGCCGGCCAGCCGCAACGCGTCGGTGAACTCGAACCAGGCTCCGGTGATCCGCTCGTCGGGACCGCCCGCGGTCAGCCGTCGCCGGCGCAGGCCCCGACGCATCAACACCAGCGTGGCCGCGACCGCGACCAGGAGCAGCAGCACCGAGCCGCCGGCCCCGGACGCCACCACGACCGTGCCCGGGCCGCCCTTGCCGGGTGCCGGCGCAGCGGCGACCGTGGGCGGTGCCGACGCACTCGGGGGATCCGAAGCCGGGGGAGGTTCGGATGTCGGCGGCGGCTTGGACGGCTTCGGCGTGAAGTCGTCCTCGACCGGGCGGGGCTGCTCGTCGCTCTTGGGCAGCGGGTCGAACGCCACCCAGCCCAGGTCGTCGAAGAGGACCTCGGGCCAGGCGATCGCGTCACCGCCGGTCACCGTGCCGCCGGACGCGGGCGCGTCGAAGCCGACGACCACCCGCGACGGCAGGCCGGTCAGCCGCGCCAGCAGCGCGAACGAGGCCGCGAACTGCTCGGAGGTGCCGCGCTGGCCGCCCTGGTCGCGCGGGCCGAAGAGAAAGAACGACAGATTCGGGTACGCGTGCCCGCTCGGCGCATCGGCCACTTTGCGGTAGTGCTCGGCGAGGAACTCCTCGATCGCGGCCGCCCGGTCGTACGCGGCGCCGTTGCCGTCCGCCAGCTGGTCGGCGAGGCGCTGGATCTCCTCCGGCACGTTCGCGCCGACGGTGAGGAAGCGGGCCACCGGATCGCCGGTCGGCGCGTCGGCGCCCGGCAGCAGGTTGTAGTCCGGCTCCTGCGTGTCCGACGTGACGGTGTAGCGCAGCCCCGGCCGCAGCTCCTCCGGCCGGATGACGGTGCCGGTGGCCGCGTCGTACGCGACGCGAGTGCCGTCCACCCCGGCCGGCGTGGGCACGACGGGCAGCAGTCGCCCGGTCAGCTCGTCGATGGTGATCTGCTGGGTGACCCGGGTGACCGGCACGTCCGGCAGCAGCGCGGGCGTCGGCAGCACCCGCCCGGCATTGCGGTACGTGGCCCCGACCCGCCAGGTGATCCCGTCGTAGTCGGGCAGCACCGCCAGCCGCAGCCGGACGTTCTTGCGTCCCTGCTCGGCCGGCCCGACCTCGAGCAGCCGCTGCTCGGGTGCCAGCGCCCAGCCCGAGATCCGGTTCAGGGGGCTCTCGTCGAGGCTGTCCACCTGCGGCGGCTCGACGTACCGCCGAGGGTCGACCGGGGTGGCGGAGACCCGGCCGCCGACCCACGGACCGACCGCCGCGACCAGGCCGACGAGGACCACCAGGCCGGCGGCGGAACCGGCGAGCGCGCGGCCGCGGACCGCCGCCCGCGTCTCCCGCGGTACGTCGGCAAGCGCGGGACCGCCGGGCGACCGTACGGTCACCGCCAGCGCCGCGACCACGGCGGCGGCGAAGGCGAGCGTGACCCACCCGGCGCTCCCGGCGTTCGGTCCCACGACGTAGAGGACGCCGCCGAACAGGGCCGTCGCGGGCAGGCAGCCGAGCAGCACCCGGCCGGCGCGCACGGCGATCTCCGTGCCGGCGAGCCCGGCCAACCAGGCACTGACCACCGGTACGACCACGGTGTCGGGCGTGGACTCCACCGGGATCATCGCGGTGAGCAGCCGCGGGATGCCGTTCTTGAGGGCGTCGATGACGATCTGTGGCAACGGATCGGTGAGTCCGGCCCGCCCCGCCGCGACCTTGAGCGCCAGCGCCGTGAACGCGCCCAGCAGCACCACCGAGATCGGCGCGACGGACCACGACGGCAACCGCCGCGCGGCGAGGCCCACCCCGACGGACCCCACGGCGGCGCCGGCCACCAGCTGCACCAGCAGATCGTCGGCATAGATCCGGCCCAGCGCCACCCCGGCCAGCGCGATCAGCACGATCAGCACCACAGGCACGACCGCAGCCCGCAGCCGCCTCACCATCCGCGCACCCCGTCCCACGCGCCGGCGAACTGCTCCCCGTCCTCGGCCTCGATGACGATCATGCCGCCACCCGCGGACACCGGCGCCGCGTCCGGGTCCCCGAACAGCCCGGCGAGCACCACCGGGTACGGCCCGCGCAGCGCACTCACCGCACCGAGATCCGCCCGGCCGCCGGGCCCGGTCAGGTAGACGAGCGTGTCGCCGAGCCGGCTCTGCCGAAGGCTGCGCACCGTACGCGTGAGATCGCCGTCGCGCAGCCCCGCCTCCGTCAGCACGTCCAGGAACGGCCCCGCGGCCGGCCCGGACACCAGATGCAACGCCACCGGCAGGTCCTCGCGCACCGCCGCCGCGATGATCGACGCGGCCGCCTCACACGCCGCCTCGAACGACTCGGCAACACCGTCCCGCACCCCCGGATGCGCGGCCGCGCGGTCGTCGAGCAGCACCACGATCGTCGGCTCGCTGGTGTCGAGCTGCTCCCGGACCATGAGCTCGCCCACCTTGGCGGAGCTGCGCCAATGCACCCGGCGCAGCTCGTCACCGACGACGTACTCCCGCAGCGAGTCGAACGTGATCGTGCCGTGCGGCACCTTGTCGATGCGCCCGTCGAGGCTGCGCGCCATCCCGGCCGGGACGGCCCGCAACAGGTGGATGCGCGGGTGCACCCAGACGGTCGTGGTTCCCCCGTACGCCCGGGACAGGGTGAGCAGCCCCAGCGGATCGTGCCGGGTGACCCGCAGCGGCCCGACCGGCACGACGCCGCGCCGCGTGGTCGGCACCGGGTAGTGCACGGTCGTGTCCCGCCCGGGCCGCAGCCGTAGCAGGGGCACCGGCACGTCAGCCCGCCCGCAGCGGTCGACGGCGACGAGGTTCGCCGCCCGCAGCCGGCTGGTGTTGCGCACGACCAGGGTCATCGTGGCGGACTCCCCGCGGGCGACGCGGTCGGGCTCGGCGGTGCGTTCTACGCCGAGACGCGGCCGCCAGAGCCCGAAGGCGACCCCGCAGAGAACGGCCACCGCGGCCGCCGCGCCGAGCAGGGCGAGATCCGGGTAGCCGAACCGGAACCCGAGCCCGAGCAGCGTCACCGCGGCGGCCATGACGCCGAACCCGCGTGCGGTGACGCCGAGGCTGGACAGCTTCGGCGCCGCCAGCCGGAGGTTGCGAAGGGACGCGGCACGGGAGACCGCCGCGGGCACGGGCCGCCGGACGTTCCCGGTCCGGCCCGCGGCCGGCGGTGCTCCGGCCGAGGTGGTGGAGGTCGGCGGTGCTCCGGCCGGGGTGGTCGAGGTGGGCCGTGCTCCCGCCGGGGTGGCGGGGGTGGGCGGTGCTCCCGCCGGGGTGGTTGAGGCGGGCGGTGCTCCGGCCGGGCGGGCCGCGGATGGCACGGCGGTGGATCGGGTGTCGGCGGCGCTGGTCGGTGGCCCGCTCGCCGGGGGCCGGAAGGCGGTGGACGAGGGGGCGGCCGTCGGAGACGGGCGGCCGGGCTCCGCGGCGACACCGGGTGGTCGCGGTGCGCGGTCGTCCCGGCTCGATGCGGCTTGAGAACCGGGTGTCTGCGGGGCGCCGTCGTCTCGACGCAGTCCAGCTCGGTGGCCGGGCGGTGGGCCGTGGTCCTCCCGGCCGGGTCCGGGAGGCGGGCCGGATGGGCGAGGGGTGCTGTGGCCGGGTCCGGGGTGCGGGCCGGGTGGGTGGGGGGCGCTGCGGTCCGGGCCGGATCCGGGACGCGGGCCGGGTGTGGTCACGCCCCGACGCGCTGGTTGTCGGGCAGCGGGACCGGGACCGAGCGGACCGCGTCGTTCAGTACCTCGGCCGCGGTCACGCCGCGCAGCTGGGCGTCGGCCGAGAGCAGGACGCGGTGGGCGAAGACCGGTTGGAGGAGGGTTTTGAGGTCTTCCGGCAGCACGTACCCGCGGCCGTTGATGAGGGCCCACGCCGAGGCCGCTCGGGTCAGGGCGATCACGCCGCGGGGGCTGACGCCGACGCGGACCTGGGGGTGGTCGCGGGTGGCGGCGGCGAGGCGGACCGCGTACGTGTAGAGGGGGTCGGCGATGTGGACGCGGGACGCCATTCGGACCATCTCGCCCACGGTGGCCGTGTCGGTGACCGGCTCGAGGGTGTCGGGGGAGCGCAGGGCCGCGCCGCGCAGCACCTCGACCTCGACGTCCTCGGCCGGGTAGCCGACCGAGAGCTTCACCAGGAAGCGGTCGAGCTGGGCCTCGGGCAGGCGGTAGGTGCCGTCCATCTCGACCGGGTTCTGCGTCGCGACCACCAGGAAGGGCTGCGGCACCGGGTGCGGTACGCCGTCGACCGTGACCCGGCGCTCCTCCATGACCTCGAGCAGCGCCGACTGGGTCTTCGGGGAGGCACGGTTGATCTCGTCGGCGATGACGATGTTGGCGAAGACCGGGCCGGGGTGGAACTCGAAGCCGCGGCTGGCCTGGTTGAAGATCGTGACGCCGGAGACGTCGGAGGGCAGCAGGTCCGGGGTGAACTGGATGCGGCGCCACTGCCCGCGCACGGCCGCGGCCAGCGCCCGGGCCAGCGTGGTCTTGCCGACGCCCGGCACGTCCTCGAGCAGCACATGGCCCTGGGCGAAGAACGCGGCCAGCGCCAGCCGCACCACGTCGGGCTTGCCCAGCACGACCGTGCCGATCCTGTCGGCGAGCTGCGCGGCGATGCCGGCGAAGCCCTGGACGTGCTGGGGCGGAAGGGGTTCGGTGCTCACGGGCGTGTCCTCAGCAGTTGGGCAGGTCGTTCACGTCGTCGCCGCCGTCGAGGTTGAGCCACGCGAACGGGATGTAGTTCTTGCCCTCGTATTTGACCTGGATCCACCAGTCCGACTTCTTGTGGTGGTTGTAGATGTAGGAGTCGATGTCCGACCCCTTCTCCTTGCAGTACGCCAGCAGGCGCGTGCCCGGCTTGGCCCAGCCGACCTGCTTGTCGTTGTCCTGGCGGGTCACGCTGAAGATCTCGTTGCCGTTGCGGCCGTCGACGTCCTTGTCGCAGTAGTGCGCGGTGTCGCCGCTCTCGCCGTTGTTGCAGGTGGCGGTGCCGTACAGGTCGTCGGTCTTCTGCGCGCGGTCCTTCGTCACCGACCCGGCGGCGTTCTTCGCCGTGACCGTGAACGTGTACGGCGTGCTCGGCTTGAGGCCGCTCACCTTGAGGCTGGAGCAACTGCCGGACGCGGACTTGCCGCCCCCGGAGACCGAGCAGGCGGCCGTGCCGCCGCCGGCGTCCACGGTGAAGGTGACCGTGGCGGTGTTGAAGGTCGCGGAGGAGCCGGTGATGGTGATGGCCGGCTTCGCCACCGTCCGCGCCGTCGCCGAACCCGCTTCGCTCTCGCCGGCCTCGTTGACCGCACGGACCTCGACGGAGACCGTCTCGCCCTCGCCGAAGCCGTCGAGCGTGACGCCGGTGCCCTCGGTGACGTCGGTGGAACGCCCGCCGGCGGCCACGACGTACTTGGTGATGGGCCGGCCGTTCTCGGCGGAGGCGGCCCAGGTCACCTGGATCGTGCCGGGCTTGTCACCGACCGTGGCGGCGTCGACGCTGTCCGGGCGGCCGGGCTTGGCGAACGGCACGACGCTCGCGCTGACCGGGGAGGCCTTGGAGCCGGCGCCGCGCTCGTTGATCGCCACGACCGTGAACGCGTACTGCTTGCCGTACTCGAGCTCGCCGTCCGCAATCGTCAGTGACGTGCCGTCCTCGGTCTCGCCGACGGGGGAGCTGCCGCCCTCGCTGATCGCGGTGACCGCGTAGCGCTTGATCTCCAGGCCCTGGCCGTTGGCGGCGGGCCAGCTGACCACGACGGTGCCGTCCGGCTTGGCCTCGGCGTTCACCGCCGTCGGCGCGTCCGGCACCTCGGAGGTCGGCTTGACGGCGTTGCTGGTGCGCGACGGGCCGTCGCCCTTCTTGTTGACGGCGTGCACGGCGAACTTGTACGTCTCGCCGTTGGTGAGGCCGGTGACCTCGAGCGAACGCTGGTTGGCGCCCACCTGGAAGGTCTTGTCCGCGCCCTCGACCACGTACCGCGTGATGGCGGCGCCGTTGGCGGGGGCGGCCTGCCAGGTCACCCGCACCTGGGCGTTGCCGGCCGCGGCTCGCACGTTGCGCGGTGCGCCCGGCTCGGTGACCGGCGGCTTCTTCGGCTTCGGCGGGGGCGGCGGCGGGTCCGGCGGGGTGGGCGGCGGGTCGCCACCGAGGACGTCGTCGGCGTACTTGTCGACCACGCGGACGCGGTGCGCGTCGTCGACCACGCGGGCGGTGGACGAGCCGGGGGCGTTGATGAAGAGATAGTTCTCCCGAACCTCGAGCTCCAGCGGCCCGCCCGGCTTGGTGAACCCGATGTCCTTCTGCTCGCGCCCGGCCCGGTCGAACACGTGCACCTTGCCGGTCGCCTCGTCGGCGACGTAGAAGTAGCCCTTCCACGAGACGGCCGCCTGCAGCTCGGGGCCGTCGCCGGGGACCGGGAAGTCGGCGGTGGTCCGGTTGCCGTCCACCCCGTACACGTGGCGGGCGTCCGGGACGGTGACCGGCACGACCGGGCCGTCGGTGTGCTCCGGCAGCGAGCCGGGGCCCTCCAGGGGCAGGGTGACCGTGGCGATCGCCTTGTCCCGGATGGTGGTGAGCGCGTTGGTCGTGCGGTTGAGCACGGCCACGCCGTCATCCAGCGTGGAGATCGTGATGTCGTGGTTACCCGGCGCCACGGGCTCCGTGCGCACGAGAGCCGGCCCCGCGGCGGCACCGGCGCCGGCGGTGCCACCGGTGGCGGACTCGTCGGGCAGCGCCGCGGGCGTGATCGCGGACACGGTCCCCTGGCTGGGCACGGCGATCCACAGCTTGCCCTTGCCGTCGAAGACGCCGCCGGCGATGCCGGGCGGATAGTGCAGCGGCTGACCGATCGGCGTCAGCGAGCGCGGGTCGAGCTGGGACACCAGGCCCTGGACGGTGTCGATGACGAAGGCGGCGTCCTTGTCCAGGGCGACGCGCACGCCGAGGCCCGATGTGGTCGGGGTGCTTGCGGCCTCCTTGAGGGAGGTCAGGTCCATGGTGCTGACCACGCCGGTCTGCACGTCGCGCAGGATCACGAAGCGGTCATTCTGGGTGACCTGGATCTGGTGGCCGCGCGCCCGGGGCACGTCGACGCGGGTGTCCACCCGGGCGGTCACGCCGTTGACCCGGGCGACCTCACCCTTGGCGCGGCTCCACACCCAGGACGCGGCGTCGAAGCTCGCGACGGCCTGGTCGGCGGCGCCCAGCCCCAGCACGGTGAGCCCGAGCCCGGCCACGAGGCTCAGCACAGTGCCGATGGTGACCAGGCCGCCCCGGCTGCGCCACGCCCGTCGGCGGCGCTCGGTCACGGCGTCTTCACCAGACGCATCTGCACTGGTCACGGCCCGCATCCCTCCCCGTTTTCGCCGGTAGCCCTCCGCTGGGACGCAGGCCATCATAGGGGGATGCGGGTCGGCGTGGACACCCGGCGAGTCACGGTTGTGGATAAGTGTGATCGCCGTGAGTGATCATCAATCGCTCTCGGTGGGCGCCGCGCTCTTGCCGGTACGGCTGGTGCACGCCTGCGGCGACGAGGCGAACTGGCTGGTGCTGTAGACGGCCACGACGGCGAAGCAGTAGTCCAGGTCGGCGTTGAGACCGTTGAGGTCGAACGAGGTCGTGGTGGGCCCGACCTGGCCCATGGGCTTGAGCTGCTCACCGGGGCGGCCGCCGGTGATCATGAACGAGGTGCGGCCGTTGGCGGGGTCGGACCAGAAGACCTGCACCGACGATCCGTAGTCGCGCAGGCGCACATCGGTGGGGGCCGGGCCGCTCAAGGTTGGCACGTCGGATTTCTCACCATCGTCGCCCCGCTTCGCGAGCACGACGACCAGCGCGACCACCGCGATGATCACGCCGAGAACCGCGGCG
Source organism: Actinoplanes sp. NPDC049548 (assembly GCF_040676695.1). Taxonomy (NCBI): domain Bacteria; kingdom Bacillati; phylum Actinomycetota; class Actinomycetes; order Micromonosporales; family Micromonosporaceae; genus Actinoplanes; species Actinoplanes sp. NPDC049548. The sequence goes on from NZ_JBFAPM010000009.1 coordinate 232,783, forward strand.
ATCGCCGCGAAGATGGCGGGCGCCTTGCCGGAGTACGACGATCCGCGGCCGGACCCGGTCAGGGGCGCAGCGGTCGTGATCGGCGGAGCGGAGATGATCTGCGGCTCGGGCTGCTCGAACCGCGTCTGCGTGTAGTAGGCCTCGGGCTGCCGCTGCGCGGGCACCGCCGGACCCGGCGAGGGACCGGGGCGCGGAGGCGCCGTATCGAACCGTGGCCCAGGGTGCGCAGGCGCCTGCTCGAACTGCGGGACGGGCTGCGCGGGTGGCTGCTCGAACTGCGGGACGGGCTGTGCAGGCGGCTGCTCGAAGGGCGGTGGGGGCGGGGGCGCCTGCATCTGTGGGGGGATGGCGGGCAGCTCCATCCGTACCGTCGGGGGGTCCTCACCCAGGTAAGCCCGCGCCCGCGTGACCGCCCAATGGTCCGGGCCGAGCACCGACGGCCCGTGCGCGGCCACCCGCCCGAACGCCCGGCGCGCCTCGTGCCGGTTCTCCATCTCCTCCGCGACCACGCCCAGGTCGTAGGAGATGCCGAGCATCACCGGGTCGGTGTCGCCGAGCCGCCACTGCCCGGCGGCGTACGCCTCCTCCAGCACCCTGCGCGCCGCGGACGGGTCCCCGGCCCGCTGGTGCACGGCCGCCAGCTGCTGGGCGGTCGCGAGCACCTCCGGGTCGTCCTCGCCGAGGTTGGCGCGTCCCAGGTCGACGGCGTGCTCGAGCAGGGCGCGCGCCTGGGCCAGGTCGCCGGCGTCGGCGAGTGCCTGGGCGTGCTGCCGTGAGGCCAGGAGCGGGGACGGGTGCGACACGCAGCCATGCTGCCTGGTGACGCGTCGTCACGCCAGTACGCGGTGCAGGGGAGACGAGCGTGACTGGCGGATCACTCTAGGTCAGCGCAGCCGTTCCGGCCGGCCCCTGGCGCCGATCGGCCAGACCCTCAGACGCCTAGCCGACGAACGCGTTCTGCGCCCCTGCCCGCGGCGTTAACGTCCCGTCAGGTCGCGCTTTCGCGAGCCGTCTTCGCTGGTGGTGAGGTCGCCATGACGTACACGATGCTGACCGGACGATTCGTCATCCGCTATCCGGACCTGCCGCGGCAGGGGCCCGAGCCGGACGGGGACACGGTCAAGTTCAGGCCCGACTCCCCGGCGTTGGTGGAGGGCCTGCCCCGGCCGTCCGGCTCGCCACCGGATCTGGGTGCCCGGGGGATCTCGGTACGCCTGGAGGCCGTCGACGCGCTCGAGACCCACTTCGCGGAGACGCATCAGGAGCTCGGCGGGGCGAACGCCGCACGCGACGAGCTGTTGCGCCTGCTCGGGTTCACCGGGGTGGTCTTCTTCGACGACCTGCCGAACAAGGTGCGGTCGGCCGATCAGGACAGTGTGCGGGGATACGTGCTGTCGAACGGCATCGACGCCAACGGCCGCATGATCGGGTTCGTGCAGGCCGGGGAGCCCGCGGTGCCGGACGGTGCGACGGTGTTCCTCGATGACGCGGGCGTCGACCGGTCGGTCAACGGGCGGCTGCTGGCGGCGGGGCTGGTGTATCCCGCCTTCTATGCCACGTTGCCGGCGTCGTTGCGTACCCATCTGGGCGGTGTCTCCCGGAAAGCCCGGGCCGACCGGGCAGGGATCTGGGCGGCTGCGACGGCCGATCCGGACCGGGTCGCGACGGTCGGCGACCTGGGGGAGCTGCAGCGGCTGGTGATCTGGCCGAAGCTGTTCCGCCGGCTCGTTCCCTATCTGGCCACGGGGGCGTCCACCCTCGACGGTCTGGATGCCTGGCTGCGGTCGGACCCGGTGCACCGCGACGATGCGCTGTTCCTGCTGGACCGGCTGGAGACCGGGAACCTGCACGATGTCGTCGAGGCCGCCGGGAGCTCCGTGCGGATGACGGTGTGGCCCGAGGACTTCGTCATCGACCCGGATCCGGCGCCGCCCGGTACGCCGACGAAGCCGCCGAAGGTCGCCACCGGGGACGTGGTGATCGTCGCGGCGCTGCCCGACCCGTCCGGCGCCGACCGGGGCCGGGAGCGGCTGACGCTGCTGAACACCACGGCGGCGGAGATCGATCTGGCGGGGTGGACGCTGCGGGACCGTAACGGCCGGTCGCAGGTCCTCGGCGGGACGCTCGGCGGCGGTGATGTCGTGCAGGTCGTCGGCGACGGCGTCTCGCTGGCGAACGCCGGTGGCACGGTGACGCTGACGGACGCCCTGGGCAGCCCGATCGATCAGGTCGCCTACCGGGCCGGTCAGGTCAAGGAGGGCCGGACCATCGCATTCGGCCGGTGAGCGGATCGGCAATTGAGCGTCGGACGATCGGCCGGACATTTCGTACGCCGGCGGACGTCATGACGACTGTCGATCTTCGCGGGGATTCGCGCCCATCCGCCTTCCCCGCCGTACCGAATCAGATGAGCTGGGAAAACGGGGTCGCCGCGCCGCGCCGGCGTGGGTGACCGGACGCGATTCGATGCCCTTTCCGGCGCATGCGGGAATGGCGGTCGAGGGCTAAGTTCCGAAGTGGGCGGCGACCCGCTGGGAGGCGTGATGATCCGGGTTCTGGTGGTGCGCGACGGGGGCTATTTCGGCATCCATGTCCGGGTGTTGCTGAGCGCTCAGCGGGACATCGACGTCGTCGGGACGCTGCCCCTGGAGCCGGACGTCGCCGCCCGCGCGGTCGAGTTCGCGCCGGACGTTGTGGTGATCGACACCGAGTTCATGGTCAGTCAGGTGCTGCCGGCCGTCGCCGAGCTGCGGGCGCGCATCCCGTCCTGTGCGGTGCTGGTGCTCTGCGACCCGACCAAGCGCGGCATGCTTCCGCCGCGGCGCCGGGGCGGGGATGTCAGCTTCCTGCTCAAGGACGCGTCCGCGGCCTATCTCGCCGACTCGGTGCGACGGCTGGCCGCGGGGGAGCGCATCGTCCACCCGAGACTGCAGGCGGCGTCGCTCAACACCGAGCGCGGGCTGAGCACCCGCGAGCTGGAGGTGCTGGGCCTGGCCGCCGAGGGCGAGTCGGTCAACGACATCGCCAGGCGGCTCTACCTGTCCGGCGGCACCGTGCGCAACTACCTGTCGGCGGTGATCCTCAAGACCGGCGCCCGCAACCGCCTCGACGCGATCCGCATCGTCCGCAAGGACGGCTGGCTGCGCTGACCCCCTATCCTGGAGGGGATGCTTGCTTCCTCCCGGCGGTCGGTCACCCTTTCGATCTTCCTTCTGTACGCGGTGAGCGTCGTCGCGATCACCGTCTTCCCGATCGAGGCGCGGCCGCCGGAGGCCCGCTGGGACGTGCCGTGGTGGATCGTCGTGCACTGGGTGCCGTTCCGGGTGGAGGCCTGGAGCTTCGTGCTCAATGTGGTCATGTTCGTGCCGCTGGGCTTCCTCCTGCCGCTGCTGTGGCGGGGAGCCGGCTCGGTACGCCGTACGGCCGCGGTGTCGTTCACCGCCAGCGCCGCGATCGAGCTGGTGCAGCTGGCGCTGTGGCTGACGCTGGGCAACTTCCGCACGGTCGATGTCAACGACCTGATCGCCAACACCGCCGGTGGGCTCGCCGGGCTGGTGCTGCTGCGGGCGGTGGTGCCGGGGGCCGCCGAGCGCGAGCGGATCACGACGCGGTCCACGCCCTGATGTAGTCCACGCGTTTGGTCGCCGTGGTCGTCGCGGCGTCCGGCGGGATCTGCGAGTAGACCGCGAGGTTGGAGATGATCGTGGTCATCGCGTCCGACGTGGCCTTCGTGTGGCAGACCTTCTCGCCGTCGGCGTACCAGGTGGTGCCGGACGGTTCGATCGCCACGCCGTACGTGTGCCAGCCGCTCGTCGGGTCGAAGCCGGGCTGCCACTCGCACCGGCCGCGCGCGCCGGAATACTGGGTGCCGTAGAGCCGCCGGTGGTTGTCGGAGTAGAACTCGTACACGTCGGTCTCGGTGTGCCGCTCCACGCCGCGCGCCTGCCACGTCCACAGCGCCGGCCAGAAGCCGCCGGCGGCGGGCAGGATCGCGCGCTCCTCCAGGTAGCCGTAGCGGAACGTGTACGACGGGGTGCTGGTGATCAGGCACGACGTCCAGTCGTAGCGCTGCCCCGAGGGCGACACGACCTGCTCCCGGCGGGCGGTCATCACGAGCCGGCCACCGCCGACCGAGCAGTTGGCCGCCTGGTTCCACTCGAGCTGCTGGTTGCCGGGGTTGCCGCGGCCCTCGTCGGCCTCGGCGCTGGAATGGTCGGCCCAGCGCGCCGGGTCCAGCCGGGTGCCGTCGAACTCGTCGCTGAAGACCAGGCGCCAGCCACCGCGGTGACCGTCGGGCAGGACCTCCGCCGACTGGCTCCCGGCGTGCGGCGTGCAGGCGGCGAGGAGCAGGATCAGGGCGAGGACGAAGCGGATCACGGCGGTGCCCGGCTCTCAGTACGCGAAGCGGAGCCGGCCGACGCGGTTGTCGAAGCTGGACGCGACCAGCTCCGGCTCGCCCACCGACCGGATGTCCGGCAGCCGGGTCAGCAGCTCCCGGAAGAGGACGGTCATCTCCTGCCGGGCCAGCGCGGTGCCGAGGCAGAAGTGCGGCCCGCCGCCGCCGAAGCCGACGTGCGGGTTGGGCCGCCGGGTGATGTCGAAGACGTCCGGGTCGGCGAAGACGGTCTCGTCACGGTTGGCCGCGGCGTAGCAGAGCACCACCTCGTCGCCGGCCCGCAGCGGATAGCCGTTCAGCTCGTGGTCGCGCGCCACCGTACGCCGGAACTGGATGATCGGCGACGAGTGCCGCACCACCTCGTCGACGAAACCGGCGGCGTACCGGTCGAAGTCGCCGGCCAGCAGCGCGCGTTGCTCCGGGTTCGCCGTGAGCAGGTGCAGCCCGTGCGCGATGGCGTTGCGGGTCGTCTCCACCCCCGCCACCAGCAGCAGCGAGAAGAACGAGCCCAGCTCGCGCCGGGTGAGCCCGCTGCCGTCGACCTCCGCGGTGACCAGCGCGGAGATCAGGTCGTCGCCGGGCTCGTGCCGCCGCTGCCGGGCCACCCGGCCCACCACCCGGTGCATCCTCGCCAGCGCGCGCAGGCTGCGGCCCGGAACCCGCGGGCGCCGGCGTACCTCGGTGCCCTCGCCGGCTCGCAGGATCTGGCCGAGCAGCTCCCGGCGGTAGGACGCCGGAATGCCCATCATCCCGCAGATGATCTCGAACGGCATCCGCGCGGCCACCGCCCGGACGAAGTCGGCGGGGCGCCCGGCGGTGACGTCGTCGACGATGCCGATCGCCGTGCGCTGGACGTCGTCGGAGATCCGGGCCAGGACCCGGGGCGTGAAGGCGCGGCCGACGATGGCCCGCAGCCGCGCGTGCCGGGGATCGTCCAGGTTGACCATGGAGTCGCCGAAGACGAACCGGACCCACGCGGCGGGCTTCGGGGTGGTGACGCCGGGGCCGCTGACGAACACCTCGGGCGTACGGCTGGCCGCCACGACGTCGCGGTGACGGAGCAGGGCGTAGGCGCCGTCGCCGCACACCGCCGGGCGGTCCAGGGCGCGCAGCACCCGGAAGGCGCCCAGCCGCTGGGCCGGGGGCCGGCGCCAGAACGCGGGGTCGGCGAGGTCGAGCGCCTCGCGGTGCACGGTGGTCATCGGCATGCCCCTCCCTCTGCCGCGGCGACCTCGGCGGTGCGCTCCGCCAGCCGGTCGAAGGTCAGTCGCAGGTCGAACCGGGCGGCGTGCCGGGCGGCCGCCTCGCCCTCGGCGGCCGCGAGCGCGGGGTCGAGCAGCCGCCGCGCCACCGCCGCGGCGAGCCCCGCCGGGTCGCCGGGTGCCACGCGGGCGCCGGCCGGCCCGACCGCCTCGGCCAGCCCGGGGATGTCGCTGACGACGACGCTGCGGCCGGTCGCCAGCGCCTCGAGCACGGTCAGCGACAGCCCCTCCCACCGCGACGGCAGCACCACGACGTCCGCGGCGGCCAGCCAGTCCCGGACGTCGTCGACCGGGCCGGCGAAGGTCACCCCGGCCACGCGCGCCGAGCGCAGCGCGAAGTCCAGGTCGCCGGCGCCGACCAGGGCCAGCTCCGCGCCGGGGCACCGGGCGCGGACGGCGGGCCAGGCCGCCAGCAGCACGTCCTGTCCCTTCTGCCGGGTCAGCCGGCCGACGCACACCGCCAGCGGTCCGGTGCCCGGCCGGCCGAGGCGGGCGCGTGCGGCGGCCCGGGCGGCCGCTCCGGCGGGAGGGAACCGGTCGAGGTCCACGCCGTTCTGCACCACCGCGTAGCGGCCGCGGACCCCGCCGGCCCGGCCCTGCTCCGCCTCACCGGGGCCGACGCACAGCAGCAGGTCGGTCCAGCGGGCGGCGGCGCGCTCCCAGGCCAGGCTCGCCGCCCGCAGGGCGCCGTCGACGGCCAGCCAGGACCAGCCGTGCGGCTGGAAGAGGATGGGGATCCGCCGGGCCGGGCGCAGCCGGCCCGCGAGACCCGCCTTCGAGGCGTGCAGATGGACGACGTCCGGCCGGTGACGGTCGACGAGCGCGCGCAGCCGCAACGCTTCGGGCACCGACTCCGGTCCCGGGCTGCGCACGGCAGGCCAGCGCAGCCGGGGGACGCCCGCCCGCGCCAGGTCGTCGGCGAGCCGGCCGCCGTCCGGGCAGGCCACCGAGACCCGCCAGCCGCGGGTCATCTGGTCGAGGCACGCCGCGACGACGTAGCGGGCCACGCCGCCGTCGGCGGGCTGGGCGACGTGCAGCACCGCCACGCTCATCGGGGCTCCCCACGGAGTGACCGGAGCCGGTCGCGCACGTCGCGCAGCCACGGGGCGTGCTCCTTGGCGGCCAGCACGGCGGCCCGGCGCGCCCGGACCCCCGTCGCGTACAACGGCGCCCGTAGGCTGCGCGGCCGGCCGAGGATGATGCGCTGGTTCAGCGCCTCCCGCGGCTGCCAGCGCGCCTTGTACTCCTCGGCGCCGCGCAGCATGCTCATCGTCGGCAGGCCCAGGCGATGGGCCAGCGGGAGCGTGTCCGACAGCAGCATCGTGCTCACGTCGACCCGCTCGCGCAGCGCCGGGTCGGCACCGAAGAGGTAACCGCCGACGAGGTCGCGGCCGATGAGCATCAGCGACGAGGCCATCAGCCGGCCGTCGATCCTGTACTCGAGGAGGGCCGCCTGCCCGGCCTCGAGCATGCCGCTCACCGAGCGGGTCAGGTGGCCGGCGAACGCGGGGCTCAGGTGGTGCTCGTTGATGCCGCGGCCCCGCCACTGCAGCTCGTGCAGGCGCAGCAGCTCGGCGACCGCCGTACCGGCGCCGGCGGCCGGCACCTCACGGACCTCGATGCCGGCCCGGTCGAGCTGGTTGAGCCGGCGCCGGACGGTCTTGCGGGTCTTCGGCGGCAGGCCGCGGACCAGGTCCTCCATCGGCGAGGCCGGCAGCTCCAGGCAGAGCGACGCGGGGCACCGCCACCGCCCGCCGGGCCAGGACTCCCACAGGGCCGTGCCGGTCACCGCGCCGGGGCGGGACTCGGGCAGGTCCACGGCGTCCCAGCCCGGCTCCAGCAGCAGGGCCTTGGCGAGGATCCGGGCCGCCGGCCGGGTGGCGTCGTCGGCCGCGAGCACGTCGGTGAAGTCCGCCAGCGCCCCGCCGAGCGGCGTGAGGACGGTGCAGCCGGTCCGGCGTTGCAGCTGGAACGGCGCCGCGGCGACCAGCCGGCCCTCGTGGCGGACCAGCACCAGGCGCAGGGTGCCCGGGGTCGCGTACGAGTGCCACCACGACTCCAGCCACGAGTACGCCTGGAACGGTGACGCCGTGCCGCAGCGGGCGTACAGGTCCTCCCACTGCTCGCGCAGCCCGGCCAGCCCGGCGTCGCCGCGGCGGGTCTCCGCCGTCCACATGTCGCGGTCCACGGTGATCATTCGTCCTCCATCCCGGCGACGGTCGCCCGCCCGACGACCCGCTGCGCCGGGATCACCCGGTCCGCGGCATCCTCGCCCAGCGGCGCGTCCAGCGACGACGCCCGGTAGGCCGTGATCGCCTTCGACGGGCGCTGGACGAGCGCGATGCCGGTGAAGCGTCCACCGTCCGCCGCCGGCTCGTCCTCCTCGGCGTCCTCCACCTCGGGCACCTCCGCCTCGTAGCGCGCCGGCTCGGCCCGGGTCTCTTCCTGCTGCTCCTCGACGCGTTCCGCGACGGTCGCGGAGCGGCCCACGCCGGCCAGGACCGCAAGCCCGCCGATGAGCAACCCGCCGGCCGCGCCCACGGCCAGCTCCAGGGGCGGCTTCGGCGAGGTCGGGCGCTCCGGGACCGTCGCCGGGGCCAGCATCGACAGGCTGACCTTCGTGTCGGACCGGCGGAGGCTGCCGTACTCGGTGAGGGCGCCGGCGACCGCGTTGGCGCGGTCGGTGGTGGCCCGGGCGCTCGTACCGGTCGCGGTGATCTCCACGACCGGCGCGTCGGGCGACGTCTCCGCGGTGACCGACGACAGCCCGCCGGCGTCGCCGCCGAGCCGGGCCGCGGCCTGGGCCAGCACCGGGCCGCTGGTGGCGATGCGGCCGTATGCCTGAGCGAAGTTCAGCGCGGTGATCGACTCACCCGGCTCGCCGATCGCCACCACGTAGGCCTTCGCGGTGTAGGTGGGGGTCTTCAGCGCGGCATAGGTGGCGCCGGCCGCCCCGCCCACGAGGGCGAGCAGGAGCAGCAGCCCGAAGCGCCGAACCAGCCGCCGCAGGATCTCGCGTGACTTCACCGTGGTGTTCCTTTGCTCTCGGCCAGCGGTCGGGAAACGATGCGCTCGTAGAGGCGGCCGACGGACTCGGCCAGCCGGGCGATGTCGTAGCGGGTGACGACCGGGGGCACGGGCCGGCGGGCGCCGCCGCGCTCGGCGAGACCGGCCAACTCGGCGCGCAGGGCGCGGGGCAGCGACTCCGGGTCGCGCGACAGCCGGCGCGCCGCGTCGTCGCCGGACTCCTCCAGCGGCGGGCAGACCGCGTAGAGCGACGGCAGCCCGCAGGCGAGGGCCTCGAGGACGGCGAGCCCGAAGGTCTCCTGACCGGACGGTGAGACGAAGACGTCCATGGCGCAGAGCAGGTCCCGGACGTGCCCCACCGCGCCGGTGAAGACGACCCGGTCGGCCACGCCGAGCCGGGCCGCCTCGTCGCGCAGGGCGGCACGGGCGGAACCGTCGCCGACCAGCAGCAGCGTGGCACCGGGAACCTGGGTCAGCGCCCAGATCAGGTGGTCGAAGCGCTTCCCCGGCTCGAGCCGGCCGACACCGCCGATCACGACGGCGTCGGGGGCGATGCCGTAACGGGCGCGGGCCGCCTCCCGCCGCAGCGGGTCGTACCGGAACTCCGCCGCGTCGATGCCGTTGGGGATGACGCTGATCCGCCGCGCCGGCACGCCCCAGGCGCGCAGCCGCCCGGCCACGGTCGACGAGACCGCGATGGTGGTGCGCCCGATGCGCTCGGTGGCGAGATAGAGGGCGCGGACCAGCACCGAGGTCCGGCGTCCCTCGATCACGCCGTCGCCGAGGGAGTGCTCGGTGGCCACGGCCGGGACGCCGGCCAGCCGGGCCGCCACCCGGCCGTGCACGCAGGCCCTGTACAGGTGGGTGTGGACCAGGTCGAAGCGGCCGTCGCGGATCAGCCGGCGCAGCTTCACCACGGCCGACACGTCGCGGTTGCTGGACATGGTGAGCTCGTGGACGGTCGTGCCGTCGGCACGGATCGCGGCGGCGACCGCGCCCGGGTTCGACAGGGTGACGACCTCGCAGTCGTACGGCAGCCGCCGCAGCAGCAGCCGCAGCTGATGCTCCGCGCCGCCCGGGGCCAGGCCGGTGATGACGTGCAGGATCCTCATCGCGCGGCCCTGCCCGCCCGCAACCGGTGCCGCGCCAGCTTGGCGAGCAGGCGCGGCGCGGTGTCCCGGTCGCCGATGAACGTCCGCGGTACGGCGTGCCGCCCGTCCAGCGGCGACGGGTGCACGGCGCAGGCGTAGTCGTACCCGGTGTCCTCGACCGCGCGGATCTCCCGGGCGCCCGCGTCGCCGTACGGGTAGCAGAAGCCGCTGATCGTGGTGCCGGTGATCTCGGTGAGCAGCAGCCGGCTGCGGCGTACCTCGTCGAACAGCTCGCCGTCGCCGACCTTGGTGAGCCGCAGGTGCGAGAGGCTGTGCGAGCCGATCTCCATGCCGGCGGCGGCCGCGCGGCGGACGTCGGCGGCGGTCATCAGGGTCTTGCGGGGAGCGGGGTCGTCCCAGGAGTTCCAGCCGCCGAGGGAGCCGGCCACCACGAACACCGTGGCGGTGAAGCCGTGCCGCTCGAGGGCCGGGACCACCTCGGTGACGAAGTCGGCGTACCCGTCGTCGAAGGTGAGCCCGACCAGCCCGGCGCCGCGCCCCCCGCGCCGCGCCTCCATCAGCTCGGTCATCGACACGCCGCGCAGGCCCCGGGCGGCGAGCCAGCGCAGCTGCCGGCCGAAGCGCTCCGGCCGGACGGTGACCTGGTAGGGGTCGGAGTCGTACTCCTGCACCGAGTGGTACATCAGCACCAGCGGCAGGGGAACCAGTTCAGCCTCCATGGTGGATCCTCCGCTTCCACACCTCGTCGAAGCTCCGCCGGGCCAGGGCGGCGAACGCACCGAGCACCACCAGGCCGCCGACGACCGCGGTGGGCAGTGCCGGCCATCCCGTCAGGAGACGGCCCGCGAACCAGCCGGCGGCACCCGCTACCGCCGCGGCGCCGGCCAGCTTCGCCGTCGCGGTGCCGACCGCCGGCACGGAGATCGCGATGACGCGGGCGCGCAGACCGGCGAGCAGCAGCACGGCGGTGGTGGTGATGCCGACGCCGTTGGCCGCGGCGATCGCGTACGCCCCCAGCCACGGCACCGAGGCCGCGGCGAGCACGGCCGTGAGGGCGAGACCGACGGCCATCGCGACGGCCGGGTACCACGTACGCCGCTCGCCGGTGAAGAACGGCCGGGAGAGCACGCCGACCATCGCGTGCCCGAAGACGCCGAGCGCGTAGACCCGCATGATCGCCGCCGTCGCCGCCGTGTCCGCCGCGGTGAACTCGCCGTGTTCCAACAGCACCGCCACCACCTGCGGGCCGAAGGCGACCAGGTACGCGGCGGCCACGAAGATGAGCCCGGTGACCGTCCGCAGGTCGGTCTCGACCCGCCGCCGGGCCTGGTCGACCTCGCCCGCCGCGACGCTGCGCGCGAGCGTGGGGAAGGTGACCGTGCAGACCAGCAGCGCGATCAGCATCGGGATCTGCGCGACCTTCTGCGCATAGTTCAGGTACGAGATGGTGCCCGGCGCCAGCGACGAGCCGAGGAACCGCTCGACGAAGACCTGGGCCTGCCGGGCGACGGTGTAGACGACGATCGGTGCGACCGCCCCGAGCATCACGCCGGACCCGGGATGCCGCCAGCGCCGGGGCAGCCCGACGTGGCGCAGGAAGCTCGGCAGCTGGGCGAGCACCATGAAGACGCTGCCGAGCGCGACGCCCGCGGCGGCACTGACGACGCCGAGCCGCCCGTGCAGCGTCGCCATCAGCGCGACGATCCCGACGTTGTACGCCAGGTGGATGGCCGCGGGCGCCCCGAACACGTGGTTGGCGCGCAGGGCCGCGCTGAGATAGCCGGCGATCCCGAACGTCAGCACGGTGATCGCCGTGAGCCGGGTGCAGGTGACGGCGAGCTGCGGGTCGGCCAGGCCCGGTGCGACGACGTGGACCAGCACCGGCGCGCCCAGCGCGACCGTCGCCGAGCCGAGGACCAGCACGGCGATGACCGGCGGCAGGGTGGCGGACACGACGGCCCGGGTGGCCCGGAGGGCGTCGCGCTCGGTGGCCCGGGTGAGCGCGCGGCTGAACACCGGGATCATGAGCAGCGACATCGCGCCCTCGACCACCAGGACGAAGGCGGTCTCCGGCACGGTCCAGGCGACCAGGAAGGCGTCGGTGCCGCCGTCGGCGCCGAAGAACCGAGCCAGGAGCAGGTCGCGGACGAGCCCGAGCAGAGACCCGGCCATGGTGACGACGATGGTCACCAGCGCCGCGCGGACGAGGGTGGTGCGCACCTGGCTGCGGTCGGCGGTCGCGGTCATCAGCGGGCCTCCTCGGCGGGGCGGGGGATGATGACGCTGCGCCGGGCGACGAGCCCGAGGATGACGGCGAGCAGGACGCTGCTCGGGCCGCCGCCGATGTCGCCGTAGACGAAGTCGACCAGGGTCCAGACCATGACGGCCGGCGTGGCGAGGTCGAGGAACCGTTCCTCGGCCGGCGGGAGCAGGCCGGACCGGCGTCGTACGGAGCCCACGGCGAGGGTGCCGAGCAGGCCGCCGAAGGCGAGGATGCCGACCGTGCCCTGTTCACTGAGGACCATCAGGTACTGGTTGTGCGCGGACAGCAGGGGCTCCCGGCTGACCCCGGACGCGGGGTCGCCGACGTCGCTGCCGGCCGAGAGCGCCACCGAGGCGTAGCTGTCGCGGTAGCCGGCGAAGTCCTTGAGGCCCACCCCGATCACCGGGTGGTCGGCCCAGATCGCGCGGGCGGCCTGCCAGAGGGCGTACCGGTCGCGGACGGACTGGTCCGGGGTGCTGCCGGAGGACGTGATGCTGGTGATCCGCTGGCTGAACGTGCCCGAGGCCGGGTCGCCGCCGCCCGCGCTCAGGGAGAGCAGGGTGAAGGCGATCGCGCCGATGCCGGCGACGAGGGCGGCGATGCGCCAGTTGGCGATGACCAGCAGGACCAGCACGGCGCAGGCGGTGGCGATCCACGCGCCCCGGCTGAGGGTCAGCCCGAGCGGCAGGAGGAGGAACGCCGCGCCGGCGAGCAGGGCCGTGCGAGCCCGGCCGCGCAGTGCCAGGCCGAGGGCCAGGGTCACGATCAGGCCGTAGCCGAGCAGCGAGGCCAGGGCCATGACCTGCTCGGCGCCGAACGTGCCCACCGCGCGGACGTACTCGCCCGCGTAGGAGGCGCCGGTCTTCGTGACGTACTGGTAGACACCCACCGTGCCCTCGACGGCGGTGACGGCGACGATCGCGCCGGCGACCAGGCGGATGTCGCGGCGGTCCCGCAGCGACATGGCCACGGCGACCGGGACGAGGACGAACAGCTCGCTGTAGCGGATGAAGCCGATGACGCTCGCCGACACGTCGCTCGCGGTCACCGTCGCCAGCGCGAAGGAGGCGAGTGCGGCGCCGAACGGCAGCCAGCCCCGCCGGGCGGTGGACCGGTCGCCGGCGAGCAGGCGGACGGCGAGGACGGCGACCACGATCCCCGCCGCGAGGTCGGCCGCGGTGATGTGCCCGGAGGCCGACACGTCGCTGATGTGGCTGGGCACGCAGATGAGCAGCACCGTGCCGACGACCAGGACGCTCGGCCGGCGTACGGCCACGTCGACGGCCGTGAGCAGCCAGGCGAGCGGGGCGAGGGCCACGCGCATCGGGCCGCGTACCACGACGAGGGGCAGGGGGGCGGTCATGGTCAGACCCGGTGGATGCTGATCATGGCGCCGACGGTCCGCAGGATGATCTTGATGTCCATCCCGATCGACCAGTGCTCGATGTAGTGGTTGTCGAACCGCACCCGCTCCTCGATGGACGTGTCGCCGCGCAGCCCGTGGATCTGGGCCCAGCCGGTGATGCCCGCGGGCACCCGGTGCCGGTCGAGATAGCCGGCGTACGTCCGCTGGAACTGCTCGACGAAGTACGGCCGTTCGGGCCGCGGGCCGACCAGCGACATGCTGCCGCGCAGGACGTTGACCAGCTGGGGGAGCTCGTCGAGCGAGCTGAAGCGCAGGAACCGGCCCACCGGCCCGACCCGGGCGTCGGTGTTGATGTTCCACTTGACCTGCGACTCGAGGTCGGTGGACGGGGTCAGCGACCGGAACTTGACGATGGTGAACGGATGTCCGTCGCGGCCGATCCGCTCCTGGCGGAACAGCACCCCGTGGCGGCCGGACTCGATCTTCACGGCCAGCGCGCAGAGGAGGAAGACCGGCGCCAGCAGCACCAGGGCGACCGCCGCGCCGCAGATGTCGATGAGCCGTTTGACCGCCCACCGCCGCAGTTGCACGGGTTCGGGTCGCAGCCGCGCGAGCGGGATGCCGCGGATCACCTCGGCGCCGCCGCAGCCGACGGCGAGCTCGAACAGCCGCGGCACGACGTGCACGGTGACGCCGTGCCGCCGGCACCGGCGCAGCGCCGCCACCAAATCGGCGTCCGGTGTGGCCGGGTACGCCACGATCAGGTGCAGCGGCTTGTACTTCTTCACCGCCTTCTCCAGGTCCGCGGCGGGGGCGAGGATCGGCAGGCTGGTCTCGGTGAGCGTGCGCGGGCCGACGAAGCCGACCGGCGCGATGCCGTACGAGCGGTCCTCGCGCAGCGCGTCGGCGAGCCGGACGGCGACCTCGCCGCAGCCCACGACGATGGCCGCGCGGCCGGGGGAGCGGCGGCGGTGCCGGCGCAGCAGCCGGTAACCGGCGACGCGGCCGGCCACGAGGGCGGCCAGGACCACGGCCAGCACCTCCGGCGCGGGCGGCACGGGCCACGGCAGCCAGACGCCGGCGACCGTGGCGACCGCGAGCGCGAGCACCAGGCGGGGGATGTCGTCGAGGACGGAGAACTGCAGGCGCGTCCGGTAGAGGCCCGCGACGGCCAGGGTGAGCGCGACGGCCGTGGCCCGGACGAGGGCGGTGACCTCGCTCGAGCCGGTGGCGGCCGACACGGCGGCGACGGCGGCCGCGTCCAGCGCGACGAGGACGGCGCCCTCGCCGAGCCCGGTGCGGGCGGCCCGGACCGGGCGGGCCGGCACGGGCGGTGCGACGGGGCGGGCGATGAGGTCGGCGGGCCGCCCGGTCGTGCGACCGGGGCGGATGGTGGATGCGATCTGGAACACGGTCCTCCCTGCCGGCGAACACGCTGCACCGGTGTGAGGAGACCGGTGTCGGCATCGGGTGATGACGTTCTGCTTCAGAAGCGTCGCAGGCCGTGCAGGTGCAATTACAGTTGCAAATGTCATCAAGAACGTGAGGGATCCTCATGCGCGATATGACATTTTCGGGAAGTGATCGGGAAATTGTTATTCCGCCATTTCCCGGCGGTCGGCGCGGATGGGCCGTGTGGCGAAATGATCATCCGTTCGGCCTTGCTGGTTCCGAAACTGAGGCGAGATGTCCGTATGCGGCCCCGAATGCCGTGTTGAGAGAGCGCTCCCCCACTTGACATCCGGGCTCGTCTATCGCTTTCTGTGACCTGGTTCATTGCCGCCCTGTTACCGAAAGGACCACCCCGCATGTCGACACGCCCCTCCGGGCGCCGGCGCCTCGGCCGGTTACTCGCCGTCGGCCTCCTCCTGGCGACCGCCGGAACACTGACGGGTACGTCCGCGTCCGCGGCGCCGTCGCAGTACGGGAACACCGTCCCGGGTCTCGGGGCCAACGTCACCGTCTTCGACCCGAGCATGCCGGTCGAGCAGATCCAGAAGACGCTGGACGCCACCCACGCCAAGCAGGTCGACAACGAGATGGGCACCGACCGGTACGCCTACCTCTTCAAGCCCGGCACCTACGGCACCGCGGAGAAGCCGCTGCAGGTCAAGGTGGGCTACTACACCGAGATCGCCGGCCTCGGCGCATCGCCGTCCGACGTCGTCATCAACGGCAAGGTCGAGGTCTACAACCGCTGCCTCGGCGACGGCGGCACCAGCAACTGCATCGCGCTGAACAACTTCTGGCGCACCCTGTCCAACCTCACGATCAACGTCAACGGCGCCGGCCAGGACGGCTGCCGCTCCTCGGCCAACTTCTGGGCCGTGTCGCAGGCCGTGTCGCTGCGCCGGCTCGACATCAAGGGCGGCAACCTGTCGCTGATGGACTACTGCACCGCCGGCCCGCAGTACGCCAGCGGCGGCTTCATCGCCGACTCGCACCTGCCCGACGTGGTGAGCGGCTCGCAGCAGCAGTGGCTGACCCGCAACAGCGTCGTCAAGAGCTGGTCGAACGGCGTGTGGAACCAGGTGTTCGCCGGCGTCGAGGGAGCCCCGGACGACGCGGCGTTCCCGAACCCGCCGTACACGACGCTCGAGCAGACCCCGCTCAGCCGGGAGAAGCCGTACCTGTTCGTCGACGCCAAGGGCAAGTACAACGTCCGGGTGCCGTCGGCGCACCGCAGCACCAGCGGCACGTCCTGGGACGAGGGCCTCACCGCGGGCCGTACGCTCCCGCTCAGCGACTTCTTCGTGGCCAAGCCGTCCGACCCGGTGTGGAAGATCAACGCCGCCCTCACCCTGGGCAAGCACCTGCTGCTCACCCCGGGCGTGTACAACGTCGACCACACCATCAACGCCTGGCGCCCGAACACGGTCGTGCTCGGCCTCGGCCACGCCACGCTGACCGCGGTGAACGGCGCCACGCCGCTGGCCGTCGCCGACGTGCCCGGCGTGATCGTCGCGGGCGTCACCATCGACGCCGGTACCAAGGAGTCGAAGACCCTGCTGCGCGTCGGCAACAAGCACGGCCTGGGGATCAGCTCGCCGACCAACCCGACCACGCTCTCCGACGTGTACTTCCGCGTCGGTGGCCCGCACGTCGGCAAGGCCGACACCACGCTCGAGGTCAACAGCGACAACGTGCTCATCGACCACACCTGGGTGTGGCGTGCCGACCACGGCGTCGAGGGCTTCACCGAGGGCGTGAACGGCGACACCCAGCGCTGGCGTACCAACATCGGCCGGCAGGGCGCGGTCATCAACGGCGACAACGTCACCGCGACCGGCCTGTTCGTCGAGCACTACCAGCGGTACAACACGACCTGGAACGGCGAGAACGGCACGACGATCTTCTACCAGAACGAGCTGCCGTACGACCCGCCGACGCAGGCGGACTGGATGAACGGCTCGGTCGAGGGCTACGCCGCCTACAAGGTCGGCAACAAGGTCCGCAAGCACACCCTGTACGCCGGCGGTGCGTACGTGTTCAACCAGAACAACCCGTCGATCCACACCGAGAACGGCTTCGAGGTCCCGAACCGCCCGGGTGTCAAGCTGCACCACATCCTGACGGTGAACCTCAGCGCGGGCACCCTCGACCACGTCGTCAACGGCGTGGGCGCCGCGGCCGACACCACCAAGATCGGTCAGCCGGTCTACGTCAACGAGTACCCCGCACCGTAGAACAGCACGAAAACGGACGGGCCGGGGCACTGCGCCCCGGCCCGTCCCCGGTCCGAGTGATACCCGGTGTCGGAAACTGCACCGAGCCGTACTCCGGTGCCTGACCTGGGCTTACGTTCCGGCCATGGCGTACGCGGACCGCGGTCATCGCTCCCGGCTGATCGGCGACCTGAACCGGTCGCCGGACGACGGGCCGGACGAGCCGGTGCCCGTCCTGCTGGAACTGAACGTGCTCTACCCCGGTGGCCTGCGGGCGGTCACCGAGGCCTTCCACGCGCTGTGGGCCGACGCCTCGTCCCCGCCCGCGATGGTCACCGCGAAGCTCTACCAGTGCGTGCTCACCCGCGCGCAGCTGCACGCGATCATGACTGTCGACCGCCGGGCCGCGGCCGCCGGGGACCGGCCCGTGATCATCTTCAAGGCCTGGCCGGACTACCCGCTGTACGCCCAGATCGACCGCTCCGCCCCGACCGTCAAGGCCGACGCGGCGTGGCGCTCGTACAACGCGCGGGGGCGGGGCGTGGTCTGGGCCGTGGCCGACTCGGGGATCGACGCGACCCACCCGCACTTCGCGGCGCTCGAGCTGGCCACCGACCCGTGCACCGGCCGGACGGCGGGCCTGCACCGCGACTTCACCGGCCTGGTCCGCCTGCCCGGTGACCCGAAGCCGGACCCGGAATCGCCGCTGACCGACCAGCAGGGCCACGGCACGCACGTCGCCGGGATCATCGCCGGCGGCACCCCTCCGGGCCGGTTCCCGCACGTCGCCGCGTCGGACGAACCCCTCGACGGCGGGTACGTCCAGCGCCAGCGCGTCGGCACCCTCAGCGGGATGGCGCCGGACTGCGAGCTGGTCAGCCTCAAGGTGCTGCGGCACGACCCGAACCTGGGCACCTTCGTCACCTCGTCCGCGGCGGTCATCCGTGCGCTCGACTACCTGCGTACCGAGGTGAACCTCGACCCGAACGTGCTGCGGGTGCACGGCGTCAACATCAGCCTGGGCTGTGCGTGGGATCCCGAGCACTACGCCGCCGGGCAGTCGCCGCTGTCCCGGGCGGTCAACCAGCTCGCCGACGCGGGCGTGCTGGTGGTCGTCTCGTCCGGCAACGGCGGCGGAGGCGTCGGACCGCGGGCGGACAGCACCGCGGTCCTGGGCTCCATCACCGAACCGGCGCACGCCGAGGGGTGCATCGCGGTCGGCTCGACCCACCGCGAGGCGCCGCACGCCTTCGGCGTCTCCTGGACCTCGGGCAAGGGGCCCACCCTGGACGGCCGGCTCAAGCCCGACGTGGTGGCGCCCGGCGAGTGGATCGCCTCGGCGGCGACCGGGCTGGTGCGGTCCCGGGCCGGCCTGGACCTGCCCGCCGACGATCCGGAGCGGCTGCTCACGTACGCGGAGCAGTCCGGCACCTCCATGGCGGCGCCGCACGTCTCGGGTGTGCTTGCCGCCTTCCTGTCCGCCCGCCCCGAGTTCATCGGGCGCCCCCGCGAGGTGAAGCGGCTGCTCATGGCGACCGCGACCGACCTGGGCCGGGAACGGTACGCCCAGGGCAGCGGGGTGGTGGACCTGATGCGGATGCTCGCCGACGCGTGAGCGGCGGCGGAAGGAGAGGAACCATGAACCCGTGGGAGCTGCACTTCGACCGGGACGGCACGCTCACCGCGCCGGCCGAGACCACCTTCTTCGACGACGTCGCGGCGCGCGGCATCACCGACCTGTTCGTCTTCAGCCACGGCTGGGGCACCGGTGAGCAGCGGGCCCGCGACCTCTACGACGCACTGTTCCCGCTCATCGCGGACCTGGCACCGCCGACGGCCGGTTTCGCAGGCGTCTTCTGGCCCTCACTGTGGTTCCCCGACCCGCCCCCGGAGGCGGCCGCGCAGGTGCGTGCCGCGGTGCAGGCGGACCGGCCGGGCGCCGCCGACGCGGTGCTGTCCGGCAAGGAGGTGGCGCAGTCCCTGCTCGGGTCGTTCGCGGCCGGCCGCCGGGCCGCCGTGACCCGGATGGGCGAGCTCGTCGACGAGGGCGCCGCCGGCGTCGGCGCCGATCCACCGGCGGTCCAGCAGGCCCGGCTCGACGAGTTCCACTCCCTGCTGGGTACGGTCTTCGCCGCGTCCCGCCTCGGCCCGGAGGACTCGGGCGAGCGCTCCTTGCTGCTGGCCGAGGACCCGCGGCAGGCGTACGCCCGCATCGCCGACATCCTCGGCAGCGCCCCGGCGGACGGCGACGCGCAGGGCATCGGGGACCTCTTCGACAAGGTGTGGCGGGGAGCGAAGGACGCGCTGCGGGTCGGCTCCTACTTCGAGATGAAGGGGCGGGCCGGTGACGTGGGCCGCCGCGGCCTGGGCCCGATGCTGGCCCGCCTGCACCAGCGGCTGCCGCAGGTCCGGGTGCACCTGGCCGGGCACAGCTTCGGCGCCCGGCTGGTCTCCTTCGCGCTGGCCGGGATCGGCTCGGCCGCGCAGAGCCCGGTCGCGTCGCTCTGCCTGGTGCAGGGCGCGTTCTCGCACTACGCGTTCACCCCGCTGAGCGGCATGCCGTTCGGCGCGGCGGGCGCCCTGCACGGCGTGGCGGACCGGGTCCGGGGCCCGCTGGCGGCCACTTTCAGCCCGCACGACTGGGCGGTCGGCCGCTGGTATCCCCGGGCGTCGTTCCTGGCCCGGGACGACTCGGCGGCCGCCGTGGACCCGGCGATGCGGTGGGGCGGCATGGGCGCGCACGGGTTCCAGGGTGCCGCGCCGGCCCGGCAGCTCACGCTGCTGCCGCCCGGGACCGCGTACGCCCTGACGGCCGGCGCCTTTCACACCGTCGACGCGTCGCAGGTCGTCGCCGACACCCGGCAGTCGGCGTTCTCGGGCGCCCACTCCGACATCGTGCACCCGGAGGTGGCCTGGCTGATCGCCGCTGCCGCCGCCGCGCACTGAGAACCGCAACCCGACTGCAACCCAGGTCGTCTCACGCCGGTGCGGGCGCCGCCGATTCCCGACGGTGCCGGTGAACGCGCCGGCAGTGAGAGGGGTTGGTCGATGAGGTCCCACCCGGTCCGGCGCCGCCTCGCCGCGATGCTCGCCGCCGCCTGCGTCGTCGCCCTGGCACCCGTGCCGGCGTCGGCCTCCGTTCCGGCAGCGCCGGTCCGGGCGGCGGGCAACCGCAAGGCGTACGCGACCATGGGCACCCCGGCCCCGCGCTGGAACCCGTGCGCGCCCATCGGCTACCGGTTCAACCCGGCCCGGGCGCCAAAGGGCGCGCTGGCCGACGTCAAGGGCGCCATCCGGCGGATCAGCGCCGCCACGGGCCTGAAGTTCGTGTACCGCGGCACGACCACGGCGGTGCCCCGCGCCAAGAAGGGCTACAACCCCGACTACCCGGCGAACACCCAGCTGGTCATCGCCTGGGTCCACCCGCGCAAGCAGAGCGAGTGGCTGCCGAACAACCAATACGCCGGGATGGGCGGCCCGGCGTGGACCACGGGCTACACCGCCACGGGCAAGGCGACCGGCCTGATCCAGTGGGGCGGTGTCGTGCTGAACGCCAACCTGGACCTGGCGGGCGGCTTCGGGACCGGCCCTCGCTACGGCTTGCAGGGCACCCGCGGCCAGCTGCTCATGCACGAGATCGGTCACGCCATCGGCCTCGCCCACCCGGACATCCAGGACCAGCAACAGATCATGTACGGGACGATGACGCGCAAGAAGGCGGTCTGGGGTGCGGGCGACCTGACCGGCCTCCGGCTCGTCGGCGCGTCTCAGGGCTGCATCCGGCGCGAGGCCGTGTCCGCGGCGGTCGTGAGCACCCGGGAGCGCGTCCTGCCCTAGCAGGGCCTACACCTCCGCGGTGCGGACCTCGCCGGAGCGGTGCAGGAGGAAGCCGGTGACGACGCCGGCGACGAGGATCGCGGTGAGCAGGCCCAGCGTGGTCGCGGGCGCGAGGTCGAGCACGGCGACGACCAGCACGAGCGGGACGCCGAGACCGGGCCAGAGCACCGCGCCGCGGACCCGCCGGCCCAGCCCTGCCTGCATCACCGCGCTGCTGAGCAGGTAGCCCGCCGTGCCGATGGCGAGCACCCAGCGGGTACCGGGTGTGAGGTGGTCGTCGGCGCCGTGCAGCACCGCGTGCTCGAGCCCGACCGCGACGGCCGCCAGGGAGACGGCCAGCGGCAGGTGCGCGTACACGTAGAAGTCGTGCACGCCCTGGCGGGTGTGCTCCCGGTCCTCCTCGAGCAGCCGGCGCTTGGCGGCGCCGCCGGAGAGGTCGAAGTAGATCCACCACAGGGCCGCCGCCACCACGAACGCCGGTGCCGCCGACAGCGCCACACCGGGTTTCCAGTCGCCGTCGTGCAGACCCGTGACGGTCGCCGCGACGGACTCGCCGAGCACCAGGATCACGAACAGCCCGAAGCGCTCCGGCAGGTGTTCCATGTGCAGCGGCACGGCGTCGCGCAGCCGGGCGGCGACCGTCGGACCGACCAGGTCCAGCAGGACTCCGGCGGCCCAGAGGGCGTACCGGGCCGGGGTCGGCACCGCGATCGACGCCAGCCAGAGCGCCGCTCCCGCCACGTGCCCCCACAGGTACGGGCGGATCGTCGCGCGTGCCCGCGGGAGATGCCGCCATGCCCGCAGGTAGCCCACGATGAGCGCCAGCCGCACCGCCACGTACCCCAGTGCGAACCACCGCCCGGCGTCGCCGGCGATCCCCTGCACCGCGGCCGCCATCGCCACCACCCCGGCCATGCCGGTCAGCGTGAGGACCCGGAAGACCGCGTCGTCGGTGTCGAAGCGGTTGGCGTACAGGGTGGTGCTCGCCCACGCCCACCAGCCGGCCGTCAGCACGGCGGCGAACACGGCGCCGCCGTGCCACGTCTCGTCCTTCGCCAGCAGATCGGCGCAGCGGGCCACGAAGAGCACGAACGCCAGGTCGAAGAAGAGCTCGAGGCGGGTGGCGGACCGGTCCGACTCCTGGTTGAGGTCCGGGGGCCGGATCGGCCGGACCTGCTCGGCCTCCTGCTCGTCCAGCCGGTTCTCCGTCTCCGCCATGGGAAACGGTTACCCGCGTCGATGACCCGCCGAACCCGGGTACGGTCGGAAGGCCATGATTCCTCCCACCGCGACGGTGCTCCTCGTGTTCGGGCGGGGCGTCACCCGCTCCGCCGGCGGCTACGTGCTCACCCCGGGCAGCGGTGCCCGGGTGGCCGCGGCCGCCGGATACGTGACCCGGCATCGCGACGCCTTCCTGGCCGCGGCAGCCGAGGGCCGGCCGGCCCGGATCGTCTTCAGCGGCGGCTGGGCCGAGGCGTCGGAGGGCGCCGCGGAACCGCCCGCCGGCAGCCGCGAGGGTGACCTCATGCTCGGCGCGGCCCTCGCCGCCGGCCTCGACCGGTACGCCGACCTGCACGCCGAGACCCGCTCCCGCAGCACCCTGGAGAACGTCGTGCACGTGGCCCGCGAAGGCCTGCTGCCGGACGGCCCGGAGCCGCTGGGCCTGGTGTCGCACGCCTGGCACCTCCCGCGGATCCGCTACCTCACTGCCAAGGTGCTCGGGCGGCGCGGCGCCGACCTGGTGGACGTGCCGGCGAGCGGCGGGGACGACGACCGGTCCCGCCACGGCGAGCGGCTGGCGTATCTGACGTCCCGGGTGTGCCTCCTCGGCGTACGCGACCCCGACGCCCTGCTGCGCCGCGAACGGCGCATGGTCGCGTTGCTGCGCCGCGCCGAGCGTGGGCTGCGCCGCCCGGCGCCCGCGGTGGCACCCGTCTCGGCGGAGCTTCTCGAACAGGTGACGAGCACGCGTTCAGCCCTCGACGGGCGGGTATAGAGCGTCCCGACAGAAGGGGCGTCGATGGCAGTCGTGCTGCTGCCGGTCTACCGGCCGGGACATCACCTGTTCACCTTCACCGGGGGCCTGAGCGCCGCGGGCGGGGTGGACGCCGTCGTCGTGGTGGACGACGGCACCGGAGAGGAGGCGGCGCCGGTCCTGGCGGCGGCAGCCGGTCTGGGCTGCACGGTGCTGCGCCATCCGGTGAACCGCGGCAAGGGCATCGCGCTCAAGACGGGCTTCCGGCACATCGCCGAGAGGTTCCCCGGGCACGACGTGGTCTGCGCCGACGCCGACGGGCAGCACAGCGTCGCGGACGTGCTGCGGGTCGCCGAGCGCACCGCCGCGACCGGCCACACGGTGCTGGGCGTCCGCGACCTCGAGCGGATGCCGCTGCGCAGCCGGGTCGGCAACACCGCGACCCGGGTGCTGTTCCGCGCCGCCACCGGCCGGCCGGTCGAGGACACCCAGACCGGGCTGCGCGGGTATCCCGCCGGGCTGCTCGGCTGGCTGCAGTCGGTGCCGGGCGAACGCTTCGAGTACGAGATGAACGTCCTGCTGTACGCGGCGCGCCGCGGCCACCCCATGGAGCAGGTCACGATTGCCACGAGGTACCTGGACGACAACACGTCCTCGCACTTCAGCCCGGTGGCCGACGCGACGCGGATCTACTGGCCGCTGCTGCGCTTCGTGGCCTCGGGCCTGATGTCGTCGCGGACCCGCTGAGGAGCGCTACACCTCGACGGGAGCCGGCGACGACGAGGGCACGGCCGGGAGCGTGATCGTGAAGACGGTGCCGGCGCGGGGCCGGCTGGCGACGGTGATCTCCCCGCCGTGGGCCTCCACCAGCTTGCGCACGATGGACAGACCGAGCCCGCTGCCACCGGTCGCCCGGTTCCGGGAGCCCTCCGAGCGCCAGAACCGGTCGAAGATCTTCGGCAGGTCCTCCGCCGCGATGCCGACCCCCGTGTCGCGCACGGCGATGACCAGCCCGGCGGCCTTCACGGCGGCGCTCACCGTCACCGTGCCGCCGGCCGGGGTGTAGCGGATGCCGTTCGACACCAGGTTGCCGACGGCCTGCCGCAGGCGTACGGGGTCCGCCTGCACCTGCGGGTCCCCGGCCACGTCGAAGGTGAGGCGCACCCCCGCCGTCTCGGCCGCGCTGCGGTGCGCCTCCGCCACCTGCGCCAGGATGTCGTGGACGTACACCAGCTCGGGGTGCACGCGCAGGTTGCCGGCGTCGGCCGCGGCGAGGTCGCTGAGGTCGTCGATGACGTGCTGCAGCAGCACCGCCTCCTCGTGCAGCAGCTCGAGCAGCGCGGGGTCGACCGGGGTCAGGCCGTCCTGGGCCGCCTCCAGCCAGCTGCGGATGTTGGTCAGCGGCGTCCGCAGCTCGTGGGCGACGTCGCTGACCATCGCCCGGCGCAGGTTCTCCGAGCGTTCCCGGCGGTCGGCGAGGTCGTTGAGCGCCCGGGCCAGGTAGCCGATCTCGTCGTTGGTGGCCACCGGCACCCGGGCCTGCTGGTCCGCGGGCCGGTCGGCGGCCTCGGTGAGGGCCCGCAACGGCCCGACGAGGCGCCGGCCGGCGACGATCGTGACGACGACGGCGATGATGAGCACCGCACCGGTCACCAGGGCGATCCGCAGCGTGTTCGTCCGGGAGAGGTTGAACACCGGCTGCCCCGACTCCTCGTCCGGGTCGGTCACGAACAGCAGCGCCGGCGGGGCGACGTACTTGTCGAGCTGAGCCTGCCGTGCCTTCTCGACGCACCCTTTGATCCGGTCCTGCGTCTTGCTGTCGAACGGCGAGCGGGTCCCGGGCAGGGGAAGCGGGAACGCTGTGAAGTCGGGCCGGATCTCGATGCCGCGCGGTGAGGGCAAGCCCAGGCAAGGCGCGGTACGCCGGGCCAGGTCCTCCAGGGCCTTGCGCTCGGTCGGGGTGGGCTCGTCGTACACCCGGCAGTACGCCAGCACGCTCTTCGGGTCGATGGTGATCGCGCGTACCGTCGGGCGCCCGCTGGGGCCGTCCACGACCTCGCCCTCAACGCCAGACTCGCGCATGCAGGCGAGCTGCCCGTCGGCGACCTTCCGGAGCAGGTCGCGCTCCCTGGCGGGCAGCTTGTACGGCCCCACGGCGCGCGGGTCGATGCGCTCCTGCCCGCCGGTGAGCGCCAGGTCGAGGTGCAGCGGGTCGACGGTGGCCGACGGGCGCGCCGACCGCAGCGACGGCCCCGGCCCGGACTCCGTGATCAGCCGCCGGTCCTCGGTCATCAGCGTGATGCGCCGGCCCGTCTTCGCGGCGCGCTGCGCGACCAGGGTGTTGACGCCGGACCAGTCGGGGTGGGTGGCGGCGTACCCGACCAGCGCGTCGTAGACGCTCTTGTCGTCGGCGAGGGACCGGCCCTGCTCCTGCTGGATCGCCCGGGTGGTGGTCTGGGTGGCCAGCCAGGCGGTCGCCACGATCGCCGCTACCGCGACCAGGATCGACGTCGCCAGCAGCCGGGTGATGAGGCTGCGGCGCAGGGGGACCCGCCGGGCGCCGGTACGCGGGCTCACTCCGCGCCGCCGGTCAGCTTGTAGCCCACGCCGTACACGGTCAGCAGCATCGTGGGCCGGCGCGGATCCGCCTCGATCTTGCGCCGCAGGTTCATGACGTGCACGTCGATGGTGCGCTCGGTGGAGCTGCGGTCGATGCCGCGGGTGTGCTCGAGCAGCTGGGCCCGGGTGAAGACCCGCCCCGGGTGGTCGGCCATCGCGGCGAGGATCGCGAACTCGCCCGGGGTGCAGTCCACCGGTTCGCCGGCCGCCGACACCTCATGGCGGACGGGGTCGACGTTCAGCGGGCCGATCCGCCGAACGGCGCTCACTGGGCGTGACGACTTGGGAGCGCGGCGCAGCAGGGTGCGGACCCGCGCCATGAGTTCCCTCGGGCTGTACGGCTTCGTCAGGTAGTCGTCGGCGCCGAGCTCGAGCCCGAGCAGCAGGTCGTCCTCGGTCGAGCGCGCGGTGAGCATGAGGATCAGCAGGTCCGAGTCGCGGCGCAGCATCCGGCAGACGTTCAGGCCGTCGAGCTGCGGCATCATGACGTCGAGCACGAGCAGGTCCGGCGGGTCGCGGCGGACGTGCTCCAGCGCGCTCCGGCCGTCGTGCACCACCGTGGCCTCGTGCCCCTCCGCCTCCAGGTAGCGGCGCAGCACCTCGGCCTGGCGTCGGTCGTCCTCGGCGACCAGTACGTGCGCACACACGTCGGCGACTATAGGTGTGCGCGGCTCACATTCCCATGGACGAGGCGATACCTGACAAGATCCTGATATTCGGCGGCCAGGATCCCCCGACATGGCCGACAACTCGCCGACCGAGCTGATTCCGGTCGCCCCGGCACCACTGGGGGATGCGCCGGAGCGGCCGCGCCGCCGCCGGCGCCGGGCGCTGATCGCCCTGGTCGTCGTCGTGCTGGTGGCCGGGACGCTCGCGACGGGGTGGCGACTGCGCAGCGGCGACGCGGCGGAGCCCACGGCGCAGGCCCCGATCGAGGTGCAGATTGCCAAGCTGGCCCGGCAGGACATGTCGGCCTCCGAGTCGCTGACCGGCACGCTGGGGTACGGCACCGCGCAGCCGCTGACCGGCCGCGGGGAGGGCACGGTCACGTGGCTGCCCAAGCCGGGATCCTTCGTACGCCGCGGCGAGCAGCTGCTGCGGGTCGACGACCGGCCGGTGCCGCTGTTCTTCGGCGCCATGCCCCTGTTCCGGACGCTGGCGGAGCGCAACACCGTCGGCCGGGACGTGCGCATCGTGGCGAAGAACCTCCAAGCGCTCGGCTACTCCACCGGCGACCAGCCCGCGACGGGGGAGAAGGTACGCCAGACCCGCCCGGGACCCCCCAAGGGCACCCCACCGAAGCCCCGGACGATCACCAAGTGGGTCACGGTGCACAAGGGCGAGGACGTTCTCACCGCCGCCCTCATCGCGGCCGTCAAGCGCTGGCAGGCCGATGCGGGGCTGCCCGTGACCGGCCGGATAGCCGTCGGCGACGTCGTCGTGCTCAGCGGCGCGGTCCGGGTCGACTCCGTGGCCGTGCAGCTCGGCGCCCCGGCCGGTGGGCCGCTCATGGCGGTCACCCCGACGACCAAGGTGATCACGGTGCCGGCCGACGTCACCGAGGCCGGCTCCATCGAACGCGGTGACCGGGTGACCGTGGCGCTGCCCGGTGACAAGACCGTGCCGGGCAAGGTCACCGCCGTCGGCACGGCGCTCAAGGCCGAGGAGGGCAACGGCGACCAGGCGACGAAGCTGACCGTCACCGTCGCCGTCGACGACCCGAAGACGGTCGCCCACCTGGACTCCGCCGACGTCGAGGTCACCTTCGTCGCCGAGACCCACGAGGACGCCCTGGTGGCGCCGGTCGGCGCCCTGCTGGCACTCAGCGAGGGCGGGTACGCCGTCCAGGTCCGCGGCGGCGGCCTGGTCGGCGTCAAGACCGGCATGTTCGCCAAGGGGATGGTGGAGGTCGACGGCGCCGGCCTGACCGAGGGCACCGAGGTGGTGACCACCTCGTGAGCGCCGTCCTGTCCCTGCGCGACGTGGGCATGACGTACCCGGGCGGGGTCACCGCGCTGGCCGGGGTCTCCCTGGACATCGCCGCGGGGGAGCTGCTGGCCATCGTGGGCCCGTCCGGGTCGGGCAAGTCGACCCTGCTGCACATCATGGGCACGCTCGACCAGCCCACCGCCGGCTCGGTGCACATCGGCGGGCACGACACGGCCCGCCTGTCCGACCGCCGGCTCTCCGCGCTGCGCGGCCGGCTGCTCGGCTTCGTCTTCCAGCACTTCCACCTCACCGACGGCCTCACCGCTGCGGAGAACGTGGCCACCGGCCTCCTGTACGCCGGAGTGCCCCGCCGGCACCGCCGCGCGCTGGCCACCGAGGCGCTGGCCCGGGTCGGCCTCGCCCACCGGGTCGGGCACCGGCCGCACGAGCTCTCCGGCGGCGAACGCCAGCGGGTGGCGATCGCCCGGGCGCTGGTCAACCGGCCCGCCCTGGTCCTCGCCGACGAGCCGACCGGCGCCCTGGACACGGCCACCGGGCACGCGGTGCTCGGCCTGCTGCACCGCCTGCACGAGGAGGGCACCACCATCGCGCTGATCACCCACGACCGCGACATCGCCGCGTCCCTGCCGCGCCGCATCGAGATCCGCGACGGCCGGCTGGTGTCCGACAGCGCCCGGGCCCGGGCCGCGGTGAGCGCCCGGTGACCCGGCCCGTCCGGCTCGCGCCCGCCGACCTGCTGAGCCTGGGGCTCATCGGGCTGCGTACCCGCAAGCTGCGCGCCGCGCTGTCCGCGCTCGGGATCTCGATCGGCATCGCGACGATGATCGTGGTCACCGGCATCCCGGCGTCCAGCCAGGCGGCACTGATGCGGGAGCTCTCCGCGCTGGGCGCCAACGTGCTGCAGGCCATGCCGGTGCCGGACCAGGACCCGCCGGTCCTGCTGCCCGAGCAGTCGGTCGGCATGGTCCAGCGCATCGCGCCGGTCACGGTGGCGAGCGCCGTCGCCAACACCCACACCCTGGTACGGCGTTCCGACCGCACGGACCCGCACGACGGCTCCGGCCTGACCGTGCTGGCCGCCCGCCTCGACCTGCCCGCGGCGATCAACGCGCGGATCCGCTACGGCCATTGGCTCACCGAGGTGACCGGCGCGTTCCCGACCGTCGTCCTCGGCTCGGTGGCGGCGTCCCGGTTGGGCTTCGCCGAGCTGCGGCCCGGCGGCCGGCCACCGCAGGTGATGATCGGCGACCAGTGGTTCACCGTGGTGGGCATCCTCGCGGCCACCCCGCTGTCACCCGACATCGACCGGTCGGTGCTCGTCGGGTGGGAGGCGGCCCGCAGCCGGCTGCGCTTCGACGGCCACCCGACGGTGATCTACCTGCAGGTCCAGGAGGACCAGCTGGAGGCGGTCCGCGCGGTCCTGCCGGCCACGATCCACCCGGAGCGTCCGGGCCAGGTCACGGTGACCCGCCCGTCGGACGCCCTCGCGGCGAAGCGGGCCAGCGAGAACAGCTTCTCCTCGCTGCTGCTCGCCCTGGCGGCGGTGGCGCTGCTGGTCGGCGGCATCGGGGTGGCCAACACCATGGTGATCTCGGTGCTGGAGCGCCGCGCGGAGATCGGGCTGCGGCGGGCGCTGGGCGCCAACCGGGGCCAGATCCGCGCCCAGTTCCTCACCGAGGCGGTGGCGCTGGCGACGCTGGGCGGGGTGGCGGGCACGATGCTCGGCCTGCTGGCCACGGTGGCGTACGCGGCGTACCACGGCTGGCCGGTCGTGGTGCCGGTGCCGGCGCTGCTGGCCGGCGTGGGCGGCGCCGTGGCGGTCGGCGTCATCGCCGGCGTGTACCCCTCGGTGCGCGCCTCCCGGCTCACCCCCACCCAGGCGCTCGCCGCCACATGACCGGGGTGCGTGGCGCCCCCCGTCGCCGCGCACCCCCCGGTCACGACGTGTGGAACGGGCGAGATCGGGCACTCCCGGGGTCCGGCTCGCTCAAGGAGAGAAACGATGTCCGCACACGTCACCGGCTCGTACGAGTTCACCGCCCCCGCGGAGGTGGTGTTCGGGGTCCTGACCGACCCGGACCGCGCGTACCGCTGGCTTCCCGTGAGCGCGCACACCGACCGGGCCGACGACGGCGGGCTCCGGATGCAGTGGCGGGCGGAGGACGGCAGCGGCCTGGACGGCAGCGCCGAGGTGGCGGACCTGCCGGCCGGGGGGAGCGTGGTGCGCGCCGAGGTGACGCTCCCCGGCGATCACGACGAGGAGCAGGCCCGGACGCTGCTCGCCGAGGCGATGCGGGACCTGCAGCGCGACGTCAGCGACAACTTCAACGCCGGCTGACGATCCGTACGGGCAGCGCCTCGACGCCGCGCGCACCCGCGTGGGTGACCAGGACGGCGCCGTCCTGCGGTCCCGGTTCCTCCAGACCGCCGCGGCCACTGGTGACCACGAGCGTGGTGCCCGCGAGGCAGACGCTCGTGGGCTGCCGGGCCGGAACCGTGATCCGGCGGTCGAGTTCGCCGTCGGGCCGGTACCGGTGCACCGCCCCGCCGCCGAAGAGGGCCACCCACAGGAAGCCGTCGGCGTCGACGGTCAGCCCGTCCGGCGCGCCCCGCTCCGGGTCCAGCCGCACGAACGGGCGGCGGGCGCCGAGCTCACCGGTGTCGGGGTCCACGTCGAAGCGGTCGATGTGGCCCAGCGGGGTGTCGGAGAGGTACATCGTGCGGCCGTCCGGGCTGAACGCCGGCCCGTTGGCGATGGTGAGGCCGGTCAGGACGGTCCGCACGCTGCCGTCGGGGTCGAGCCGGTAGAGCGCCCCGCACCCGGGGGACTGGTCGCAGGCCATGCTCCCGGCCCAGAACCGCCCGGCGTGGTCGGCGACGGCGTCGTTCATCCGCCACGGGCGCTGCGTCACCGGCTCGGGCGCCGCGACCGGCCGTACGCCGTCGGAGTCGAGCAGGGCGAACCCCGTACCCGTCGCGGCCAGCCAGGCGCCGGGCCGGTCCGCGACCGGCGCGACCGCGGCGAGCGGCTCGGGGAGCCGGGCCAGCTCGGTGAGCGAGGCGGGACGTCCGTCGGGTTCCCGTGCGGCCAGCAGCCGGCCGGCCGGGATGTCCACCAGGACGAGCCGGTCGCCGGTCCACCGGGAGCCCTCGCCGAGCTCGAGCCGGTCGTCGGTCAGTGCCGTCACGTCGGTCATGCCCGACGTGGTCCCCGCCTCGGCGCCGTCCTAATCCCGCAGGCGTAGCGCGGGTGCTGCCGGGTAGCTCCCACGGTGAGCACTCGTCAGGGGAGGTGGCATGCCGAAGCCGGTGTCCGACCAGGTGGTCGTCATCTGCGGGGCGTCGAGCGGGGTGGGCCGCGCCGCGGCTCTCGCGTTCGCGGCCCGTGGCGCCCGGGTGGTCTGCGCCGCCCGGGGTGAGCAGGCGCTCGGGACCCTGGTGGCGCAGATCGGGCGCGAGGGCGGCACGGCCGTCGCCGTGCCCACCGACGTCGCCGACCCCGCGGCCGTCCGCGCTCTC
Source organism: Actinoplanes sp. NPDC049548 (assembly GCF_040676695.1). Lineage (NCBI taxonomy): Bacteria > Bacillati > Actinomycetota > Actinomycetes > Micromonosporales > Micromonosporaceae > Actinoplanes > Actinoplanes sp. NPDC049548. The sequence goes on from NZ_JBFAPM010000009.1 coordinate 263,774, forward strand.
GCCGACGCCGCCGAGCGGCACTTCGGCCGGATCGACACCTGGATCAACGCCGCGGCGGTCGGTGTCTGGGGCCGGGTCGAGGACGTCACCGACGCCGAGTTCGAGCGGGTGATGCGGGTCAACTTCCTCGGGCACGTGCACGGCGTGCATGCCGCGCTCCCCGCGCTGCGCCGCGCCGGCGGGGGCGTCATCATCGGGATCTCGTCGGCGGAAGGCGTGCGCGCCGTTCCGCTGCAGGCGCCGTACGTGGCGACGAAGTTCGCGCTGCGCGGCTTCTACGACAGCCTGCGGATGGATCTGGCCCAGGACGGCGAGCCGATCGCGGTGTCGACGATCCTGCCCGCCTCACTGGACACGCCGTTCTTCGAACACGCCCGCAGCAAGCTCGGCGTCATGGTGAAGCCGCCTCCGCCGGTGTACGCACCGGAGGTCGTGGCGGCCACCCTGGTGCACGCGGCGGCGCATCCCCGGCGCGAGATCCCCGCCGGAGGCGCGGCCGCGGCCTTCCAGCTCGGCCAGCGGCTGTCCCCGGCACTGCTCGACGTCGTTCTGTCGATTCCCCGGCTCGGCAGGGGCATGCAGCGCACCGACCGGCCGGACACCGGCACCGACAACGTGGACGCGCCGGTGAACGGGCCGGGCCGGGTGCACGGCAGCCATCCCGGCCGGGTGCTGCGGCACAGTCTCTTCACCCGCCTCATCGGGCGGCGTTCCCGGCCCGCCGAGGTCGTGGCGGCCGTTGCCGGCCGGCTCCGGCGCCGGGGTCAGGGGCGGGAGCCGAGCAGGGCGACCGCGGCCACGCCGGGGTCGACTCCCGCCTCGCCGGCGCGGATGCACAAGCTCACATAGGCGTCTTCGGCGGTGCACCGGTTGCCCGCCATGATGACGCTCAGGGCCAGCTTGATCGTGGCCCGGATGCTGAGCGCCTCGGCGTAGCCGGTGACGAGCTCCTGGGAGCCGTCGTCGAGCGCGGGAAGGTCCCCGTGCTCCCCGGCCCTGCCGCGGGCAGGCGCGTGCAGCGACTCGATCGTCATGATCAGGGGTGCCATCGCGGAGCGGTCGCGGCCGTAGACGTTCAGGACGGCGATCGGCTCGCCCCGCCCCGCGTACAGCGGAAGGGACACGGACGCGCGCAAGCCCAGCCGGGGTGCCGCCTCGTGGAAGCCGGGCCATTGCACCGTGGCGGCGGTGTCCGGTACGGCGACGGGTGTGCCGGTGCGCAACGCCTCGAGGCAGGGACCGGCGTCGTCGGCGTACTGTGCCTCGTCGACCTCGCGGATCAGCTCCTCGCTGACCGACACCGTGACCGGGGACCAGCCATGCAGGGCTGTGATCGAGGCGTAGCTCGCCGGGGCGACGCGCTGGGCGGTCAGTCGGGCGATGTCGGCCAGCCGGCGGTCCACGATGGATGCGAAGTCCGGGGTACCGGCGAGAGCGGCGACGGCTCCGGCGAGGTCGCCCGGCGGGTGTGTCGCCATGGTGTCTCCCGATGCGGCGGAGGAGGTGCCCGGATACCCGGCACGGACCGACCTACTCGAGCCATCGATGATCGTTCCGTCGCCGGCGGTTGGCGCTGGGGCGCCCGCGACCGAGTTTGATCGTGATCAGAAAGGGAACGCCACGAGCCCGGCAGGCCATCGGCGGCACTGCCCCGGAGGATCGGCGGCCCGTTGTGCGGACCACTACGCAGGACCTGTCGGTAGCTGTCGGTGCCAGGCCCGGGGCGAACCTGACGCTGGGTGTCGAGGAGGAGTTCCTTCTGCTCGATCCCCATAGCGGGGGGAACGCGCCGGTGGTCGAGCAGGTCATGGACGCTCTCCCCGCCGACGTGCGGGGACAGAGCCACCTCGAGTTCCGTCGCAGCATGGTCGAGATGGTCAGTCTCGTACGGGTCGACCTCGCCGATCTGCGGCGGGAGCTGCTCGTCCTGCGTCGCGCCGCCGCGGCAGCGGCGGCCGGAGCCGGCGCCCGGCTCGTGGCGGTGGGCGCCACCCCGGTGGCGGACCCCGAGCTCACCGTGCCCGACAAGCCGCGCTACCGGGCGATGGTCCGGCAGTACGGGCCCATCGCGTCCGATCCGGCGGTGTGCGGGTGCCACGTGCACGTGGGCGTCCCCGACCGCGAGCTGGCCGTCCAGGTGTGCAACCACCTGCGCCCGTGGCTACCGGTCGTCCAGGCGCTGACGGTGAACTCGCCGGTCCACGCCGGAGCCGACACCGGGCACGCGAGCTGGCGGTCCATGCAGCTGGAACGCTGGCCCAGCATGGGACCCACCCCGCGCTTCGACTCCGCCGAGGACTACGACCGTACGGTCGAAGCGCTGATCATGTCGGGCGTGATGCTGGACCCGTCGATGGTCTACTGGTACGCCCGCCCCTCGGTGCACTACCCGACCGTGGAGATCAGGGTGGGCGACGTGTGCCCCACGGTGGACGACACGATCCTGGTCGCCGGCCTGATCCGCGCCCTGGTCGCCACCGTCGTCGACGATGTCCGGGCCGGCCGGCCCGCCCCTGAGCTGCGCGACTGCCTCGTGTCGGCGGCCCACTGGCGCGCCGCCCACGAGGGGCTCGACGGCACCCTGACCGACCTGCGGTCCGGCCGGGTACGCCCGGCGTGGGACCTCGTCGACGAGCTGTTCGCCGCGGTCAGCCCGGCGTTGCTGCGCCACGGCGACCTCAGCCTCGTGGGCGCCCAGCTCGATCGGCTGCGTCGGCAGGGTACCGGTGCCACTCGGCAGCGCCGGATCCTCCGCGAGAGCGGCGGCCTCGGGGCGGTCCTCGACGAGCTGGCCCGGCAGACCGTAGCTGACTGAAACTGATCAGTCGCCGGAACCGGTCTCCCGGTTTTCTCCCGCACGACGGCATGCCGGCTCCCGGGGCCGGGTACAGCTCTGAGGTTGGGCGGAGAGGATCACCGGCCGCGGGGGAACGTGATGGTGAAGTGACGGGCGCCGATGTCGCCGGATGACGTGTTCGCGGGCGGCGGTGACACCGGTGGGCTCATGGCGCGGCTCGACTGGTCCCGCACGCCGCTGGGGCCGGTCGCGGGATGGCCGCAGAGCCTGCGGTCCGCGGTCCGCATCGTGCTGTCCTCCCGCTACCCGATGCTGCTCCTCTGGGGACCCGAGTACACCCAGCTCTACAACGACGCCTACTCGGCACTGATCGGGGACCAGCACCCCGCGGCGCTCGGCGGGGACGTGCGCGTGACCCTCGAGGCCGGCTGGGACGTGCTCGAACCGCTGATCACCGAGGCCATGGCGACCGGGGTGGCGAGCTGGGTACCCGCCTTGCAACTCATGCTGGAACGGGCCGGGTACCGCGAGGAGGCGTACTTCAGCGTCTCGCACGCGCCGGCGCGCGACGACTCCGGGCGTACCGTCGGCGTGCTCACCGTGTGCAGCGAGGTGACCGAGCAGGTCGTGGGCGAGCGGCGCCTGCGCCTGCTGCGTGACCTGCCGGTGCGCGGCGTGCAGGGCGACGGCGTCGGCGGGACGTACCTGCAGCTGGCGGCGGCGATCGGCGACCACCCGCTCGACGTGCCGTTCGCCGCGATCTATCTGCGCGAGGGCGGGGTGCTGCGCCGCGTGGCGGGTGCCGGCGTCGACGCCGCGGGCCGCGAGGTGGCGGCCCTCCTGCCGGAGGTCCTGGCCCCGGACGCGGTCACGGCAGGGTGGGACCTGACCGCCGGCCTGCGTGACACGGTACGGCTGGACGTGCCGGAGTCGCTCGAGGTCACGGGCGGCCCCTGGGCGCTGCCCGTCCGCGAGGCGGTCGCCGTGCCCCTGCCGTCGGCGGACCGGGCGCAGCCGCTCGGCGTCCTGCTCGCCGGCATCAGCCCGAGCCGGGCCCTGGACGACGCGTACCGGTCCTTCTTCCACCTGCTCGCCCAGCAGGTGTCGGTGGCGGTGCGCAACGCGCTGGCGTACGAGGAGGAACGCCGCCGCGCCGAGACCCTCGCCGAGTTGGACCGGGTCAAGACCGCCTTCTTCACCAACGTCAGCCACGAGTTCCGCACGCCGCTGACGCTGATGCTCGGGCCGCTCACCGACGCCCTCGCGGACCCCGGCGAGCCGCTCGGCGACCGCCAGCGCGACCGCGTCGACACCGCACGCCGCAACGCCACCCGCCTGCTCACGCTGGTCAACAACCTCATGACCTTCTCGAGCCTGGAGGCCGGCCGGGCCGGCAACACCCCGCGCGACGTGGATCTGGGCCGGCTCACCGCCGAGCTCGCCGGCGTCTTCCGCTCCGCGGTCGAACGCGCCGCGCTGCGCCTCGTCGTCGACTGCCCGCCGCTGCCCGCGCCCACAACCGTCGACCCGGCCAACTGGGAGACCATCGTCACCAACCTGCTCTCCAACGCCCTCAAGTTCACCTTCGTGGGCGAGATCCGGGTGACGCTCGACAGCGACGACCAGCAGATCCGGCTGCGCGTGTCCGACACCGGCATCGGCATCGCCCCGCAGGAGCTGCCGCACCTGTTCGACCGCTTCCACCGGGTCCAGGGCGTGCAGGCGCGCAGCCACGAGGGCAGCGGCGTCGGTCTCGCGCTGGTCCGCGAGCTCACCCGCCTGCTCGGCGGCGACGTCACGGTCACGAGTACGCCCGGCAGCGGCACCACCTTCAGCGTCGTGCTGCCGTGGACGGCCGTCACCCCGGCCGGCGCCTCCCCGGACCCGGGCGCCAGTCCGGGCGGGACGGCGCGTGCCCTCGCCGAGGAGGCGCTCGGCTGGCTCCCCGACGTGCCGCCCGCACCCGCCGACGAGCCGGGCCGCGTCCGCATCGTGGTCGCCGACGACAACAGCGACATGCGCGGATACCTGACCCGGCTGCTGACGGCCGAGGGGTGGCAGGTGGAGGCCGTGGGCGACGGTGAGGCCGCGCTCGAGGCCATCCGGCGCCGCCCGCCGAGCCTGCTGCTCACCGACGTGATGATGCCGAGGCTGGACGGCTTCGCGCTGCTGCGGGCACTGCGCCAGGAGGACGCGACCCTGACCCTGCCCGTGATCATGCTCTCGGCCCGGGCCGGCGGCGAGGCAGGCGTGGAGGGCCTGGACGCGGGCGCGGACGACTACGTCGTGAAGCCGTTCACCGCCGCGCAGCTCATCGCCCGGGTCCGGGGCGCCCTGCACCGCGACCGGCTACGGGCCGGGTCCGCGCGGCAGATGTCCGGGTCGGCCGCCACCACCGCCGTGATCGCGTCCGGTCGAGCGCTCGAGAACGCCGTACGCGCGGCGACCGAGCAGGCCCGGACCCTGGCCGGCGCCCTCGCGGCGACCACCGAGCTGGCCGCCGGTCCCGGCCGGGCGCCGCTGACGTTCAGCACCGGGGTGCCGCCCGGCAAGGACGGCCGCGGCGAGAGCGCCGGCCGCATCCGCACGGCGATCCGCGGCCGTGACGGCAACGAGATCGGCGCCCTCACGGTGGTCCTGGGCAGACCGGACGGTGACGGCCACGCCGCGACGGTGCTCGAACCGGTCGCCGCGATGCTGGCGGCCCTCGCCGAGAGCCGGTGGGAGCCGGACCACGGGCGGCAGGTCGCGATGACGATGCAGCACAACCTGCTGCCGGAGGGCCTGCCCGCCGTCGCCGGGTGGGACCTCAGCGCCCGGTACCAGCCGGCGTCCGCGGTGCGCGGCGACTGGTACGACGTCGTGCCGCTGCCCGGGGGAGACCTGCTGCTGGCGGTCGGCGACGTCGCGGGGCAGGGCGTGGAGGCCGCCGTCACCGCCGGCCGGCTGCGCACCGCCGTGCGCGCGTACGCGTCGCAGGACGCCACTCCCGAACGGATCCTGACCCGGCTGCGGACCTCCGCCTTCGCCACCGTGCTCCTCGCCCGGCTCACCCCCGGCACCGGCGAGCTGACCTGGGCGACGGCGGGTCACCCGGCGCCGGTCATGGGCGTCCCGGGCAGCCCGGCGGAATGGCTCACCGGTACGGCCGGGCCGCCGCTCGGCCTGGACACCGCCACGTACGCCGGCAACCGGCTGACCGTGCCGCCGGGCGCCCACCTGCTGCTGTTCACCGACGGCCTGGTTCCCCTCGACAGCGGGATAGCGCGGCTGCTGGCCCGGTGCACCGACCGCAGCCGTCGCGGCGCGACGGCCGCCGACCTGCTCGACGCCGCCCTCGGCGGTGAGGGCGGCCCACCCGCCGACGACATCGCGGCGCTGGCGCTGCGGCGGGACCCGGCCCCGCGGCCGGCCGTCGCCGGAGCGCCGTTGGAGGCCCGCGAACTGGCCTGGACGTACCCCCTGGCGCCGACCGCTTCCGCGGCGATGCGCCGCGACCTGCGCGCGGCCCTCTCCGACGTCGACCCGGACCTGCTCGACGACCTGCAGCTGGCGGCCACGGAGGCGGTCAACAACGCGGTGGAGCACGCTCAGCGGCCGGCCCTGCCCCAGGTCGACGTGCGCCTGCTGGTGGCCGGCGACGTCATCCGGATCAGCGTCCGGGACTACGGCAGCTGGCGGGAACGGCCCGCGCCGATGGACCGCGGGCGCGGTGCCCTCCTGATGAACGCCTACGGCGACGTACGCGTCTCCGTCACCTCCACGGGCACCCTCGTCACCATCGAGCGGCGTCCGGGCCCGCGGCCGGAGAGCGGCCTTTAGGATCACCGGGTCCGTCCCGACCGCCAGACCCGGAGTCGTCCATGCCCCAGCAGCCGTGGCCGGACGGCGGCCCGTGGATGCTCGCGACGACGTCCTCGGCGATCGGCTGGCAGCTCCCCGCGGCCGCCCTCGCGGCAGCCGCGACCGTCCGCGTCGCCGTCCTGGCCTTCGGCACCGAGCCCGCCGCCCAAGCCGAGCCCACCCCAGCGGAGCCCACCGAGACCATCACCCCGACCGTGCCGGGTGAGCTGCTCCTCGGCGGGCTGGCCACCTATCTCGAGGCTCGTGAGGGCGGCGCCGACCCACTGACCGTCGACGAGGCCGCCGAGCTGGTCCGCACCCTGTCCCGGACCCACGGGCTGGTGCTCGTCGTCGGCGTCCCCGGCCTGCTCGTGCCGCTCGGCCCGGCCGGCTGGACCCTCACCGACCTGGCCGCCGCCGTGAACGCCCCGGTTCTCGTGGTGACCGGTCCCGGCCCGGACTCGGCCAACCACACCACCCTCGCCCTCGGCGCCCTGACCGGCCGGAATCTCACCGCCGCCGTGGTCACCGTGAGCCTGGGCGCCGACCGCCTCCTGCTGGACGAGGCGCTTCCGGTCACCCCCGCCGGCCACATCCCGGCCGACGCGGCCGAGCATCCCGGCGACTTCCCGGTGGCCGCGCGGGAGTGGCTCGAGCCGATGCTGCATGCCTCCGCCGGCCGCCGGAGGACCACGGAACCCCCGCCGCCGCCCCAGCCGGTCCCGCCCCGGGCCACGTCCAGCGGCAGGCGTGTCGTGCTGCTGCTCGGCGGCGTGTTCCTCACGATGGTGCTGGTGGTGTGCGGCTTGGCGTTCTGCGGGCGTACCCGGGAACCGGAACGCGAGATCCCGACCGGCTTCGCTGCCACCGTCGCCGAGGTGCCCGAGGAGGAACCGGTCCCCACGCCGCGGCGGTCGGCCGGCGACGTGTGCCCGCCCGCCCGGGAGCCGGTGCGGCCCACCAGACCGGACAGCGCCACCACGGCACGGGTGAACGCGGCGTGGCAGCGCATCGAGAAGTGGCTCGCCGTCCACGTACCGAAGGACCGCCGGTCGCTGCGGCCACCCGCCTCCCGTGCCGCGCTCGACGACCTGCAGAAGCGTTTGTCGGTGCCGTTCCCGCCCGACCTGGTCGCCTCGCTCCTGCGTCACGACGGCGTGGCGTCCGCCGGATTCGAGCTGCCGTGGTTCTACGAGCCCGCTTCGGTACGGGAGATCGGCGACGAACGGCAGATGCTGTGCGAGGTGCTGGCGGACGGTCCGTCCGAGCTGGGCGACTACTGGTGGCATGCGGCGTACGTGCCGTTCGCGACCTCCGGCGACGGCGGCAACCTGCTGGTGGATCAGCGTCCGGGCGGGCACGGCCGGGTGGGGGAGTTCTTCAACGAGGAGGGCGTCGACTTCGAGGGGTGGCCCGCGTCGGTCGCCGAGCTGCTCGAGAAGACCGCCACCTCGCTGGAGACCGGGCGTCCCTACGACAACCGCTACCGGCCGGTCATCGAGGACGGCTCCCTCACGTGGGACATCATCTGAGCAGCCCGACCGAGACGAGCACGGCGCGCGCCATGCCGGCGCCCGGGCGCACGACCGTGTCCCGCACCCACCGCCCGGCGCCCGCCGCCACCCGCCAGGCGGGAACGACCGTCCACCGCCACACGCCCGCGATCACCAGCCCGGCCGGGCGCAGGATCCACCGGTAGAGCTGCCGGAGCAGCCATCCGGCGCCGCGCCACCCCGGCAGCAGGAACCATCGGTACGCCACCCGCGCGACCGCCGTGATCACGGAGACCAGCGTCTCGAGCGTCCAGGCCACCGCCCGTCCCACGGCCTGCCACACCGGCGCCGTCACCGAGAAGAACCACACCACCGGCACGACGACCAGGTAGCGCAGGAGCCACACGAACGGCCTGCTCAAGAACCGGCGGTGAGCCCAGAACCACCGCCCGAGCAACGAGAAGGGCACGACGACGGACCATCGCCAGAGGAACGACAGCGGGACGACGACGAGCCGGCGCCACAGGAACGAGAGCGGAATCATTACGGCTCGGTGCCACAACCAGGCGAGCGGGCGTCCCACCCAGCGCTCGAGGAATCGCCCCACGGCGCTCAACAGCTCCCATGCCAGCCGCAACGGCAGCACGACGACGACGGCGAACACGCGAACCGGCCACTGGACCCACGGTGGCGGCTCGGGCGCGGTGCTCATGGCCGACCACGGTAGTGGACCTCCTCCACCTGGGGAATCACCGGAAGGACCGGGGCGCCCGGCCGCAACGCCCCACGCGAGCGACTTTTCACGGCGGCATAGGATCGACCCCCGACACCGCCGCCGACATGCTCTAGGGAGCGCGATGCCGCTGACTCCGGCCGACGTCCACAACATGGCCTTCAAGAAACCGCCCATCGGAAAGCGGGGATACGACGAGGAGGAGGTCGACGCCTTCCTCGACGAGGTCGAGCAGGAGCTCATCCGGCTGCTGGAGGAGAACGGGGCGCTCCAGGACCAGATCCAGCGACGGGGCCCGGCCGGTCCCGGTGCCGCCTCGACCGTGGTGCTCGACGGCGAGTTCGCCGAGATCGCCGCGAAGCTGGAGCGGCTGCAGGAGGCACGGGCCCGGGCCGAGCAGAACGCCCGCAGCATGCAGGCCCAACTGGAGCAGGCGCGCAGCGCGCAGCTGGCCGCTCCCGCCCCCGTCGCCGACGACGACCGCAACGCCCGGGTCCTGATGATGGCGCAGCGCACGGCCGACGATCATCTGCGGGACGCCCAGCAGGAGTCGGAGGCGCTGCTCGCCGCCGCACGGGGGCAGGCCGAGCAGATCACCGGCGAGGCCGAGCTTCGCGCCGGGACGATCGAGGGCGACGCGCGCCGCAACCACTCCGAGGCGATGAACAGCCTGGGCACCAAGCGCGCCGCGCTGCTCGACGAGATCGAGCGGCTGGGGCAGCTTGCGCAGAGCTACCAGGGCGCGCTCCAAAGCCACCTGACGCAGCAGATGCAGGAGCTGAACAGCGAGCCGAAGGTGCCGCCGGGCCGCGCGCTGGGCTGACGCGGGTCAGGAGGCCGGCGTCTCCGGCCCACGGGGATGCTCGACCTCGTAGTCGACCTCGCGCTGGTCGGCCCGCCGTTCGCGTTCGTCCGCCCGTCGGTCGCGGTCGTCGGCGCGTCGGTCGCGGTCGTCGGCGCGTCGTTGGCGGTCGGCGGCGTGTCGGTCGCGGTCGGCGGCGTGTCGGTCGCGGTCGTCGCGACGGGCGGTGCGGAACTCCTCGCGGTCGTCGAGCTGCTGCTGCCGGACACCGACCGCCATCTCGCGCAGGGCGACCTCGGTCTCGTGCCGCTTGGCGTCGATCTCCCGCTGCTCCATGGCGGCGTCGCGTTCAGGATCGCCGCCGTTGTTCCTGATTACCCGGCGTACCTCGTCGGAGGGCAGTTCCCTCCGGCGGTACGCCGCTGCCGCCTCCCGCTCCGCCGCCGCGAGCCGCCGGTCCCGGACCGCGTGCGCCGCCGCCCCGGGCAGGTGGCCCTCCATCTCGTCGTGCAGGCCGGCGCTGCTCTCCAACGTTCCAGCCAGGGAGTCGGCCGCCTGCGCCAGGCGTTCGAACTGCTCGTCCGTCATGACGTCCGGCGTGCGCACCCGGTTCATGTCCTCATCGTCCAGCCGCATGCCGCATTGTCCCTCGCGGGCAGCCTCGCCTCTACCTCAGGGCGCGTGGCGGCCGCGGAAGACGCCGTCGAGCATCAGGTCGATGGAGCGGTCGGCCGCCGCGCGGGCGGCCGCCGTGTCCTCGCCGGCTCCGGCCACGCTGCGCACCATCGCGAAGAGCAGCAGCAGGTCGCCGGGGACCAGGTCCCGGCGTACGTATCCGAGGTCCTGGGCGCGCCGCAGCGGCTGGGTGAACGCCGTGACCAGCCGGCGTTCGTACTGGCGGCGGGCGCCGGACTCGAGGCCCTCGGCGAGGACCACCAGCGACCGCATCTCGATCAGCCGGTGCAGGACGACGCGCAGCAGCGGGCGGAAGGCGGAGGGCCGGTCGATGCTCGCGGCGGCGGCCTCCTCCAGGCGGTGCAGCTGGTGGCTGATGACCGCCGCGGTGAGCGCGCGCCGGTCGGGAAAGTGACGGTAGAGCGTGGCCAGGGCGACGCCTGCCCGGCGGGCGATCTCCGGCATGAGGGCGACCGGATCATGGCCGGTCAGCACCTCGCTCGCGGCTTCGACGATGGCGGCACGGTTGCGCCGGGCGTCCCGCCGGAGGGACGTTTGCGCACCGTAAAGCATGTCCGGCCTCCTGGAGTCGGCGTATATGTTACCGGCAAGTAACGAGAATGTCACCGCCTTCTATTTCTCGGTACCGGCTCCTACGCTGCCGCCACTGACGAGCTGCAGCTTCCGCCACCGCCCCCATCGGGGCGGCCGGCCGTCGGCAGGTTCACCGACACCCCGACACCTTCAGGAGTGCCCATGGCGCCCCGTCGCTCCGCCGTGCCCGTCTTCCTGCTCTCGCTGATCACCACCGCCGCACTGGCCGCCGCTCCCGCCCCCGCGGTCGCCGCCGGCGCCACCACCGCCGCTCCCGTCGCTGCCGCGCAGGGCACGACCGGCGTCCGCTTCGTCGACATCACCAGTGGCGACGCGGTCCTCAAGGCCAACGTCGTCGCGCCGGCCGCCGCCGGCCGGCACCCCGTGCTGATCATGCCGTCCAGCTGGGGCCTCAACGATCTCGAGTACCTGGCGCAGGCCCAGACGCTCGCCGGCCGCGGGTACGTCGTCGTCTCGTACACGCCGCGGGGCTGGTGGTTCTCCGGCGGCGAGATCGACACGGCCGGCCCGAAGGACATGGCCGACATCTCCCGGGTCATCGACTGGGCGCTCGCCAACACCCCCGCCGACCCGGCCCGCATCGGCGCCGCCGGCATCTCGTACGGCGCCGGGCTGAGCCTGCTCGGCGCGGCCTTCGACCGGCGCATCCGGGCCGTGGCGGTGATGAGCGGCTGGGCCGACCTGGTCGCCTCGCTCTACGCCGACCAGACCCGGCACCGGCAGTCCGCCGGCCTGCTGCAGCTCGCCGCGAACACCCTCGGCAACGCCAGCGAGGAGCTGAACCAGAACCTCGACGACTTCGCCGCGAACCGGGATGCTCCGCAGGTGATGGCCTGGGCGAGGAAGCGGGGTGCGGCCACGTACCTGGACGCGCTCAACGCGAACGCGCCCGCCGTGTTCATCGCCAACGGCTGGGGCGACACGTTCTTCCCGCCGAACCAGATCGTGGACCTCTACAACCGGCTGACCACGCCCAAGCGTCTCGAGCTGCGACCGGGCGACCACGCGATCGCCGAGCTCACCGGCCTGATCGGGATCGACAACGACGTGTGGACCAGCCTGTACCGGTGGTTCGACCAGTACCTGCTCGGCGCCTCCGGGGCCACCGCCGAACCGCCGGTGGAGATCAAGCCGTACAACGCGCCGGAGGAGCAGTACGCCAGCTGGTCCGCGCTGACCACCTCCACCCGCCGGTACGGCCTCGGCGCCATCCGCCGGCTCGACGGCACCGGACTGCTCGGCGGCGACCCGAGCAGCGGCTGGTCCAAGACGCTGCCGACCGACAAGGACACCACGGCCAACGGCGGCATAGTCCTGATCACCAACGGACTGGCCGCATTCACCGGCTGGCAGCCGTCGATCTGGCTGCCCACCGTGGACCGCTCGCGTGCCGGTGTCTGGGCCTCCGAACGCCCGTCGTCGGTACAGCGGATCCGCGGCGTCCCGAAGCTGCACCTGCAGCTGAGCGACACGGAGGCGCAGGGCACGGTGGTCGCGTACCTCTACGACCTCGACGCGATCGGCACCGCGAAGCTGATCACCCACGCACCGGCCACCTGGCTGGGCACCGAGGGCGGCTCCCGCACCGTCGACCTCGACCTGCAGGCCACCGCGTACGACGTACCCGCCGGGCACTCGCTGACCCTCGTGATCGACACGGTCGACTCGCTCTACTACGACGAGAACGCCCCGCACCGCTCGGTGACCGTCACCGGCGGCTCGTACCTGGACGTGCCCCTGCACTGAGACCGACCGGCCCGGTACGGGCGGCACCCGGCTGCCGCCCGTACCGTAGTGGTGTCGGTGTGTCATCTTGTCGCTATGCACCTCAACCGTCTTGTGGCCGCCACCGTGCTCGCCACCGTGCTGCTTCCCGTGGCCGCGTGCCGCAAGGAGCCGTCGCCCACCGCGGCGGCCGGCGCCCCGGCCTCGGGTACCGCCGCCCCGGCCGCGACCGGTATCGGCACCCGACCGGCCACCGAGACCGACACCGCCGCCACCACGGCGCCCAGCGCGAAGCCGCCCGCCGCGGGGCCTCAGGCGGCGATCGGCGACGGGCGCTGGCCCGCCTTCGTCACGGCGGTCGGCGACGGCGAGCTGACCATGGACCTCGTCGAGTTCCTCACCGGGGATGCCGCCGTGAAGGCGTGGCAGAAGAAATACCCGGACTCCGACGAGAAGACGCCGCCGAACGACTACATGATCGTCAACGACAACCCGAAGAAGCGCGTGCTGCCCCTGGCCAAGACGGTGACCGTGAAGGTCGTCGGGGGTGGCGTGGGAGGTGTCGCCAACAAGACGGTCGGGCTGGACGGGCTCAAGGACCGGATCCCGGACACGCTGTTCTGGCTGACCGTCAAGGGCGGCAAGGTCACGCTGGTCCAGGAGCAGTTCCTGCCCTGACCCGATCTGAGCCCTGGTTGATAAGCCCTAGTTGATCGGCCAACGGTCCCGGGCTCGCTGCGCCCCGACGGTCGGCAGCGCCTGGTTCTGCAGGTCGGGACGCGGGCGGATCTGCGGAGGCGGCGGCCATGAGGGACGGGCATGGTCCTGGGGGCCGGCGTGGGCCGTCGCGGCGCCGGTCCGCACCATCCGATGCCAGCGCAGCCGGCCGCCGAGCAGCGCCATCACGGTCGACTGGATCACCACCAGGTACATCAGCTGCCGGTAGACGATCTGCTGCAGCGGCAGGCTCCACAGCGGTGTCCAGCGTTCGCCGTCGAGATGCAGGGCGTACGCCGCCGTGGCCGTCTGGACGGCGGTGAAGCCCGCCCAGGTGGCGAGCACCGTGGCCGGTTCGAGGAAGAACGCGCCGTACACGGCGTACACGTCCACCGTCGGCGCGGTGAGCGGCAGCAGCACCTGGAAGAGCAGCAGGTAGCTCAGGCCTCGCCGGCCGAACCGGCCGGCGGCGCCGCGTTGGCGCAGCGCGCGGCGGTGCTTCCACATCGCCTGCATGGTGCCGTAGCACCAGCGGTACCGCTGCCGCCACAGCTGGCGCAGCGACTCGGGGGCTTCCGTCCAGGCGATGGCGGCGGGCTCATGGACGACCCGCCAGCCGGCCCGCAGCACCGCCATCGTGAAGTCGGTGTCCTCGGCGAGGGTCTGCGCCGACACCCCGCCGACGTCCTCGACGGCCTCGCGGCGGAAGGCGCCGATCGCGCCCGGCACGGTGGGCATGCACTGGGCGATGTCGAACATCCGCCGGTCGAGGTTGAAGCCGATCACGTACTCGAGGTGCTGCCAGCGTCCGAGCAGGCCACGGCGGTTGGCCACCTTGGTGTTGCCGGACACGGCGCCCACGCGGGGGTCGCGCAGGGGCTGCACGAGACGGCCGATCGCGTCGGGTTCGAAGACGGTGTCGCCGTCGACCAGCACGAGGATGTCGTGCTGGGCGTACCCGATGCCGTGGTTGAGGGCCGCGGGTTTTCCGGCGTTGGGCTGGCGCAGCACGTAGACGCCGAGCAGGCCGAGGCGCTCGACGATGTCGGCGGTGCCGTCGGTCGAGCCGTCGTCGACCACGATGACCTCCACCGCCGGGTAGTCGCTGCGGACCAGCGACCGTACGGTGGCGGCGATGTTGGCGGCCTCGTTGTACGCCGGCACGATGACCGACACCGGGCCGACGTACTCCAGCGGGCGGCGGTCGCGACGCAACCGGCGCAGGTGCACGCGGGCGCAGACGAGCTGAGCCAGCAGCCGCAGCCCGCCGAGCGCCAGGGCGACCAGCATGAGCGAGGTGAGGGCGCCGGCCAGCCACCCGCCGGTGGTCTGGGCGGCCCGGAAGGCATGCCCTCGCCACCGCTGCGCCGTGCCGGCCGGGGGCATGGCGGGCAGGCCGAGACCCTCCGAGACGGTGACGAAGCGGTAGCCCTTGGCCTGCAGCGCCGGGATGAGCAGATCGAGGGCCGCGACGGTCTGGGCGCGGTCGCCGCCGGAGTCGTGCATCATGACGACCGCGCCGGCGGTGCCCCTGGGCCGGGCCGCCGCGGCGATCGCCGCCGCGCCCGGGCGGTGCCAGTCGCCGGTGTCCAGGTCGGTGAGCACGAGCAGGTAGCCGGCTTCGGCCGCGCGCCGGTGCGCCCGGTGGTCGGCGGCGGTCACGGCGGCCGGAACCGACGAGTACGGCGGACGCAGCAGCACCGGCCGGCGCCCGGTGGCCGCGGCGACCGCGTTGGCGGTCAGGGTGAGTTCCGCGTCGAGCCGCCAGGACGGCAGCGCGGCGACGTCGGCGTGCGTGAAGGTGTGCGAGCCGATCTCATGGCCCTCGTCGAGCACCCGGCGCGCGAGCTCGGGATGTTCGTTGACCTGGGAGCCGACCTGGAAGAACGTGGCGCGCGCCCGATGCCGGGCCAGCACGTCGAGGATGCGCGGGGTCCAGCGGGGATCCGGGCCGTCGTCGAAGGTCAGAGCGATGGTCTTCGCCGGCATGCTGCGGGTGCCGACGGCCGCATCGGGACCCAGGCGCTGCACGGCCGCTCCGCCGGTGACGGCGGCCGGCGCCGGCGTCCGGTCGCTCAGGGGCGCCGGCCCGTCGCCCTCGCTGCCCACGTGGGTCACATAGCCGTTGAGGCTCAGTTCGGCGAGGACCACGCCCATGGCCAGGACCAGCAGGATCCAGTGGGCCCGCGGCTCCCGCCGCAGCACGCGCTTGCCCATGTCAGTGCTTCTTCCCTGGCGGCGCCGTCGGGGTGTGGGTCGGGATCCGCCGGTGGCTGGTGCGAACCGGTGCGGCGGAGGCGGAGGGGCGCGCCGACTCGGCCGGCGCGGGCCGCGTGGTGGCGGCGTGACTGCCCCTGGGGGTCGGTGCAGCGTCGGCGACATGGCGGGTGGGACGCCGGGACGGTGTGGGGGGCGGCGTCGGCTTCGCGTTGTCGTCGTTGCGCAGATGCTCGCCGCCCGAATCGGCCCAGCCCGGCAACGGTAGCGGTCCTCCGCCGGTGAACCCGGCGACGAGCGCGAGCACGAGCAGCGCGAGGACCAGAGTGCCCGCCGAGCCGGCCACCGCCATCACACGGCGGCGGCGACCGGTGCGGTCGACGAAGACCGGTTCGATCATGTCTTCGGCCCCGGGGTCTTGTCCTTCTTGTCCTTGTTCTTGGTCTTGTCCTTGTCCTGCCCGGGCGGCACGGTCGGCTTGCCGGTGTGGCCGGGCTTGGCCCCCGGTGCCGGGGTGGTGCTCGGCGTACCGAGCTGGGCCGCGCAGAAGTCGGCGACCCGGTCGGCGCCGCCGGCCGCGGCGGCCAGGGCCTTGCGCGACGCGGCCTTCATCGCCTTGCCGTGCGGTTCCTGCTGGGCGGCCCAGGCCTTGCAGAGCCCGCGTACGCCGGGAGGCGCCGCCGCAGGCCCACTGGTGGCCGAGGAGCCGGGAGCCGGCCGGGCGGAGACGGTGGGGGACGGGGTGGCGGACGTGCGGTGCGCCGGATGTGCGGAGCTGGTCCGGGGAGCCGGCGCGGGGACGCCGACGGCCGAGAACAAGCGGTGGGCCTGGTGTTGCGCCCCGGCGGGGAGATGCCCGGTCTCCGCCGCCAGGGCGACACCGCCGCCCGCCAGGACGGCCAATCCGGCCGCCACCTTCACAACGGCCGCCCTGGCGGGCAGCGAAATGCGTGCACGGCGTCCTCCTGCCGGGCTGGTCCGCTCGGCGTCCCGATACGCCGCCACGAACGCCGCCACCGCAGCCCGCTCGCCGGCCAGCTCCCGGGGGGAGGCAGGAGCCTTGGCGGCGTCGAGCAGCACGGCCAGCCCACGGTGATCGGCCCCGCCGGGGTCGCCGGCCATCAGCCGGTCGGCCTCCGCCGGGTCGAGCCGGGAAGTTCGCCGTTCACGCATCGCATCCCTAAGAGCGCGCCAGCCTCGCATGGCGTTACACCTCCCTCGTCCGGGTGCCGTCAGCCTCGTGGCCGCGCGCCTGCACCCGCGGGTCGGCGGCGAGTTTCCGCAGGCCACGCAGGGTGGCTACGCGTACGGCGCCGGCCCGCTTGCCGAGCACCCGCGCGGTGGTCGCGACGTCGAGCCCGGCCACGACGCGCAGCATCACCGCCTCCGCCTGGTCCGCCGGCAGCCCGGCGATGATGCCGACCGCCCACTCGGTGCCGGAGCGCTCCAGCGCCTGAGCGGCGGCGTCCGCCGAGGCAGCGGCGTCCTCGGCGAACGACTCGGCCGGATCCTCCCGGCGCCGCCCGGCCCGCCGCCGCTCGTCGATGCCGCGGTGCCGGGCGATCCGGAACAGCCAGCCCCGGAAGGCGGCCCCGTCGCCGGTGAAGCGGTGCAGGTCCCGGGCGGCCTGCAGCCAGGTCTCGGACGCCACGTCCTCGGCCGCGTCGCCGGCCACCACCCGCAGGTAGCGCAGGACCGCCGGCTGCAGGGAGCGCCACAGGACCGCGAAGCCCGCCTCGTCGCCGTTGCTCGCCGCCTTGACCGCCGCGGTCAGTTCGTCGTCATCCCACACGCATGCTCCGTCGGCCCCTCACCGCCGGGCGCCGCTCGTTCCCCCGGCCCGGACAAGGCCAGCACGGTACACACCGGCATCGGCGTGGTGTCGCACGGTACGTCCTTGCGAGGCAGGTCGGGAAGGGTCAGGGGCGTGGCAGCTTCCACCGCTGTGCGGGCGCGCCGGTGCAGGTCCGGATGCCCAGCGCCGGCCCGCCGTCAGCGTCGGGCAGGATGCTCAGGCAGCGTCCGGAGCGGGCGTTGAACAGCGAGCCGTCGGACTGCGGCACCCACAGCTGAGCGACCCCGAGGTTGCAGTCCCACAGCTGGATCCGGTAGTCGATGTCGACGCCGGCGTTCCCGCCGATGTCCAGGCACCGGGTGGCGGTCGGGGCCGCCGGCATGAGCGCGCCCTCCCGGGTGAACCGCCAGCGTTGCGCGGGGGAGCCGGTACAGCGGGCCGCCTGCACTTTGGCACCGTTGCTGTCGGTCGGCGGCATCTGGATGCACCGGCCGTCGGCGCTGGTCACCGTCGTGACCGGCGGTGCGGTGCTCGGCCGCGGCGTACGGGTCGGGCTCGGCGGGGGCGGAGGCTTCTTCGAGGGGCTCCGGGAGGGCCGCGGGGTGCTGGTCGTGGCCGCGACCGACGGGGTGGCCGGGGCCGGCGCCGAGGTCCAGGGCGTCGCCTGGGCCGCCGGCGTGGCGGCCGGCCGGTCCTCCGCGGGCCTCAGCTGCCGCACGGCGAAAGCGCCGCCGGCGACCAGCGCCACGGCCGCGGCCACCGCCCCGAGCACGAGCGGGAGGCGCCGGCGCGGCGCCGGGGTCGCCGGGCCCGACTCGGACGGCGTACCCACCAGGTCCGAGCGGACCGGCGACTCCGGTGGCAGGGAGGCCCCGGACCAGCTGAACGGCACCGGGGACGGGGTCGTCTCCCGCCAGGCCACGGGCACCGGCGCCGCCGGGCGCCCGCGCCGGCAGCGTTCGATGATCTCCTCCGGGCGGGGCCGCCGGGCCGCGTCGCGCGCCACGCACGAGCGGATCAGCGCGGCCAGCTCCGGGTCCACCCCGGCCAGGTCGATGTCCTCCTGCAGGATCCGGTAGCAGATGGACTCGGCGCGGCCGGCCCCGTACGGCCGGCGCCCGGTGGCCGCGTGCGCGACCGTGGCGCCGAGCGCGAACACGTCGGCCGCCGGGGTGAGCTCGTCGGCCGAGGTCATCAGCTCCGGGGCGATGTAGCCGGGCGTGCCGACCACGATGTCGGTCCGGGTCAGGCCGGTCTCGTCCGGGCCACGGGCGAGCCCGAAGTCGATCAGGCGGGGACCGGTCGCCGACATGATGACATTGTCCGGCTTGAGGTCGCGGTGGCAGATCCCGTACGCATGAATGTCCGAAAGTCCCTCTGCCAGCGAGGCCATCAGCCACAGGCACTCGTCCACCGGCAACGCACCGCCGGTGTCGAGCACGTCGGCGAGCGTCGGCCCCGGGATGAACTCGGTGGCCATCCAGTACGGCGGGGCCGACAGCTCACAGTCGATCAGCGTGGCGGTGCCGGCGCTGCGGACCGCGCGCAGGGTCTCGGTCTCCCGGCGGAAGCGGACCAGGGTGTCGGGGTGCGCCAGCAGGTACGGGCTGATCACCTTCACGGCCGCCGGGCGCCCGCCGGGGGAGCGCCCGAGATACACCGTGCCCATGCCGCCGACGCCCAGACGGCCCTCCAGCTCGTACCGTCCGACCCGGGCCGGATCGCCGGGCAGGAGTGGTTGCACGCCGTCCGCCCCCTTCCGCCCTGATCTCGGCCGATGCGGAGCCTCTCACACCCCCATGGGATACGGGAGGGTGGAGGGCCTGGGTAGCGTCCGGCCGACTGCGGCCCGTCGTGCCGCCGGTGCCTCGCCGCGGCGGAACAACCGGCCGCCGAAGCGCAACCACGTCACCCTGCCGTCGGCGCCCCGCACGAAGTTGGCGCGGCTGTGCGTCTCGGCGCCGCTGGGCTCGAGCACGAGGACGTAGTCCCTGCGGTAGAAGGCCAGCCGCAGGCCCTCCTGCCCCTCGACCCGTACGCTCAGCTGCCCGGCGTCGGCGACCAGCTCGAGCTCGATGTCGACCGGCGTACCGTCGAAACCGATCTGGGTGGCCGAGTAGCGACCCTCGTAGCCGGCGAGGACCGCGGCGGGCAACCGGCGGGGGACCGCCGGCAGGTTCCGCACGCCGGCGAAGCGGCGCAGCGCCCAGTCGTCGGCGAAGAGCTCGGCGAGCAGCCCCGGACCGCCCTCGGAGTTGGTCAGGACGGTGAGCGCGAACCCGCGCTCCGGAACCATGAGGAAGCCCGAGTGCTGCCCCGCCCAGTCGCCACCGTGCTGCACCACCTTGGGCCCTTCCGCCGTCGGGCGCAGCATCCAGGTCACGCCTGCGCCGTCGAGCTCCACGAAGAGCGTGCCACCCGGCCCGGGGTGCGACTGCATCGTCCGCAGCGAACGGCGGCTGAGAATCCGGGCACCGCCGGGCGCCCGGCCGTCGCCGAGGTGGAACCGGGCCCAGCCGAGCTGGTCGCGGGCGCTCGAGATGAGGCCGCCGGCCGCGTGGATGCTGCGCGGCATGGCGAAGTAGGCCGGCTGGGCGACCGGAGTGCCGTCCGCGCCGATGTCGTGCGGCACCGCCACCTCGGCGCCGGGGATCTCGTCCAGGAAGAACGCGCTGTGCCTGAGTCGTAGCGGGTCGGTGACCAGGGTGCGGATCGCTCGCTCGTACGGCATCCCGGCCGCGACCTCGACCAGCCGCCCGGCCAGGGCGAGCGCCGCGTTGTTGTACGCGAAGGTCGTCCCGGGCGCGGTGAGCTGGGGCAGCCCGGCCATCGCCGCGACATAGCGGGCGAGCGCGTCGTCGCCGGAGCCGGTGTCGAGGAAGAAGTCCCCCAGCCAGCCGGCGCTGTGGTTGAGCACCTCCCGCACCGTGACGCGGCCCGAGGCGGGGTCGGCGGTGTGGAAGCCGGGCAGGTAGCTGCGCACCGTGCGGTCGAGGTCGAGGCGGCCGCGCTCGACGAGCCGCATGATCGCCGTACCGGTGAAGGTCTTGGTGGTCGAGCCGACGCGGAAGACGGTGTCGCCGTCCACCGGGGACGGGTTGCCGACGTCGGTGACGCCGAAGCCGCGGACGTACTCGCGGCCCCGGTGCAGCAGGGCGAGGGCGACCCCGGGAATGGCGTACCGGGCCATGCCGGCCTGGATCTTCTCCTCGAGCTCGCGCAGGGCCGGTGGTGCGGCGGTGGCGGGTGCGGCGTGGGCGGCGGTCGCGACGGCGGCGGCGCTTCCCGCGGCCGCGCGCAGCAGAGTTCGACGGGACATCACTTCAGCCATACCCGTCAGGCTATCGACGTTCGTCGCTCCCTGGCAGCGGCGGCCTTCCGGGCCCGGTACGCGCTGACGGCCGCACGGTTGCCGCACCCCGTGTCGCAGAAGCGCTTGGACCGGTTCCGCGTCAGGTCCACGACGACACCGTCGCAGTCCGCGGCGTCGCACAGGCGCAGCCGGTCGAGCTGCCGGTCGCGCACGACGTCGACGAAGGCCATCGCGGCCTCCACCGCCATCCGCGTCGCCAGCGGCGCGTCCTGCGGCGTCGCATGCAGGTGGTACGGCCAGTCGCCGTGCCGGACGAGCTGCGGCAGGGCGTGCGACTCCCGCAGCAGCGCGTTGACGATGCCGACCACCTCGACCTCGCCGGCCTCCCAGAGCCGGCGCAGGCGGGGGCGCAGCCGCTGCACGTCCCGCAGCTCGGCCCGGCTGCCCTCGCGCCGGCCGGTCCAGTCGTACGCCCGCAGGAAGGCGTCCAGCGCGGCCACGTCGGGCAGCTGCTCACCGCCCCGGCCGACCGTGTTGACCAGGGCGGCCGCCGCGATCAGCGCCACCTCCGTGTCATGGGCGAAGACCACATTGACTCCTGACATGGGCCGGTCTAGCGTCATGAGCATAGTACTGCTTTGCTCATGACATCTGGAGGTCTCATGGGATCGCCCCGACCGGCCGGCGCCGGCCTCGGACTGGCGCTGCTGTCCGCGGCGACCTTCGGCACCTCGGGAACCTTCGCGCGCTCGCTCATCGACGCCGGCTGGTCGGCCGACGCCGCGGTCGCCGTCCGGGTCGGCATCGCCGCGCTGCTGCTCGCCGTGCCCGCGGCCGTGGCCCTGCGCGGGCGCTGGGCGGTGCTGCGCCGGTCCCTGGGCAACGTGGGCCTCTTCGGCCTCCTCGCCGTCGGCGGCGCCCAGCTCGGATTCTTCAACGCGGTCCGCTACCTGCCGGTCGGCGTCGCGCTGCTGCTCGAGTATTCCGGCATCGTGCTGGTGGTCCTCTGGATGTGGGCCCGGCACGGCGAGCGCCCCCGCAGGCTCACCATCGCGGGCGCCGCCGTCGCGGTCGCCGGCCTGATCCTGGTCCTCGACATCATCGGCGGGGCGGCCATCGACCCGGTCGGCGTGCTCTGGGGCATGGTCGCCGCGGTGGGCCTGGCCACCTACTTCGTCCTGTCGGCCCGGGTCGACCCGCAGCTGCCGTCGATCGCCCTGGCGTGCGGCGGCATGGCCTTCGGCGCGGCGATCCTGGTCCTGCTGGGCGTGGCCGGCGCCCTGCCCCTGGACGCGACGTTCGGGACGGTCGACTTCGCGGGCCACACCATGAGCTGGCTGGCGCCGGTCGCGGGCCTCTCGCTGATCGCGGCGGTCGTCGCGTACGTCACCGGCATCGCGGCCGCCCGCCTCCTCGGTGCCGCGCTGTCCTCGTTCGTCGGGCTGACCGAGGTGCTGTTCGCGGTCCTGATCGCCTGGCTGGTGCTGGGCGAGCTGCCGAGCGTCGTCCAGGGCATCGGCGGCACGCTCATCATCGCGGGCATCGCCCTGGTCCGCCTCGACCAGCTCCGCACGGCCCCGGCGGTCCCGGACGACCTCGTGGCCGGGCCTGCCGATGAGGCCGGCGTAAATCTGTCGCGGGTGTCGCGTTGAACACATTCAATGGGCGATGCGATGGAGCTAACAGCGGATGAACGGTGGCGTTGTTTGACTGCTCCGGCGGAACGTTGCGGCAGGAAGAGGTCGGGGACATGTCTTACGCCATCACGGTGTTGCCTGCCGTCGAAGGTCAGCGCTGGGTCTGCGTCGAGGGCCGCGTCGACGTGCTCTCCGCGGGTGACGTCCGCGCGCTGCTGAGCGTCGCGATCCACGACCTGCCGACCCGGTCGCTGACGGTGGACCTGCGCCGGGCGGAGGTCACCGACGACGCCGGCCGCCGGAGCCTGACCGAGGCGGCGGCACTGGCTGCCACCGCGGGAGTGACCTGGCGGGTCCTCGAGCGCGCCGACACCGCGTCCCTGGCGCTGGCCGCCGGCTGACCCCGGTCCGATGCTCACGCTCAAGGTGAACGACGCGGCAGCCCAGGCACTCGGCCTGAGCGGTGCCCTGCGATGTCCGGCACCAGCCGGTGGTCTGGCGACGGGTCTGCAGCAGCGTCTGGACCGCGGCCTCAGCCGCAGGGGCGCGGTATTGACCTGGGCCGACTCGGTCGCAGACGCCGGAAGTGCGCCGTCGTCGTTCGAGAACCTGACAGCCTGGGAGTGCGCCGACAGCTCGTTCCACATCGAGGACTTCGTCCCGGTGGACGTCGCCATCGTCGATGATGCTCCGCTGATCTCGGACGGCGACCAACGAATCTTGCTGGTGCACGGCTGCGCCTTCGCGCTCGAGTTCGGCCGACTGGTCTCCACGCTCGACCCACCCAGCCCGGTGCGCTGCATCGTTGCGGTCAACGACACGAACGCCACGTTCCGGTTCCACCAGATGCGGGAAGGGGAGTCCTGGATCATGCCTGAACTCGACTCCTACCGGGGAGAGAAGGTGGTCGTCCTGGACGTCGAGACCGCGCTGGTCGATGGCGCCCCCGTGTGACAGCCCTCCTCCGGCATCTCGACCCGCGCACGTCAGGCTGACGCCGAGGAGGCGCTGCGGGCACGCAGCGCGGCACGAAGAGCCGGGCCGAAGGTCGCGCGTACGTCCTGGGCGGACAGTTCACTGACGGGCCGCAGCGGGCTCAGGTAGCGGGTGAAGATGAGCCCACCGATCACGCCGACCCCCGCGGTGGCTCGCCGGGTCGCATCCGCGCCGCCGAGGAATTCAGCGATCCGGCTCAGCAGCTCGGTTTCCAGATAGCCGCGCAGGGCCCGCATCGTGTCCTCATCCTGCAGGGCCAGACGGTTGCGGGCCGGCGAGCCGGCGTCCCAGAGGGCCGTCACGGCGGTGAGGAGCCGGTCGGCGAGGCCGGCACGGTCTCCCGTCAGGGCACGGTCGAGCGCGGCGGAATCCAGGCAGACCAGGTCGAGGGACCGGCCGAACAGGCCCTGCTTCGAGCCGAAGTGATAGTTGATCAGCGCCACGTCGACGCCGGCCGCGGAGGCGACCGCGCGTACGGTCGTGCCCCGGTAGCCGCGTTCCAGGAACAAGTCGCGCGCGACCCTCGCGATGCGAGCCTTCGTGTCGGGGTTGCCGCGCGGCCGGCCGCGCCCTTTATTCAACACGGTTGAATACTCGGTCCGGCGTCGGGCAGCGTCAACCCCCATGCGAACCGTCATCCTCGGAGCCGCCGGCCGCACCGGCCGCGAGCTCGTCACCCAGGCCCTCACCGCAGGCCACGAGGTCACCGCCGTCGTCCGCACCCCCGGCTCCCTCGCCGCGCGTCCCGGGCTCACCGTGGTCACCGCCGACGCGACCGATCCGGCCGGAGTCGGCCGCGCCGTCGCCGGTCGCGACGCCGTCCTCTCGAGCCTCGGGGTGCCCCTCACCCCCAAGCCGGTCACCCTCTATTCGGACGCCACCGCCGCGCTCATCACCGCCATGCATCGGTACGGCGTGCGCCGCCTCATCACGATCACGTCCAGCGTCATGGACCCGAGCTGGCGCCCGACCGGAGAGCCGCTGTTCACGACCGTGCTCGATCCGCTGATCAACCGCCGGCTCGGCCGCACGACGCACGAGGACATGCGCCGCATGGAGGCACTGGTCCGCGACAGCGGGCTGGACTGGACGATCACGCGGCCCTCGGGCCTGTTCGACCATCCGGCAGTCACCCGGTACCGGGTCGCCGAGGACGTCGCGGACGGGCTGTTCACCGCCCGTACCGATCTCGCCGCGAGCATGGTGGCGCACCTGGCCGACCCGCGGTCGATCGGCCGGGCCATGGCCGTCATCACCACCGACGTGCGCCCGAGCGTCGCGGGCCTGCTCTGGCGCGAGGCCGTCCGACGCCCTCGGCGTCAGCCGGCGGCCACTTAACCGGTGTCGCGGGAAGGCGGCGGTGGTGAGGATGGGGCGGTGAGTCATGACGAGACGCCGCTGTCCACGTACGGGAGCGGCAGCCGGACCGCCGACGCCGCGCTGGCCGACGGCGTGGTGCTGAAGAAGGCCGGGCCCTGGGCCCCGGGCGTGATCGCCCTCCTCCGGCACCTCGAGGAAGCCGGCTTCCAGGGCGCGCCGCGGGTCGTCGGTGACGGGTACGCCGCGGACGGCCGGCTCGCGGTCACCTACCTCCCCGGCTCGAGCCCGCACCCGCGCGCCTGGCCGGACGAGACGGTGGGACGTGTCGGCGAGTTGTTGCGGGATCTGCACCACGCCACGAGCACCTTCGTCCCGCCCAGCGGCGCGCAGTGGCAGGACACCATGCTGCGGCACCTCGACGGCGGGGAGCGGGTGTTCGGGCACTGTGACACCGGCCCCTGGAACGTCGTCGCCGGTGCCGCGGGGCCGCAGGCGTTCATCGACTGGGAGTTCGCCGGGCCGGTGGACCCGTTGTGGGAGCTGGCCGCCACCACCTGGCTGAACGCCCAGCTGCACGACGACGACATCGCCGAGGAGCACGGGCTGCCGGACGCCGCGACTCGCGCCCGTCAGGCGGCGGCGATCGTCGACGGGTACGGCCTCAGCCGTGCCGCCCGCAGCGACTTCACCGACCGGCTGCTCGACGTGGCGGTGCACAGCGCGCGCGCCGAGGTGCTGCTGCACGGCGTGACGGCGTGCAGCACCGCCGCGGTCGCCGGCGACGGCTACCCGGTTCTGTGGGGATCGCGTGGCGGGCACGCAGCGCTTCGTGGATCGCCCGCCATCGCCGGCTCCTGCGCAACGCCCTGCAGTAAGGGTCACAGGTCGTGCCAGGGGCCGCGGTGCGCCGACGGCACCGGGGCCGGCTGTCGGGGCACCGGGGCCGGGGGCACCGGCCGTGGTGCCTCCACCGAGTCGGCGTCCGCGGGGTGAGGCGTCGTCCACACCGGGAGCGCGGCTGGGGGAGTCCAGGTCAGCTCGGCCCGGGACGCTGAGGTCAGGACGGCGACGGCCGCCCGGCCCGGCGGTATCCAGATCGGTGGCGGGCCCCACCAGATGACCCGTTCGCCGCTGCCGGCGGCCACCGGCCGGGCGGTCCCGGGGGTTGCGTGCAGGGCGGCGCCGGTGGCGGGTGCGGTGGCCAGCACGACGGCCGCGCCGATGGTCAGGGCGCCCGCGACGGCGGCGGGCAGGTGCCAGCCGGACCGTACGGTGTCACCGAGCAGCAGCAGGGCGACGGCGGACGGGGCGACCACCTCGGCGGTCCAGTGGACGGCGGTCACCGGGCCTACCTGGCCGATCTGCAACGCGTGGGCGTACAGCATCATGCCGGTCACCGCGAAGGTCAGCAGCGCGGCGGTGAGCGGTTCCGTCGCGATGTCCATCGGTGCCGACGGGAGGGCCCGGCCGGTCAGGGCGGCGCCGCCGAGGCACAGTCCGCCGAGAGCCGCGACCGCGCCGGGGGAGCCGGACCTGGTCGCGCCCCAGCCGACGAGGACCACGGCTGCGGCCGCCGCGCAGAAGCCGAGCCGGAGCTCGGTGGTGGCGATGACGTCGCGCTGCGGTCCGGCGGACATCGCCAGCACGGTGAGCGCACCGACGACGACCATGACGGCGGCGACGTCGCGCCGGCGCAGGCGGGAGCGGAGGATCACCCGGGCGGCGACGACGGTGACGGCCAGCGAACCGGCCAGGACCGCCTCGACCACGTAGACGGCGAGCTCGCGCAGGGCGACCATCGAGCCGGCCCAGGCGAAGATGTCGCAGCCGATGCCGGCGAGGTAGAGCGGGTGGCGCATGGTCTGCACGGTGCCTCTGCTGCGCCGGGCGGCCACCGCCTGCAGGATCGACGCGGCGCCGTAGCTGAACGCCCCGGACACCGTGATCGCCAGCGCGATCCACGCCGCGGGGGTCATTCGGCGACTCGCAGTACCGACAGCGTGTCGTCGTCGCCGTTGGTCACGTACGCCAGGCGGCCGTCGGGCGAGACTGCGACCGTACGCGGGCTGCGGCCCACCCGGACCGTCGCCGTCACCGCACCGGTACGCGCGTCGAGGACGGACACGGTGTTGCTGCCCTCGTTGACCACGTACGCGTGCCGCCCGTCCCCGGCGAAGGCCACGCTCTGCGGCTTGCTGCCCACGGGGAGGGGTCCGGTGCGCCGCAGCGTCGACGCGTCGATGAGGTCGGCGGTGTCGGCCTCGTAGCCCGCGACGAGCACGGTCCGGCCGTCCGGTGAGACGGCGACGCTGTGCGGGGCGCGGCTGACCGGGATGGACTGGAGCAGCCGGTCGGTGCGCATGTCGATCACCGCGACGGCGTTCGACTCGTGGTTGGCGCTGAACGCGCGCCGCAGGCCGGCCGAGAACGCCACGGCGTGCGGGTTCGGCGGCACGGTCACGCGGGCGTCCGCCCGCTGCACGCCCCGGGTCTCGTGGATCTCGATTCGGCCCTCGCTGTGGATGGGCACCCACAGCCGGTCGTCCGGGCCGACCGCCAGGGTGTACGGCTGCCTGCCGGTGGCCAGGTACCGCACGACCTTGCGCCCGGCCGCGTCCACCACGGCGACGCCGCTGCCCGACTTGTCGTTCTCGTACATCGACACGAAGACGAGGCGGCCGTCGCGCGACGTGGTGACGAAGCGGGGGGTGTTGCGCAGCTTCACCGAGGTCACGCGCCGGGTGGCGGCATCCACGACGGACAGGACGCGGGCGCCCTGGTCGGCGACGTAGACCGTACGGCCGTCGGGGGAGACCACCACGCCCTCGGGTTCCGCGCCGACCCGGACGGTGCCGATGACCGACGGCTTGGCCATGCTTGCCGCGCGCAACGCCAGCGGGAGGCGCGCCAGGCCGGTCGGTGCGGGCGCGGCCGTGGTCAGCGCGCGGGGGGCTGTGGCGGAGGGCGGACCGGGCGTGACCGTCGGCGCCGCCACGGGGGCGGAGGCGGGCGCGCGGTGCAGCGGAAGCCGGCCGGTGAGGGCTACCGCGACGCCTGCGCCGCCGATGAGAAGGAGCGCTGTCAGGCTGCCGACTAGCACCGTGGCGCCGGTGCGCCGACGCGCGGGCGGCGGAAGCACGGTCACTCGTGCCGCGGCGTGACCCCCGGCGCCGGCCTCGGCCTCGAGCTGCTCCTCCAGGTCGGCCAGCGACACACCGGTGGCCACGACCTGGCCGGTGACGCGGACGTCCGCCCACCCGGCCGCGCCGCGTACGGTCACCGACCCGTCGAGCCAGTCGGTGCGCGGCTGCCATTCGATGCGCAGCCGCCGGCCCTGCAGCGCGGCCCGCAGGCCCGGTCCCGAGACGGTCAGCGCGGCGGTGGCGACGGCGAGCGGGGGCCCGTCGACCAGCACGTCCGCGACCAGCGGCGGAGTACCCGGAGCCACCTGACCGAAGTCGACGCGCTCCGGTTCGATCCGTACCGCCGTACGCCCGAGCGCCGCGGCCGCGGCTGCGGCGACACTGCGGCTGTCGTCCTCGGTCAGGTGCTGCAGGGCGAGCCGGGCGTCGGCGGCCACGGCGAGGTCGGCGCTCGTCGCCAGCTGGGCCAGCTCGCCGACGCCCATGAGCCGGGAGTCCCGCATCGGACTGGCGATCTCGGTCAGGACGTGTGGTGGCAGGTTGTGTTCACTCATCGTGCCCCCTCGATCAGCATGCAGTGACGAAGGGGTTCAGCGGAACCCACGGGCCCAAATTGGCATCGAACTTTCTCACCGCCTCGCGGCCGGCGACTATGATCCGCGTGGGTGGGCCTTCTGAACATCGGCGGCTGGACGCTGCGCCGCCGCGTGTCCGCGCTGTTCGTCACGGCGGGCACCCTGCTGACGCTCGTCGGGATCGCCGGAACCGTCACGGCGTCCCGGACCAACGAGAACATCGACGTGATCCTCGACCGCACCGGGCCGATGCGGGTCGCCGGCCAGGAGCTGACGGCGGCCTATCTCGATCAGCAGACCGGGGTTCGCGGGTACGCCCTCAGCGGCGAGCGCGCCGACCTGGTCGCGTACGAGCGTGGGCGCACGAATGAGACCCGCCTGCTGGACCTGCTCTCGGGGCTCAGTGCGGAGGCCGGCAGCGCCGCCATCGGCCGGGACATCACGCTGGTGCGGCAGGGCGCCGACCGATGGCGGAGCGAGTTCGCCGAGCCGCTCATCACCGCCGTGGGCCGGGACGGGCCGGCCGCCGCGCCGGGCGTCACCCTGACCGCGGACCGCAGCCGCTTCGACGAGCTGCGGCAGGCCCTCGCCCAGCTGCAGCAGGACATCCTAGCCACCCGCAACGTGGCGGCGGAGCGGGCCAAGAGCAGCGGATCCGTCTTCCTGACCCTGGAGATCATGGCGGCGGTCCTGGTCCTCGTCGTGGCCATGGCCCTGATGCTGCTGCTCGACCGCCTGGTGAGCCGGCCGGTGACCGAGCTGGCCGCGCAGGTGCGCGAGGTCGCCGACGGCGACTACGACCGGCGGATCCACAGTACGGGCGCGCCCGAGCTCACCGGCCTCGCCGGGGACGTCGACGCGATGCGCCGCAGGATCGTCGAGGAGCTGGCCGAGGTCCGCGAGGCGCGCCAGCAGATCGAAGCGCAGGCGGACGAGCTGACGCGGTCCAACCGGGATCTGGAGCAGTTCGCGTACGTGGCGTCGCATGATCTGCAGGAGCCGTTGCGGAAGGTGGC
>NZ_JBFAPM010000010.1:0-265035 GCF_040676695.1 Actinoplanes sp. NPDC049548
ACGATCTGCGTGTCCGTCATGCCATCCTCTTCGGGCCCCCGCCGGGACCGGGGAGTGCACCACGGGCGTACGACGGTTGCCGTTCGGTTCAGGCCCGGCGAAATCCTCAAGTGGGACAGCTGCGCCCGCTGAGGCCCACGTGGCTCTTGGTTGCGGAACGGTGATTTCCGGCCGTGTCGCCTCTCACGGATGGATCTTGTAAATCCGGCGGTGCCGCGGGCCGATGGGGCAGGTGGCCGTGATGACTCCGGCCGTCCTGACCTCCACGACCGGAATCGGATCATGCACTCCTCTGTGGTACTGCTCGGCTGGCTCGGCGCTGCACTGTCCATGACTCTCCCCTGGCCCCAGGTCTGGCGCTCGTGCGCCCGGGGCCACACCCGCGGCCTCTCCGCCACCTCCTGCTGGATGGGTGTGGCGCTGCCGGTGGGCTGGATCACGTATGGACTCCTGACGGGTGAGACGGTGCAGGTGGTGACCAACTGCGTGACGTGCGTCGCGGGCCTGACCGTGCTGGTCGCCGTACTGGTCAAGCAGAGGGACCTGCGCACCGGGCGGGCGTTGCTGGTCAGCGCGGGCGGTGCCGCCGGTGTGCTGGCCGCCTCCGCGGGCAGCGCCGCCTTCGCCGCGGCGACCGGGACCACCGGCGCTCACGTCGCGGCTCTCCTCGGCACGGTGCTCGCGGTCACGGCCACGCTGTCCGCCATCCCTCAGCCGATGTCGCTGCTGCGCGACCGCACCCAGGACCTCGCGGGTCTCTCTCCGCTGCGCTGGCGCCTGGGCGCCGCGGCCTGTGCCTCCTGGATGACGTACGGCCTCAGCACCGCCCAGCCGGCCGTCTGGCTGTCCGCGGCGGCCGGCCTGGCCGGCGCCCTGGTCGTCTGCTGGGTGCTGCTGACCGCCGCCCGCCCCGCCGTCCCTGCCCTGACGAGTGCCCGCGGCGTCTCGCCGGTCCTGCGGCCGGCCCGCGGCACGGCTCGCGTCGTGCGCGCCGCCGCCCGGCCCGTCGTTGCGTCCGAAGAGGTCACTGCCGTCCTGCGTGCGGTACCGGTGCAAGGTGGACGACCGGCGTCCGCACGGGTCGTGCGGCCCGCCGCGGCCGTCACCCGCTCGGCCCGCCCGGTGGCCGGCCCCGGCCGCAGCGCCCGCACGAGCCGCCCGGCCCGGGCCGCGCTCGCCTGACCATCGATCACCGTCACACAACTTTTCCATCACGACGCTTGACTCCGAGGAAGTCTCACGCCCCTGCCACTGATACCCTTGCCGCGCTTTTCGCCCATGGAGGAGAAGACGTGCGCCGGAATCTGCTGGCTCTTGTGGCGGTCGGAGTGCTGACCGCGGGCGGGCTCACCGCCTGCACCGACGACGACGGAAAGACCAGCGGCGGCAAGGTCGCGGTCCGGGGCGGCGACGGCACCGGCAAGGTCGGCGTGATCCTGCCCGACACGACCACCTCGCAGCGGTGGGGCAGCGACGACCCGAAGCTGCTCAAGGCCGCGTTCGACAAGGCCGACGTGCCGGTGGAGATCGAGAACGCCCAGGGTGACGCGGCGAACTTCCAGCGCATCGGCGACCGCATGATCGCCTCGGGCGCCACCGTGCTCATCATCGCCAACCTCGACCCGGCCAGCGGCAAGTACGTGCTGGACAAGGCGCGCGCGGCCGGCGTCAGGACCATCGACTACGACCGGCTCACCCTGGACGGTGGCGCGAACTACTACGTGAGCTTCGACGGCGAGGCGGTCGGCAGGCTGCAGGGCCAGGGGCTGGTGCGGTGCCTGGCGGAGACGAAGGCCGAGCGCGGCGACCGGCCGCCGCGGATCGCGTACCTGAACGGCGCGCCGACCGACAACAACGCCCTGCTGTTCAAGACCGGCTACGACTCGGTGCTGCAGCCCAAGTACGACGACGGCACCTATCTCAAGGGCCCCGACCAGTCCGTCGACAAGTGGGACAACAAGGAGGGCCGCTCGATCTTCGTCGAGATGCTCGACCAGTTCCACGACGAGGTCGACGGGGTGCTGGCCGCCAACGACGGCCTCGGCAACGCGGCGATCAGCGTGCTGCGCGAGCGCCGCAAGAACGGCAAGGTGCCGGTGACCGGCCAGGACGCCGAGACGCAGGCGCTGCAGAACATCCTGGCCGGTGACCAGTGCATGACCGTCTACAAGCCGATCAAGAAGGAGGCGGACGCCGCGGCGAAGCTGGCGATCAGCCTCTTCAAGGGTCAGAAGAACGAGCCGGAGCGCCGGATCAAGGACCCGCAGTCGGGCGCGTACGTGCCGGCGGTGCTGCTGGACCCGATCCCCGTGTTCAAGGCGGACGTGGTCAAGGTGATCCGGGACGGGTTCGTCACCAAGAAGGCCGTCTGCACGGGACGGTTCGCCACGCTGTGCGAGGAGAACGGCATCAACTGAGCACGACCGAGCAGGCGGCGCCGTTCAGCGTGAAGCCACTCGGGGCTCCGGCGTCGCCGGTGTGCGTGGCCTGGTAACCGATACCCGTGGACGATCCCGGCGCCAGGGTCGCGTTGTAGCCGGCGTCACGGGCGCTGACCTGGCCGGACGCCGGCGAGTAGGCGGCGTTCCAGCCCGAGGTGATGCGCTGCCCGGCCGGCAGCGTGAAGCCCAGGGTCCAGCCGCCGATCGTCGTGGCGCCGGTGTTCGTGACGGACAGCGACGCCGTGAGTCCCGTCGCCCAGGCGTTCGTGGTGACCGCGACGCGGCACGGGCCCGACGGCGGCGGTGGTGACGGATCGGGGGACGTCCCGTCCAGGCCGAAGAAGGCGATCGCCATCGCGGCCATGCCGCTCAGCGGCAGGGAGTGCCCGACGCCGGCGACGCCGATCCCCTCGACCGGGGCCTGCGCCGTGGCGGAGCCGTATCGGGTACGGGTCCAGCCGGGCTGCGGCGTGTCCGTCTGCACCGGGGTCTGGCTGACGCCCAGCACGTTCGTCCACTGCTTGATCTCCTCGCCGAAGTTCGGGTACCGCAGCGTGTCGTCGGCGGTGCCGTGGAACAGCTGCATCCGCGGCTGGCTGCCGATGTGACCCGGGTACGCGGCCCGGACCAGGTCTCCCCATGCCTGTGGCGTCCTGGTGACCTGGCCGTTCGCACAGGCGCTGTTCCAGCCGGAGCCGTCGGCGGTGGCGAAACAGCCGAAGGGGACGCCCATGAACGCCGAGCCGGCGGCGAACACGTCCGGATAGTCGCCGAGCAGGACGTTGGTCATCATGGCGCCCGAGGAGGCGCCGGTGACGAAGGTACGGGCGAGATCGGTGCCGTACCGCTGCTGGACGTAGCGCACCATGGACACGATGCCGACCGGGTCGCTGCCGCCGTCGTGACGCAGCGCGGCCGGGGACGAGACGTCGAAGCAGTTGCCCGACCGGGTGGCCGAGGGGTAGACGACGATGAACCCGTACCGGTCGGCCAGCGAGGCGAACTCGGTGCCCGAGGAGAACGCCGGCCCGGAGCCGGTGCAGTAGTGCACGGCGACGAGCAGGGCGGGCCGGCCGGCGAGGCGGTCGGGGACGTACAGGTGCATCCGCAGCCCGCTCGGGTTGGCGCCGAAGCCCGTGATCTCCTGCAAGGAGCCGCCTGGGCCGCCGTGGCGGGCAGGAGGATGCCCGCGGCGACGGCCGTGAGTGCGGCGAGGGCGGTGATGAGTCTTCGCATCGTCGGCCTCCTCAGCTCGCCGCGCAGGTGGCGGAGGCGGGCCCGCTGCCGGTTCCCTGGAAGCCGAGCTCGGTGCTGCCGCCGGCCGGCACGGAGGCGTTGTAGCCGGCGTCGGTGAACCGCACCGTCCCGGTCGTGCTGCTGATCCGCGCGTTCCAGGCGTTGGTGACGGCGGCGCCGGACGGCAGGGTCGTCGTGACGGTCCATCCGGTCAGGGCTGCGCCGCCGGCGGTGACGCGGACGGTGGCCACGAAGCCGCCGGGCCACGAGTTGAGGGAGACCGAGGCGGTGCATGCGCCCGGACCGGGGTCGGCAGGGGTGCTCGGAGTGGCGGCACCGCCGTTGAGGGCGTTCAGAGTGGACGTGTACGCGGGCTTCTTGGTGCCGTTGCCGTCGAAGAGCAGCGGGGTGCCACCGGCCCGCCAGGAGTCGGTGTCCCGGATGCCCCACACGCTGATCCCGGTGCAGCGGGTCACCGCGAGGCAGGCGCGCACCACGCGGGCGTAGTTGTCGGCCTGCGCCTGGCCTGAGCCCTCGATGTCGAGCTCGGTGATCTGCACGTCGACGCCCAGGGCGGCGAAGCGCTGCAGGTTGGCCTGGTAGTCACCCGGCACCGGGGAGGCGGCGTTGAAGTGCGACTGGAAGCCGACACAGTCGATCGGTACGCCCCGCGCCTTGAAGTCCTGCACCATGGCGTACACCGCGTTGCTCTTCGCGTTCTGCCCGTCGGTGTTGTAGTCGTTGTAGCAGAGCTTGGCGGCGGGGTCGGCCGCGCGGGCGGTACGGAACGCGACCTCGATCCAGTCGTTGCCGGTGCGCTGCAGGTTGGAGTCGCGCCGGGCGCCGCTGCCGCCGTCGGCGAAAGCCTCGTTCACCACGTCCCAGGCGTAGATCTGTCCTCGGTAGTGGGTGGCGACCTGGGTGATGTGGTTGACCATCGCCGAGCGCAGCGCGGTGCCGCCGAGGTTCTGCGCCCAGCCGGGCTGCTGCGAGTGCCAGGCCAGCGCGTGGCCGCGTACCCGTTGGCCGTGTGCCCGGGCGTGGCTGACGATCTGGTCGGCGCCGCCGTAGCTGAAGGAGTTCTGGGCCGGTTCGGTGGCGTCCCACTTCATCTCGTTCTCGGGCGTCACCATGTCGAACTCGCGGTCGAGGATGCCGGCGTACGTGCTGTCGGAGAGCTTGTTCGCCGCCACCGCGGTGCCGTAGTACCGGCCGGTGGCCGCCGCCGACGCTCCGAGCGTGGTGGCGGCGTCGGCCGCCGTGGCGGCGACGGCCACGCCGCCGAGGGCGACGGCGACCACGGCGGTGAGCAGAGGAATCCGTGCGGGCTTGCCCATGGGGAACCTTCCTCGCGGAGGGGAATGGGGGTGGCCGGACGTTATCGATACTTTCCCGGAGCATCAACGGTCGTCATTGCGTCGTCGGTCCCAAATACCGGGTCAAAGCATGACGAAGGGACTGGCAATCGCCGGAACTTTCGCATCATCCGGGAATTTTTGGGAGCGCTCCCATCACGGCGTGATCGTGTAGAGCAGGTCCGGCCCGATCTCCTGCCGGGTGATACCGAGCCCGTCGATCGGCGCGACCAGCGCGGCCTGGAAGGCACTGCCCACGACTCGCTCCCGGACCACCACGACACTGCGGATCCCCAGCTCACGCAGACGCGCCACGCTCGGCACGCTGGGAAAGGACTGCATGACGTAGCGCAGGTCCTGCCGCACCGGCGTCACGAAGCTGCTGGCGCCGTTCGCCATGACCGGGAAACCGTCGGCCGACCAGAGCATCACGTTGAGGTCGTTGCGCTCGTCGGTCGGCAGGACCAGCAAGGGGGCGGGAGCGGCGGCCATCGCCGCCGGGGCGGCAGGCACGCCGATGTGGTCCATCTTGGGCAGACCCTCGACGAGTACGGCGAGCAGCAGCGGCACCGTCACGACGCGTACGGCGACCCGCCGCATCTCCGGTAGCGTCGCCTCGCGCACGCGCCGGGCCACCTCGGTCACGCAGCCGGCCGCCAGCAGGCCGAGCAGCAGGGTGGGCCACACGATCAGCCGGCCCGGTGTACGGCTGCCGTCGAAGCCGGGCAGGTAGCGGTAGAGCAGCCCGAACAGCGGCCCGTTGGTGCCGAGCACGAGCAGCACCCCGGCCGCCAGCCCGGCGCCGAGCAGAACCCGCTGGCGGACGGTCCACGCCGACACCAGCAGCCCGGCGCCGGCCAGGGCGTACAGGGCGTAGCCGCAGAGCAGGGTCTTCTCGGGCGGCACCTCGCCCAGCGCGGCGCGGGCGGAGTCGTGCCAGGATCCCCACCACAGCGACGAGTGCGGGGCGACCGCGAAGCCGTGCGGAGGCGGCGAGAACATCGAGATGTAGTCCCAGGAGCGCTGGGTTTCCTGGTGCGCCGCCCGCACGCGCAGGTAGGCGTACGCCATGGAACCGGAGATCGCCGCGAAGACCAGCCCGCCGGCGAGATCGGCGACGACCAGCCTGCGCGGCAGGCGAGGCCGGCCGGTCAGCAGCCAGCCGCCCGCCGACACCACGCAGACCCCCGCCAGCACGTAGAAGAACGGCAGGCCGACGCCGAAGCCCAGGGAGATCTGCCACGCGGCGACCAGCCAGCCCGCGGCGGCCCAGCCCGGCCGCACCCGCTCGGGACGGTAGCCGTGCCGCAGCGACCAGCCGTGGCCGCGGGCCAGCATCGCCAGCGCCAGCGCGATCCCGCCGGTGGAGAGGATGTTGAGATGTCCCTCGTGGCCGTACCGCCAGGGCGCGTAGGCGAAGGCCGCCCCGGCGACAGCGGCCCCGATCCGGTTCGCACCGAGCTGCCGGACCAGCGCGTACGCCCCGCACGAGGCCAGCGCGAACACCAGCACGAACAGGATGTTGTAGCGCAGGACCGCGGCCGGCACCCCGGCACCGACCAGCCCGGCCGGCGCGTACCCCAGGAGCGTGTCGTTGAGGGCGAGCCCGTCGTGGTCCGGGTAGAAGGCGTTCGTGTCCCAGAGCCGCGACGGTTCGTGGCGGATCGCGTACCCGGTCCAGGCCAGCAGCCAGGCCTGCCCGGTGGGGTCGGCGCTGTCGCCGATGATGGTGTGCACGGGGTCGGCGAAACCGCTGCGGATCATGCCCGCCGACGTGACCCGCAGCAGCATGGGCGGCAGAATCCAGATCATGAGGACGGCCAGGACGAGCGCGCCGGCACCCGCCACCGTCCACTCGTGCCGGGCGACGGCGTGCAGCCTGCCGGCCTCCTTCGCCGTCGCTCCCGACACATCGCCCCCCTCGCGCAGGGGATCAACGTATCTGAATGGGATTCCGCGCGGGGGGCGGCCACGCACGCGCCCATAGCACCGGCCATCCGCCCGGTGGCAGCCACGACGACGGCACGAGCAGGCCGTGCGCCGCGATGGCGTTCCAGAACGCGCCCGGCACACCGCCGAGCTCCACCGCATCCGGCCAGGAGCCCTGCCAGCGCTCGTCCCGCAGCGACGACTCCGGGAAGCCCGGCAGCCGTACGCGACGGCGTGCCGCGACGGCGGTGACCGGGGCGGCCGGCAGCCCGCCCCACGACGTCACCGCGAGGGTCGCGGCACGCAGCAGCCCGGCGTGCGGTCGCATCCGTACGGCCGCGGCCAGCTCGGCGGCGTCCGCGCGGAGCAGCCCGCCGACCGCGGCCCGCACCCGAAGGGCGATCAGGTCCGCCGCCCGCGCGTCGGCGATCCCTTCCAGCCGGGCGAGTTTGCGCAGCGCACCGGGCAGCGGCTCATCGCGCAGCAGCGGTTCCAGCCGGTGGTGCACCTCCGGGGGCATCGCCGAGACCGCGGCCGCGAGCGGACGGGTCGCCGTGGCCTCCCACAGCCGGCCGGCCGCCGCCGGAGCGGCGAGCGCCGACCGCACCGCACGCTCCAGGGTGGCCGGAGCGAGACGGCGCAGAGCGACGAGACCCTCGGCGCTCGCCGGCGCACCGATCAGGCCGGTCAGCGTCGAATCGGGACGCACCGCTACCGCGGCGAGGGCACCGAGCTGCTCCCCGATCTCCGCGGTGAGGCGATCCGCGGGCGAGGGACGGCGGCCACGGCGCGGTGCGGGCGGAGGCGCAGGATCCGGCTCGGCGGGCGACTCCCGCGGGACCGGCAGGCTCCGCACCCATTCCCGTACGGCCTCGAGCAGCGCCGGCTCCGGCTCCTCGTTGAACCGCGCCTTGACCTCCGCGACGCGCCACCCCTTGCCGGGCGGGCGCAGCTCGGCGTTGGCCAGGATCCGGCCGTCCGGGTCGCGCAGCGCGATCAGAACGCTGCGCCCCTTGGCGGCCTCATCGGAGTAGTACGGGCCGGCGATGCAGTTGCCCATGTAGGCCGCCCACGCGGTGAGCGTGCTGCCGGTCCGGGCCACCTCTATCCGCGTCTCGGTGCCGGGCAGCAGGCCGCCGTCGAAGACCTCGACGGCGGCGGGCACGGGGAACCGCCCGACGAGCGCTTCCGCGGCCTCGGCCCCGGCGGCGAGCCCGGCCACCAGGTCGGCCCATGACCGCGGCTTGGCCGGGACGCTGCCGCCCAGCTCGGCGAGCTGGGCGGTGCGCGCGGCAGTCAGCGCGACGGATCCGGCCAGCGGAAGGAAGGTGTCATCCGAGACGGGGCGGGTGACCGCCTCCACCCCGACCGTCTCGTGCATGATCTCGGCGGCGGGGTGCCCGTACAGACGGGCGACCGCGTCGGCGAGCTCCGCGATCCAGAGCAGGTCGCCCACGGTCTCGACCTCGGCGGGCTCGCGATCCGTTTCGGCGCGCAGCCGCTGCGCCAGCGGAGCAAGGGCGTCGGGCCGCGGCTGCTCCCAGTCGGCGAGCCGGCCCGGGCTGAAGTAGCCGGCCTTCGACCGCCAGTCGGCCAGCCCGGCACACCGCCAGTCCGCCAGGGCCTCCTGCGCACTGGGCGCCTCGAGGTAGGGCGCGTCCTGCACGAACTCGGTGGCCCGCTCGAGGGCCAGCTCGCCGTACGCCCGGGCCGTGGCCAGCCGCTCCCGGGCCCCTGCGACCTGCTTGGCGGTGAGCTCGACGCCCGGAGCCAGCCGCGCGAGCTCCCGCAGGTACGAGCCGGGCCGGGCGGGATGGCCGGTCAGGCCCTTCACCCGCTGGGCGGCGGACGCGGCCTCGCGCTTCGTCAGCATGGCAGCGGCCGCCTCGATCGCGGACCGGTGCCCGCGCAGCGCCTCCTCGGTGCCGTCCTCGAACGCGGCGGCCGCGACCCGGGCCAGCACGGTGGCGGCCAGCGCGTCATGCAGCACGCCGCGGAAGCGCGCGGTCCAGAAGGTGCGGGGCGGATACCACAGCGCCGCCCGGGCGAGGGTCGGCCGGCGGCCGAGCGCGCCGACCACCTGCTGCTCCTCGTAGTGCTCCAGCCGCTCTCTCAGCGCGTCGACCAGCTCCGGACCGCGCTGCGAGCGCACGATGCGCTCGGTGCGCTGCCGCTTGGCCGCCGCGGCGCAGGCCTGCTCCCAGAGGTCGGTGAGCAGGGCCAGCCGCCGCGGGCCGGGCAGCGGGCGCAGCACCCGGTCCAGGTGGCGGCCCACCACGGACGGCAGCCCCTCCGGGAACGGGTCGACGCCGTCCGGGGCCCGCAGGGCGAGAAGACGGACCAGCTGCTCGGGGCCGAGCAGGTCCGACGCGGCGACGGCATAGCGCAGAACCGGCGTACGGCCGGCGCGGATCGCGTCGAGGGTGGCGGCGCCGAGCGGCTTGGTCGCGGTGGGACCGAACAGGGCGGTCAGCACCGCCGCGGGCGGGCCCAGCCGATCGGCGAAGCGCGGCACCGCGAGGGCGGCGAGGACGGCGTCGCGGCGGTCGCCCGTACCGCCGTCGACGCGGGCGCTGCAGAACCCGCCGCCGAGGTCCGCCCCGGCGTCCGCGGCGACCGCTCCCCCGGCCTCGACCAGGGCGGCCAGCAAGGCGACGGCCCGCACGCGGTCGGACTCGGGGGCGTCGGCCGGGCCCACAACGACCGGCGTCCCGGGAGCCGGCGAGGCAGTCTCCGGCTCCGGACCGGCGGAACTGATCCGCTGGTCCGGGCGCACGGCGACACCGCCCGACACACTGACTCGCACGAGATCATGATGACCCCGCCGTCCAGCGATTATGCGGGCGCGAGGTCGAGCTGAAGAAGGACGGTGTCCACCCACCGGCCGTGCTTGCGGCCCACCCGGGCGAGCCGCCCCACCTCCCGGAAACCCGCCCGGCGGTGCAGGGCCATCGAGGCGGGGTCGCCGGTGTCGGCGACGACCGCGATGACACTGCGGACCCCGGCGTCGCGGCAACCGGCCAGCACGGCCTCCAGCAACCGGCGCCCCAGACCCCGGCCGGTGCCGCCCGGAGCGAGGTAGATCGTGTCCTCCACGGTATAGCGGTACGCGGGCTTGGGACGCCACGCCGACGCGTACGCGAAACCCAG
Organism: Actinoplanes sp. NPDC049548; assembly: GCF_040676695.1. Taxonomy (NCBI): domain Bacteria; kingdom Bacillati; phylum Actinomycetota; class Actinomycetes; order Micromonosporales; family Micromonosporaceae; genus Actinoplanes; species Actinoplanes sp. NPDC049548. The sequence continues at coordinate 10,112 of NZ_JBFAPM010000010.1, forward strand.
CACCTCCCCCGCGGCCGCGGCCACGACGAACGGCAGCCGCCGCTCCTCGACGACCCGCAGCTTCTCGGCCCAGTCCGCAGCGGTGGGAACGATCTCGTCGAAGGTCGCCACGCTGCCGGTGACGTAGTGCCCGTAGATCTCGGCCACGGCCGGCAGGTCGGCGCCCGCCACGGGCCGGATCGTCACGTCGTGGTCGCTCCAGGGGATCACGGGAGAACTATGCACCACGCCGTTCGCTTCCGGCGGCGGTGACCGGTGCGTGGACCAGGTCGCGACCCCCCATCGGTTCGGGAAGCTCCACCACAGCCGTGATGTTCTCCGGTGTCGGTCCGCACGTCGCGGGCCTCCCCAGAACCGTGACCGTCATGGCGCGCAACGAGCTCTCCGTCCTGGCTCCGACAACGTCATGGCATCGCCCATCCGGCACAGTGACCAGGATCTCGCGCCCCGTCGGCATCACCCCTGCTGAGATCCATCGCAGGCTGGTCAACCCGGCTGCCTCAGCCGGGGACAGCTGCGGCAGAGCGCCCACGGTCGCGGTCGCGCGCGGCACCGGCGGAACCGGACGATCACACCCGGCGGACGGCACGAGGACAGCTGTGAGCGCAGCGGCACCGGCAGCGATTCTCCTCATAGCCGTCGGACGAGATCGGGCCGGCTTCCGGTTCCTCACGGCTATTGATCTCGGGCAATACGGTGTGCGGGGTGCGGATACGGTATGTGCTCCACAACGCCTACGGGGCCGGCGGGACGATCCGTACGGTCGTGAACCAGGCGAACGCGTTGTGTGCCGCGCATGACGTCGAGATCGCGAGCGTCTACCGGACCGGGGAGAAGCCCGTCTTCGCGCTCGACCCCCGGGTACGCCTGGTCACCCTCACCGGCCTGCGCGAGGACGGTTCACGGTGGACGGACCCGCCGGGCACGAACTCGCGCCTGATGCGCAAGACGCGGTGGTTCCGTAACCGGCTGCCGCACGGCCGTGACTTCCGGTACAAGCGGTGGGACCCGGTCGTCGACGCCACCATCGTCCGGTACTTCCGGGCGGAGCGTTCGGGGGTGCTTGTGACGACCCGGCCGGCGCTGAACCTGCTCTCCGCCTGGTTCGCCCCTCGCCGCCTCGTACGCGTCGGGCAGGACCACATGAATCTCGGGGCGTACAAGCCCGCGTTGCGCTCGGCGCTGCTGCGGGCGTACCCCCGGCTCGACGCCGTCTGCGTGCTGACCCGGGCGGACCTGGCCGCCTACCGCGAGGCCCTCGGCCCGCGGGTCCGCCTGGAGCGGATCCCGAACGGCATCCCGCCACGTCCGCCCGGACCGGAGCGGGCCCGGACCCCGACCGTGCTGGCGGCGGGCCGGCTCGGCCGGCAGAAGGGGTTCGACCTGCTCATCGACGCGTTCGCGACCGTGCACGAGCGGCATCCCGGATGGCAGCTCGTCATCTTCGGGGAGGGCAAGCTCCGGGGCCGGCTCACCCGGCAGATCCAGGACCGGGGGCTCGGCGGCCAGGTGCACCTGCGCGGGCTGACCCGGCACCTCGACCGCGAGCTGGCCGCCGCGTCGATCTTCGCGTTGAGCTCGCGGTACGAGGGGCTGCCGATGGTGCTGCTCGAGGCGATGGCCGCCGCCGTGCCGGTCGTCGCGTTCGACTGCCCCACCGGGCCGGCCGAGGTGGTCGTGGACGGCCGCAACGGCCTGCTGGTGGCGGCGGAGGACACGGCCGCGCTCGCCGAGGGCATCTGCCGGCTCATCGAGGACCCTGACGCCCGCGAACGCATGGGGTGCGCGGCGCGGGAAACCAGCACCGGTTACGCGATGCCCGCGGTGGCGCGGCAGTGGGAGCGGCTGTTCGCCGACCTGGCCCGCGGGTGAAGGGGTTGCGCGTGATCGTTACCGTGCGCCCCGGACGTTGACGGTCATCTCAGTTTGGACACGGCACCCCGATGCGCGTACGCGAGCACTCGATCTTCACCAACGCGGGCACCCTGCTGATCTGCGGGCTGTTGTCCGGGATCGTCGTGGCGGCCGCCGCCTTCCCGGCGGTGGCGATGTCCGGGCTGGCGGCCAAGGCGGGCAGCGAGTCGTTCGCCAGCCTGCCCAGCGAGCTCAAGCAGGCCACCGCGCCGCAGGTGAGCCGCGCGGTCGCGGCCGACGGCAAGACGCAGGTCGCGGTCTTCTGGGACGAGTTCCGCAGCAACGTGCCGCTGAAGGACATCTCGAAGAACATGCAGAACGCCATCGTCGCCGCCGAGGACCACGAGTTCTACAAGCACAACGGTGTCGACCTCAAGGGCGTCGCCCGGGCGTTCGTCAGCAACAGCGGCAAGTCCAACGGCCGGCAGGGTGCCTCCACCCTGACGATGCAGTACGTGAAGATGTCGCTCGCCTACTCCGCGAGCTCTCCCCAGGAGGTCGTGGACGCCACCGAGGACACCTCCAAGCGCAAGATCACCGAGATGAAGTACGCCCTGCAGGTGGAGAAGGAGCTGACCAAGGAGCAGATCCTCGAGCGCTACCTGAACACCGCCCCGTACGGCAACAACGCGTACGGCGTCGCGGCCGCCAGCCAGGTCTACTTCCGCAAGAGCGCCAAGGAGCTCACCGTCCCCGAGGCGGCGCTGCTCGCCAGCCTGGTGAAGGCCCCGTCCGGCTTCGACCCGACCACGGCGATCGGCTACCCGAAGGCGCTGGACCGGCGCAACTGGGTCATCGGCAACATGCGCGACCTCGGCATGATCACCCCGCAGCAGGCGACCGACGCGATGAAGGTCAAGCTCGGCAAGACCGTGCAGCGCAGCGGCAACGGCTGCAGCGCCGTCAAGACCAACAGCTGGGGCTTCTTCTGCGACTACTTCTACCGCTGGTGGCTGGGCCGGCCGGAGTTCGGTGCGACCCAGTACGAGCGCGAGCGGCGGCTCAAGAGCGGCGGCTACCGCATCCAGACGTCGCTGGACATCGACGCGCAGGCCGCGGTGCGCAAGAACATCGGTAAGCGGATCAGCGTCAAGAACCGGGACGCGCTGCTGCTGGCCGCCATCGAACCGAAGACCGGCCGGGTGCGGGCGCTGGGCGCTAACCGTCGGTACAAGCTCGACGACCCGGCCCATCCGCAGAACAAGCCGCATTCGGACCCGAAGCTGGCGAAGCGGGGGATCCGCGGCACCTACCCGAACACCACCAACCCCCTGCTCACGGGCGGCGGCGACATCACCGGTTACCAGGCCGGCTCGGTGTTCAAGATGCTGACCATGGTGGCGGCGCTGGAGAACGGGTTCCCGCTCGCGTACCCGATCAACACCACGTACCGCTACATCTCGCCGACGTACCGCGACTCCGGCGCGCCGGCCGAGTGCGGCGGGCACTACTGCCCCACCAACGCGTCGAAGGGCGAGAAGGGCCCGTACAACATGTGGTCGGGTTTCAGCGCCTCGGTCAACACGTACTTCGTCCCGCTCGAGGAGGCCGTCGGCGCGGAGAAGGTCGTCGACGTCGCGCAGCGCTTCGGTATCCATTTCCGTACGCCCCGTGACCACGAGCTCGCCACCAAGTACGCGCACGACTGGGGTTCCTTCACCCTGGGCGTCTCCTCGTCCACCCCGCTGGAGATGGCCAACGCGTACGCGACCCTGGCCGGCGACGGCATGTACTGCACTCCGACCCCGGTGCAGCAGATCACCACGATGAGCGGCGAGAAGCTCGACGTGGGCAAACCGCAGTGCCGGCGCGCCACCTCCAAGGACGTGGCCCGCGCGGCCATCGACGCGGCCCGCTGCCCGGTCGGCGACTCGCCGCGGCTCGGCAGCTGCGGCTCCCACCGCACGGCCGGCGACACCCACGGGATCGTCGGGCACCCGGTCTTCGGCAAGACCGGCACCACCGACGCGGAGAAGACGGCATCCCTGATCGTCGGGACGACGTCCGTGGTGGTGGCCGGCTATCTCGTGAACCCGGACTACCAGAACCACCCGTACCACATGAGCCACGGCATCGTGAACCCGGCGGTCCAGCACGCCCTGCACGACATCATGGAGGGCAAGCCGGAGGTCCAGTTCAAGCGGCCGTCCGGCACGAAGATCGCGCGCGGTGAGCAGCGCTCGATCCCGGACGTGCAGTGCCTGAGCGTCGAGGAGGCCATCGACCGGGTGGAGGGTGCGGGCTTCACGGCGTCGCGCGGCTCCGAGGTGGCGTCGACCTGCCCCGCGGGCCAGGCGGCCGGGACCGAGCCGTCCGGCACCACGATCAAGGGCGGTTTCGTCACCATCCAGATCAGCGGCGGCGCACCCGGCGGGCAGCCGGGCGCCCCCGGTGCGCCGGGTGGCCCGGGCGGCCCCGGAGGACCCGGCCGGCGCAACTGATCACGGACGGGGATGCAGATCGGCGTCGATGTTGGCAGACTGCCTCGGCATGGAGGAGCACCGGAAGCTCGGCGGCCGATACTCGCTGCTCGACCCGCTCGGGCACGGCGGCATGGCCGTGGTGTGGCGGGCGCGCGACGAGGTGCTCGGGCGTACCGTCGCGGTCAAGGTGCTGGCCGCCCGGCACGCGGGCGACCCGGAGTCGCGGGCCCGCATCCGCCACGAGGCCCGGGCCGCGGCCGCGTTGTCGCATCCGAACATCGCCCAGGTGTACGACTACGGTGAGCAGCCCACCGGTGGCACCACGACGCCGTACGTGGTGATGGAGCTGGTCCGCGGCGGCACCCTGCAGCAGCGGATGGCCGGTCCGGTGCCCCCGAAGTTCGCGATGCGGGTCTGCGCCGAGGTGGCCGCCGCCCTCGCCGCGGCCCACGCCGACGGCCTCGTGCACCGCGACATCAAGCCGGCCAACGTCATGCTCACCGAGGCCGGCGCCAAGGTTGTCGACTTCGGCATCGCGGCGGCGATCAACCCGTCGGGCTCCGGCGACCCGGACGCCGAGATCTACGGCACCCCCGCCTACCTGGCGCCGGAGCGGCTGGTCGACGACGCGGTGGACCCGGCCTCCGACGTGTACGCCCTCGGCGTGCTGCTCTACCGCCTGCTCTCCGGGCACTCCCCGTGGACGGCGGACACCACGACCCAGATGCTCACCGCGCACATCTACATCGAGCCGGAGCCGCTGGCGCCGCTGCCGGAGGTGCCGGCGTACATCACGGAGCTGTGCAACCGCTGCCTGACCAAGGACGTCACCCTGCGGCCGAGCGCCCGGGAGGCGGCCGCCCTGCTCGCCCAGGCGGCCGGCCTGCGAGTGGTCGCCGACGAGCCGTCACCGGCGCCGGCGGGCCACGCGGCCGATCCGACACCGTCCGTCCTCATCCGCCGGGAGGAGGCGGTCGCGGCGGCCGCCGTCCTCCCCACGACGCCGGCGGCTGCCGCGCCTCCCGCGCCGCCGACCCCGGCGACCGCCGTTCCTGCCGCGCCGCCGACGCCGGCGGCTGCGACGCGGACGTCCCTCCCGCCCGGCGACGTGCCGCCCGATGACGTCTCCGCAGCTCCGGGGGCGCGGAACGGCCGCCCGAGCCGGCGGCCGTGGCTCGTCGCCGTGCTCGCGGTGCTGATCGCGCTCGGCGCCGTGGCGTGGGCGGTGCTCCCGCGCGAGCACCGCACGGAGCCCCCGGCGGGCGCCCAGCCGGCCGCAGCACCGTCGAGAGCCACGCCGTCCGCCCGCACGACGACCAACGCCTCCGTCGAGACGAGCGCCGGCGCCCCCACCTCCGCGCCCGCCGACGATGAGCCCGGCGGCCGGGCCGCCTCGACCACCGCCCCGGCGGCCCCTCCCGCGGCCGGGCACCCGGCACCGGCGACCACCACCCCGCGGCCCCGGGCCACCACCACGACCCCGGCGAACCCCCCGGAGCCCACGGCCACCGCACCCCAGCAGTGGTCCTTCTCCTCGTACGCGGGCACGGTCCGCGCCACCTGCACCGGGCCCGACCAGGCCGAGCTGCTCTCGTGGGAGGCGACGAAGCCCTACAAGGTGCAGGACAACGCCGCCGGCCCCGCCGCCTCCCCCTGGGTGCTGTTCAAGAAGGGCAACGACCGGCTGCGGATGACGGTGACCTGCGCGGGCGGCGTGGCCTCCTCGTCCAGCGACGAGGTGTGACCGCGCCGATAACCTCCGGCGGGCGTCGCGGGTTGTCCCCTGCATGGCTGTACTCGTCACGCCCCTGCAACGTCGGTCCGCCGGCACCGCGGTCCCGCGGCCGCGCCCGGCCCGGATCGCGGTGCTCGACGGACTGCGGCTCGTCGCCGCGCTGATGGTGGTCGGTTACCACTTCGTCGCGTACGACCGCGGCACCGTCCTGCCGTGGGGGGCCGCCGCCGACCGGGTGTTCCCGTGGCTGTCGCTGCCCGCGTCGTACGGCTGGCTCGGCGTCCCGATGTTCTTCCTGATCAGCGGCTTCGTGATCTGCCTGAGCGCGTGGGACCGCACGCCCGGTGAGTTCCTGCGCTCACGGGTGGTCCGGCTGTATCCGGCATACTGGGCGGCCGCGCTGCTGACCTTCGCGGTGCTCACGTTGTGGCCGGTGGTGCGCCGGCCGGTCGGGCCCAGCGACCTGCTCGTCAACCTGACGATGCTGCAGGAGCCTTTGGGCGTACGCCCGGTCGACGCCGTCTACTGGACGCTGTGGGTGGAGGCGCGTTTCTACCTGCTCTTCGCCCTCGTGGTGTGGCGTGGCCTCACCCTGCGCCGCGCGACGCTGTTCGGCTACGGCTGGCTGGTGGCGTCGGCCCTCGCCGAGCAGGCCGACGTGCCGGCGTTGAACGTGGTGGTGATGCCGGAGCACGCGCCGTACTTCGTCGCGGGGATCGCGCTGTTCCTCGTGCACCGCAGCGGCAGCCACCTGACGCTGTGGGCGCTGTTCGGGGCCTCGTTCCTCATGGCTCAGCACCACGTGGCGGCGCAGACCGTCCATGTCGCCCGCGACGTGCTCGGCCGCCCGCTTCCGGTGCTGCCGGCGCTGGTGCTGGTCACCGGCATCTTCGCGACGATGGCGGTGGTGGCCACCGGCCGGCTCTCCGGGGTGCGCTGGCGCTGGCTGACGGTGGCGGGTGCGCTGACTTACCCGCTGTACCTGCTGCACGAGTACATCGGCTGGACGCTGATCGCGGCGCTGCACCCGCTTCTGCCTCGGCACGCCACCCTGGCGATCGTCGTGGCCCTCGTGATGGCGGCAGCGTGGCTGCTGCACCGCTACGTCGAACGCCCGGCGGCCCGCCTGCTGCGCCGGCACCTTACCCGGCCGCTGCCCCGCTGACCTTCGCGGGCGGCAGCAGGGCGGTCATGGCGTCGATCTCGGCGGTCTGCTCGTTGATGACGTGCTTGGCCAGGCCGTGGATGTAGACGTTGCGCCCGTCGCCATCGAGCAGCGCGCGGGACGAGACGACGGCACCGCGGTGGTGCTCGATCATGCGGCGCAGGAACAGCGGCACCGCCTCCTTCACCTTCGCGCGCTCGAGCTCGCGCAGCTGCGCCTCGGTGAGCATGCCCTGCGCCGCCGCCCCGGGGCCGTGGTGGTGCCCGTGGCCGCTGCCGGGCTGCTCGTTCCACGCCGCGAGCCAGGCGTTCGTCTCGTCGATCTCACGCTGCTGGTCGTGGGCGATGAAGTCGGCGATCAGGCGGATGCGTTCCGGCAGGCCCGGCTTGGTGAGCAGGTTCCGGCTCATCCGGATGGCCTGGGCGTGGTGGGCGACCATCATCTGTGCGTACGCGACGTCGGCACGCGACGGCGGTGTCACGGACGCCACCGCCACGGGGCGCCGATCCGGCTTCTTCTCCTCGTCACCGCGCGCGGCGAAGGCGATCACGACCAGCGCGGTGGCCGCCAGCACGAGCGCGGCGGCGAGGCGGCGTACGGGCAAGGCTGTCCCTTTCGGCGAGCGGGCCCGGCCCGGTCGCGGTGACCGGGCCGGGCCGGGGCTCAGTTGGGCCGTCCGTTGACGCCGGCGCGGTCGGCCGGGGTCAGCGGGTTCATCTCGGTGAAGTCGCGCGGCAGCAGGTCGAAGCCCTGCCAGTGCAGCGGCATCGGGCTCTGGTCCTCGTCGCGGGGGACGTGGTGGAAGCCCACCCGAACCCACATCACCGGGTTCTTGAGCGTCTCCTTGTCCTTGGCGTAGTCCAGGATGGTCTTCTTCGTCGCGCACTGCGGATCGGCGTTGCCGGTGGCGAACTTCTCGCACTCGTGCGCTTCGGTGAAGGTCACGTCCGGGGTGGTCTCCGGGTGCGCCTCGTAGCGGTCGTCGGCGCCGGTGACCAGCTCGTACGAGCGCTTGTGCCCGTCCTTGTTCTTGCTGGTCGGGCTGACCAGCCGCCACCAGCGGCGGTTCACCTTGGAGAAGGTGCCCTCCTTGGCGATGTCGGTCTTGCTGGTCTTGAGCTTGGCTGCCATCGAGCCGCGCCCGTCGACCTTCGTGTCGTACTGCTCGACCTTCTCGCCGCCCTTGCCGTCGATGTTGAAGTCCACCCGCCAGAACGCGCTGTGGTAGTGCATCGAGGCGTAGTCGCGGGCGCCCTTGCCGATCGGCCAGCCCTTGTCGGCGCTGACGTAGTCGCTGGGCGACAGGTCGCCGGTCGCGCCGAGCCGCGCCGAGATCTGACCGTCGTCGGCCAGGCGGAACTCGGTCACGTACTCGTACCAGCCGACCTTGCTGATCGTGCGCAGCACCAGGTCGTGGCCCTGCTTGGAGTACACCTTCTCGGCGCCGGTGTCGAAGTTGTAGCTGTGCAGCCGGTACGCGAGCCCGGACGGCTCCGCGCTGACGCAGAGCACCTTGCGGCGCGTCGCCTGCGGTCCGCCGTCGGAACCCTCCCGCGCCGAGCCGCCCTTGCAGTCGTCGCCGGTGAGCGTCTCGAGGTCGCCTCCGCCGAAGCCGAAGTCGCTGAGGTCGTTGTACTCCGTCTCACCGGAGTCGTAGGGCACGTTGAGCTGCGCGAGCCGGATCGACTCGAGCACCTGCACCTGCTGCGGGTAGTTCTTCGAGGCGATCGCGACGTTGTCCAGGATCAGCCCGGCCCGCTCGTCGATGCGCCAGCAGAGCTGCCACGTGGTGCCGTTCGGCAGGGTCTCCTTGACCATCGAGGACGCCGCGCACTGGGCCGGCGCGGGTGCCTTGGCGGCCGCCGGCGTGCCCGCGAGCCCGAGCGAGGCGATCGTCAGGAGCGCAGCGGCGCCCGCTGTCTTTCGGTACGTCATGCTGCCGGTTCCCCGTCTAGCTCAGGCGGGCGACCGTGCGCCCGGAGAGGTCGATGATGATCTTGTCCAGGTCGATGATGTGGCCGTCCTTGGTCTCCACGATCAGCTGCAGGCACCGGTGCTTGCCGCACTTGCTCGCCCCGCTGTCGGCCGGCTTCGCCTTGTAAACGTGCGCGGTGGTGACCAGGCCGTCCTTGCCCGCGAACTGATCGCCGGTGGCCTTGCGGTACGCGTCCTTGAGCTCGGCGCCGAGCGGGTCGGCGAGCAGCACGTCCAGGGCCGTCGCGACCTCGCGGTCCGCGGCCGGCAGCTGCATCCCCGCGGCCGAGTACGAGCCGGTGAGCTTGCCGGTGGTCAGGTCGACGACCTGCTTGACCAGCTTGTCGCCCTTGTAGTCGTAGTAGTACAGCTCGGCGCGGCGACCCTTCCCGGCCTCCACGATGTCGGCTTCGAGGTACTCGGGGCCGGTCGCCCCGGTCACGTCCTCAGCGCCGGCCTTGAGCTCCGCGGTCTCCGCGACCTGGCGGGCCTTGCCCACCTCGCCGCTGGTCAGCGGGTCGCTGCCCACGCCGGTCGCGGGCGCCGGGCCCGGTGCCGGATCGGACACCCTCGGCTGCTCGGCCGCGGCCCCCGGCGGCGTGCTCGGCCCCGGCGCGGCGTTCGCCTGCCACGAGGCCACGCCGAAGGCGGTCACCGCGGTCACTGTCGCGATGCCCAGGCCATAGGCCAATTTCCGGTAACGCCCCACTGTCGGCATTCCTCCCCCTCGTCAGCGGTACGCGAGGAGAATGCCGGTCGATGCGTAAGGGCGCGGTGAGCCCAATGATCATGAATGTCTAAACAGCGGCCCGGTCCTGCTTCACCCGGTACATGGCCGCGTCCGCGTCGCGCAGCAGCCGGTCCGGATCGTCCGCGCGACCCGTCGCGATCCCGACGCTCGCCCCGACGGCCAGCAGTGTCCCGGCGGCCTCGATCGGGCGGCCCATCGCCGTGACGATCCGGTCGGCGACCTCGCGTGCCCGGCCGGCGCCGCCGCGGTCCAGCAGCACGGCGAACTCGTCGCCGCCCAGCCGTACGGCGAGGTCCCCCGGCCCGAGCGCGGCGCCCAGGCGCGCGGCGACCGCCACGAGCACCTCGTCGCCGGCGTGGTGGCCGTACCCGTCGTTGACCTGCTTGAAGCCGTCGAGGTCGACGACGAGCACACCGACCTCGGCGTCACCGGCGGCGAGCAGCCGCTCGCCCAGGAGCGTGCGGTTGGCGAGGCCGGTCAGGGTGTCGTGGGTTGCCCGGTGGCGCAGCCGGTCCTGCAGCTCCATGGCCTCCGTCACGTCCCGGGCGTTGTAGACGATGCCGCACACGCTCGGGCTGGCGGTCAGGTCGGCCCCGACGATGTCGAGCCACCGGTACGAGCCGTCGGCGTGCCGCAGCCGCACCTGCGCGGACGCGTCCGTGCCGGGCTCGGCGGCCAGCCGCTCGTTGAGCGCCTGGAAGACAGGCAGGTCGCCGGGGTGGATCCGGATGTCGACGCGCTCACCCACGGCCTGCTCCGCCTCGGTGCCCAGGACGCGGGCGGCCGCGGGGCTCGCGTACCGGATGGTCCCGCCCGGCTCGACGACCAGGGTGAGGTCGGAGGCGTGCTGGACCAGCGACTGGAACCATTCCTTCTGCCGGTGCAGCTCGGTCATGCTGCGGTCGAGGCTGGTGAGCAGCCGGTCGTTGTCGGTGAAGGCCACCAGCTGCCGGCCCACCACGAGCGCTGTGATGATCACCACGCCGACAGTGACGCCCCAGATCCGTGCCCCGGGACCGGCGGCCGGCAACGCGGTCACCAGCAGCACCTCGGTGGCGATGACGGCGACGTACGGGGTCCGGCTGAACCGGGCGCGCCGCTCCCCCGGACGCCTCCCGCCCTGCCGGCGCGCCCGCACCTCCTGCAGACGCAGGCTGACCGGCATCAGGATGCACGGCACCACCTGCGCGACGGCCAGCACCCGGGGGTCGTGGGCGCCGCCGAGCATCATGCCGACCGACGTGCCCAGCGCCGTCCCCGCGACGCCGAGGCTGCCGACGATGCCGGCCGTGCGCGTGAACGGCGCCAGGTCGCTGAAGACGAGCTTGAGCACGCCGAAGACGACGACCAGCATGACGGCGGCACTGGCACCGGCCGCGTACCGGTCGGCCACCTGGTCGCTGCTGAGCTGGCCCGCGAGGGAGAAGTACCACAGGAAGACCGCGACACCGGTGAGCACGGTGACGGCGTCCAGCCACAGGCGCAACCGTTCCCGTCCGGCGGCGGCGAGCGGGTGACAGAGCATGGTCACCGCCATGATCGACATACCGGCGACCACGAGCGCGGTCTGCACGACGCTCACCCCGGGCCGGCCGGGATCGGCCAGCAGCAGGACCGTCTGGTAGGAGTCTCCCACCGTGCAGAGCAGCATCGCGGCCGCCATGGCGCGCCAGAACCGGCGGGCATGCCGCTCGGCACGGGTCACCGCCGCGAGCCGCCGCGCGGACAGCAGGATCATGACGTCCAGGCCGGTCTGCAGCACCCACGGAGCCACCGGCGAGTACGGCCCCGCGAGGAACCAGGACACGGCGAGAACGCCCAGCGCGGCCAGGCTCAGGAGCACGGGATCGCGCCCGTACCCCGACCCGCCGCCCGACCGTCGCACGCCGCTTCGATCGGCGCCCGGGGCACCCACCTGAGGAGGACCGGCGATCTAAGATCACGGCATGACCTCCCTGGAGTTCGGCCTCGACACGTTCGGTGACGTCACCGCCGGCCCGGACGGCGAGCCGCTGCCGTACGGTCAGGTGATCCGCAACGTGGTTGACCAGGCCGTCCTCGCCGACGAGGTCGGGGTCGACGTGTTCGGCCTCGGCGAGCACCACCGCGACGACTACGCGGTGTCAGCACCGGAGATCGTGCTGGCCGCCATCGCGAGCCGGACCCGCCGGATCAGGCTCGGCACCGCGGTCACCGTGCTGAGCTCCGACGACCCGGTCCGCGTCTTCGAGCGCTTCGCCACACTTGCGGCCGTGTCGCAGGGCCGCGCGGAGATCACCCTCGGCCGCGGCTCCTTCACCGAGTCGTTCCCGCTCTTCGGCTACGACCTCGCCGACTACGAGCGGCTCTTCGCCGAGAAGGCGGATCTGATGGCGGAGCTGCTGACCGAGCAGGCGGTTGCTGTGGCCGCACGCCCGGACAATGATCACGAGGATCGGCGCGGAGCGCGGCTGGCCCCCGCTGACCCGCGACCGTTTCCAGGCGGACATCACCGAGGGCGCCTGGCACGTCGGATCCCCGGCCACGGTGGCGGCCAAGATCGCCCGGACGGTACGCGAGCTGGGCATCCAGCGGTTCGACCTGAAGTACTCGGCCGGCACGCTGCCGCACGAGGAGCTGATGACGGCGATCCACCTCTACGGCACCGAGGTGATCCCCCGCGTGCGCGAGCTGCTCGCCGCCTGAGTTCGCTGCCGCTCTGCGCGCGGGCGAGGGTGCTCCCCCGAGTCCGCTTCCAGCGTCGACGGAACTGTCACCGGAGTCGGTCGAGTCCTGAGCTGGTACGAGACCGCACAAGCGGTGAGCGCCAGCCCGTAGCCGGCGAACGATATCGGCTGGGCCACGCCGATATAGCCCAGCGCATCGAGGCCGGTGCGGTCGTGCCACTGCAGCACACCGCCCACCACCAGCATGACGTAGACCCCGGCGCCCAGCCCGTACAGCACGAACGTGGGGGCGATCAGCCACACCGGGACGATCGGCAGGAAGCGGGGAACGCGCCGGCCGGCCAGCAGAATCGTCCAGCGGGGGAACACCATGCCCCATGCATGGACCAGGCCGAGCAGCAGGAACACGGCCAGGCCAAGCCCGACGCAGAGCGCGACAGCCATGCTGGTACTGGGGCGGAAGCCCCCGGGCTCGAGGCCGGGAACCCCGAACGCGGAGAGCAGATGAACGCCTCCGTACGGTAACCACGCCGCGCAGCCGGCGTAGGCGATCCGGCGGATCCGCGCAGGGGCGGCGTGCGGGAGCGGCCGGAGGCCACCGGCGCGGCGCCGCACCGTGGTCGCGACCAGGAGGGCACCGGCGGCCGTCAGTCCGAGGCGTTCCAGGAACGCGAGCCAGGCAGGGTCGCCGTGGCGGTCGGTGACGATGCCCGTGAGTGCGAGCTCGACGAGGTTGAGCAGCAGCCAGCAACTACCGGCGAGCAGCACGCCGGCCATCGTCCATGCCGCCCATCGGCGACGAGTGATCACGGCGGCGCTCGCGAGCAGCAAGACCGCCGCGCCGGGCCACGCCGCATGCGGAAAGCCGGCGAACTGGTCGTGGCCGGCGAAGGCGCCGATGCCCGTGCCGATGCCGAACACAGCAGTGGATGCGGCGGTCGCCCTCGCAACCCCGACCTTGAATCGCATACCGGCAGTCTTCGTCCCCGAACCTGTGCCGGGGCTGAGCCACCCTGAGACGATCCACAGAAGACGGAGCGACGTCACGCGGGCCCCGCAGGCCGGTCTCGAGCAAGTGCCAAGCAGGAGGTCACCGTCCTGGGCATTGGCGCGGGCAAACCAGCGGCCGGCTCATCACAAGAAGGGCACCCGACCCCGCCGACCTGGCTGAACGGCAAGCTGAAGGGGTGCCGGAGGCTGGCACTCAGAGGGGCTGCGGAAGGAGGGCGCACCCCACCCCTGCGGGGGCGGCGGAGGGGTGGGGTGCGGGAGGAGGAAGGTCTCAGGGGTTGGCGGGGATCCGGCCGACCGCCGCCACCACTGCCATGCCGTGCGGGTCGCCGTCACCGCCGTCGGGCCATTCGTGGACCCAGACGAGGCCGGGTGGAATCAGCTCCGCGTCGCCGAGGAACCGGAGAATCTGGGCGCGGGTGCGGCCGTGGGCGGTGGAGACGTCGGTGCGCCGGTAGAGGGCGGTCACCTGGTCGAGGACCGCGTCCGCCGGGGTGTCGGTGACGCCGTGGGAGATGATGATGTACGAGCCCGGGGGCAGGGCGGCGCGCAGGCGTTCGACGGCGGGGTAGGCGTCGTCGTCCGGGACGAAGTGCAGCATCGCCACCAGCAGCAGGCCGACGGGTTTGCCGAGGTCGAGCAGGTCGCGGACGGCCGGGTGGTCGAGGACCGCCTCGGGGAACCGCATGTCGGCCTGCACCGCGAGCGCCCGCGGGTTGTCCTTGAGGATGTCGTTGCTGTGGGCGACCGCGACCGGGTCGATGTCGACGTAGACGACGCGGGCCTCGGGGACGCGCCGCTGGGCGATCTCGTGGACGTTGCCGACCGTGGGGATGCCGCTGCCGATGTCGAGGAACTGGTGCACGCCCCGGTCGAGCAGGAAGCCGACCGCCCGGTTGAGGAAGGCACGGTTGGCGCGCGCCATCTCGCCCGCGCCGGGGATCGCCGCGAGCAGGTTCTTGGCGGCTTCGCGGTCGGCGGCGAAGTTGTGGTTGCCGCCGAGGAGGGCGTCGTAGATGCGGGCGCTGCTGGGCCGCTGGGAAGGGTCGGTGTCGGCGTTCGCCATGCCGAGGAAGCTTACTCCACTGTGGTCGGTCACGAGGCCACCAATCCGTTCTCCCGGCCGGCGAGGGAGGCCAGCGTGCCGGCACCGCGCAGCAGGATCGGCACCTGGTGCGGGGTCGTGGGCGGACCGTAGCGCAGACCCTGGGCGCCGTCGCAGCCGGTGCCTACCAGGGTGGCCGCGCGGACCTCGTCGTCGACGCCGTGCACCGTGAGGGTGAGGCCGAGCGCGTGCGCGACGCGCGCCATGCCCGCGACCAGTTCGCGGTCCGCCTCGGCGCCGGCGGCCATCGGGTGCAGCAGGCCGGCCGGCGTACGCAGACCGTGCACGGGCAGGTCCCGCAGATACGCGAGGCTGCCGTGCCCCGTACCGAAATCGTCGAGGACGAGCCGCACGCCCAGCGCGGCCAGCGCACTCAGCACGGCGTGGCTGTGCGCCCCGGCCGGGACCGCGTCGATGCCGGCGAGGTGCAGGTGCAGTCGCTTCGGAGGCAGGCCGCTGCCGGTCAGGGCCTCGCGGACGAGGTCGGCGACGTCGGGGTAGCCGA
Source organism: Actinoplanes sp. NPDC049548 (assembly GCF_040676695.1). Classification (NCBI taxonomy): domain Bacteria; kingdom Bacillati; phylum Actinomycetota; class Actinomycetes; order Micromonosporales; family Micromonosporaceae; genus Actinoplanes; species Actinoplanes sp. NPDC049548. Next base: position 25,361 of record NZ_JBFAPM010000010.1, read on the forward strand.
TCTGGTGCACCGGGAGGTCGACGCCGATGAACGGGCCCTTCTTGCCGCCGTCCCACTGCATCGCCTGCCGGCACGCCTGGTGCAGCAGGTCGGCGGCCAGCCGGGTGGTGGTGTCCCGGTCGCCGGTGAGCTGGCCGATCCGGTTCAGGTCGAGGGTGCCCAGGTGCGGGTGGCGCCACGCCATGCGGGTGTGCAGGCCGGCGATGCGCCCCGTGGCGAGCCGCACGATGGGCTGGTAGGTGGGCGGGCCGGTGACCAGCCCGGCGACGCTGGAGCCGCCCGCGTGCCCGGGGAGGACGGGCTGCGGGTCGTACACCGCCCAGCCGCTGCCGGCGACGCGGGCCTGCCGCAGGGCGATCTCCGCGTCGACCAGCACGCGTGCCGGGTCCAGGCCGCCGGTGGGGACGTCGACGACGCCGACGTGGGCGAGCAGCGATGCGGCCGGTCCGGCTCCGGGCAGCGCGACCGGCTCGCCGAGCGCGCCGGTGATCCGCTCGGCGAGCTCGGCAAGGTGGACGACGCCGCCACTGTCCTGCACCAGGACCGCGAAGGAATGGGGTCCGTGCCGGGCGATCAGGTAGTCGGGGTGCTGGGCGACCGCCTGCAGGCGGCGGCCCGCCTCGGCGAGCACGTGGTCGCCGGCGTCCGCGCCGAACTGCTCGCAGACCGCGCGGTAGCCGCCGAGCTCGACGAGGCAGACGCCGGCGTGCCGGGTGGGGTCGTCGCCGTGCGCCGCCTGCTGCAGCCGCTGCACGAGTCGCGCCTTGCTGGCCAGCCCCGTGACCGGGTCGTAGTACGCGAGGCGGCGGTAGCGGGCCTCGCTGTGCTGCAGGGCCAGCTGGAACTCGCGCGCGGCCCGCTGGGTGGCGCGGTGCAGCGACTCCTGCTGGGCCAGCGTGCGGGCCTGCAGCGCGGCGGCGAACCCGGCGGCGAAGGTGGCGGCGATCTGGCGGGCCGGGCGGCGCACCGCGTCCCCGTCGGCCAGGTGGTCGAGGATGACGCTCATCGTCGCGGGCAGCGCCTCGTGGCGGCCGATGCCGAGCGCGACGACCTCCTTGCCGACTCGGTACGCCGCGTCGAGGTCGGCCGGGACCGCCACGGCGGCGTCGCGCAGGCAGGACGCGAACACGTCGAGGGTCTGCGCCGCGACCGGCTCGGCGATGGGCAGGTAGACGCCGGCCGCGATCACAGCCGCCAGCCAGCGCTCGCCGACCGACTGCCCGGCGTCCGCTTCGGCGGGCATCGGCGCGAGATCCACCGGCGCGGGTGCGGCACCGGCGATGGTCCGCCGCGCGCTGAGCACCGTGCGGGCCGCCTGGTCCAGGGCCGCGTCGGTGTACTGCACCGCGGTCTCCAGGGCGGCCGCCACGATGCCGTCGGCGCGGTGCCGGGCGTCCTCGATGAGCCGGTCCGCGGGGTGCACGCCCGGGACGTGGGCCGGATCGACGTCCTCCTCGTCGACCGGCGGATATCCGCAGTCGGCCAGGATCTCGTTGAGCGCGGAGATCATCATGGCGTGGGTGAGGGCCGGTTCGTCCTGTCCGGACGGGTCCTCGTGGGAGCCGGGTCGCGTCATCAGTTCTCGCCTGCCTCGGAGCCGGCCGGGCGGGCGGCGCGCTGGCCCGGGGCAGCCCGCCAGAGCGCGACGGCCTGCTTGCGGCCCAGCTTCAGGGCGGTGCGGACCGCCTCGGGCGTCTTGCCCACCCGGACGGCGATCTCGGAGGGCGTCAGTCCCTGGGCGGACAGCTGGAGCGCCTCGCGGCGGGCGGGCGGGAGCTGGGCGAGCACGCCGGAGAACCACTCCTCCAACTCGTACGCCAGCAGCTCGGGATCGTCGGCCCGCCCCTCGTCCAGCTCGGCGACGTCGGCGACGAGCACCTCGACGTCGCCCTGCCCGGTGGCACGGCGCTGCTTGAGCCAGTGGGAGCGGGCGGCAGTGCGCACCCACGCGACCGGGTGGGTCAGTTCCGTCCAGCGCCGCAGCGCCTCCCGGATGGCCTCGGCGACGGCGTCCTGGGCCTCCCACCGGTTCGCGCCCTCGCGCAGCAGGTTGCGGACGAGCCCTTCCCAGTAGCGCCGGAAGAACTCCTCGATCTCGGCCGCCGGCGGCGGGTTCGGGATGCGCGGGCTCGGGATGCGCGGTCGCGGCGGCGCCGGATCGTCGCTGTCCACGTCGTGCGCATCCTGCGCGTCGACCACCGAAAGCCTCCGTTCGCCGTCGAACTCCCCTTAGATAGGTCTCGCGGAGCGGGCCGGCGTGACAGCGGTGATCAAGATTCTTTTTCTCACGTCCCTCCACAGTAGGCCACGCCGCCGTGACCGCGGCTGGCAAGATCGCGATAGAGGCCCATCGAAGGAGCACGAGGAGGCGCCCGTGGCGGGGACCCTGTACGCCGTCAGCGACCTGCACGTCACGTACGCGGAGAACCGGGCGCTGGTGGACGGCCTGCACCCGGACTCCCCGGAGGACTGGCTGATCGTGGCCGGCGACGTCGCCGAGGCGTTCAGCCACATCGAGGCGACCCTGAGGGTGCTGCGGTCCCGCTTCGCCGAGGTGATCTGGGCGCCGGGCAACCACGAGCTGTGGACGCACCCCAACGACCCGGTGCGGCTGCGCGGTGTGGAGCGCTACGAAGCGCTGGTGGCGATGTGCCGTGACATCGGTGTGCGTACGCCCGAGGACGACTACGCGGTGTGGCAGGGCGAGGGCGGGCCGGCGGTCGTGGCGCCGCTCTTCCTGCTGTACGACTACACGTTCCGCGCTCCGGGCACGTCCACCAGGGAGGAGTCACTCGCGTACGCGTACCGCACGGGTGTCGTGTGCACCGACGAGAAGCTGCTGCACCCGGACCCGTACCCGACCCGGGAGGCGTGGTGCCGGGCTCGCGTGGCGGCGACCGAGCGGCGGCTGTCCGCGCTGGACCCCGGCATGCCGACCGTGCTGGTCACCCACTGGCCGTTGCACCGCCATCCGACCGAGGTGCTGTGGTATCCGGAGTTCGCCCAGTGGTGCGGCACCGAGCTGACCGACGACTGGCACGTGCGCTTCCGGGCGGCGGCGGCCGTCTACGGTCATCTGCACATCCCGCGGGTGACGTGGCAGGACGGCGTACCGTTCCGGGAGGTGTCGCTGGGTTATCCCCGCGAGTGGAGCAAGCGGGACGCGGCGCCGGTGCTGCGGCACAAGGTCTTCGGCGACGCCGTCCCGGCGCGGCCCGGGTCGTGACCGGGCCGGAGAAAGCGCGGTGGCGCGGCCCTCGCCCAGGACCGCGCCACCTACCCCTACCCGGGAGTCACTTCCCGGACTGAGCGCCGGCCTCGTCGGCGGCACCGGCGTCGTCGGCCTGCTCGCCGTTGCCGGCGTCCTTACCGGCACCCGCATCGTCGCCGGCACCGGCCTCGTCACCGGCCTGGTCTCCACCCTGGTCACCGGCCTGGTCACCCGCACCGGCGTCACCCGCACCCGCGGCGGCTGCGGCGGCCTTCGCGTCGGCGAGCGTGAGGCAGGCGGTCAGCAGGCCCTCGCGGGCCGCGGTCACCGCCGCGTCGAGGTCCTCGGCGTTGCCCTGCCCGGCGTCGCCCTGACCGGCGTTGTCGCCCTGACCGGCGTTGTCGCCCTGACCCGCGTTGTCACCCTGGGAGTTGTCGTCACCCTGGGCGTTGTCGTCGCCCTGGGCGTTGTCGTCGGCGCCCGCGTTGCCGGCACCGGCAGCGGCACCCTGGCCCTGGCCCATCCGCTTGGCCCACCGCTTGGCGATGGCCTTCTTCAGCTTCTTCGACCTGGGCTTCGCGGCCTTCGCGGCGCCCGCGTCGTCCCCGGCGGCACCGGCCTCGTCACCGGCTCCGGCCTCGTCCTGACCGGCCTGCTGTCCCCCGGCCTCCGCATCGGCGGCGGCCTGGTCGACGGCGAACTGGGCACATGACGCCTCGAGCAGCTCCGCCGACGCGGCGGCGGCGTCGGCCGCACCCTGTTCCTGTTCCGGCTGCAGCGGCTCGCCGTCGCAGATGACCGCGCCGGCGTTGACCTCCAGCTTCTCGCACCCCGCGACGTCGAAGTTCTGGCCGTCGACCACCACGATCTCCGCGGCCTTCGTCTGCTCGCCGGCGCTGGCGAACTGCAGGCCGGTGATCCCGCCCGCGACCAGTACACCGGCGAAGACTGCGGCACCGATCGCCTTGCGGTTGTATCCGGTACCCCGTCGCTGACGCAGCCTCATCACCACTCCTCGTCATCGAACATCAATGTGCGTTCGGGAGTCGATACGGGACACGAGCACGACGCGGTTCAGCACGACCGCGAATTTCTCCCGGTTCAATTTCAGCGGGGTCAATCTCAACTTTTTCTCCTACGGCCCGCGCCGGTTCAACCGGCCGGACGGTGTCCCCCGTTCGAGGCACTATGCTCGGAGAATGGCAGAGAAGACCGGTGACCGGCCAGGACAGCGGTACGGACACGTCTGCCTCGCGTACGACGATCCGGTCGCCTTCGAGACGGCCGCTCGCGACTTTCTCGCCGAAGGCGCCGCGGCAGGCGAACGGATCTGGTACATAGCGCCTGAAGCGCCGCGCGGATGGGATTTCCGGCCCGAGCTGATCCGGCTCGGCGACCACTATCCCGAGGGCAGCGTCATCGATCCGGAACAGGGTCTCGAGGCGTACGCGGCGGCCACCCGCCGGGCCCTCGCGGACGGGTATTCCGGGCTGCGGGTCGCCGCGGAGGCGACGCCCCTGGTGCGCACCCCGGCCCAGCTGGACGCGTTCGCCCGCTACGAGCACCTCGTCGACCGGTACATGCGGACCCATCCCTTCTCGGCCCTGTGCGCCTTCGACCGCACCGAGCTGGGCGCTGCCGTCGACGAGCTGGCGTGCCTGCACCCGGAGTCGGACGCGCCGTTCCGGCTCTTCGCCCCGCCGCCCGCGCTCGGCGACGCCGGGCTGGCCGGTGATCTCGACGAGGCGACCCGCGGGCTCTTCGCCCGCGCCCTGGACCGGGCCGAGCTCCGCCCGGCCGCCGGTGACCTGGTGATCGACGGCGAGGAGCTGGCCTTCATCGACCACAACTCGCTGCTCGACCTCGACGAGTACGCCCGCCGCCACGGTGTCACCGCGGTCCTGCGGACCCGGCTCTGGAGCCCGGGGCACCTCGCCGACCTGCTGGAGCTGACCGCCCTGCGGGTGGAGGGCGGCCGATGAGAACGGGTGCCGCGGCCGGGCACCCCGGCTACTTCCACGCGGCCGTGGAGTACGACAGCGACGACGACCTGCTCGAGGTGACCGTGCCTTTCCTGCTCGACGGCGTCGCGAACGGCGAGCCGTCGATCGTGGCCTTCGGGGAGCGGACCGCCGGGCTGGTCCGCGCCGCGCTGCCGGCCGGCTCCGGCGTCGAGTTCCTGGCCGGCGGGGACATGTACGCCCGCCCCAGCGCGGCCATCCGGGCGTACCGCAAGCTGCTGGAGCGGCACGTGGCGGCCGGCGCCGGGCAGATCCGGATCATCGGCGAGATGCCGGTGTCCGCGTTCGGCAACACCTGGGACTGGTGGGCGCGCTACGAGTCGGCCATCAACCACGCGTACGACGACTTCCCGTTGTGGAGCATGTGCGCGTACGACTCGCGGATCACGCCGGGCGAGGTGCTCGCGGACGTGGCGCGCACCCACCCCCGATACGCGGTCGGCGGCGGACGGCACGTCGACAGTCCCGGCTACGTCGAGCCCCGGCTCTACCTGAGCGAGAACCGGCCGCCGGTCCCCGATCCGCTGCAGGACGGGCCGCCGACGGTGAGCCTGACCGGCCCGACCCCGGCAGAGGCACGGCGCGCGGTGCACGCGGCGGACCGGGGACGGCTGCCGGCGGCACACGTGGACGACCTGGTGGTGGCGGTGAGCGAGACGGTCACCAACGCCTCACGGTACGGCCGTCCCCCGGTCCACCTGCGGGTCTGGGCCGGCGACGACCGCATCGTGGTGACCGTGACCGACGCCGGCCCGGGTCCGAAGAACCCGTTCGCGGGCCTGCTGCCGACCACCGAGGCGGCCACCGGCGGCCGCGGCTTGTGGATCACCCACCAGGCCTGCGACCACGTGGCCGCGTGGACCGGCGTGGAGGGCTGGACGATCCGCCTCGTCGCCGGCAACCCCGTCATCCCGCGGGACTGATCTCCACCCGCACGGGTCCGGTGTGCAGCACCCCGTCGTCCAGCGGCGTGCACCGCACCCCGCCCTTGCCGCGCAGCGCCCTGAAGGCGCCGGGACCGACGGTCACGTCCATCCACGCGCACGGGTTGGCCCGCCGGCGGACGTGCAGCCGGACCGGCCCCGCCCCCGAGTCGAGGCTGAGCACGCAGCCCACGAGGTCGTCCACGGCCACCCCGGCGATCAGGATGTTGCGACGCGTCCCGGCGAGTCCGACACCGGCCGGCAGCGACTCCCGGGCGATCACGGTGATGCTCGCGTCCCGGTGCGCCGGTTGGGCGAAGTAGCGGTCCCCCACGATGCCGAGGCCGGCCCGGATCCGCACGACGCCGACCAGCTCCTGCTCCGGAGCCGGCGCCGGGCCGTCCGCGGGCCGGCCCTCGAAACGATGTACGGGCGAAGCCAGCAACTCCACGATCTCCGGCATGTGCGGAGTCTACGAGCGACCGCGCGGCGCACACCCATGGCATGATGCCCGGGTGCTGCAGCCCGGCCGGCGACTCGGCGACCGCTACCGCCTCGACGCCCGCATCGGCGCCGGCGGGATGGGTGAGGTGTGGCGCGCGACCGACGAGGTCCTCGGGCGCGTCGTGGCGGTCAAGGTCATGCTGGCCGGGGCGGGTGCCGACCCCACGCTCGCCCGGCGGTTCCTGGCCGAGGCCAAGGCTATGGCCGGGGTGAACCACCCCGCGGTCACCGCCATCCACGACTACGGCACCGACGACGGGTCGCCGTACCTGGTCATGGAGTTCGTCGACGGGGAGTCGCTCGCGCAGCTGCTCACCCGCCACGGGCGGCTGCCCGCGGCGCAGACCATGCAGCTGGTCGCCCGGGCGGCCGACGGGCTGCGGGCGGTGCACGAGCGGGGGATCGTGCACCGCGACATCAAGCCGGCCAATCTGCTGATCCGGCGGGACGGCTCGGTGCTGATCACCGACTTCGGCATCGCCCGCATGGACGGTGCCACGCCGCTCACCACCGGCGGGGCGATCCTGGGCACCCCGACCTACCTGGCTCCGGAACAGGTGCTGGGGCAGCCCGCCACGGCGCTCAGCGACGTGTACTCCCTGGGGCTCACGGCGTACGAGTGCCTCGCCGGTCATCGGCCGTTCGTCGGCGACAACCCGTACGCCGTCGCGCTGCAACGCATCCAGAGCGCGCCGCGGACGCTGACCGGTGACGTGCCGGGCCCGGTCCTCGCGGTCGTCGAGCGGGCGCTGGCACCGCAGCCGGCCGACCGCTGGCCCTCCGCGGCGGATCTCGCGGCGGCCGCCCGGGCCGCGGCCGCCGGCACCGTCGTTCCGTCGCCCACGCCGCCGGCGCGGAACGTGCCACGGTTTCGCCGAGCGCTGCTCGCTGCCACGGGGGCGGTGATCCTCGCCATCGGCGGACTCGTCGCCTGGTCCGCCCTGGATGATGGTCATGCGGGATCCGGTGGGAACGGCCCCACCCCGGCGGCAGCGAGTCCTCCGGCGGGCTTCGCCGCCTGCGACGCGGGCCTGTGCCCGGCGACCCCGCTCTGCTTCGGCGGCATGGTCGCTATCAGCGGCAAGGCGATGCCGCCGGGTGAGGCCGACTGCACCGGCGACCACTACTGGGAGACCTTCGCGGCCCTCCCTCTGCCGTCCGATGCCTCCGGCGTACGCCAGGAGAAGCTGATCGACCGCCCGGACGTCGCCGTGGCGTGCTCGGCCGGCGTCATGGCCCGGCGCAGCACCGACCCGAAGGCCACGACCGGATGGCGGCGTGACGCCTGGCCTCTGCAGACGGGAAGTGCCTGGCTGCTGCTGTGCATCGCCGGTTCGGACTCCGGCGAGTCACGGGGCGCGGCGTTCAGATAATCGTGGACGCCTGCTTGATCCGCAGGAGGTCCCGCTGCTCGGCGGCGTAGTCACGCGGCCGGGGCGAGTCGGGGTCGGCGTCGGCGCGGTCGGCATCCACTGTGGTCACGGAGCAGATCCCATACGGCACGTGTTAACGTTCACATTGTCGCCGCCGGGCGGGTGAGACGGATCTAGACTGTGACCGGCCACGACGTGAGATCGACAGGGGGGCCGCGTGCCATCGAAGAAGCGGGTCACGGTCATGCGTGACGTCGCCAAGCTCGCCGGTGTGTCCCATCAGACCGTGTCGCGGGTGCTGAACGAGCATCCCAACGTCAAGCAGGAGACCCGCACCCGGGTCCTGGAGGCGATGCAGTCGCTGAACTACCGGCGCAACCTCGCGGCCCGCACGCTGGTCACCCGGCGGTCGCACACGCTGGGGCTGATCGGTTTCGAGACCACGCTGTTCGGGCCCGCCTCCATGCTCTACGGCATCGAGGACGCGGCCCGCACCGCCGGCTACCTCGTCAGCATCGCCACGATCCGCAACCTGGACCGGCGGGAGGTGCTCGACGCGGTGGACCGGCTGTCCCAGCATGCGGTGGACGGCATCATCGCGATCGCGCCGAAGCCCTCGGTCACCAACGGCCTGCTCCAGGCGCCGACCGGGCTCTACTGCGTCGCCGTCGGCGGAGGCGGGGAGCCGGACGCCGTGCCGACCGTACGCATCGACAACGCTGCCGGCGCGCGGCTGGCCACCGAGCATCTCCTCGGCCTGGGCCACCGGACCGTGCACCACGTCGGGGGTCCGTCCGACTGGCCCGAGGCGCAGGAGCGGGTCACGGGCTGGCGCGACACGCTGTACGAGGCGGGCGCGCCGGTGCCGCCGGTCGCCTTCGACTCGTGGAACGCCGAGTGGGGTCACCGCCGCGGACAGGAGCTGGCACAGGACCCGTCGGTCACGGCGATCTTCTGCGCCAACGACCGGATCGCCCTGGGCGTGCTGCGCGCCCTGCACGAGGCCGGCCGCAAAGTACCGGAAGAGGTCAGCGTCGTGGGGTTCGACGACATGCCGGACTCGGGCTACTTCCTTCCCCCGTTGACCACCGTGCGGCAGGACTTCGCCGAGATGGGGCGCCGCAGCCTCACCCTGTTGCTGGAGCACATGGGCGACGCGGAGGATCCCGGCCCGCCCGCGCACATCGTGGTCTCCCCCGAGCTCGTGGTCCGCGGCAGCACCGCCCCGCCGCCACGGTGAGCCGTGCGGGTCACAGCGGTGGCCGTACGGTGAAAGAGACCTGACGGCGACCCAGATCCAGGCGCGAGCGGCGCAGCGACAGATAGCGGTCGGGGTAGTTCTGCGAGCGCAGCGCGACCGTGCCGGGGTGACGGCCGTCGACAGGGCAGAACGTCGCGTCCGCGGCGTAGAGCGCCGAGCCGTCGCGCCCGTCGAGCCAGACTCGTGAGTCGCGATGCCGCAGGAAGTGCCCGGGGTAGTTGACCGACTCGAACGACACGCAGGAGCCGTCCGCCAGCCCGGCCCGCACGGTGAACGTCGAGTCGGCCCGGTCCAGGGCGGAGCTGTCGGCGCCGATCCGGTCCACCCGGGCCCGGTAGTCGCGGTGCCGCACCCGGAAGCCGGGCAGGCCGGCCGGTTCGAGGCCGACCGAGGCGCCGAGGGTGAACGGACCGCGCTGCTGCGGGGCGGCGGTGGACGGGTTGGCGCTGGGCGACGCGGCGCCGGACGGCGTGGCTGCGGACGAGGCGGCGCCGGACGGGCCGGCCGCCCGGGTCCGCTCGGTGAACGAGCGCCGGACGACCGGAGCCGAGGGAGCCGGCGACGCGGACGGTGGACGCACCGGCGACGCGGCGACCGACGGGGCGACGAAGAGGGCCGGGCCCGCTGCCGTCGAGTGGTTCACCTGGAGGACAGCGATGCCCACGACGACGAGCACCGCGAGCGCGGCACCTGCCACGATGCCGGTGCGGTGACCGGACGGCGCCGGCGGCTCGGGCGCCAGAGGCAGCTCGGGCACCGGGACCGCCGCCGAGGCGAGGAACGACTCGGGCAGCGGGGCGGGCGCACCCGAGACCGGACGCGGCGGGGGAACCCAGCCGCCCACGCGAAGGTGCGGGCGGTACTCATCCTCTGTGGACATGCACTTCCGTTCCGGGGGGCGGCGGACGCGAAACGCGCTCAGACATGGTCCGGGCAAACGCGGCGGAAGGCAAGGGGAAGATGCGCCGGCGGCCCGGGACGCGGGGATGGAGCCGCGTCCCGGGCCTGCTATGCGGTGAAGCCGGTCAGCCGGTCGTGCAGGTGAGATCGGTCAGGGCCGTGGGCGCGGTGCCCGAGCCCAGGAAGCCGAAGGTGGCGTGGCCGTTCGCCGCGATCGAGCCGTTGTACGTCTCGTTGCGGACGGTCACCGTGGAGCCGGTCGCGGCGTACCGGCCGTTCCACACCTGGCTGATTGTCTGATCGCCGGGGAACCGCCAGGACACCGTCCAGCCGGCCACCGCGGTGCTGCCGGCGTGCACCATGATCTCGCCCTGGAAGCCGCCGCCCCAGCCACCGGTGGTGCTGTACATCGCCGAGCAGCCCCCGTCGCCCGGCGGCGGGGTCGTCGGATCGGTGGGGTCGGTCGGCGGCGGCGGGGTGGTGCCGTCGCCCACGCCGGTGACCTCACCGTGGCCGCCGTCGAAGACGACGTCCGAGCAGCCGTAGAACGTCTCCTGGCTGTCCGAGCGCGACCACACCGAGTAGATGAGGTGCCGGCCGCTCTTGCCGGCCGGCAGGTTCGCCGTCCACGAGTAGCGGCCGTCCTCGGTGCCCGGGCCGCCCACCGAGGTGGGGTTCGTCACCTGGGAGAACGGCGTGGCCTCGAGGTCGTTCCAGGCCAGCGGGCGGGTGGGGCTCCAGCTGTCCTTGGTGATGTACAGCGAGAAGGTGCCCGGGTGCTTGGCCCAGTTGTTGTAGTCGAAGCGCATGCTCGCGCCCGACGTCAGGTGCGTCACCGGGAAGTCGGCCCGGGCCAGGTTGAACCCCGTGAAGTCGTACGGTCCCCCGGTGCCGCCGCTGCAGAGCTGCCCGTCCGGGATGAACCCGCTCGTGCGACCGCCGCCGTCCGACCGCAGCACGGCGAACCAGTTGTACAGCGACGTGGTCCCGCTCTGAGCGACCGCGGCGGCACACGCCGCGTTCTTGGGCTGGATCGCCCCGGTCGCGGTGAGCCCGTCCTTCCAGCACAGGTACGTGCGGCTGCCGGGTGCCATCATCGCGCCGTGCGCCGAGGCCGGCTGGGCCTGCAGCACCGCGACGCCGACGCCGGTGAGCACCAGGACGGCGGCCGCCGCCCATCTCGCCTTTCGCATCGTCAACTCCTTGCCGTTCAGCCGTTGGGGAAGAGGCGGGCGTAGTCGGCGTAGCCGGTGGCGACGTCGACCTGGGCCCAGAAGCGGTGGTAGGTGAAGGTGGGCGCCGGGCCGCCGTCCAGGTACGCCTGGACCTTCGGCCAGTCCGGGTCCCGCTTGTAGAAGGACCGGATATCCACGAACGACACGCCGGGCCTGATGACGTCGCCGTTGGGCATCCTGCCGCTCCAGCCCGGCGGGATGTAGATGCCCTGGCCGGTGGCCGGGTCGTAGACGTCGTCCATGCGGTTGTAGTCGGCGCGGGTCTCGGTCACCGAGACGCCCTTGCCGTCCTTGTCCGCCCAGATCGCGTCGAGCAGCGCCTTGGCGGCCGTCTTCGCCCGGGCGTTGCCGGACTTGGCCGCGTAGTAGGTGAGCAGCTTGGCGAACGAGCCGGCCACGCCGAGGTCCTGGCCGCGGCTGGTCACCTCGACGTGCAGGCCGGTGTTGGCGGCCGGCGCGGACGGGTTCCAGGTGTTCGGCCTGCCCGACCACGCCAGGTCGGACGGGATCGCGAACGTGTCCGCCGAGATGGTGGTGTTGTCCAGCGCCCAGGGGACCCATTTGTCGAGCACGGACCTGGCCTTGGCGTCGCCGGTCGTGAAGTAGTACTCGGCGAGCCGCTCCAGCGACCACGTCTGCATCCCGAACCAGCGGTTCGACGGCGGGTCGGCGTAGACGGGTGCCTCGACGTACGCCAGGCCGTAGAACGTCGGCGTGCCGGCCGGCGGCGCCTGGTAGGAGCCGTTCCAGCTGTTCGTCGCGCCACCGGCGATGCCGCCCTCGGCCGACTGCAGCCACTGGTAGAACTCCAGCTGCCGGGAGAGGCTGGCCTGCCAGTCGGCCTTGGCCGTCGGCGACTTCGGCGTGAGGGCGCCGACGTTGGCCAGTACGTACGCGGCCATCGGGTTCTGGTAGCCGAAGTGGCTGGTGCTGGAGCCGATCCGCCACGCCCAGCCGGCCTGCGTGTCGGTCGCGCCGCCCCACGCGTAGTACCAGGACATGAGGTTGTTCGAGCTGCTCTTGCCCGTACCCGCGGGGCAGGACGTGGACGTGCACCCCGGGTTCTTGAAGTACTTGTCGTAGAAGGAGTAGCGCAGGTAGTCACCCATCTTGGCGGCGTTGGCCACGGCCGCGGAGATCTGCGACGCCTTGCCCTGCTCGGTCGCCCAGGTGAGCGCCCAGTACGCCGCCTGCACCGCGCGCGAGTCAGCGTCCGGCGCGTTGGTGTACTTCCACTGCTTGGCGTACGACGCGTCCTTGGTGAACAGGTCCAGGTAGCCGTTGGGGCCGCCGTACTTGAAGGTGTCGCAGGACGGCTGGGGCACGGTCTCGAACGTCGACTCCTGCGGGCCGCGCTGGAAGGTGTTGATGTACGCGACGCGGGTGGTGCCGTCACCGCACCGGCCGAAGCCGTACGTGTTGTCCACGTCCAGCAACCAGTGCATGCCGTAGATGTCCGAGGTGCCGTACGCGGTCCTCAGCTCGTTCGCCAGCGGGTCCTGGCCCACGGAGACGCTGCCGTCCAGCTGCGACGGGTACGACGAGGGCTGCGGGTGCTCGGCGGCGTACGTGGCCGGCTTCGACGGGTCGTACTTGTCGTTGGTGGGCTGGTCGGCGTGCGACGGGATGATGTACTTCTCCATCGTCTGCCAGGCGGTGTTGAACGGCGCCCACTCCCCCGTGACCTGGCCGTGCTCGGCCTCCAGCCACAGCCAGTAGCTGAACGCCTCCGACGTGGTCTCGTGGCCGTGGTCGGGCGCCTCGTCGATCAGCGTCTCGACCGAGTGGTACGGCACGCCCTCGGGGCTGAAGTAACCGTTGGCCGGGTTCTTGATGTCGCTGTAGAGCTGCGTGAACCGGGCGTTGGCGCTGCCCTCGGCCGCGACCAGCGCCGTGACGGTCGCCGCGGTCAGGCCGGTGCCGCCGGCCGTGAACGTCGCCGACGTGTTCGGCTCCGCCGCGGCGGTGGCCTCGACGGTCACGGTCTGACCGGTGTCCCAGGTGGACGGCGTGAAGGTCAGCGACGCCGGCCTGGCCGACACGGTGGCGGCTCCGGCCGTACGCGCGATCGTCACGGTCGTGTTCGCGGCCGGCGCCTTGGACAGCGCCACCTTGAACGTCGCGGTCCTACCGGGCGAAACCGTGACGGAGGTGGCGTCCGCGACCACCGACGGGTTCGCCGAGGCGTCCACGAAGACCGGCACGTCGGCCGTCTCGCTCCGTACGCCGGCCGAGTCGTAGGCGACCGCCTGCAGGTGGTACGCCGCGGTCTGGGCGGGCACGCCGCTCCAGGTGAAACCGTACGGCGCAGACGAGTCGGTGCCCAGCAGCAGCCCGTCGTGGTAGAACTCCACCTTGCTCACGGTCCGGCCGCTCGCCGCCGCGGCGGTGGCCGTGACCGGGATCGAGGCCGGTGCGGTGTAGCGGGTGTTCGCCGCCGGGCTGCTGATCGCCACCGTGGGCGCGGCCGCGGTCTCGTTGCAGCGCGTGCCGTTGAGGGTGAACGCGGTGGGAACCGGATTCGCCGAGGTGAAGGTGCCGTTGAACCCGGTGCTCACACTCGCGCCGGTGCCGAGGTTGCCGTTCCACGCGGCGTTGGTCACGGTCACGTGCGCGCCGCTCTGTGCGTACGTGCCGCTCCAGCCCTGGGTGACCCGCTGGCCGGCGTCCGGGAAGTCGTACTCGAGGCGCCAGCCGGTGACCGGGTCGCCGGTGTTGGTGATGGCGATGTCGCCGGTGAACCCGCCGCTCCACTGGCTCTGCACGCGGTACACGACCGTGCAGCCGGCGGCTGCCTGCGCGGGTGGCGGCGCGGCGGTGATGACGAGGCCGGTGCCGAGGAGCGTGGCACCGCAGGCCACGAAGGCCCTCCTTGCCTTGCGTCTCATGGGCTTCCTCTCTGGACGGACGGGCTGCAGGTGAGGGGGACGGCACGGCGCCGACCAGGGCGAACGCGGTCGGTCGGGGATCCTCCCGCGGCGCCGGGGCCGTTCGGCCATAGACGAACATCTGTTATGGGAGCGCTCCCATGAATGTGGGCCGCGTTTACCCGGAAGTCAAGAGGCGGCGGCAAGACATCGGCGAATACCGATGTTGACAGCACTGAACCGAGTAGGTAGACACAGGACCACCAGCTTTGGGAGCGCTCCCGCCCGCGGCACCGGCGTGACCACGTGCTGCACCCCGTCGGCCGGCGTCGGTCCACGTCCGCACCCGCTCACCCAAGGAGGACTTCTCGTGACGAGACGGAGATTGCTCGGTGGCCTGACGGCCGTCATGGCCGCGGTCGCCGCGATGACAACGTTGCCAGCCGCACCGGCCCAGGCCGCCGCCGGTTTCACGGTCAGCGGTTCCCGGATTTTCGACGCCAACGGCAACGCGTTCGTGATGCGTGGCGTCAACCATGCCCACACCTGGTATCCGGACAAGCTCGGCTCGCTCGCCGACATCAAGGCGCTGGGCGCGAACACCGTACGGGTGGTGCTGAGCAGCGGCGACCGCTGGACCCGCAACGACGCCGCCGACGTGACACGGGTGATCGACCACTGCAAGGTCAACCGGCTGATCTGCGTCCTGGAGGTTCACGACACCACCGGCTACGGCGAGGAGAGCGCGGCCACCACCCTCGCCCGCGCGGCCGACTACTGGATCAGCATCAAGGACGCCCTGGCCGGCCAGGAGCGCTACGTCATCCTCAACATCGGCAACGAGCCGTACGGCAACACCGGGACCGCCGGCTGGGTCACGGACACCAGGAACGCCATCACCCGCCTGCGTGCGGCCGGCTTCGAGCACTCGATCATGGTGGACGCCCCCAACTGGGGCCAGGACTGGTCTTTCACGATGCGCGACAACGCCGCCTCGCTCTTCGCCGCGGACCCGCGGCGCAACACCATCTTCTCGATCCACATGTACGGCGTCTGGGACACGGCCGCCGAGATCACCGACTACCTGGGCCGGTTCCGGGCGGCCGGCCTGCCCATCGTCGTCGGCGAGTTCGGGCACGCCCACTCCGACGGCGACCCCGACGAGGACACCATCCTGGCCACCGCCGAGGCGCAGGGCATCGGCTACCTCGGCTGGTCCTGGAGCGGCAACGGCGGCGGCGTCGAGTACCTCGACCTCGTCACGGACTTCGACGCGACCCGGCTGACCACCTGGGGCGAGCGCCTCTTCAACGGCCCGAACGGCATCAAGGCCACCTCCCGCGAGGCAACCGTCTACGGAGTCGGCCCCACGCCATCGCCAGGCAAGACGTGCACCGCGACATACGCGGTCACCGGCCAGTGGAGCGGCGGCTTCCAGGGGGCCGTCACGGTCAAGGCCGGAACCGCCCCGATCAGCTCCTGGACCGTGACCTGGGCGTGGCCGAACGGCCAGCGCTTCACCACCTCGTGGAACGCCGCCGTGACGAGTTCCGGCGACACGGTCACCGCCCGCTCGCTGTCGTACAACGGCTCGCTGCCGGCGGGTGGCAGCACCAGCTGGGGCTTCACCGCCAGCTGGTCAGGCACCAACGCCGCACCGACGGCGAGCTGCACGGCGGCTTAGCGCCCAGGCGCAGCGCGACGCCAACCGCGGCGGCGGCCGCCGGCAGCGTCGCGGGAGGGAGCGGTCGATCGCCGCGGGGAGGCCGGTGAGGTCCGGGAACGGCCTCCCCGCGGTCGAACAACCCTTCAGTGCTCCGCCGGGCCGGAAAGGTTGCCCGCGTTCCCCGGATTTCTTCAGCCGAGCGGCGCGGGCGACTCCGCGCCGGGCACGAGCAGCCGGGGCCGGCCCGTCCCGTCCGCCGGAACGGCCCACACGGCCGGCGTGCCGTCGCTGGTGCGCAGCGTGTAGGCGAGCGTCGCGCCGTCGAGCCATGCGGCCTGGTCATCGACGCTGGCGGTCTCGGCCGTGGCAACGGTACGCATCGTCGCCAGGTCCAGCACCGACAGCCGCCAGCCGCGGGCCGGGTCGCCGCCGACCGCCTGCTTGAACGCGACGCGGGTGCCGTCCGGCGACAGCGACGGGCACTCGACGTTGCCCCGCAGGACCGTCACCGTACGCGCGGCGAAGTCGCCCCGCACCAGGTAGCGCCCGCCGCGGCTGGCCATCGTGGCGTAGAAGCGGTTGTCGTCGGCCGCGAACGTCACGCCCCAGAAATTGAGGTCGGCGCTGCGGTACGGCCTGCCCTCCCGGATCACGGCGAACTGTTCCAGGGTGCCGACCGAGATCCCGGTACGGGTGTCCAGCACCCCGGTACGCGTCGAGAACCCGCCGCCGGCGTACGAGTCGCCGCCGACGAAGGTGGTCCACGCAACCATCCGCCCGCTCGCCGACACCCGTGCCCGGTTAGGCAGGCCGGGGATCTCCAGCGTCCGTCGCGGCCGGTAGGCGCCGTCGAGCACCACCACCTCGTACGCCCAGGGGTTGCGCTGTCGCAGGCACACGCCGGTCCCCGCGGCGGCGTACGCGCGCACGCATTCGACGGCTGCGACCGTACCCGTGTCGTCGCCCGCCGGGACCACCGCCAGATGCCGGTCGATGACGACGAGCAGCCGGCGTCCCGGATCGAGGGAGCCGGTGGGCGCGGAAGCGGCGACCGTGGACCGGCGGCCCGCGAGCATGACGTACGTGACGGAGATGCCGCCGAGGACCACCAAAGCCGTGACCAGGGCGGCGATGCGTGCTCGCAGGCTCATGCGGTCCTGCCCCTCAGCAGCAGCACCCCGCCGCAGAGGGCGGCGGCGACCGCCACGGCGGCGACCCGGATGGCGGTCGCGGGCCCCCATGCCTGCCAGGCCAGGCCGAAGAGCACGGACGACACCAGGTAGGCCAGCGCCTGCCCGGTCTGGATGAGCGCGATGCCGGTCGTGCGCCAGTCCGGCGGCAGCACCGGCCCGGCGAGGGCGATGAGCACCCCGTCGGTCGCCGCGTAGAAGGCGCCGTAGCAGACGAGCGCCGCGACGATCAGCGGCAGGCCGCCGGAGGGGCCGCCGACCAGCAGGTACGTCGCCGCGAGGGCGACGTGGCCACCGACCACCACCGGCAGGCGCCCGATGCGGTCGGCGAGCGCACCGAGCGGCGCCGCCAGCAGCAGGTAGGCGAGGCTCGTCCCGACGGCCAGCAGCGGGAACCAGAGCGGGCTGAGGTCCTCGCGGCGTTGCAGCAGCAGGTACACGAAGCCGTCGCCGACGGTGACAAGGCCGAGCAGGCACGCCGCCGCGACGAGCCGGCGGACCCGGCCGTCGCGCAGCAGGTCCCGGGCCCCTCGCAGGGCCGCCGGCGCCCGGACCGGGCGGTCGCGGACGAACAGGACCAGCACGACCACGCCCATCGCGGCGATGCAGAAGCTGGTGACGAAGACCGAGTCGTACGACGACGCCGTGGCCCCGAGCACCGCCAGCGCGACCAGCGGCCCGAGGAACGCGCCGGCGCTGTCCATCGCGCGGTGCACGCCGAACGCCCGGCCGAGGGCCTCGGGCGGCACGGAGGCGGTGATCAGCGCGTCGCGCGGGGCGGTACGGACGCCCTTGCCCAGCCGGTCCACCGCGATCACCGAGCCGACGGCGGCCACGGACGCCCCGGCCGCGAGCATGCCGAGCTTGGCCACGGCGCTGAGGGCGTACCCGAATCCGGCGACCGTCCTGGGCCGGCCCACCCGGTCCGCGAGGTAGCCGCCGGCCAGGCGCAGGACGGCGGTGGCGCCGGTGTACAGGCCGTCGACGACGCCGTAGCCGAGCGGGCTCACCTGCAGGCCGAGGACCAGGTAGAGGGGCAGGACGGCGGTGACCATCTCGGCGGACACGTCGGTGACCAGGCTGACCGTGCCCAGCGCGAGGACGTTGCCGGAGACGAGCGCGAAGCCGCGGCGGCCGACCGCGGGGTGGCTGACGGTGGAGAGGTACACGTCCGCCATCGTCGCGTTTGCATCGACAACGATGAGTGTTCAGTAAACGTCCAGACAGTGAACAGCCGACCGCCCCCCGTGCTGCCTAGCGTCACCGCCATGGGTACTCGCAAGCTCGGGCCGGCGTTCAGCGCCGCCCTGCTGGTCGCCGGCGCCGCCGCGGCCGTCCTCACCCCCGCCGGCGCGGCCTCGGCCGCCGCCACCACCTTCACCCCCGTCGCCGACACGTACGTGCAGAGCGACACGGCCACCACGAACTACGGCACCTCGACGCAGGTCGTGGTCGACAACTCCCCCGTCCGACGGCTCTTCCTGCGGTTCTCGGTCAGCGGGCTGAGCGGCCCGGTCACCAGCGCCAAGCTGCGGCTGCGGACCATCGGCACGAACGACGGCAGCCCCCAGGGCGGCGCGTTCCGGGCCATGTCGAACACCACGTGGTCGGAGACGGGCACGACCTGGAACAACCAGCCCGCCACCGACGGCGCATCCGTCGGCTCGATCGGGGCGGTCACCGCCGACAACTGGTACGAGCTGGACGTCACCTCCGTGGTGACCGGCACCGGCACGTTCTCGTTCGGCGCCACCTCCACCGACTCCGACGGCGCCTACTACGACACCCGCGAGAGCGGCGCCGACGCCCCGCAGCTCGTCGTCACGTCCGGGACCACGCCCGCGGACGACCCGGTGCTCGTCGGCGCCGGCGACATCGCCAACTCCGGTTCCGGCGACACCCAGACCGCCGCGCTGCTCGACGGCATCGCCGGCACGGTCTTCACGATCGGCGACAACGTCTACGACAACGGCACCGCCGCCGAGTTCACCTCCTACTACGCGCCCACCTGGGGCCGGCACAAGGCACGGACCCGGCCCTCGCCGGGCAACCACGACTACAACACCTCCGGCGCCACCGGCTACTACGGCTACTTCGGCGCGGCCGCGGGTCCGTCGGGCCGCGGCTACTACTCGTACGACCTGGGCAGCTGGCACGTCGTGTCGCTGAACTCGAACATCTCCATGGTCGCCGGCTCGGCACAGGAGCAGTGGCTGCGCGCCGACCTGGCCGCGTCGACCAAGCCGTGCACGCTCGCGTACTGGCACCACCCGTTGTTCACCTCGAGCGCGAACCACGCGCCCTCCACCGCCACCCGGCCGCTGTACCAGGCGCTCTACGACTACAACGCCGACGTGGCGGTGTGGGGGCACAACCACGTCTACGAGCGCTTCGGGCCGATGAACCCCGCCGGCGCCCTGGACACCGCGCGGGGCCTGCGCCCGTTCGTGGCGGGCATGGGCGGGGCGAACCACTACACGTTCGGCACGATCCAACCGAACAGCGAGGCCCGCAACGCCGACACGTACGGCGTCCTGAAGCTCACCCTGCACGCGAACAGCTACGACTGGCAGTTCGTGCCGGTCGCGGGCAAGACCTACAGCGACAGCGGTACGGGCACCTGTCACTGATCCCGGCGTAGCCGGTAGTACACGAAGCCCTCACGGGTGACGCCGCCGTCGGGGACGAACCCGGCGGCGGCGCAGCACGCATGGCCGGGCTCGTTGTCGACCTCGACCCCGCAGAAGAACTCGTCCACATCCGACACCGCAGGGTGGACGGTCACCGCGCGCAGCAGCGCCCGGCCGCGGCCCTCGCGCCAGCGTCGCGGATCGACCACGAACGCGAGCCCCATGGACCGGCGTCCGCGGCCGTCGGCGTACACGTCACCGCCGATGAAGCCCACCTCGCCCGCCGCGTCGACGCCGAACCAGGCGTGACAGCGCAGCACCAGGTGGCCCCGGAACACCTCGCCGCCGCCGCGCTCCGCGATCGCGAGCATCCGCGGCAGCCAGTCCCGCCCGCCCAGGTAGCGCTGCACCTGGGGATGGTCGAACCAGGGTGCCGCCGAGTCCACCAGCGCCCCGGACGGCGGGACCAGCCTCATGCGCACATCATGCCGGGCCGCGCAAGACCCCCACGCCCCTCGGCTCCAGCCGCTCGGCGCTGCCGTGCAACGCCTCACCCGGCACGCCGGTCAGGTCCACCGGCTCGTCCGTGCGGTTCACGTAGAACCGGAAGTCCCCGCGTACGACCAGCTCCACCCGCCCGCGCAGGCCGGGCGGGAGCTCGCTCTCCACGCCGGCGCGGCGCAGCAGATCACCGAGCAGCGGCGCGAGGCCGTCGGGCCCGAGCCGGGTCGACACGTACGCGGCAGAGCCGGCGGTGTACGCCTTACGGGTGACAGCGGGGCTGCCGTCCGCGTACCGTGCGAGCACCTCGACGCCCGCGTCGGCGACCTCCATCATGTCCGTCCACAGTGTTCCTACGCTGCCGTTGTCGAGCACCACCTGGTCGCCATCGGGCAACGGGGCGAACTCCTCGATACGGATTCCGAGCAGGTCGCGGAGCGCGCCGGGATGGGCACCGGGCCACAGGTGGTCGTGCTCGTCGACGTTGCCCGAGAAGTACGTCGTCACCAGGTGACCGCCGCCCCGCACGTACGCTTCCAGCCGCCGGCGCAGCGCCTCGGGCACGACGTACAGGATGGGAGCGACGACGAGGTCGTAGCGGGAGAGGCCGGTCCGCACCGGCACCACGTCGGCGCGGACCCCGAGGTCGAGGAACGCCGAATACCAGTCGAGGGCCTCCTGCTGGTAGCGCAGCCGGTTCGTCGGGTGCGAGTCGAGCTCGGCGGCCCATGCCGAGTCCCAGTCGACCAGCACGGCGGCCCGGGCCGGCGTGCGCCCGGCGCCCGCGACCGGGGCCAGCCGCCGCAGCGTCTCTCCCAGCTCGGTGACCCGGCGGAACACCGCACTGTCCTCCCCCGCGTGCGGCACCATCGCCGAGTGGTACTTCTCGGCCCCGGCCCGCGACTGCCGCCACTGGAAGAAACACACGGCGTCCGCACCGTGCGCCACGTGGGTGAGAGAGTCGCGCTCCAACTCACCCGGCTTCTTCGGTACGTTGATCGGCTGCCAGTTCACCGCGCTGGTCGAATGCTCCATGAGGAACCACGGCCGGCCGCCGGCCACATTGCCGGTGAGGTTGGCCGAGAAGGACAGTTCGTCGAACGGCCGGGACGTGCGCTGCACGTAGTGGTCGTTGGCGACGAAGTCGACCTCGGCGGCCCAGTCGGCGTAGTCGAGCGGCCGCAGCCGGCCCATGATCATGAAGTTGGTGGTCACGGGCACGTCCGGGGTGAGCTCCCGCAGCACGTCACGCTCGGCGCACAGGTAGTCCTTGAGCGCGTCGGACGAGAAACGCGTGAAGTCCAGCTGCTGCGTGGGGTTCGGATGGGTGGCCGCGCGGCGCGGCGGCAGGATCTGCGACCAGTCGGAGTAGTGCTGCGACCAGAACGCCGTGCCCCACGCGGCATTCAGGGCGGCCAGCTCGCCGTACCGTCGCCGCAACCAGACGCGGAAGGCCGCGGCGGCGTCGTCGGAGTAGTCGTAGGCGTTGTGGCAGCCGAGCTCATTCGACACGTGCCAGGCGGCCAGCGCCGGATGGTCGCCGTAGCGGCCCGCCATCTGCCGGACGAGACGCAACGCGTGCTCGCGGAACGCCGGCGACGTGGGCCGCCAGTGCTGGCGGCTGCCCGGCCAGATGGTCCGGCCCTCATGATCGACCGGCAGGATCTCCGGATGCTTCGCCGTCAGCCACGGCGGCGGGGAGGCGGTCGCCGTGGCCAGGTCCACCGCGATGCCGCCGGCGTGCAGCAGGTCCATGACCTCGTCGAGCCAGCCGAAGTCGTACTCGCCCTCGGCGGGCTCGAGCCGGCCCCAGGAGAAGATGGCGAGCGACACGATCGTGACGCCGGCGGTCCGCATCGCGCGCACGTCGTCGTCCCAGACGTCACGCGGCCACTGCTCGGGGTTGTAGTCGGCGCCGTACTCGATGCGCGGCGTCCGGCCCGGCGCGGTACGCAGCCAGCGCGGTGAGGTTGTCATGCCAGTCGATGCTATCGGCGGGGGCCCGGCCGCCCCACGGGGGAAGGGCGACCGGGCCGGTCTCCGACAGGCCTCAGAGGGCCAGGCGCTGCCCCGGGAGGATCAGGTTCGGGTTGCCACCGATCTCGCCGCGGTTCAGCTGGTACAGGGCGCGCCACCCGCCCTTGACGTGGTGGCTGCTCGCGATCTTCGCGAGGGTGTCGCCCGAACGCACCGTGTAGGACTTGCCGGTCGCCCGCGCGGGAGTGCCCTTCGAGGACTTGACCGTGCTCTTGTGCGTCGTGGTCCTGCTGCTCTTGTGCTTGGTGCTCTTGTGCTTGGTGCTCTTGTGCTTGGTGCTCTTGTGCTTGGTGCTTTTGTGCTTCGAGGCACCGGAGGTGTTCTTGCCCTGATAGGACTTCGTCGAGCCGGCCTTCTTGCCGCACACCGGCCAGGCGCCGATGCCCTGGCCGTCCAGCACCTTCTCGGCGATACGGATCTGCTCCGAGCGGCTCGCCTTGTTCGCCGTGCTCGCGTACTTGCCGCCGCCGTACGCCTTCCAGGTGCTGCGGCTGAACTGCAGGCCGCCGTAGTAGCCGTTGCCGGTGTTGATGCTCCAGTTGCCGCCGGACTCGCACTGCGCGACGGCGTCCCAGTTCACACTGGACTTCGCCTGGGCCGCGGACCCCGGGCCCAGCAGGGCGACGGTGCCCGCCGCACCCGCGACCACCAGGCCGAGGGCACGCAGGGACTGCTTGCGGATCTGTGCCATGAAAGGAAACCTCCACGCCTGCGAGGTCAGCTGTCGGGTTCGGGCCGAGGAGCCCGGCCGCGCGTGGCGGCTTCACCCCGAGGCGCGACGAGCGCGCCGTGGAACCTGTGGGTCCCCCGCTCCATGCCTGTCGATTGAGGTCCCGGCCCGGTCGGCGGCAGGATTCGGCGTTACCGACCGCGGGGCCCGCGTCAGCGGACCGGCCGACGTTAACCACTCGGCAGGGGCCGACGACAAACTTCCGGGCCCGAAGGTGACGTTGTTTACACCTTGATGATCGAACTGATCGTGCATCAAAACGGGGCGAACCGGACCCGGCAGTCGTACCGTTGGATCATGGAGGATCCCGCTGTCGCCATCCGCGCCCGCCTCGACGAGATCGCCGGCCCGGACCCCGGAGCGCCGGAGAATGCCCTGCTCGCCCGGCTGCTGACCTCGTACACGACGAAGACGCCGGCGGCGCTGGACCGCTTCGCCGAGACCCTGCACGCCGGCGACCCGGCGGCCGTCCAGGATCTGGCACACTCGCTGAAGGGCTCGGCGGCCAACATCGGCGCGGACGCCCTCACGACGATCTTCGCCGACCTGGAGGACGCGGCCCGCGAAGGCGATCTGCCACCCGATCCGGCGGCGGCCCTGGACCGCATCCGGATCGCCTACGAGCGGGTGGCCCCGGTGTGCACGCGCATCGCGGCCGAGCTCCAGCCGCGTTCGTAGCGACCCACGGTCACTCGTCGCGCCGCATCACTCCGCGGCCGCGCTAGCAGAGCTCGCAGTGACGAACCGTTACTCGTCCCACCAACCGGACTTGTTCGCGGGGGCGCTGACTTGCTCGGTGAGCAGGCTCTGCACGATGCTCGCCAGGACGGCCGGCTGGGCGGGCTTCTCGAGGTAGGGCGCCTGAGGATCCACGAGGCCCTGCGTGAGTGCGACGTGGCGCGGGATCCCGCTGATGTAGATCACGTGCATGGCGGGGTAGACGCTGGTGATCGACCGGGCGAGATCGCCCCTGCTGTCGCCGGGCAGGGAGAGGTCGGCGATGAGCACGTCGATGCGTCCCTCCTGCTCCCGGCACACCTGCATCGCCGACTCCGAGTCCAGCGCGGTGAACACCCGGAAGCCACGGACGGCAAGCATGTGCGCGGTGGTCTCAAGGACGTCGGCGTCGTCGTCGACCATCAGGACTGCCGCGTGGCCCGTGAGATTCGTCATTCTGGCCTCCTCAAGCCCAGCGTAGGGGCCGGGCCATCGCCAAGAGCGAACTTCGCGATCCCTGCCCCCGGACGCGGCACGACCGGGCCCCGGCCGGCCGACGGACCGCACCGGCGAGTCAGGGTGCGGGCAGGGTCGGCAGCAGGGCCACGCGCAGCCCGAGCCGCAGCGCGGCGAGCGTCAGCATCCCCGAGTCGGTCAGCCTCTCCAGCTCCGCCGCCCGCGACGGCTCCCGCAGCCCCAGCGCATACCACCCGCCGTCGGTCGTGGGCCCGATCACCGCATCGAAGCTGCGCAACAGGTCATGGGCGTCGTCGAGCAGCCGCGGGCTCAGCCGGACGGCCGCGATCACCAGGAACGGGTCCCGGCGCCAGACACGCTGCGCGTCGCAGCGGAAGAATCGTCGGTTCATGCCCTGTCAGTGGCCGTAGGCCGCGCGAAGGTTGCCCGCCGCGGCGGAGAAACAAGGGCCGCGACGCCTACAGCGGGATCCACTCCGTCGCCATGGTCACCGACTCGAGCACCCCGGCCAGCGGTTCCACGCCGAGGCCGGGCCCGATCGGCACCGGCAGGTGACCGTCCTCGAGCACGAACGGCGCTGTGAGATCGGTGGCGAAGTAGCGGTCCGAGGCCGAGGTGTCGCCCGGCAGGGTGAAGCCTGGCAGCGCGGCGAGCGCGACGTTCGCCGCCCGGCCCAGACCCGTCTCCAGCATGCCGCCGCACCACACCGGTACGCCGTGCGCCGCGCACACGTCGTGGATCCGCCGCGCCTCCAGGTAGCCTCCGACCCGGCCGGGTTTCACGTTGATCACCGAGCATGCGCCCAGGGTGATCGCCGCCGCGGCCGCGCGGGCGGAGGTGATCGACTCGTCCAGGCACACCGGCGTGGCGATGAGTTTGGCCAGCTCCGCGTGGCCCAGGATGTCCTCCTCATCGAGCGGCTGCTCGATCAGCAGCAGCCCGTACGGGTCGAGGCGGGCCAGGTGCCGGGCGTCCGCGAGCGTGTACGCCGTGTTCGCGTCCACCTGCATGAGGACGTCGTCGCCGAAGCGCCGGCGGACGGCGGCGACCGGTTCGACGTCCCAGCCCGGCTGGATCTTGAGCTTGATGCGGACGTAGCCGGCTTCGAGGTAGCCGTCGACCGCGTCGAGCAGCTCGTCGACCGAGCCCATGATGCCGACGGACACCCCGCACGGCACGCGGTCGCGCACGGCACCCAGCTCGCGGGCGAAGGAGCGGCCCTCGGCCCGCAGTTCGGCGTCGAGGACCGCGGTCTCCAGGGCGGCCTTGGCCATGCGGTGGCCCTTGAAGGGTGCGAGAACCGGCCCGACGGCGTTGGCGTCCAGGCGGGACGCCGCCGCCAGCGCCGGCACCAGGTAGCGGCGCAGCACGTCGGCGGCGGCCTCGGTGTACTCGGGTGAGTAGCGCGGGTCGGTCATCGCCACGCACTCGCCCCAGCCCTCGGCCCGGTCCGTGACCACCCGCAGGAGGAGCACGTCGCGGCTGGTCTCGGTACCGAACGAGGTGCGGAAGGGCGCGACCAGAGGCATGGCGACGCGGCGCAGCTCGATGCCCTCGAGCTTCATGAGCACCTCCCGAAGGGCGACCTGACGAAGAGCTTCACGACGGCCTCCTCAGGACGTACCAGCCGGCGCGGTCGAACCCGGTGACCCGGGCGCCGCCGGCCAGCAGCGCTGACAACGTCTCCCGGACGGCGGTCCGCCACCGCGCGGCCTCCGCCGGATCCCGCCACCGCAGCGCTTCGACGTCTTCCGGCACGGCGACGAGCAGTTTCGTGCCGTCGAGGCTGCCGGGCACCCCGGTGCGGTCCAGGGCCACCACCGCGCCCGACGTGTCGTCGCGCAGCGGTGTCGGCCGCGTCAGGTCCCAGCGTACGAGGAGCCGGTCCGACGCGTCGTCGCCATTGATCCGATCGTGCATCCGGCCGTAGAAGTCGGGCAGGTACTCCGCCGGGACCGCGCCCAGCTTGGCCAGGTTGAAGTAGGCGTTGCGGGCCACCAGCGGGTCGAAGGTCCAGCTGATGGTGGTGGCGCCCTGGTCGAGGGCCCACGACCGCTGGTGCTGCTTGAGGGCGTACCCGATGTGGCGGCCCGTGGTCCCGGGCGCGACCCCGGCGATGTGGCTGTGCAGCTCCCGGGTGCCGGGCGGGCCGAAGAAGCCGACGCACGCGCCGAGCAGGGCGGCACCCTCATAGGCCGCGGCCACGTAGTTGCCCGACTTGGCGAGCGCTCGCAGGAGCTCGGTGCTCAGCACCGGCGTGCCGGGGTCCTGCTGCCAGATCGTGCCGAAGAGGCGGTCGATGGCGGCGAGCTCCGCGACCTCGGTCACCGTGCGCACCTCGACGCTCATGCCCGCAGCCGATCTGTGATCAGGCCGGCGACCAGGGCCGCGCGGGGCAGCAGCCCGGCGACGAGGACGTGCTCGTCGTCGGCGTGTGCGCCGCCGCCGACGGCGCCCAGGCCGTCGAGGGTGGGCGTACCGATGCCGGCGGTGAAGTTGCCGTCGGAGCCGCCGCCGACCGATGCGGCCGCGGGCTCGGGAAGGCCGAGGTCGCGGGCGACCTCGACGGCGCGGGCGAAGAGTGATGTCGACGCGGAGGCTTCCATCGGCGGGCGGTTGGGGCCGCCGAGGATCTCGAGGGTGGCGTCGGGGAGGACGGGGCGCAGGGCGTGCATCGCGGTGTCGACCCGCTGCTGTTCGGCGGCGTCCCCGACGCGGACGTCCACGGCGACCTCCCCGGCCGCCGGTACGGTGTTCTCCGACGCGCCCGCGGTGAGCAGGGTCGGCGTCACGGTGGTGCCGCGCGCCGGGTCCGCGAGGGCGGCGATGGCCAGCACCTGGTGGGCCAGCTCGACAGTGGCGTTGACGCCGCGTTCGGGCTCCAGACCGGCGTGCGCGGCGCGGCCGTGGACGCGTACCCGGTAACGGGAGACGCCCTTGCGCTGCGTCTTGAGCGCTCCCCCGGTGGCCGCGGCCTCCAGGACCAGGGCCGCGGCGCAGCCGGCGGCCTCCGACTCCACCAGCTCGCGGGAGGTCGGCGAGCCGAGCTCCTCGTCGCAGGTGATCAGCAGGGTGACCCCGGACCGGTCGGGCAGCCCGGCGATGGCGTGCATCGCCAGGACCAGCCCGGCCTTCATGTCGACGCAGCCGGGTCCGCGCAACACACCGTCGCTGATCCCGTACGGATGGGCGGCGAGCGATCCGAGCGGCCACACCGTGTCATGGTGACCGAGCACGAGCACCCGCCGCGGGCCGTTGCCGAACCGCCACCTCAGGTGGATCCGCCCGTCCACCGCGACCCGCTCGGGCGCGGCGCCCAGGCGGCGCTCGCCGAGGGCCGCCACCACCTCCGTGCTGCGCGCGAGGGCGGCCGGGTCGCTGGACGGCGACTCGCAGCTCACCAGCGCCTCGATGTCGCCGAGCAGCGCGGTCAGGTCCATGGCAGCCGAGCTTAGGCGGTGAGCGGCTGCCCCGCCGTTCGCGGAGCGCGGCCGGGCGGGCGTAATCTCTGTGCCCATGTGCTCCCGCGTCTCGGCACGGACGTCGCGGTGAGCAAGCCGCTGCGACCTGGTGACCCTCAGCAACTGGGCGAGTACGAGCTGCTCGAGCGGCTCGGTGAGGGCGGTATGGGCTCCGTGTTCCTCGCCCGCCGCCCCGACGGCCGGCTGGTCGCGGTCAAGGTCATCCGGCCGGAGTTCGCGTACGAGGACGAGTTCCGCGCCCGCTTCCGCAGCGAGGTGAACCGCGCCCGCCAGGTCCCGCCGTTCTGCACCGCCGAGGTCCTCGACGCCGACCCGGAGCACCCGACGCCGTTCCTGGTCGTGGAGTACGTCGACGGGCCCAGCCTGGCCGAGGTGGTGCAGGAGCAGGGTCCCTTGACCGCCGGCAACCTGCACAGCGTCGCGATCGGTGTCGCCACGGCCATCGCGGCGATCCACGGCGCGGGGGTCATCCACCGCGACCTCAAGCCACGCAACGTGCTCTTCTCGCTCGGCACGCCGAAGGTCATCGACTTCGGCATCGCCCGGGCGCTCGAGGTGACCAGCCAGCACACCCGCACCGACCAGATGGTGGGCACGGTGGCGTACATGGCGCCGGAACGGTTCGACTCCGACAGCCGGACCACCGGGCCCGCCGCCGACGTGTTCGCGTGGGGCGCCGTGGTCACGTACGCCGGCACCGGCCGTACCCCCTTCGCCGCGGACTCCCCCGCGGCGACCGCCGCGCGCATCCTCACCCAGCCGCCGGAGCTGTCCGGGCTGCCGGCGCCGCTGCGGGACCTGGTGGCGCTCACCCTGGCCAAGGATCCGGTCGAGCGGCCCACCGCGCATGAGCTGCTCGACATGCTTCTCGCCGCGGGGCCGCAGGAGACGATGACGCTGGCGCAGCGGCCCGAGCTGCGGCACGCCGCCGAGGCGGTGCAGCACTCGAGGCGGCACTCGGCCGGCGACCGGCAGCCCCGGCGGCGCACCCGTACCCTGACCGACGTCCCCCGGCCCCGCCGACGCCGGCGCCTCGCCACGCTGATCGCCGGGGGTGCCGCCGCGACGGTGCTCAGCCTTTTGGGAATGCACTACCTGACCAGCGGCAGCACCCCGGACACCACGGCCGTCGCGCAGCTGTCGGTGGCCCCGCCGGCGCCGCGCCAGGTCCGTGGCCCGTCGGTCATCGACCCGCTCGACCGGCCCGGCCAGTGGCAATCGGTCACGGACGACTCCAGCGGCTCGTGCGTGTTCACCGCCGACGGGTTGCGCATGCGTACGGGCGAGAGCAGCGAGCACCAGTGCCCGGGCCCGGAGGACACCTTCGCGGGCGACCAGACGATCGCCGCCGATGTGACCGTGGTGGACCCGGGCAGCTGCGCGCTCGTCTGGTTCCGCTACACCGGCCGCAGCGGATACCTGCTCTCGGCGTGCCCGGGCCTGGTGAGAATGGACCTGGTCGACGACAACGACGAGGTCACGCTGACCCGGGTGGTGACCCAGGAGTTCCGGCCCGGCGCCCGGCACCGGCTGCGGATCGACCTGCGCGGCCAGGTCGCCACGGTGACGATCGGCGACGCGCCGGTCTTCCAGGCGCCGGTCACCGACAAGTCGCTGGTCGCGGGCAAGGTGGTGTTCGGCGTGAGCAGCGACCCCGAGCAGGGCCGCGGCACGGTGTTGTTCGCCGGCGCGGAGATCCGGTCGCTGTGAGACGGTTGCTGCCTTTGATCGCACTCGCGGTGCTCGCGGGATGCAGCACGCCGGGGAAGCCGCAGCCCGGTCCGTCGCCGTCCGCGGCGGCTCCGCAGCCCTCGTTCGCCGACGTGAGCCGCGGGGACACCGACTCGGTGGTGCGGTTGCGGGCCTACGACCCGGCCGCGAGATCCGCCGTGGTGGAGCCGACCGTGTTCATGCAGGGCCCGGATTTCTGTACGGCATTCCGTCTGCCGGAGGACGACCCGCGCTGCGACCAGGAGTGGACCACTGAGGACAGCCACACCAAGGTGACGCTGCCGGTGGAAGAGGACGTGCGCCTGCTGTCGCACGGCGCCGGCGACCCAGCGTGCATCGGTCAGGGGACCGGCGCGGGAACGTGCCCTGTGACCCCGGAGACGTTCGGCATGATGCTCCGTCGCGACGGGGGCGACCTGCTGGTCAAGCTGCGCACCGAGGACGGGCGCGTGGTGGAGATGGCCGAGCTCTACACCCCGTAGCGGACACGGGTGATCTCTGCGGCGGAACGGTGCGTATCTTCACGTACCGGTCGCGCACCACCGAGGCAGGGACGTGATGGCTGAGACACCCGACGAGCGGCAGGATCCGGTGCTGGTCAGGCCGTACATCCGCACCGAGCCGGGCGGCACCCCGGCCGGGCACGACGACCGTCCGGAGGAGACCTGGCCGGAACCGGCCGGGCCGCCGGGCGACGAGCACGCCGGCACAGGTATGAACGTGCAGGCGACGTTGCCCGATGAGGCACAGGAGCGGACGTCGGCACTCCGGCGCCAGCGCCTGATCGTCCTGTCCGGAGTCGCCGTGCTGGCCCTCGTGGGAGCCGGCCTCGTCGTCGCTGGTTCCCGCGACGGCCACGAGCGGCGAACGCTGCCCGAGCAGGCGCTGCCGGCGACCGGCTCCCTCGGCGGCAGCCCGGCGCCGAGCCATGCCGCCCGGCCGTCCGCATCGTCAATCCCCGGCACCCGGGCCACAAGCCACACCCGGGCCCGAACGGCCACCACCACCGCCGCCGCGAGCACGGGCGCGCCGAAACCCGCGCCACCGGCACCGACGGCGGCACCGCCGTCCGCCACCCTCGCCCCACCGCCCGCGGCCGACCGCACCGGCGCGATCACCTCGGCGGCCGGGCGCTGCCTCACGCTGGGCGGGCTGCTCGGCCTCGACGGCAGCCCGATCCAGGTCGCCGGCTGCGGCGGCGGGAGCGCCCAGTCGTTCACCCTGGCCACGGACGGCACTCTGCGCGTCGCCGGCCGCTGCGCGCAGCTGACCGGCGACGGCGAGGTACGCACCATCGGCTGCGACGGCCGCGAGAACGCCCAGTGGCGGGCCGGTCCCGGCGGCTCCCTGGTCAACCCGGCCACCGGGCACTGCCTGACCGACCCGGGATCGGCCGGCGCCACCGTCCGCGCCGAGGCCTGCACCGGCGCCGCGGAGCAGCGCTGGACCCTTCCCTGAGCAGCTCAGCGCAGGAATGTGGCGAGCCTCGCCACCAGCCACCGCGGATCGTCGAGCCACGGCGTGTGCCCGGCGCCCGGCTGGACGACCAGCTCCGCGTGCGGGAACAGGGCGGCGTACTCGGCCGCGCGCTTCGGGGGCAGCGAGACGTCGTACTCGCCGGCGACGAGCAGCACCCGGGCCGGCAGGGCGGAGAGCGACGCCCGGACGGTCTCCGGCGCGGGCACGCCTTCGGAGTAGTAGACGCCGGCCGCCTCACCGTTGCGCGTCCCGGCACCGGCGGCGTGGGCCGCACGGGCCGCATCGTCCCATCGGCCGGACAGGAACGGCGCGATCGCGGACCAGTCGGCCTCGGCCGGCCGGCCTGCCCAGATCCGCTCGAAGGCTGCGAAGGCCTCGGCGAACCACGGTTCGTCCCGCCGCTGCTCGGCCACCTCCCGGCGGTCGCCGTCGCTCACCTCGAGGCCGGTGACGCGAGGGCTCGGCGTCACCAGGACCAGGCGGTCGACCCGCTGCGGATACCGGGCCGCGTAGAGCAGGGCGAGCGCCGCACCGGCCGAGTGCGCCAGCAGGTCGAAGCGGTCGAGCCCGAGATGCGCCCGTAAGGCTTCGACGTCGGCCACCTGCCGGTCGCACCGGTACGTCGCCGCGTCCGCCGGGACCGCGGAGTCGCCGGTCCCGCGCAGGTCCAGCCGGACCAGCTCGCGGTACGCCGTCAGCCCACCGAGGTCGTCCAGGTACGCCGAGGCCTGCATCGGCCCACCGGGCAGGCAGACCAGCGGCCGCCCGGCGCCGGTCCGGTGATACGCGAGCCGGGTTCCGTCCACACTGTCGAGAGAGTCCACCCGCGGAGCCTACGAGCCCGTGCGAGCCTCGTGTGCCCGTACGACGGCGGCCATGTCCTCGGCGCCGTGCCCCAGCGCGACGGCCTCGGCGTAGAGGGCGTGGCAGGCGTCCAGCACCGGGGAGGCGATCCCGGCGGCCCGGGCGGCGTCGGCGATGAGCCGGTTGTTCATCAGCACGTCCCGCAGGCCGGCCTGCACGGCGAAGTCGCGGCTCAGCAGCTTGGCGGCCTTGATCCGGGACACGTCGCTGGCCATCGGCCCGGCGTCGAGCACGGCGGTGAGCCGGTCCAGGTCGACGCCGTGCCGCTCGGCGAAGTGGTAGGCCTCGGCGAGCCCGGTGACCATGCTGATCAGGTACAGGTTGACGGAGAGCTTCATGAGCAGCGCCTGCGGGACCGGGCCGCACTCGACCGCGTCGCGCACCATCGGCGCCAGCAGCGGCCGGACGGCGGCGAGGTCGGCCGGCTCCCCGGCGAGCATGGCGACCAGCTGACCGGCCTCGGCGGGCTTGCGCGACCCGGACACCGGCGCCTCGGCGTACCGGCCGCCGGCGGCGACCACGTCGGCCGCCAGCTCCCGGGAGTATTCCGGCGAGGTGGTGCCCATGTGCACCAGGAGCCGGCCCGCCACGGCAGCGAACGCGGGCGTCCCGCGGCCCAGCACGGCATCGATCGCGGCGCCGTCGGCGAGCATCATGAGCACGATGCCGGCCTGCTCGAGCACCTCGGCCGGGCTCGCCGCGGCCGTGGCGCCGTGCTCCCGGACGGCGGCGCAGCGCTCGGGCCGGCGGCTCCAGACGACCAGCGGCGTGCCGGCGCGCGCCAGGTTGAGCGCCATGGGCTCGCCCATGACCCCGAGCCCGAGAAACCCGACGATCTTGCTGTACGCCATGGCCGTACCGTAGCCGCGCCCGGCCCGGTGCGGCGCGGGCCAATCCGCGGAACGCGGCTCGCTACCCGGTGCGGCCGTTGGCGTACACGACCCGGAAGCCGAGGTGGTCGGCGAGCGCCGCCCAGCGGCTGGAACGCACCAGCCGCTCGACGCTGTCGATGCGACCGCCGTTGACCAGGGCGTTGAGGACCACGGTCTCGAACGCGGCCGACTCGACCCAGTCGATCGCCTTGGTGAAGCCGCACAGCATGGCGGCCTTGGTCTCGTGCAGGAATTCCTTGAGCACCCGGTCGGAGGCGCGCAGCACCGAGCAGCTGCCGAAGTACAGGGTGCGGCCGGCGCAGCGGCCCGACATCCAGGCGGCGATCTCGTCCAGCTCGACCGTGGTCTTGGCGGTCAGGCAGAGCTGGGACGGCTGCCCGTGCAGGGCGAAGAAGCCGACCTTGTAGTCCTGGTACTTCCGGGAGAGCCAGGTGTCGAGGTAGTAGTGCAGCTCCTCGACGGTGGCGGTGTCGCGGTGGATGAAGCGGATGCTGCCGAGGCGCTCGAGCAGCTCGAGCGTGGGCAGGACCGATCCCCGTTCGGTGAGATCGTCCTCCCACTGGCCCTCGACGCAGAACACGCCCCCCGCCTTCGCCACAGCCCCTCCTCGCACGCTCCGGTGACGGCCCGACCCGACGACGCTAGCCGACCCGGCGGCCGGCGGTGGAATGGGACACATGAAGCCGGATAAGCCTCACAAATGTGGCGGGCCCGCCGACGTTGCGCCTCGACATCCGGGGTGGTCCTGGGCGAGAACGGAGAGGTCACAGGTGCTGATCAAGGGATGGGGCCTGCTGGCGGCCGTCGTGGTGGGCAGTGCCGCCGCGTTGGCCGTGCCGGTGGCGGCGGTCGCGGCCGCCGAACCCGCCACGCTGACGCTGAGCGCCCCCAACTCGGCGGCCCGGCTGGGTTCGGTCACGCTGACCGGCACCTTCTCGGCCGGCCCGGCCACCCTGACCGTGACCCGCAAGGACCTGGCCGGCACGCACACCCTCCCGGAGGTGGTCTCCGGCGCGGCGGGCGACTTCGTGGTCCACGACAAGCCTCCCGTCGGCGGCACCAACACGTACACGGTGAGCTGGGCCGGCGACGACACCACGGGCGCCGCGAGCGTTCAGGCCCAGGTCGCCGTCACGCGGCGGACACCGAAGCTGACCATCAGCACCAACGCCTCGGTGTTCGCGTACCACGGCAAGGCGACGATCACCGCCCGGCTCGGCACCACGCACGACTCCCGGGCGGTGTGCATCTGGGCCACCCCGCGCGGCGGGACCAAGACCAAGGTCAAGTGCGGCACGGGTACGGTCACCGCCGCGTACGCCCCGACCCGCCGCACCACGTTCAGCGCCACCTTCGCCGGCGACCAGTGGTACGCCCCGGTGAGCACCACCCGGACGGTCACGGCACGCGCCAGGATCGACTCCGTGCTGGACGACTACTACGGCACGTCCGGCAAGGACAAGCTCTACCACGCGAGCGTCGACCCGTTCCTGATCGCCATGGTGAGCCCGAGCCACGCGTACGGCTGCATCAACTTCGAGGCTCAGGGCTACTACCAGCGCAAGTGGTGGTCCCTGCCGACCGCCCGGTGCGTTCCGCTCAACGGGGACAGCATGGGCGGCGGCAAGATCTTCGGTACCCACGTGGCCGGCACCCGCTACCGGATGCGCGCCACCTTCTCCGGCGACACCCTCAACGCCGCGGCGGCGGGCTCCTGGCACTACCTGCGGTTCACCAAGTAGTCCCGTCCGACCACCCCACCGCCACCCAAGAACGGACTGAAGGCCGATCACAAAAGGCCGGAGCGGCGCCAGAGGGCCGTTCCCGGGCCGCCGATGAGGTCGAGCTCCCGCAGGTAGGCGACGACCTTCGCGCCCGCCCACCGCATCGTCTCGCGGTGGTGCGGGTTGGCCCGGGCGGCCCGCACCCCGGCCTGCGGGTCGATGCCCACCGACCGGTAGACCTCCGGGGCGATGAGGCGCCGCCCGGTCAGGTACGCCGCCCGGGCGATCACCACCCGGTCGTACGCCAGCCGCTTGCGCCCGGCCGCCCGCACCTGCCGGGCCAGCTCCTCGCGGGCGTAGCGGACGTGCCGGGCCTCCTCGATCACGTGGATGCGCGACACCATGCGGACCAGCGGCTGCACCGTCTCGTCGGCCGCCGCCTCCCGTTGCAGGGCGTCGAGGATCTCCTCGGCGATGAGGATGGCGGCGTACATGCGGGGGCCGGTGGCGGTCGCGGCGATCCACTTGCCGAGGCCGTCGTCGAAGGCGCCGACCCGGTACACCGGGCACTCCAGCTTGGCGATCATGCGGCCGAACATCACCGAGTGGCGGCACTCGTCGGCGACCTCGGTGAGCGCGTACTGGGCGTGCGGGGTGGTCGGGTCCTGCTTGTAGTACTCGCGGATGAGCAGCTGCATGAGGATGGTCTCGAACCAGACGCCGAGGCTCGCGATGCTGGCCACCTCGTGCCGGGTGAGCGTCAGCCGCTGCTCGGGCGTGAGCCGCTCCCACAGCTCGGTGCCGTAGAGCGAGGAGCGCCGCTCGGGCACGAACCAGGCGTCCGGCAGCAGCGGGGCCTCCCAGTCGATCTCGACGGACGGGTCGTAGGAGTGCGACGCCGACGAGGTCAGGAGTCGCGTGGCGGTCGGGGAACGGTCGGAGAGAACCACGTCGAACCTCCGCGGGGGGATTGACGTTACCGGAAGTAACAGCTACTTCTCGTACTATGAACTCCGCCGACGAGACCGTCAACCGCCCCGACGGGCGCAGCAAGCGGTGGGCCGACCACCGCGAGCGCCGCCGGGAGGAGCTCGTAGACGCCGTCATCGCGGCGATCCGCGAGCTGGGCCCGGAACCCGGCATCGACGCGGTCGCCGCGCACGCCGGCGTCGGCAAGCCCGTGCTCTACCGCTACTTCGGCGACAAGTCGGGCCTGTGGGAAGCGGTGGCGCGCCGGGCGGCCACCGCGGTCGTCGAGGCGGTCGCTCCCGCGGTGTCAGCCGTCCGCGAGGACCGCGACGTGGTGCTCGCGGCGGTCGACGCGTACCTGGCGTACATCGACTCCGACCCGCTGCTGTACCGGTTCGTCGTGCACCAGCGCGGCATCGCCCGCGACCGTGACGTGGTCGCCGAGGCGATCGACACGGTCGCCAGCGTGCTGGCCCGCATCCTCGGCGACCGCCTCCGCGCCCTCGGCCTGGACTCGGGCCCGGCGCTGCCGTGGGCGTACGGGGCCGTCGGCTACGTCCAGACGGTCGGCGACTGGTGGCTGCGCCATCAGCAGCCGATCAGCCGCGAGGCGCTCGCGGAGTACCTGACCACGTTCCTCTGGGGCGGCGTCATCGGGGTGCGCGCCGCCGCCGACCAACCGGGTGGACTGGGAGCGACGCTGTGACCGACGCCGACGAGGAGTACCGGGGCGAGGCCCTGATCCAGGCCGGAGACGCTGAGGTGACCGTGACCGTACGCCTGGCCGTGCGGTTCGAGCCGGTCGAGGGCCGCTACCGCTGGGCCGGCCGGGCGGCACCCGACGAGACCCTGAGCGCCCAGCTGCGGGCCGGGGCGCGCGACGTCACCGTCCGGATCGGCGAGCGGGAGGCGGCGGCCCGGCTGGGCGAGCCGGACCCGTGGGGCGGGGTACGCCTCACCGGGGTGGGCCGGCCGCCCTGGAGCGGCGCAACGCCCGGGGCGTGAGCCCGTACCAGCGCCGCACCGCCCGGCTCAGCGCCGACTGCTCGGCCAGCCCGATCATCGCGGTCACCCGGGTGAGGGGCAGATCGGTCTGGGTGATGAGCCGGTGCGCGGCGACCCGGCGGACGTCGTCGAGGATCGCCTCGAAGGTGGTCCCCTCGGCGGCGAGCCGGCGCTGCAGCGTCCGCGGGTGGGTCCGCAGCTGCTTCGCCACCGCGCCCACCTCCACCGGCGAGGAGCCCAGCCCCTGCGTGAGCAGCATGCGCACCCGGCCCGCGGTGGTCTGTCCCGGCTCCGGGAAGTGGCTGGTGATGTAGTCGACGGCGATGTCCCGCAGCGCCTGGTTGCCGCCGCGCACCGGTGTCCCCGCCAGGCCGCCGGGCACTCGCAGCACCGCATCCGGACGGCCGAAACGCACTTCCGCACCGAAGAAGCGCGTGTAGGCCTCGACCGGCGCCAGCGCGGGGTGCGGCAGATGCACCGAGCGCAGCCCGTACGGGCCGCCGTTGAGCAACGTGATGATCCGGTGGAACAGGCCCAGCCCGATGTCGATGACCTGGGGCGGCAGCGGCTCGGCGTCCGTACCCCGGTAGAGCAGGCCGACCACGCCCGGCCGTCCCGACGGGTCGGGGATCTGCGAGACGGTCAGCGCGGGGCTGTGCACGAACAGGTAGCGGCTGGTGGTCTCCAGCGCCTCGCCCATGGTGGCGGAGTTCTCGATGGCCAGCGCGAGCGGGCCCAGCACCGACGCGTTCTGCATCCCGGCCAGGCGCAGGCCCAGGTCGGGGCACGCCAGCTCGGCAGCGGCCACCTCGAGCAGCATCCCGGCCGCCTCCGCCGGGATCACCGCGTCCTCGGAGTCGAGCGCCGCACAGGTCACGTCGAAGCGCGCGAGCAGCTCCGCGCCGTCGCCGCCCAGGCTGTCCACGAGCGCGGGCAGACCCCGCAGGCCGGCCGCGCGCACCATCGAGTCCATGGCGCGCAAGGATAAATCCCTGTCGCGCAAAGGCAAGTCACGCACCGCATCCGGGCGAACACTGGACTCATGGCCGAACACTTCGACGTCCTCATCATCGGCGCCGGCCTGTCCGGGATCGGCGCGGCGTGGCGGCTGCAGCAGGAGCGGCCCGGCACGACGTACGCGATCCTCGAGGCCCGCTCCGAGATCGGCGGCACCTGGGACCTGTTCCGCTACCCCGGCGTGCGCTCGGACTCCGACATGTTCACGCTCAGTTACCCGTTCCGGCCCTGGCGCGGCGACAAGGCGCTGGCGGACGGCGACGCGATCCGCGACTACATCCGCGACACCGCGCGGGCCGGCCGGATCACCCCGCACATCCGCTTCGGCACGAAGGTGCTGACCGCGAGCTGGGCGGACTCCCGCTGGACCGTCACCACCAGCCAGGGCACGCTGACCTGCTCCTTCCTGTACGCGTGCGCCGGCTACTACGACTACGAGCAGGGCTACCAGCCGGACTTCCCCGGCCACGAGGACTTCCGCGGGACGCTGGTGCACCCGCAGTTCTGGCCCCAGGACCTCGACTACGCGGGCAAGCGGGTGGTCGTCATCGGCAGCGGCGCCACGGCGGTCACGCTGGTGCCCTCGATGGCCGGCACCGCCGCGCACGTGACCATGCTGCAGCGCTCCCCCACCTACATGACGGCCCTGCCCGAGCGCGACGCCATCGCCGACGCCCTGCGCAAGCGGCTGCCCGCGAAGGTCGCGCACAAGCTCGTCCGGGCCAAGAACATCGTGCTGACCCAGGGCTTCTACCAGCTCGCGAGGCGCCGGCCGGAACGGGCCAAGGCGCTGCTGCGCCGGTTCGCCCTGCAGCACCTGGCCGACCCGGCCTACCTGGACGCGCATTTCACCCCCACCTACCAGCCGTGGGACCAGCGGTTGTGCGTCGTGCCCGGCGGCGACCTGTTCAACGCCATCAAGGCGGGCACGGCGTCGGTCGTCACCGCCCACATCGACCGGTTCGTGCCGGAGGGCATCCGCCTCACCGACGGTCGCGTGCTGGAGGCCGACGTCATCGTCTCGGCGACCGGGCTGTCGCTGCTCGCGATCGGCGGCATCGAGCTCACCGTGGACGGCGTGCCGGTGGAGCCCGGCCGCAAGGTCGCCTACCGCGGCGTGATGCTCAGCGGCGTGCCGAACTTCGCGTACTGCATCGGCTACACCAACGCGTCGTGGACATTGCGCGCCGACCTCTCCCACCGCTACGTCTGCCGGTTGCTGTCCTACATGGCCAGGAACGGCTACACCGTCGCGACCCCGCAGGAGAAGCCGGGACCGCGCCGGCCGCTGCTCGACCTGACCTCCGGGTACGTCCAGCGCGCCCTCGACCGCTTCCCGAGCCAGGGCGACCGCGACCCGTGGACCGTCCGGCAGAACTACCTGCGGGACGTCCTCACCACCCCGCGCGCCGACGTACGCCGGGACATGACGTTCAGCCGCAAGCCCGCCCCCGTGCTGGAGGAGATCGCATGACAGGACTGAGCCCGTACCGGTTCACCGGCAGGACCGCCGTCGTGACCGGCGCGGCCAGCGGCATCGGCGAACAGCTGGCCCACGGCCTCGCCGCCCGCGGCAGCGACCTGGTGCTGGCCGACCGGGACGCGCTGCGCCTCGACGCGGTGGCCGAGGCGATCCGGTCCGCGCACCCCGCCCGTACCGTCGAAGCCCACGTCGTCGACCTCGCGGACCGCGACGCCGTGGTGGCCCTGGCGACCGGCATCCGCGAGCGGCATCCCCGGCTGGGCCTGCTGGTCAACAACGCCGGCGTCGCCCTCGGCGGCCGCTTCGACCAGGTCGAGGTCGAGGAGTTCGAGTGGGTCATGGCGGTCAACTTCACCGCGCCGATGTTGCTCATCCATCACCTGCTCCCGGCCCTGACCGCGGAGCCCGGCTCGCATCTGGTCAACGTCTCCAGCCTGTACGGGCTCATCGCGCCGCCCGGGCAGTCGGCGTACAGCTCCAGCAAGTTCGCCCTGCGCGGGTTGAGCGAGGTGCTGCGCGGGGAGCTGCTCGAGAACGGTGTCGGAGTGACCACGGTGCATCCGGGCGGTGTGCGTACCCGGATCGCCGAGAGCGCGCGCATCGGCACCGCCGTGCCCACCGGCGACGTCGAGCGGCACCAGCGGATGTTCGCCGCGATGCTGACCTACCCGCCGGAGAAGGCGGCCGAGGAGATCCTCGAGGGCGTCCGGCGGCGACGGGGCCGGGTGCTGATCGCGGCCAGCGCGAAGGTGCCCGACCTGCTCGCCCGGCTGATGCCGGTCTCGCACATGCGGTTGCTCAACCGGCTCACCGCGGCGGTCGCCCGGCGCGGCGCGGTCAAGGCCCCGGTGCGCGGATGACCCGGGAGCTGACCGTACGCGGTGCGACGGTCCGCGTGCACGAGACCGGCGACCCCGGCGATCCGCCGATCCTGCTGCTGCACGGCATCGGGCGCAGCCTCGAGGACTGGTCGCCGCAGCACGAGCGGCTCTCCGGCCGCTGGCGCGTCATCAGCGTGGACCTGCCCGGCTTCGGGCTGTCCGACCGGATGCCCGGGCCGATCACCCTCGCCTCGCTGGCCGACGGTGTCCTGGCCACCCTGGACACGCTCGGCGAGGAGCGGCCGCTGCACGTCATGGGCAACTCGCTCGGCGGCGCGGTGGCGATGCAGCTGCTCGCGTTCGCGCCCGCCCGGGTGTCCACGTTGACCCTGGTCAACAGTGCCGGCTTCGGCAAGGAGGTGGCGTTCTTCCTGCGCGCCCTGGCGATCCCGGGACTCGGCCGGCGCCTGCTGCGCCGGGTCGACGCCCGGGTCGCCCGGCGGGTGGAGCGCGCGCTGTTCTTCGACCGGGCGTATGTCACGCAGGAACGCGTCGACTTCGCGCTGCGGGTCGCCGCCCGACCCGAGCATGCCCTGGTGTTCCTCGAGACCGCCCAGGCCCTCGGCACGTTCCGCGGCATCCGTTCGCCGTGGCGCAGGACCCTGCTCGAGGAGGTCGCCCGGCACCCGCGCCCGACGCTGATCGTCTGGGGCGAGAAGGACCTCATCCTGCCGGCGACTCAGCTGGCGGCGGCCCGGGTCGCGTTCCCGGAGGCCCGCTGGCAGCTCTTCCCCGACACCGGGCACATGCCGCAGATCGAACGGGCCGACGAATTCGCCGATCTGGCCGAGATGTTTCTGACGGCCCGCTCCGAAACCTCTACTTAACCGAGCTGACCACGGGTTGGACAGACCGACGGCGGGTGCGGGCCGGTTCCGCGGCTGACCTAGAGTGATCGACATGTCCGCCTGGCCGACGAGTCCCGCCCATCACCGCTGGCTCGACCAGCACAGCCGCGACCTGCTGGCCTTCGGGCGCCGCACCGCCGACCCGGGCGGCGGCGCCCGCTGGCTCGGCGACCGCGGCGAACCCGAGCCGGACCGGCCGGTCTCGGCCCTGATCAGCAGCCGGATGACCCACGTGTACGGCATCGGCGCGCTGCTCGGCGTGCCGGGCGCCGGCCGCATCGCCGCGCAGGCGATGGCCGGGCTCACCGGCCGCCTCCGCGACACCGAGCACGGCGGCTGGTTCTCCGCCGAGGGCGCCGACGGCAAGTCCGGCTACGACCACGCGTTCGTCATGCTGGCCGCCTCCACCGGTGTCCAGGCCGGCCTGCCCGGCGCCGAGGACCTGCTCGCCGAGGCGGAGAAGACGTTCCTCGAGCGCTTCTGGGACGACGAGGCCGGCATGTGCGTCGACACCTGGGACACCGCCTTCACGACCCTCGACGACTACCGCGGCGTCAACGCCAACATGCACGCCGTCGAGGCGATGCTCTCGGTGGCGAGCGTGACCGGCGACCGCAGCTGGATCACCCGCGCCATGCGCATCTGCCGCTTCGTGGTGGCGACCGCCGAGGCGCACCAGTGGCGCATCCCCGAGCACTACGGCCCCGGCTGGCAGCCGCTCCCCGAGTACCACCACGACCAGCCCGACCACCCCTTCAAGCCGTACGGCGCCACGATCGGCCACGGCCTCGAATGGGCCCGCCTGCTGCTGCACGCGGCGGCCGCCCCGGGCGTCGGCGAGCCGGCCGGCCTCGCCACCGCCGCCCGCGAGCTCTTCGCCCGCGCGGTCACCGACGGCTGGGCGGTCGACGGCGAGCCCGGCTTCGTCTACACGACCGACTGGAAAGGCCGGCCCGTCGTCCGCGACCGCATGCACTGGGTCGCGGCCGAGGGCATCAACGCGGCGGCGGCGCTGTACGCGTACACCCGCGACCAGGCCTACGCCGACTGGTACCGCACCTGGTGGGACTACACGGACGAGCACCTGATCGACCACGAGTACGGCTCCTGGTTCCACCAGCTCGACCCGTCCAACACGCCGACGGCGACGGTCTGGCCGGGCAAGGCGGACCTCTACCACGCCTTCCAGGCGACGCTGGGCGCCCGCGTACCGCTGTGGCCAATGGTGGCGACGGCGGTGGACGAGCATCTCGCCTGACCGGCATGCGGTCTCGTCCTGACGCCGGACCGCTCAGCTTGCCGGCCCACCGGTTCGGCCGGGCCCTGATGGGGCTTGGCCGGTGATCAGAATGAGTCCGCATGTCGTGGCACTTGGCGGTGTGCCGGTTGCGGGAGCCTCGTGAGCGGGTCAGCTGCGTTGTAGTGCTCGCGCTGGCGAGGGCCCGGTTGCACGGAGGTTTCGAAGATCCGCGACGCACGCGCGTCGGGGTAAGTCGTTCCGGCGCCGTCGGGCGTGGTCTTCGACCACCAGAACCAGGGCGGCTTCGGTCTCGTTTGCCTTTCCGTCGTGATGGGGGAGGCCGCCTCGCCGGTCCGGTATGACAATGGCCGGTGGTTCGATTGCGCCCGCATTTTTGAGCGCACGCACGCGGCCGGCGGACTTCGACCCTGCCCGCTTTCTGGCCGCATGGGACGCGCGGCGGCATAAGGGAGCCGGTCATCCACGGCCGCTCCGTAGCCACCGTTTCGCACCGGCGGTCTTCCGCGCCACTGCTAGAATCTTCGGCGTCGTGATATGCGGCGCCGCGCCCCGGCTCGTCGTGTGGTTCTGGCCTTTTCGGCCGCTCCCGATGATTGGTTGTTTCACCGGGATGCGGCATGCCGGGCCGCCGGTCGTCAGGGACGGGCTGCGGGCCCGCGACGTGATCTGTGGCGTGGCGCAGCCGATGCAGGCGCCAGGAATGACGTTGCGTCAAGCCCCACGAGCGGTGCCGTTCATGCTTACGCCGGAACTCCTCAGCCGCTGGTGAATAGCGACGACGCAGCGTCCGGTCTTGCATATTCTTCGTAGGGAACAATGCAAGCTGCGCCATTTCCCCATTATCCCCGACACCGCCCGGATAGAACGATGCCCATCACCGATATTTCATATCAGGAAATCATCGGGAACCGACTGGACGAGCCCCGCATGTCCGGCACGGCTAAACAGGGAACAGGGCACGAGATCGAACGCTTTGGTCTGCCGCATATGACACACGGTCGGCATCTTCCCCACCCGCCCGGGCTCGTCCATCGGCACTGACCATAGTCACTTCTGGTGACTCGGCGGGGGGGCCGACAGCGCCGCAGGGCTGGAGCCGGAAGTCGAACCACGGCGGTTCTCCGCACCCGAGGTGGGCGTAAGCCGATGGATCCGGGCTCGTTGGGGCTCGTGCCGGGTGGTCGGTCCGCAGTGCGGGCTCGAGTGGCTGGCGGGGCTGAACCACCACCCCGCCAGGTGCACGACCCCGGAGCCGGACAGCACGACGGCCTTCCCGCAGGAAGGCCGCTGTGTGCTCAGCCGGGCCAGGGGATCTCAGCCACACCGACCCGGACGGCTACTGAACCCAGATTCGCAGTGCCACCTCAAGACCGGCGCAAGGCCAGCTCCACATCCCCGCAAGCTCTCGGTCACGGCTTGGTGAGCAGGCAGCCCGAGATGGTGAGGTCGATCGCCCGGCTCGCGTCCAGGCAGGTCGTGAACCAGTACGTCTGCTGGCCGTAGCTCTGACCCTGGTACGCCCGGGTGGTCCCGTCGGCCGCCACCTCGCACGGGTTGTTGATCGTGCACATCTCGCCGTCGTCGTTGCCGGTGTTGTTGATGCCGATGATCCGGCCGGTGCCTGCGTCGACGATCGGCGACCCGGAGGTGCCGTGGATGGTGTCGCAGGCGGAGTCGTAGCGGATGGAGTCCCGCCACGTCCACTGGTCCTCGCGGAGCGTGTCGACGAACGTGTCGACCTTGCAGTTCCAGATCCGCTTCCAGTAGCTGGACGGGATGCTCATCGAGGTGCCGGCCGCCGCGCGGGTGCTCGACAGGGTCAGGGCGGTGACCCCGTAGCGGCTCTGCAGCGTCGCGAAGGTACTGGTGAGGCGGTACAGGGTGACGTCGGTGCCGGTCATCGTCGCGTACAGCACGCGGTCGGCGCGGACGGTCCCCAGGGATCCACCGGAGCTGTTGAGCAGCGTTCCGGAGCGGCTGCTGGCCCTGTTCAGCAGCACCTGCCCGGCCGCGATGAAGCCACCCTCGTAGCAGTGACCGTTGGTGAGCATCATCGCCCGGTCGGTGCTGACGGAGCTCGGGTAGCGGACCAGGGAGGCGGAACAGTTGCTGAGCTTGATGGTGGAGGCCAGGGTGACCGCGCGGGGGGCGGCCTGGGCGGGGGCCGGGCCGGCCAGCAGGCCACCGACGGAGGCGAGGACTGCGGCGCCGAGGGTGAGCGCACGACGAAGGCGCATCAAGGATCCCTTTCGTTCAGGTGCCGCGGCCGGATCGGCGGCCCGCGGACACCGGATGATCTCAGGGCCCGATCCTCGCATCGATATAGACGCCTGTAAATCACGGTTCAGCGGAACGGCAGGGCGACGTCACACACCAGGTCGCCGGGCGCGGCAGCGTCGGGGTCGGCGGCGTAGCCGTACACCTCGCGCGGCGAGGCGACCGCCGTGTACCCGTGATCGCGTACCCAGCG
This sequence comes from Actinoplanes sp. NPDC049548, assembly GCF_040676695.1. NCBI lineage: Bacteria > Bacillati > Actinomycetota > Actinomycetes > Micromonosporales > Micromonosporaceae > Actinoplanes > Actinoplanes sp. NPDC049548. The sequence goes on from NZ_JBFAPM010000010.1 coordinate 69,711, forward strand.
CCGGACCGCGTCATAGATCGACAGGATCTGCGGCGGTTCGAAATGCCCCTTGACCACCGGGATGTAGGCCTCCCGGTGCGCCGGCTCGGCACGACCGGCCGCCTCGGCCCGCACCGGCAGGCACACCTCGACCGGCCCGTCGGCGTCCTCGTTCACCTCGCCGTGGAACACCACGAACCGCGGCCCCGCCGCACCGCCGGACCGGTCGGCCAGCTCGGTCAGGCGGGCGGTCGCGTCGCCGATCCACCCCAGCTCGGCTGCGGTGACATAGCGCATCTCGCTGACGACGTGCTGTTCGGCGACCTCACGGACCGAGACCTGCCACGCGCCGTCGTCGGGCGCGGGTGTCTCGCCGGCCAGGTTGCGCACCAGCCGGTCGGCGAGCTCCCGCTGAGCCGCCAGCCGCCGCTCCACCGCGGTCCAGTACCCGGCGAGCCGCTCGGCCGCCTCCGGGCCCGGTGCGCCGACCACCTCGGTGATCTCGGTCAGCGGCATGTCGAGGCGGCGCAACAGGGCGATCAGCCGGCCGGCGTAGAGCTGGCGGCTCGCGTACCGCCGATAACCGCTGCCGTCGACCACCTCGACCGGCCGCAGCAGCCCGATCCGGTCGTACAGCCGCAGCGCCCGGATCGACAGCCCGGACCGGCGGGCGAACTCGCCGATGGTCAGCAACCCGGGCGCGGCGGCCATCAGCTGACCGGGAACGCGATGTCGAACACCTCGTCGCCCGGCGCGGCGGCGTGGAAGTCGGTCCAGTAGACCTCGCGAGGCGCGTGGGCGACGGCGAGCCCGTTGTCGGAGATCCACTTCTCGATCGCCTCGTAGACGCCGCCGAGCTCGCCGGACATGACCTGGGACTTGGTCACCCGGACGTACGCCTCCCGGTGCGCCGGGACGGTCCGGTCACCGCCGGCCGCAACCGTCGCGCAGACCTCGACCTCGGTCGGCCCCTCGTTCGGGTTGCCCTCGTAGATAGTGACGAACACCGGCTCGTCCGGCCCGGGCCGCTCCACGAACGGCCAGTCCGTGGTGCCGAGCAGGCCGCCGGCCGCCCGCGCACGCTGCGCGACCCGGGCCATCGCACCCGGCATCCAGGCCTGCAGCCCGGCCTGGTCGACCGTGCCCGTCTCCGTCACGACCTGCTGTTCTGGCACGTCGCGCAGGCGGATCTCGACCATGACAACCTCCCGTCCCGGCGGCGCACCCACGCCGTCCGCGAGTCAGAGTGCAGTCTCCCCCAAGGTCAGGGTCAAGGTCCGGATCTCGCGAATGTGCCGCGATGGCGCCTGCCCGGGCGGCGGTCAGACCGCCCCGATCCTGCGGTCCGGCCGCAGGTACACCGCCCAGGTCACCAGCACGCACAGCGCGTAGAAGGCGATGAAGGCGACGTATGCCGCATCCGCCGTCTTGTACTCCAGGAACGACTGCCGGAACGCCAGGTTCACCAGCACCCCGCCGAACGCCCCGACCGCACCCGCGATGCCGATCACCGCTCCGGACAGCCGCCGGGCCTCGTGGTGGTCGTCCGGGTTCTTGAGGGCGAAGATGCGCGGGATCATCTTGTACGTCGACCCGTTGCCGATGCCGCTGAACACGAACAGCGCGATGAAGCCGACGAGGTAGAGCGGCAGGGACTTGAGCTGGGAGGCGAGCAGCACGATGCTCGCGCCGGCCGCCATGGCGAGGAAGTTCACGAAGGTGACCCGGGCGCCTCCGAGCCGGTCCGCGAGGGCCCCGCCGACCGGGCGGATCAGGGAGCCGAGCAGCGGCCCGAGGAAGGTGAGGTACGCGGCCTTCACCGGGGTGCTGAACACGTCGCTGAACTGCACCTGCAGCACCTGGCCGAAGGCGAAGCCGAAGCCGATGAACGAGCCGAACGTGCCGATGTAGAGCAGCGCCATGATCCACGTGTGCGGCTCGCGAGCGGCGTCGCGCACGCCTCGCTTCTCGTTGCGGACGTGGCTGAGGTTGTCCATGGCCAGGGCCGAGCCGACGGCGGCCGCGACGATCAGCGGGATGTAGATGCCGGCCACGATGCCCGGGTGGCCGGCGCCGAAGACCGCCAGCACGAAGAGGCCGGCCAGCTGTACCGCGGCCACGCCGATGTTGCCGCCGCCGGCGTTGATGCCGAGCGCCCAGCCCTTGAGGCGGTCCGGGTAGAAGGCGTTGATGTTCGTCATCGAGGAGGCGAAGTTGCCGCCGCCGACGCCGGCGACCGCCGCCAGCACCACCAGCGTGGTGTACGAGACGCCGGGCTTGATGAGGAAGGCGGCGAGCATGGCCGGGACGAGCAGCATCGAGGCACTGATGATCGTCCAGTTACGGCCGCCGAAGCGGGCCACGGCGAACGTGTACGGGATCCGCAGCGCCGCCCCGACCAGCGCGGGCACGGCGGTGAGCAGGAACTTCCCGGCCGGGTCGATGCCGTACGCAGGCCCGAGGAACAGCACGAGCACCGACCAGATCGTCCACACCGAGAAGCCGATGTGCTCGGAGAAGATCGAGTAGACCAGGTTCCGCCGGGCGATGGCGGCGCCTCCGTTCGCCCAGAACGCCGGATCCTCGGGCCGCCAGTCGTCGATCCAGTGCCCCCGGACGGTCAGGGCGGGACGTTCCAAGGTGGTAGCACTCACGCGGATACCTCCGAATAGATCACGATGTGTCCCTCGTCGTCGACGCCGACGGGGTAGACGGTCAGGTCGGGCTGCCCGTTGAGCGAGCAGCCGGTGGTCAGGTCGAAGGCGCTCAGGTGCAGCGGGCAGACGACGATCTTGTTGTCGATCTGCCCGTCGGCGAGCGGGCCGCCCTTGTGCGGGCACACGGCGGACAGGGCGCGCAGCGAGCCGTCGCGGAGGCGGAACACGGCGACCATCTCGCCGTCCACCGCGAACGCGCGTCCCTCGCCGACCGGGATCTGGTCCACTGGACCGAGCCGGGTGCTCATCGGACCGGCACCTGGGGCAGGACGGTCAGCGGCAGGGAGGTGCGGAACTGGCCCGGTGTCGCGGGTTCGGCGCGTTCCTTCCAGGGATCGGAGTAAGCGGCGACGGAGGCTGCCATCGCCGCGTCGAGGTCGGCGGCGATCCCGTCGGCGTCGTCCACCACGACCTCGCGGATGCGCTCGATGCCGATCCGCGGGACCCACGCGTACGTGCGCTCCAGCCAGTTGGCGTTCTCGCGGTAGTACTGCAGGAAACGCCCGGTGAGGATGATGACCTCGTCCGGCGAGTCCACAGTGGCCAGCAGGTCACCCTTGCGCACGTGCGCCCCGGCGGCCCCGCCGACGTAGATCTCCCACCGGCCGCCGTCGATCGCCACCACGCCCAGGTCCTTCACGTACGCCTCGGCGCAGTTGCGCGGGCACCCGGTGACGGCGAGCTTCATCTTGCCCGGGCCCTCGATGCCCTGGTACCGCTCCTCGAGCGCGATGCCGAGCGCGGTGGAGTCGCCCACCCCGAAGCGGCAGAACTCGGAGCCCACACAGGTCTTCACGGTGCGGAAGCTCTTCGCGTACGCGTACCCGGACGGCATGTCGAGGTCCGCCCAGATCTGCGGCAGGTTCTCCTTCGGCACGCCGAGCAGGTCGATGCGCTGCCCACCGGTCAGCTTGACCATCGGTACGGCGTGCCGCTCGGCGACCTCCGCGATCCGCTTGAGCTGGGCGGGTGTGGTGACGCCGCCCTTCATCTGCGGCACCACGGAGAACGTGCCGTCGCGCTGGATGTTGGCGTGCACCCGGTCGTTGACGAAGCGGGCGTCGCGCTCGTCGACGTACTCGTCGCCCCACATCATCTTCAGCAGCGAGGCCAGGCCCATCTTGCTCTTCGCGTCCTCCTCACCGCCCGGCACCAGCGCGGCGAAGACCGAAGACACCGACTTCAGCCCGTGGGTGCGGATCGCCTGCATCAGCTCCGGCTTGGGCATCGGTACGCCGGGGACGTACCAGGAAGCGCTCGGGTCCTCCTCGACCTCTCCCCCGGCGGCCCACTCGACGATCTGCTGGACGAGGCCCTTGCAGGTGCCGCAGCCCTTGCCGGCCCGGGTCCTGTCCATGACGCCGTTGACGGTCCGGCAGCCGCTCTGCACCGTCTCCACGATCGTGCCCTTGCAGACGCCGTTGCAGTTGCAGACCTGGGCGTCGTCGGCCATGTCGGCGGCGCTGACCTCGGCGGGCGGCCCGCCGAGGTCGAACATCAGCTCGACGCGGTTCTCCGGCAGCGCCAGCCCGCGGTCGAAGGCCTGCATGAGGAAGGCGACCTTGCCGACGTCGCCGACGAGGGTTGCGCCGATCAGCCGTCCCTCCCGGATGACGAGGCTCTTGTAGATGCCCTTGGCCGGTTCGCTGAAGGTCAGGGTCTCGTCGTCGTCCCGCTCGGCCGTCTGCACCCCCATCGCGGCCACGTCCACGCCGGCCACCTTGAGCTTGGTGGCGATCCGGGAGCCGTGGTACGCCGCCTCCGGGTCGCGCCCGGTGAGGTGGTCGGCGAGCACCTTCGCCTGGTCCCACAGGGGCGCCACGAGGCCGTACACCTGGCCGCGGTGCTGGGCGCACTCGCCGACAGCGTAGATGTCGGCCTCGTCCTGCACGCGCATCTGGTCGTCGACGAGAACGCCGCGGTCGACGGGCAGGTCGCTCGCCTGCGCCACCTCGGCGTTGGCGCGGATGCCGGCGGCGACGACAACGACGTCGCAGGGGATGGTGCGGCCGTCCGCGAGCTTCACCCCGGTGACGGAGTGCTTGCCGAGGATCTCGGTGGTCATCGCGTCGGTGATCACCTCGATGCCCAGCTGCTCCACGCTGCGCTGCAGGGTCGCGCCGCCCTGGGCGTCCAGCTGCGTGTTCATCAGGTGGCCCATGGCGTGGAGGAGCGTCACGTGGCTCACGTGGTTCTGCAGGCCGCGGGCCGCCTCCAGGCCGAGCAGGCCGCCGCCGATCACCACCGCACGCTCGTGGTCGCGGGCGTATCGGATCATCGACCGGGTGTCGTCCAGCGTCCGGAACGCGAAGACGCCCTGGTGGTAGCCGCGGCCGGGGCGGTGGATGCCCTTGATCGGCGGCACCCACGCGCGGCTGCCGGTGGCGATGATGAGCTTGTCGTACGGGGTGGCGGTGCCGTCCTCGGCGTACACCTTCTTCCTGCGGCGGTCGATGCGCGCGATGCGGGTGCCGGCGTGCAGGGTGATGCCGTTGTCGGCGTACCAGGAGAGGTCGTTGAGGAAGATCCCGGACTCGTCCTCCACGCCCGCGAGGACGTTGGAGAGCATGATCCGGTTGTAGTTGCCGTACGGCTCGTCACCGAACACGGTGATGGCGAAGTCACCACCGCGGGCGAGGATCTCCTCGAGCGTGCGGGCGCCGGCCATGCCGTTGCCGATGACCACCAGACGTGGTTGCTGCACGTCAGCAGCTCCCTTCTTCTTCGGTACGCGAGATGGCGACCGCGCACGCCTTGAAAGCGGGCATCTTCGAATGCCGGTCGAGCGCGGGGTCGGTGAGGGCGTTGACGGCGTTGTCGCCGCCCCAGTGGAAGGGCGCGAAAACGGTGTCCGGGCGGATGCCGGGGTTGAGCCGGGCCCGGAAGAACGCGCGGCCGCGGCGGCTGCGCAGCTCGACCATGTCGCTGTCGGCGATCCCGTGCCGGCGTGCCAGGTCGGGATGCAGCTCGACGCGGGGCTCCGGCATGGCCACGCTCAGCGCGGCGACGCGGCGGGTCTGGTTGCCGCTCTGGTACTGCTGCATCGTCCGGCCGGTCGTCAGGACGTACGGGAAATGCCTGTCGGGGACCTCGTGCGGGTCGCGGTGCTCGACCCGCACGAAGCGGGCCCGCCCGTCGGGCGTCGGGAAGCCGTCGGCGAACAGCCGCGGAGTGCCGGGATTGTCCTCGGACGGGCAGGGCCAGAACACCCCCTGCTCGGCCTCGACCCGCTCGTAGGTGATGCCGGCGTAGTCGGCGATCCCGCCGGCGCTGGCCCGGCGCAGCTCCTCGAAGACCTCGCGCGGCTCGTCGCTGAAGAACTTCCCATGGCCGAGGCGCTCGGCGAGGTCCTTGAGGAACCGCAGGTCGGTGCGGACCTCCGGGGGCGGCGGCAGCGCGCTGCGGCGACGGATGACCCGGCCCTCCAGGTTGGTCATCGTGCCCTCCTCCTCGGCCCACTGGGCGGTGGGGAGGACGACGTCGGCGAGCGCGGCGGTCTCGGAGAGGAAGATGTCGGAGACCACGAGCAGGTCGAGCGCGCGCAGCCGGTCGATGACGTGGTTGGCGTGCGGCGCGGAGACCGCGATGTTGCTGGCCAGCACCAGCAGCACCCGCACACCGCCGTCGGTGCCGAGCCGGTCGAGCATCTCGTACGCGGACTTCCCGGGCATCGGCAGCTCGGCCGGGTCGATGCCCCACACCTTCGCCACGTGCGCGCGGGCGGCGGGGTCGTCGAGGCGGCGGTACCCGGGCAGCTGGTCCGCCTTCTGCCCGTGCTCGCGGCCGCCCTGGCCGTTGCCCTGGCCGGTGATCGTGCCGTAGCCCGAGTACGGCCGGCCGACCAGGCCCAGGGCCAGGGCCAAATTCAGGTACGCCTGAGCGGTGTCCGTACCGTTGCTGTGCTGTTCGGCACCGCGGGCCGTGAGGATCATCGCGGGGCGCTCGGTGGCGAGCAGCCGGACCGTCTCGCGCAGGTGCGCCTCGGACACGCCGGTCATCCGCTCGACCCGCCCCGGCCAGTAGGAGGTGACCGCGGTGCGGACCGCCTCGAAGCCGGTCGTCCGGTCCCGGATGTAGTCCTCGTCGACCAGGCCCTCGCGGATCGCGATGTGCAACAGGCCGTTGGCCAGCGCCAGGTCCGTGCCGGGCAGAGGTTGCAGATGCCGGTACGCGCCCTTGGCGGTGGCCGTCAGCCGCGGGTCGACGACGATGTGCCGGGCACCCTCGGCGCGCCCGGCGTCGAGGTACTGCATCGAGGGCGGCATCGCGTCCGCCGGGTTCGCCCCGACCAGGAGAACGGTACGGGCCTGCGCGAGGTCCTCGAGCGGGAACGGCAGCCCACGGTCGACGCCGAACGCCCGGTTGGCGGCGGTGGCGGCCGACGACATGCAGAACCGTCCGTTGTAGTCGACGGCCGCCGAGCGCAGCGCCACCCGGACGAACTTGCCCAGCGTGTACGCCTTCTCGTTGGTGAGCCCCCCGCCGCCGAACGCGCCTACGCTGTCCGGGCCGTACCGTTCCTGGCTGGCGCGGATCGCGGTGACGATCCGCTCCAGGGCCTCGTCCCAGGTCGCCTCCCGCAGCGGGCTGCTGCGGTCCCCGGCGGTCTTGCGCACCAGCGGGGTGAGCAGGCGGTCCCTGTGGTCGAGCAGCTCGGCGGCGGTCCAGCCCTTGGCGCAGAGCCCGCCGCGGTTCACCGGGAAGTCGGCGGGCTCCAGCCGCACCCGCGGGATCTCGGGCGTCAACCGGATGCCGCACTGCAACGCGCAGTACGGGCAATGCGTCTCGGTCACCGTCACGAGATCGATCGTCGCGGCCCGGCGTTTCGTTCACGGGCGCGCAACGATTGCCCCGACGTTCTGATTTCCCTACAACCCGCTCGCGGCCATTGTGAGATCGCGGAAACGGGTCAGCACCAGGTCCGCGATCGCGGGATCCTCGCACAGCGGCGCGGTCACGTGGTCGGCCCCGGCCCGGTGCAGCGACCGGTAGAACAGCCCGTCGGCCAACAGGTACGCCGCTACGGCGATTCGTCTCCTGCCGTCGTGTCTCAACTGCGCGACCACGTCGGGCACCAGCCGCTCGTTCCCCGAGGCGTAGCCGACCGTGGCACCGAGCTCCGCGGCGACGGCGTCCACGTCGGCCCGCCACGCCGGATCGGACGAGCCGGCCGCTGCCAGCACGACCGCGTCGCAGGCCGGGAGCCGCCGACGCAGGATCTCCACGAGCACCGCGTCCGGTCCCAGGGGTGGCGCCACGACCGCGCCGGCACCCGCCGCGGCCTGCGCGATGTCCACCCGCACGTGGTATCCCGCTGACAGCAGCAGCGGCACCACCACGTCCGACTCCTCGATGGCGTCCGCGACCCGGGGATGCTGCACGTCCACATAGGCCAGGCGCACGTCGACATCCGGCCTGCGACAGGCGACCCGGTCGACGAGGTCCCGGATCTGGGCCTGGCCGGCGGCGGACCGGGTCCCGTGCGCGACGGCCAGCAACCTCTTCATGCGGCCACCTCGTCCACCCGGAGCCGGTAACCCCTCTTGATCACCGTCTCGATGTGCGCACCGCCGCCCAGCGCCGTCCGCAGCCGGGCGATGGCGACGTCCACCGCGTGCGCGTCGGTGCCCCGGGGCAGCGCCTCGACCAGCTTCTCCTTGGACACCACCGCACCCGGCCGGTCGGCGAGGGAGCCGAGGATCGCCATGGCGGCCGGCGCCAGCGTCTGAAGCCGGCCGTCGATGAGCACGGCGTGCCCGCGGATCTCCAGCTCGTCGCCGGCCACGGACAGCTTCGGTGCCCGGCGCGGCAGCTCGTCGGTCACGACCTTCACGAGGGCCCCGAGCCGCGACCGGTGCGGGGTGACCACCGGCACCCCCTGCTCGACCAGCGAGGCGGCGGTGACCGGCCCGACGCAGGCGGCCATCGTGCCGCCCCGGAAGGCCTCGAGCACCTCACCGGCCGCGGGCCCGGCGATCTCCAGCAGCGCCTGGACCGCCGGGGCGCTGGTGAACGTGACCGCGTCGACCTGCCCGGCGGCGAGCTGGCCGACGAGGCGGCGTACCGGAGCGACGTCCGGCGGCAGCGTCCACCGGTAGACCGGGATCTCCACGACGGCGGCCCCGGCCGCCCGCAGGGCGGCGGTGAACTCGGCCTGCGGCCCGCCGTGCAGCTGCACCGCGATCCGCCGCCCGGCGATGCCCTGCGCGAGCAGCCGCTCCAGGATCTCCTCCGACGACTCGGTGGCCGCCGACCAGTCCTCGGTGAGGTCGGCGGCCCGGATCGCCCCGCACGGCTTCGCACCGCGGGCGATCAGCCGGGCCCGGCCCAGGGCGGCCCGCAGCGTGTCACCCATCCCCCAGCCCTCGGCCGCCTCCAGCCACCCCCGGAACCCGATTCCGGTGGTGGCGATCACGATGTCGGGAGCGAGCCCGACACAGGCCTCGGTGGCGGCGTGCAGGGCCTCGTCGTCCCCGAGCGGCACGATCGTGATGGCGGGCGCGACGACGACCCGGGCCCCACGCCGTTCCAGCAGGGCGGCCAGCTCCTCGCGCCGGCGCTCGGCGGTGACGGCGACGGTGAACCCGGCAAGCGGGCCCGCGGCATCGGCGTTCTGATCGGGATTCACGGCACCGATGCTCGCTACCAGCCGTTACGGTCCTGGGACCCCCATGTTTCCCCGGTGTCAACGCGGTATCACTTCGGCGGCGGGCCGGCCTGAGAGGGTCACCGCCATTAATGGGGTGACACGTGCCCCGCACAGTGGGCAGAATCCTCGTCAACGCCGAATTCGCCGGCGGAAAAGCGTTGACGAAAACGATGCGGCTCGGTCATCATGGATCCCGGCACCGCACCAGAGCTCGAAAGGAGATGAACCGTCATGTCGTGGCAGCAGAATTGCGCGATCGCGAACGGGTCCGCCATCTCCCTCGTGGCCGCGCAGCTGTGGGTCCGAGGTTGCGAGCTGAGTCGTGACCTGGAGCGATGGGGCGGGTAGCGCAGCGTCTGCGCGTACGCCGCCCACCTTGCGCCAGCGAGGACCGGGCGGCTTTTTTGTTCCTACGGGTGTAGCTCAACGGTCTAGAGCACCGGTCTCCAACACCGACGGTTGCAGGTTCGAATCCTGCCACCCGTGCGTGCCCTGAATACGTTTCAGGGAATTGCACTTTGGCAACTCAACAGTGGATGGCATGCATTTCCCCGGCGTCCGCCTTTTCGGGCCGGCGCCGGGAGATCGCCCGTGAGGCTGAGGTGGGTAGACCACCGGACTCTCGATCCGGAAGACCGGGTTCGACCCCCGGACGGGCGACGCAGATCACTCGTGGCTGTAGCACAACGGTCAGTGCGCCGCCTTGCCATGGCGGAGACCGGGGTTCGACTCCCCGTAGCCACTCCGACCCACCCCGCGGCCGCCCACCCGGCGGCCGCGACCAGCGTCCTCATCAGGCGCTGAAGGGCCGGGCCGGCGGGACCGCTACCCCCGCCGGCCGGCCGATGCGAGCTGGTGCAACCGGCAGCACACCCGGCTCTGACCCGGACGATGGAGGTTCGAATCCTCCGCTCGCAGCTCACCCGCCCTCGTAGCCCAACGGCAGAGGCAACGGTCTGAGGGACCGTCCAGTGCGCGTTCGAATCGCGCCGAGGGCACGTACGACCCGCCCGGGTAGCCCAACTGGCAGGAGGCGGCTGGCTTAGAACCAGCACAGTGCGCGTTCGAATCGCGTCCCGGGTACGCAGCACCATCGAAGGGCCTGTAGCTCCAACTGGTAGAGCGCCGTTCTTGCACAGCGAGGGTTGTCGGTTCGAGTCCGACCGGGTCCACTTCGTCGACGTAGCTCAGCGGGAGAGCAACCGCCTGTCGAGCGGAAGGCCGCGGGTTCGAGTCCCGCCGTCGGCGCGCAAGGAGGGTGAGATCCCTCCGCTTTCACCTCGCCGTGGCCCAGGTGGTAGGGGCGCCTCGCTGATAACGAGGAGGGCGGTGGTTCGACTCCACCCGGCGAGACATGCCCCGATAGCTCAGCGGAGAGAGCGTCCGGCTACGAACCGGAAGGCCGCAGGTTCGAGTCCTGCTCGGGGTGCGCATCCACCTGGCGCGGTGGACGAACAGGTAGAGTCACCCGGCTTTCACCCGGGAGTGTGCGGGTTCGAGTCCCGTCCGCGCTGCACATGCCCGTCAGGGCAGCACGATCCGGCGTCGCCCAATCGGCAGGGCAGCGGACTGTTAATCCGTACGGTGGTGGTTCGAGTCCACCCGCCGGAGCTTCTCACCTGTGTAGCTCAACCGGGAGAGCGCCGTCCTTACAAGACGGATGTTGGGGGTTCGAGTCCCTCCGCAGGTACGCACGGCCTCGTGGCGTTCGGAGGCGGAGCGCTCCGCCTGCAAAGCGGTGAACTTCCGGTTCGACTGGAGGACGAGGCCTCGGCGCATGCCATCCCACTGTGAGTCGCACCACCGGCTGCCTGGCAAAATCGCGGCATGAGCGGCCCGGACCTGGTCCTGATCCTGCGCTACCGCAAGGCGGTGACGTACGGCTTCCACGTCCTGCTGGGCGCGCTGGAGGAGCACCCGACCACCACCCGCTACGAGGTGCGCTTCGGCGAGACCCCCGAGGCGACCGCCGCGCACATCCGCGAGGCGACCGCGAAGCGCGTGCTCGTGCTGTGGTCGTTCTACTCCCCCGACGCCGCCGCCCTCGCCGAGGAGCTGGCGGCCATCCGGGCGCTCGCCGACGGCCCTCAGGTCACCCACCTGGCCGGCGGTGTCCATGCGACCGCGGAGCCGGTGCAGACGCTGGACGCCGGCTGGGACGTGGCCGCGATCGGCGAGGGGGAGTCCACGCTGCTGGCGCTCGTCGACGCGGGCGGCGATCCGGCCGGCATCGCGGGGCTGGCCTATCGCGGCGCCGACGGCGAGATCGTCCGGACCGGCAAGGCGCGCGGGCGCCCGCTCGACGACTTCCGCGGCTTCTCGCTGAAGTGGGACCGGTTCAACGCTCTGGAGATCACCCGCGGTTGCGTGTACGCGTGCCGCTTCTGCCAGACGCCGTTCATGTTCTCGGCGCGGTTCCGCCACCGCAGCGTCGCCAACGTCCGCTGGCACGTCGACCGGATGCGCGAGCGTGGCCTGCGCGACGTTCGCTTCATCACGCCGACCGCGCTGTCGTACGGCAGCCAGACCGAGGAGCCGAACCTGGCGGCGGTCGAGGAGCTGCTGGCGTCGTGCCGGGAGGGCATCGGGCCGCACGGGCGGGTCTTCTTCGGCTCGTTCCCCAGCGAGATCCGTCCCGAGCACGTCTCCCGGGAGGCTCTCCGCCTGGTCAAGAAGTACTGCGACAACAACAACATCATCGTGGGCGCCCAGTCGGGCTCGGACCGTGTTCTCCAGGCGGCCAAGCGAGGCCACGGCGTGGAAGAGGTCAAGCGTGCGGCCCGGCTCGGCATCGAGGAAGGCTTCCGGATCAACGTGGACATGATCTTCGGGATGCCCGGCGAGGACGAGCAGGATGTCAGTGACTCCCTCGAGCTGGCCCGCGAGCTGGCCGACCTGGGCGCCCGCATCCACGCGCACACCTTCATGCCGCTGCCGGGCACCCCGTGGCGGGACGCCCCGCCCGGCGACGTCGACCCGGCGACGATCTCCGAGGTGGACCGGTTGTCGCGGCGGGGCGCGCTCTACGGGCACTGGCAGAAGCAGCGCGACCATGCCGCCCGGCTCGCCGCCGCGGCGGAGGCGTACCCCCGTCCGGGCCGCAGCCGCACGATCCTTCCGACGCTACCGCCCGTCGAGTAGCCGGGCGACGGCGTCCGCCGCCTTGAGCGCCGTACCGGTGAGCACCACGACCGTCGTCCCGCCGGGGCGCAGCACACCCCGGCGCAGGAACTCGCGGACCGCGGGGAGGACGGCGGCGCTGGTCGGTTCGGCGTACAGGCCGCGGCCGGCCAGCTCGAACGTGGCCGGCCCGAGGTCCGCCTCCGGCACCGCTGCCATGTCGCCTCCGGAGAGCCGGATCGCCGCCAGCACCTCCCGGTCGCGCACGGGCCGGGCTATCGCCGTACCCTCCGCGATCGTTGCCGTCCACTCACCCGGCGCGACCGTCTCGGATCCGGCAGCGAACGCCGCCACCAGCGGGCTGCAGTTGACAGGCTGCGACACCAGCAGCCGCGGGCGCCGGCGGATCGCGCCGGAGGCCAGCAGCTCACCGAAGCCCAGGTGCAGACCCAGGACCAGGCTGCCGGCGCCGCACGGCAGGACGACGGCTTCCGGCGCGTCGAACCCGAGGTCCTCCCAGATCTCGTACGCGAGAAGCTTGGTGCCCTGCAGGAAGAACGGGTGCCAGTTGTGGCTGGCGTAGAACGTCGAGGCGGACCGCCGCACGGCCTCGTCCGCGGTGGCCTGGCGGCTGCCCGGAACCAGCTCGACCGTGGCGCCGTGCACCCGGCTCTGCTGGATCTTCGCCGCGGAGGTGGACCCGGGGGCGAGGATCGTGGCCCGCATGCCGGCCGCCGCCGCGTAGGCCGCGATCGACGAGCCACCGTTGCCGCTGCTGTCCTCCAGGATCTCCCCGACGCCCTGGTCCCGCAGGGTGGAGATCATGACCGTGGTCCCGCGGTCCTTGAAACTGCCGGTGGGATTGATCCACTCCAGCTTGACCAGCAGCTCCACCCCGTCGAGGCCGAACGGCAGCAGCGGCGTCAGCCCCTCACCGAGGCTCACCGGCCGCTCGACCGGCGCCGGCAGCGCGGCGGCATAGCGCCACTGCGACCGTACGGCGGTGTCTACGTCGTCGCGGGTGATGCCGGGCAGCGGCGTGACCAGCAGCGGCGAGCCGTCGTCGCCGCACCACCGCGGCCCGTGCAGGGGGTACCGGCGGCCGGCCCGGTCCACGAGAGCTGTCATGCCTCGATCCTCGCAGAAAATCTTGGCGACTCTCTTGGCACTCTCGGACCGACAGTGCTAAAACATGAGTTGTCGCTGCAGCTCAACCGCGGTGATGAACCACCTCGGGGCGCGCTGCACGACTCTCGGCAGAGATGATCCGAACGCCGAGCGCCACATGCCCGCCGGAACGGCCGGCGGGCCGCACGAGGAGGTGGATCCGTGGTGCTGACCTTCGATCCTTTCCGTGAGTTCGACCGCATGGCCGGCCAGGTCTTCGGCCCCGCGTCGGGCACCGGCGGCAACGCGACCCTGGCCATGCCGATGGACCTCTACCGCTCCGGCGACCACTTCGTCCTGCACTGTGACCTCGCCGGCATCGACCCGGGCTCCGTCCAGGTCGACGTCGACAACCACGTCCTGACCATCCGGGCCGAGCGCTCGCCCCGCACCGACTCCGACGTCCAGTGGCTGCGCCGCGAACGCGTCACCGGCACCTTCGAACGCCGCCTCACCCTGGGCGACGGCCTCGACGTCGAGCACATCACCGCGACCTGGCAGGACGGCGTCCTCACCCTGACGATCCCGGTCGCCGAGGCCGCCAAGCCGCGCCGCATCGAGATCGTGCGGGGCAAGGACTCCCAGGCCCTCGGCAAGGACTCGCAGGTGCTCGAGGGCACCTCCCAGGAGCGCACGGCGATCTCGTCGTAACCGATCCACGCCGGGGCAGGCGGTGCGCCTGCCCCGACAGCACTCCCGGACAGTCCCCCGGCGTGGGCGGTGCGCCCACGTACTCCGCGGCACGGGCGATGCGCCCGTTCCGGAGTGCCCACCGGTGGCCTCGGCGGCCACCGCCCCTCACCGGCCCCGCGTCGGTGACTCCTCCAGCGCACCCGCGGCCCGGCGGGCGCGCTACCCGGCCGGCCGGGCACGGAACCTGCGTCCTCCGCGCCCGGCAGGCCGCGCTCCATCCCGGCCAGAACGACAACCCGCATCCCTCCTGAAGGCCTCCCGCCCGCCCGGACACGGAACCCGCCTCCCCTGGCCCCAGCAAGCCGCGCTCTGCCGTCCCCGACCGGACACGGCACCGCCGTCTCCCACGCCCGGCAAGCCGCGCCCGCCCGCCCGGCCGGACACAAAATCCGCCTGCCTTAGTCCCCGGCAAGCCTCGCTCTCCCATCCCCGGCCGGACACGGCACCGCCGCCCGGCGAGCCGCGCTCACGTCCGGCGGAAAGTTGTCGTAGGGCGCTGTTAGCGTGGCACCACTCGACTCCGGGAGGGCGTGTGGACAAGGCGACAACGATGCAGCTCGCCGATGCAGCGGACCGCATGGGCAGGCTGGTGGCCGCGGTGCCGGCCGATCAGTGGTCGAGCCCGACACCCTGTGCCGACTGGAACGTGCGCGACCTCGTCGCGCACGTGGTCACCGGAACCGCCCGCTTCACCGCCGCGATCACCGGCGCACCGCAGGCTCCCCCGCCCGACAGCGCGGACCTGCCCGGCGCCTTCGCCCGCAACTCCGCCGCCCTGGTCAGCGCCTTCGGCACCCCGGGAGCGCTGGAGAAGATTGTCGACGTCCCGTTCGGGCGCGTGCCCGGCGCGGTCGCCCTCCATCTGCAGCTGACAGAGATGCTGGTGCACGGCTGGGACCTGGCCCGGGCGACGGGCCGGCGCCCGGACTTCCCCGACGACCTCGCCGCCCAGGAGCTGGCGTTCACCGTTCAGGCGCTGTCATCGGTGCCCCCGGAACGCAGCCCGTTCGCGCCCCCTCAGCCGATCCCGGACACCGCCCCGGCCCTGGACCGGCTCGCCGCCATGCTGGGCCGCAGCGTCCCCTGACCGGGCCCCGGCCAGTAAGGATCGCAACCACGCCGGGCCGCACCGTCCTCTGATCGGGCCCGAACCAGCCGGGCCCGAACCAGGTGGCCGGGACCAGAAAGGATCGCCGCGATGTCCCCGCAGGCAGCGGACCCGCGCAGATGCGATCCGTGTCACCGTCTTGACGAAATGCGCGGAGGCAGACGCCGATGATCATCGCTCCCGTGCTCGTCCGGATCGGGGCGGCGGCGCAGCTGCACCATCACCGAGGTCAGCGTGACACTGCCCGCCGACTGCTCGGCGAGATCTGGGACGAGATCGGTGGCGAGCGAGGCAACCCCCTGCACGTCTGTGTCCTCGCGCACGCCATGGCCGACGTTCAGGAGGACGTACGCCAGGAACTGCTCTGGGATCACCGTGCTCTCGCCGCAGCCGGCCTCCTCACACCCGTGCAGAGCGCAGAAGCCGGTGTAGATCTGCCGATCGCCGCCCTGTATCCGTCGCTGCACCTCAACATCGCGGACTGCCACCGCAGACTCGGCGATCTCGACCGCGCTCGCGAGCACCTGCAGCACGCCCGGACCGGAATCGATGCGCTCGGCGACGACGAGTACGGACGGCTCATCAGAAGCGGCCTGAACACGCTGACGCAGCAGCTGTCTAACCCGTAGGCGCCGCGCAGGAAGAGTGGAGTGACGCCCAGCGCTCGTAGCTCATGGTCGGCCGCGCGGGCGGTTCGTTATGGTCGGCGCATGACCGTACGGGGACTGCAGCGGATCGTGGTGTCGGTGGCCGATCGGGAGCGGGCGCTGGCCCTCTACCGTGATGCGCTCGGACTGGCCGAGAAGTACACCGTGGGCGAGGTCGTGGCCCTCACCGTCCCGGGCGCCGCAACCGAGCTGCTGCTGCACGAACGCCCGCCGACGCCCGGGCCGGCCGGTGTCGCCGTGAGCTTCCTGGTTGCCGACGTGGACGCCACCACGGCGGCGGCGGAGAAGGCGGGCGCCGAGGTCATCGACGCCCCGGCGGACCAGCCCTGGGGCGAGCGGCAGTCTGTCCTCACCGACCCCGACGGTCACGTCCTCTGCCTGGTGGGGGCGCCGGCCGCACCCTGACGGCCCACCGGTTCACGAGGCGGCGGTGGCGCTCGGCACGACCGGTGAGCGCGGTGCACTGAGCCCCGACGAGCGAAGCGGGACCGTCAGGGCTGCGCCTCCGTCGTAGCGTGACGAGGCACGCCCACCGTCGGCGGTGGGCGTGCGTGGCGAACGTCCGCTGCGATGTGCCGTCGATGGCTGCACCTTCCGGGAGAGCTCGACGATCGTCAGGACGGATCTCCGCTCTCCGATGCGGTCCAGGTTGTCGCGGATGCCGCCGCGGTGCATCGGGGCAAGGCTCGCGGCCGACCGGCCCTCGAGCAATCCGAATACGGGCCCGATGGGCGATGTCCCCCTACGGTCGGGCCCATGCGAATCCTGATCCGATCGGCGCTCGTCCTCACGACATGCAGCACCGCCCTTCTCTCGGCCGCAGCGTGCGGCACGGACGAGGATCAGGTGGCCGCGCCGGCCGCCACCTCGGCACCTGCCGCCACCAGCCCGGCGGCGCCCGCCGCCGGCACGGAGGCCCCCACCAGCGCGGCGCCCACCACCAGCGCGGCGCCCACGTCCAGTGCGACGCCCGCGGCCGGCGCGACCACCGCTGCGCCCGTGCGGAAGAAGTCGACGGTCGCGGCGTGCAAGGAGGTCGGGAAGGCCGGTGCCCCGTTCTTCAAGGCGGCCTTCGACGACGCTCCGATGTGGCGCGACGGCGAGAAGCCGCCGCAGGAGTGGCTCGACAAGCTCCACGACACCGCGCCGGACCTGGTCACCGCGCTCCGGTCCGCGGCGGACGAGGCGAAGGAGGGCAGGGCTCGCAAGGCCTTCGCCAGGTACGCCGACAACGTGCAGAAGTACTACATCGACGACCCCGACCTCTCGGAGCTGAGCCCCGACAACTCGGGGTGGATCCTCGACCTCGGCAAGGTCTGCGGGGACTAGACCCTCGTGCGACGCACCCGGACGCGGCCCAGGCCGGCCCGGGCGGTGTTGCGTCCCGTGCGCAGGACGTCGCCGACCCGGTTCACGATGCCGTCCCCCGTGATCAGGAGCTCGCCGACGTACGCCGACGCGCGGTCCATCACCAGGCGGGCCCGGGCCAGGTCGTCCTCGTCGTCGCGCAGGGCCCACAGGCGCTGCGCCTGCTCCCACGCGTGCGCCCGGGTGGCCGCGACCAGCACCCGCTGGCTCCAGTCGTCGAGGTCGCCGAGCAGGCTGTCGATGCGTAGCTGCCAGCGGGTCGAGTACCGGCGGCGCAGCTTCGGGATCTCCTGGTAGAAGATCTTGTTGACCAGCAGGTAGTCCGGGTGGACCACCTCGTCGCGGGGTGCGCCGAGGCGCTCCCAGGTGGCGGTCAGGGCGAGCGCCAGGTCGTGGTTGATGTGTGCGTTGACGCCCAGCATCGCCGCCGCGAGCTTGCTGACCTTGCGGTCCTGGGCGCGGCGGAAGAGGATCTCCCAGGCGTCGGGGGTGGCCAGGTCCTCCTCGCCCCACAGGCGCAGCGCCTCGAAGTAGCGCTTGGCGAACTCGACGTCGAGCAGCTCGAGGAAGTCGCGGTCCTTGACGTCCGACCCTTTCAGGGCCTGCGCGACCCGGTCGGTGATCGTGAAGTACAGCGAGTTGAACGACGCGACCCGGTTCGCGGCCGGCGGCGGCAGCTCGTTGAGGATCTCCTGGGTGCGCGTCAGCATCCGGAGCACGTCGCCGATGGTGTCCGGGCAGTCGGCGCAGAGCTCAGCCATCGCATGCGACGCCGGCTCCCACCCTCGTCCCTTCGGCACCAGGCCCGGCTCGTCCGTGGCGATCCGCAGGCGTTCGGCGCGGAGCAGATCGGCGCTGCTCTGCACCCCACCCCGGTCGAATGCGACAGTCGTCGTCATCGTGGCCCCCCAAGCCGCCGAAGCTCCTCCAACGGTCATCCACATTGCTGACCAGCGCCGTGTTCGACCAGCCTCGCGGCGGCTACCCGACAGTAGTGGCCGCACAGGTCATCGCGACAGCAGATTACTGAACCTCGGGACGTCGATGTTGCCCCCGGAGATGATCACGCCGACCCGGCCGCCGGCGGTGACCCGGCCCGCGAGCAGCGCGGCGATGCCGGTGGCGCCGCTGGGTTCCACGACGATGCGCATCCGGTCGAAGGCGTACCGCATGGCGTCGCGGATGTCGTCGTCGCTGACCAGCGCGATCTCGTCGACGAGGCGGCGGTTGACCGCGAAGGTCAGTTCCCCCGGGGTCGGCGCCGCCTGGCCGTCCGCGATGGTCTTCGGCACCGGGACGCTCACCCGAACGCCGGCCGCGAGCGAGCGCCGGGTGTCGTCCCCGCCGACCGGTTCCACGCCGATCATCCGGATCCGCGGCAGCAGGGCCTTCGCGGCGGTGGCGCTGCCGGCCATCAGCCCGCCGCCACCCACGGGCACGAGCAGGGCGTCGAGCTCACCGACCTCCTCGATCAGCTCGAGCGCCGCGGTGCCCTGGCCGGCCATCACGTGCGGGTGCTCGTACGGCGGGATCAGCGTCAGCCCCCGCTCGGCGGCGAGCGCGGCACCCAGAGCGACCCGGTCGCCGGAGTAGCGGTCGTAGGTGACCACCTCGGCGCCGTAGCCCTCGGCGGCCGCCCGTTTCGACGGCGGCGTGTCCTCGGGCATGAGGATCACCGCCTTGCTGCCCAGCTCCCGCGCGGAGAGGGCGACGGCCTGCGCGTGGTTGCCCGACGAGTACGCGGCGATCCCCCGCCCCAGCTGCTCGGCGCTCAGCCGCGAGCACGCGTTGTACGCCCCGCGGAACTTGAAGGCGCCGATCCGCTGGAAGTTCTCGCACTTGAGGAAGACCTCGGCGCCCACGAGCGCGTCGAGGGTGCGCGAGCGCAGCACCGGCGTACGGTGGGCGACCCCGTCGAGCCGCTCGGCAGCATCACGGACGTCGGCGATGGTGATCGTCATGTCCCCTATCCGACAGGACGGGGCGCAGTCTGTCGAGCACGGCCGGGTCGTCGATGGTGGAGGGCACCGGCTCGGTGCGGCCGTCGGCGATGCCCCGCATGGTCCGCCGCAGGATCTTGCCGGAACGGGTCTTGGGCAGCCCCTTCACCACGTCCACCCGGCGCAGCGCGGCGACCGGCCCGATGCGGTCGCGGACCAGCGCGACGAGCTCGGCGGGGTCGACGTCCGCTCCCGCCTTGAGCACCACGAAACCCCGCGGCACCTGGCCCTTGAGCGGGTCGAGCACGCCGATCACGGCGCATTCGGCGACGGCCGGGTGGGCGGCCAGGACCTCTTCCATCGCGCCGGTCGACAGGCGGTGCCCGGCCACGTTGATCACGTCGTCGGTGCGGCCCATCACGTACAGGTAGCCGTCGGTGTCGAAGTGCCCGCCGTCGCCGGTGAGGTAGGTGCCCGGGAACGCCGACAGGTAGGAGGAGACGTAGCGCTCGTCGTCGCCCCAGAGGGTGGGCAGGCAGCCCGGCGGCAGCGGCAGGCCGAGGACGATCGAGCCCTCCTCGCCGGGTGGCACGTCTGCGCCCGTACCGTCGACGACCCGGACCCGGAAACCGGGAACCGGCACCGACGGCGAGCCCGGCTTGGTGGGCAACGTCTCCAGGCCGCGCGGCGAGGCCGCGATCGGCCAGCCGGTCTCGGTCTGCCACCAGTTGTCGATCACGGGTACGCCCAGCAGCCGCCCCGCCCACGCATACGTCTCCGGGTCGAGCCGTTCGCCGGCGAGGAAGAGCAGCCGCAGCCGGGACAGGTCGTACCCCTCGGCGAGCTTGCCGTCCGGGTCCTCCTTCTTCACCGCCCGGATCGCGGTCGGCGCGGTGAACATCGTGGTCACCCCGTGCTGGGCGGCCACCCGCCAGAACGCGCCGGCGTCGGGGGTGCCGACCGGCTTGCCCTCGTAGAGGACGGTGGTGGCGCCGGTGAGCAGTGGCGCGTACACGATGTAGGAGTGCCCGACGACCCAGCCGACGTCGGACGCGGCCCAGAAGACGTCGCCCGGCCCGGTGGCGAAGACGGCCTCCATGGACCAGCGCAGGGCGACCGCGTGGCCGCCGTTGTCGCGGACCACGCCCTTCGGGCGCCCGGTCGTGCCCGAGGTGTAGAGGATGTAGAGCGGGTCGGTCGCGGCCACCGGCACACACTCCGCGGGTACGGCGCCCAGCAGCGCGTCGTCCCAGGTCAGGTCGGTGTCGCGGACCAGCTCGGCGGGTCCCTGCGGCCGCTGCAGGACGACCACGTGCGCCGGTACGTGCGTGGCCTCGGCCAGCGCCGCGTCGAGCATCGGCTGGTAGGCCACGATCCGGCCGGGCTCGACCCCGCAGGACGTCGCGACGATCACCGTGGGACGGGCGTCGTCGATGCGCGCGGCGAGCTCCCGCGCCCCGAACCCGCCGAAGACCACCGAGTGCACCGCGCCGAGCCGGGCACAGGCGAGCATGGCCACGACCGTCTGCGGCACCATCGCCATGTACAGCACGACCCGGTCACCCACGCCGACGCCGAGCCGGCGCAGCGCCCCGGCGAACAGGGCCACCTCGTCGCGCAGCTCGCGGTAGCTGTACGTGCGCAGCACCCCCGTGACCGGGCTGTCGTGGATCAGCGCCGGCTGGTCACCGCGCCCCGCGTCGACGTGCCGGTCCAGGGCGTTGTGGCAGGTGTTGAGCCGGGCATCGGGAAACCAGCGGTAGAGCGGCGCGGCACTGCGGTCGAGGATCTCCCCCGGCGGCATCACCCAGTCGATGGCGGTGGCGGCGTCGCGCCAGAAACCTTCCGGGTCGTGCATGCTGCGCTCGTACGCCTGCCGGTATGCGCCCATGGGTCATCGTAAGCGCGTCTTCTGCACCTTGCCCATGGCGTTGCGGGGCAGTTCCGTGACGATGTGGACGACCCGGGGGCGCTTGTGCGCGGCGAGCTTGCCGGCGACGAACGCGACGAGCTCCTCGGCGGCGGGCCGGCCGTCGGCGACCACGTACGCGGTGACCTGCTCGCCCAGGTCCGGGTGCGGGGTCCCCACCACGGCGGCCTCCCGCACGGCCGGGTGCAGCAGCAGCGCGTCCTCCACCTCGCCCGCACCGACGCGGTAGCCGCCGGTCTTGATGAGGTCGGTGGACGCCCGTCCGACGATGCGGTGCCACCCGTCCGGGCCGATGGTGGCGACGTCGCCGGTGGCGTACCAGCCGTCGGTCAGCGGCGCGGCGGCGCTGCCGTCCGGCTGCAGGTAACCGTCGAAGAGCGTGGCGCCGCGCACCTGCAGGTGGCCGATGGTGGTGCCGTCGCCGGGCAGCGGCTCCCCGGCGTCACCCACCAGCCGGGTCTGCACACCGGCGAGCGGGACGCCGACGTGTCCCGGGCGCCGGTCACCGTCGGCGTGGGCGCTGACCGTGATCAGGGTCTCGGTCATCCCGTAGCGCTCGACCGGCGCCTGACCGGTGAGCGTCACGAGGTCGTCGAACACCGGGACGGGCAGCGGCGCACTGCCGGAGACGAGCAGCCGCGCGCCCCGCAGCGCCCGCGCGGCCTCCGGGGCGGCGCACACCCGGGACCACACCGTCGGTACGCCGAAGTAGAGGGTGCCGCCGGCTTCCGCGTACGCCTGCGGGGTGGGCCGTCCGGTGTGCACCAGCGGCGACCCGGTCCGCAGCGCACCGAGGACCCCGAGAACGAGACCGTGCACGTGGTAGAGCGGCAGTCCGTGCACGAGGGTGTCGCCGGCCGTCCACTGCCACGCCTCGGCGAGCGCGCCGAGGTCGGCCGCGATCGCCGCACGCGACAGCACGACACCCTTCGGCGGGCCGGTGGTGCCACTCGTGTAGAGCACCAGGGCCGGCGCACCGGCGGGCGGCTCGGCCGGCACGGTCCCGTGGCCGGGCCGCATGACCGGCACGACGGGCACGCCGCTGTCACCACCGGCCGCGGGATCGTCGGACAACATGAGCGCCGCGCCGGAGTCGCGCAGGACGTGCGCGCGTTCCAGCTCACCGGCGTCCGGCGGCACGGGCACGACCGGCACGCCGGCCAGCAGGCCGGCCGTCACGGCGACGATCGAGGGAAGGCCGGGCACCGCATGAACAGCGGCCATCGGTACGCCGTGCAGCTCCCCCGCGAGGGCAGCCGCCCGCCCGAGCAGTTCGTGCCGCGACATCGTCATCCCGGACGCGGTGACGGCGCTCGCATGGTCCGCGGGGTCGTGCAAGGCTCCGAGCAGGCGCATGCCCGCGATGATGGCAGACCGGCCGCCCCCGCACACGAAGTGTCCGATCAGGGCGGCGCGGCGGCTGAGAGCCTGAAGGCCGGGGGGTGAGCGAGATCGACACGAAGCGGGTGTTCCTGTGCTACTCGCGCCGGCAGTTCCACGCCGCCGAGCAGCTGGCCGCACTTCTGGCCGGTCAGGGCTCGGACGTGTGGTTCGACGTGCAGCGCCTCGCCGCGGGGGACGACTGGACCCGGGCGATCGAGGAGGCGGTGGACCGGGCGGACGTGCTGGTGCTGCTCGCCTCGCCGGAGGCGCTCGCGTCCGCGTACACGCAGCGGGAGTGGCGGCGGGCCCTGCAGGCCGGTACGCCGGTGCTCGTAGCGGTCGTGGACACCGTGGATCTGCCGCCGGAGCTGTCCGGGGCCCCGCGGGTCGACGTCCGCGTACGTTTCGAGGCCGGCGCCGCGGCACTCGGCCGGATGATCGCCGGCGGCGAGCCCGCGACCGGTGCGGATCGTCCGGCATGGCGACGACGGCCGGCGGCGATCGCGACCGTGAGCGCCGCGCTGCTGATGAACCTGGTGGCGGTCCTCGGCAACCTGCTCGTCTACCCCACCGAACTGATCATGGTGGACATGGACTGGTCACTGGCCGAGCCGTTGCAGATCGTGCGGGCGGTCACCGCCCCGGCGGTCGCCGGCGTCTTCGCCGGATTCCTGTGGCAGGTGCTCCGACAGTTCCGGCGGCGCCAGGCCCGGTTCACGCCGCTGTGGGTCACGCTGCTGCTGGCCGTGCCGTTCTACCAGTACGCCGGGAACCTGCTCAACACCATGGTGGCGGCGCTGGCCCACGGCGTGGACTGGAACGTGGACCTCACCGAGACCGAGTCCGACCTGTCCGGTGGCTACTACGTCATCGCCACGCTGCTCCTGCTGCCCCTCAACGTCGCCGCACTGGCCTGCCTGCTGGCGTCGCGGTCCACCTTCCGGTGGCTGCCCGCCGGGGAGGCACCCCAGTGGATCCGCCGCCGGGCGCTGCGCGACGCACCCGACCGGCGACCGCGTCACCTGGCGCTCCAGCACGCCCGCACGGCCGTCGTCCACCACGCGCCGGCCGACGCGGCCATAGCGCACCAGGTTGCCACGGCGTTCACCGCCGCCGGCCTGACGGTCGGTAAGGCCGACGCGGATCTGCAGGTCGTCGTGGTCACCAACGTCACCGACTGGCGGTGGGCCGCGGACCAGCTGGCTTCCGGCCGGTCCGTCGCGGTGATCGGCTCGAGCGTCCGGCCCCCCGAAGCGGCCGATGAGCTGCAACGACTGCAATGGCTGGACTTCCGCGACGGCGACGTGACGGCCCTCAGCCGCCGGGTGGCCTGGCTGACCGGTACGGCGCCGGGCCCGCCGGCCGGGCCGCCCCACGCGCTCGACCGGTTCGCCGGCCCGGCAGCGGTGCGCCGCGCCCTGCTCGCCCTCCGGGCCCTCGCCGCCCTCTTCGGCACGTCCGCGCTGCTGTCGGTGACGGTGGTCGCGCCCGATGCATACGACCGGAACACCGACTACAGCGAGCCCGCCATGGTCCCCGGTGAGCGGATACCGGGAACGTTGGTCTCGCAGGGTGTGCTGAACCCCGACCGCATCCGGGACACCGCGGCGAACGCCGACACGCTCCTGACCGTCCGCGCCGGCCTGGCGGCGGTGTTGTGCCTCCTGCTGGTGGTCCTGGCCTGGCGCCTCGGCGTCCGGCGGCTGAGCCGGCCCGGACTGGTCGTCACCACCGTCGCGGTTTTCGGCTTGACCGTCGTCTGGGGTGTCCTCGGCGTCGCCAGCCAGGAGCCGCCCGACCTGTTCCTCCTGGGCTACGGGCTCGCGGTAATCGTGGCCCTGGTGCTCGTCTGCACGCAGGGCCATCGCGTCACCTCATGGTTGCCGCTCGGCCAGCAGGCGTCCGGTTCGTCGACGCTGCCGCCGGTGGGCCCCGCGATGCTGCACATCAGCCTCCCGATGACGCTGCTCGTGCTCACCCCGCTCTACGTCAGCGGCACCATCCTGTGAGCGCTCAGGGCAACGTACGGGTGAGCCACACCAGCTCGCCGCGGTCGTCGGTGGTGACGTGATCCCGCTGGAATCCCAGCTTCTCGAGAACACGGAACGAAGGCGCATTCCACGCGCGTACCGTCGACCACAGCCGTGTCCGTCCGGTGGCGGCGGCCGCGTCGACCACCGCCCTGGCGGCCTCCGTGGCGTAGCCGCGGCCGTGCGCTCGTCCGAACAACTCGTACGCGATCTCGGGTTCGTCGATGCCGGACCGGCCGACGATGAGGCCGCAGTAGCCGATGAGCTCCTCCGAACCGCGGCACCGGACCGGCAGCAGCGCGATCCCCGTCCGTTCCGTCCCGGCCAGCATGTCGGCGATGAGTCGCCGAGCGTCCTCGATGGACGGCGTGCCGTCTCCTCGCTCCGCGTGGAGGGCCCGGAGGCTCTCGGCATCGTTCACGTCCCAGGGCCTCATGATGAGGCGCTCGGTGTCGAGGTGGAACGTCATCCGCTGGTAGCAGGCCATGGCGTCAGGCCGACGGCAGCCCGGCAACAGCCGCCCGCGCCTCGTCCAGCAGGGCCGTCGAGGTTCCGGTGGCCAGCACATGGTCGAGGGCTTTCCGGTACGCGTACGCGAAAGCGTCCTCAGCCGGAACCTCGACGTCCGGGACCACCCCGGTGCCCTCCCAGTTCGTGCCGGTGACCGGATTGACCGAGCGCGCGACCGGCACGGTGATCTCCATCGTGGGCGACAGCGGGAAGTACTCCGTCGGGTGCGCCCCGCCGCGCGTCGTGGCACCGACGAGCGTGGCCCGCCCCTGTGCCTGCAGGTTGTAGCAGAGCTCCTCGCCCGCCGAGAAGGTGACGTCGCTGGTCAGCAGGTACACCGGCCGGTCCAGGTAGCGCTCGCCCGGCAGGTGCGCGAGGCTCCAGAACTGCCTGGTGCGGCCGCTCTCACCGTCGTAGATGTCGTTGAGGTGGGTCTGGTCGTCGGGAAAGAAGTAGCTGGTCCAGAAGATGACGCCGTTGGGCGCGCCGCCCCGGTTTTTCCGCAGGTCGACGATCAGCGCCGCGGTGTGCGACACCAGCTCCATGGCGGCGGCGATGGCGCGGCCACCCACCGAGGCGTCGGGGATCTGCCGCACGTCGAGATACCCGACGTTGCCCTCCAGCCGCTCGACCCGCGCGATGCCGTGGTTGTTGCGCCGCAGCTGCTGTTCGTACGCGGCGACGATCTGTTCCTCGGTGAGCGCCTCCCGCACGTCCTCGCCGCGAGGGCGTACCCGCAGGTGCTTGTCGGCGCAGATGCCTTGAAGGACCTCGGTGAGCCGCTCACCGAGCGCGGTCTCGTCGAGTCCGTCGTAGGCGCCGGCGTCGCGCTTGGCCCGGATCAGGGTGGCGGCCTCGGCGGCCTTCGCCGGGAAGATGTACCTGTCGCAGAGCAGTCCGAGCGCCTTCTCGATCACATCGTCCCCCATGGATGCATCCTAACGGGCGCGTCAGCCGGGTTTTTTCTACACCACGCACCGTGCGCTGCCGATTACCTCGGGTGCTGTTGCCGACGCCTGCCCGACGCCTGGAGCGACCCGCCGTGATCCGCACTTCCCGACTCGCCGTGCCCGTCCTGGCCGCCGTCCTCGCCGGCATCGCCGTGCCCGGGGCCGCCGCAGCGGCGCCGACCACCGGGCAGACCGGCCGGGCGCGCGCCTGCACGGTGGTCGGCACCTCCGGCAACGACCGGCTCACCGGCACCACGGGCCACGACGTCATCTGCGGTCTCGGCGGCAACGATGTGATCAGCGGCGGCGACGGCAACGACATCATCGACGGCGGGAGCGGCAACGACATCATCGTCGGCGGCCGAGGGGACGACTCGATCGGCGGCGGCGCCGGCGACGACCGCGTCCAGGGCGGCGACGGCAACGACACCGTCACCGGCGACCGGGGCAACGACCGCATCGACGGCGGCGCCGGCAACGACCGCGTCCAGGGCGGCGACGGCAACGACACCGTCACCGGCGACCGGGGCAACGACCGCATCGACGGCGGCACGGGCGACGACCGGGTGCAGAGCGGCGACGGCAACGACGTCGTGAACGGCGATCCCGGCGACGACCGGCTCGACGGTGGCCCCGGCGACGACCGGCTCACCGGGGGCGACGGCGCGGACGACATCCGGGGCGGCACCGGGCTGGACACCTGCCGGCGGGACGCCGCCGACGTCTCCCCGGTGACCTCGTGCTCGGACCTGGCCGCCCCGAAGGTGGACGAGTCCTCGGTGCAGTGGATCAGCGCGCCCACGCTGGACAACAGCGCCGAGCGCACCCTGCGGCTGCGCGTACGCGTGACCGACGACCGCAGCGGCGTGGCCGAGAACCGCGGCGCCGTCTGGGTCACCACCCCCGACGGCCCCCTCATCGCCCTGCAGGACCCCCGCCTGATCTCCGGCACCCGCAACGACGGCATCCTCGAATTCGTCGGCACCCTGCCCGCCTACGCCCCCGCCGGCGCCTGGCGCATCCGCGAGATCGCCGTCGTCGACCGCGTGGACCGCAGCACCGACCTGCTGGAACCGGACCTACCCGGCTTCACCGTGACCGGAGAGGCGGACGTCACGGCACCGGTGGTGGACGAGTCCTCGGTGCGGTGGATCAGTGCCGCCACGCTGGACAACAGTGTGGAGCGCACGCTGCGGCTGCGCGTACGCGTGACCGACGACCGCAGCGGCGTGGCCGAGAACCGCGGCGCCGTCTGGGTCACCACCCCCGACGGCCCCCTCATCGCCCTGCAGGACCCCCGCCTGATCTCCGGCACCCGCAACGACGGCATCCTCGAATTCGTCGGCACCCTGCCCGCCTACGCCCCCGCCGGCGCCTGGCACATCCGCGAGATCGCCGTCGTCGACCGCGTGGACCGCAGCACCGACCTGCTGGAACCGGACCTACCCGGCTTCACCGTGACCGGAGTGGCAGACCTCGCGGCCCCGGTGGTGGACGAGTCCTCGGTGCAGTGGGTCAGCGCGCCCACGCTCGACAACAGCGCCCAGCGGATCCTGCGGCTGCGCATGCGCGTCACCGACGACCGCAGTGGCGTCGCCGAAGGCCCGGGCGCCGTCTGGGTCACCACCCCCGACGGCCCCCTCATCGCCCTGCAGGACCCCCGCCTGATCTCCGGCACCCGCAACGACGGCATCCTCGAATTCGTCGGCACCCTGCCCGCCTACGCCCCCGCCGGCGCCTGGCACATCCGCGAGATCGCCGTCGTCGACCGGGTCGGGCGTACCGCCGACCTGCTGCTGCCCGAGCTGCCCGGCTTCACCGTCACGGACGCCAAGGCCTGAGCCGGCCCGGTCAGCTCCGGCGGGTGCGCAGCTTCGCGCGCAATGCCCGCCGGGCCACCGGGCCCAGGTCGTCCACCACCTCGGCGAGGACGGCGAGGCGTTCCAGGGCGAGGAAGGCCGACGCCGCCGCCGGCTCGTCGACGCCCTCGAACAGTTCGAGGCCGACGAAGGCGGCGGACACGGCACTCGCCAGGCCGGCGGGCTCGGCCAGCTCCGCGATCGGCGACCGTACGAGCAACCGGGCGATGACCTGCTCGATCTCGGCGGTCCACAGCGCGAGCGCCCCGGACACCGCCGGCACGAGGCGCGGGTCGGACTGGGCGCCCGCGAGCAGCTGGGCGAGGACGGTCACGTTGCCCTGCTCCCGCTCCTCCGCGTGCAGGTCCCGGCCGAGGTCCAGCAGCTCACGCAGGGAGGTGACGGCCGAGAACCTTTTCCGGTACGCCGCGACGCGCGCCTCCGTCGCCGACCGGCACGCCTCGGCGAGCAGCTGGTCGATCGAGCCGAAGTGGTAGAAGACCAGCGCCTGGTTGACCCCGGCCTCCTTGGCGATGGTGCGAGCCGACACGCCGGCGATGCCGTGGGCACGCAACGCCGCCAGGCTTCCCTCGATCAGTTTCGCGCGGGTGTCGGCGCTCAACGGCCCTCCCTCATTCGCGAGGATTCTCCCGTAGCGGCCGGACCGCCGCGGGCACGGGGGCGGAGTGGTCGACGTACTGGGCGGTGAAGCTGCCCGAGTATCCGAAGACCGGTCCGAGATGGCGGTTCTCGACGGCCACCTCGATGCGGAAGCGGCCGGTGGTGTCGTCGTACCACTCGTGCAGCCGGGCGTCGCCGCTCAGCGCTCGCGGGCAGGGGACGCCGCCGCGGAAACGCTGGTGGCCGCTGCGGATGTGCAGGCCACCGTCCGCGTCGACCGACAGGTGCAGGTCCACCGCGATGTGCTGGTGGGTGCCGAGGTAGTCGACGAGGACCTGCCGCTGCTCGCTCCAGATCATCGTGGCGTCGAACCGGCGCCGCCGGGCGGCGGCGACCTCGAAGGTACGCACGAACGTCAGCGTCGGACGGCCGTACGAGTCGGTGTAGGCGTAGTTCTCGATGGTGAACGGGATCGCCGTGCCGGTCTCCGGGAACAGGACGTGCCGGGCGGTGCCCAGACGAAGGAACGGTTTCACGTACGCGGGCCCGCGCCAGATGCGGTCCATGACCCCGGTGCCGACGCAGCCGCGGTGCTCGCCGAAGCGGTCCTGCAGCCGCGGGTGCAGGCGGGCGAAGTCGGCACCGAGGGCGCGTTCGAAGATCGAGGTCACAGGGTCTCCAGCAGGGACGGCGCCCGGGCGGCGAGGCGGTCGGGCGGGCGGCGCAGGCATCGGCGGGCGGCCGGCGTGTCGCGCCCGGGTGGCAGAACGAGCAGGACGAGCGAGGTGAGGGCGACGAGGGCCCAGCCGGCCCCGAGGGCGGCGACGCTCGCGAGCACCGCGGCGCGCAGCGTCACCTGACGCCAGGCGTTGCGCAGCGCCCGCTCCGGTGGCACGCCGCGTTCGAGCCGCAACCGGAGCCGGTCGAACGACCACGCGGTCGCCCACCCGAACAGGGGGCGGAACGCGAGGTCCGCCAGGCGGCCCGGGAGACCCCAGCGCGGCGTGTACGCGTACCCGGTCAGGAAGCGCACCCCACCCGGGCCCGGCACGTACCGCCAGTAGCCGCGGCCGGCGGCGATCAACGAGCGCCGGTCGGTGGAACCGAACCGCAGCGCCGACGTGCGGGAGCCGTCGGGCCGGTCGCGCTGCCCGGCATGGATGCCGAACCCCCCGATCGCGACGCCGGGCAGGACCGCCGTGGTGTAGCGGAACTCGGCGGGGGCGGTGCCGGCAACGGGCTCGATGCGCCCGAACCGGGCGTCCCAGCGGCAGTGGTCGGCCGGATCCTGGGTCGCCTCCCAGACCACGGCGAGGGGTACCGCGATCACCGTCTCGACGTAGATCCCTCGCATGCCCGCATCCCCCGGTTGAGCGTTCGCTCAACTGCGCGGAGCCTACGACGTTTTGAGCGAGTGCTCAAGCCAGGCTTCCACCTCGCTCGGCCGGCGGAAGAGCAGCACGGCGGGCATGTACGGATCGGCTGTCCACGCGCGCATGCGCTGCCGTTTGCGCGCGAACGACTGGAAGTGCCAGACGATGATTGATTCCCTCGACAGCGTCACCCGCAGCGACTCGACGTTGCCGTTGCAGACGCGCTCGCGGCGGACCATCCGGACGACGGTCCGCCGCACCAGCCGGCCCAGCGACAGCCAGCGCGGGAAGTCCAGCCCGATGACCAGGTCGGCCCGGGACAGGGGCAGGTCCAGCCAGGCACCGTACGCATGGTCGAGCACCCATCGCTCCTGCGCGCACACGGCCGCGATCCGGGCCCGCTGGACCTCCACCGGCACCTGCACCCAGCCGGGTTCCCAGGTCAGGTCGTCCACCGAGTGCCAGGGCAGGCCGAACCGCTCGCCGATCCGCCGGGCCAGCGTCGTCTTCCCGGCGCCGGTCACCCCGTACACCAGGATCCGGGCCGGTGGCGCGCTCATCCCGTTGTACGGGCGACGGCCACGGTCGGCATGGCCCGCAGTGTAGGCCACGACGCGCATCGCCGAGCCGGCAAAGGGCGGCGCGCACCGGGACGCCGTGTTTCAGGCCCGGAAAAGGGCGTGACGGCCGCCGCGTCGTGACCGGCCGACGGGCGTGCCGGGCCCTATCGTCTCCGTCATGACGCGCATCCTCCTGATCTCGGGCGACACCCGGGACGGGTCCCTGCACACCGCCGCGCTGCGGACCGCCGTCCGGTCGGCCCCGGCGGACATCGCGGTCACCCGGTACGACGGCCTGCGCGACCTTGCGGCGTACGTCCCGGGCGAGGCCGCCATGCCCGCCACGGTCGCCCTGCTGCGGCACCGCGCCGGGGCGGCGGACGCCGTCCTGGTCAGCACCCCCGAGTACGCCGGCTCGCTGCCCGGCAGCCTGAAGAACCTGCTCGACTGGCTGGTCGACGGCGACGACCTGCGCGGCAAGCCGGCGGCCTGGCTGTCGGTCACCCCGCCCGCCGAGGACCAGGCCGCCCTCGCAACGCTGGAGACGGTCCTCGGCCACGCCGGCGCCAGGGTGCTCAAGTCCGCGTGCATCCGCATCCCGCTGACGCCTCACGCCGTGGGTGAGGACGGCTTCATCGCGGACCCGCGGCTGCACACCGCGCTGCAGGACATGCTGCGCGCCCTCGCCCGGTCGCTGGCCACGCCGGAGCCGCGGCAGCCGCCCTCGTGGCAGGTGCACTCCAGCCTGTACCCGGTCGTGCCGCGCCGCGAGCCGTCCGCCTTCCGGCCCGGCCGTCTGTACAGCTGACCGGCCGTTGTCCGAAGCACGACCCGCCACTCCCAGCGAACCGACCGGCGCGAGCCTCCTGGCGCTGAAGTACGGCGACTGATCAGGCGGCGGCGACGGCCTCGCGGCGGCTGATCTCGCGGGAGCCGCCGCAGTGGGTGCAGGCCCGGATCCAGCGTGACGGGCGCACCGGGAACAACGGGATGAAGAACAGGCTGAACTTCGTCGTCCGTTCGATCAGGGACTGCGCCGCCGTCACACCGCAGAAGTCGCAGCGGTGCACCGGCGAGGAGTGGAAGCGGTCCTTGGTGCGCAGGCCGAAGATGAGGAACACGGATCCACGATACGGCGGGATCACCGGTTCCGCCGGGCAGCCGCGACCGACTGCCCCGGACCGGCCCGAGCCACGACGCCAGGCGGCTCGGACCGGTGGGCGGCCCGCCGGGTGGCGGGCCGGGGGCCGCGGGACCGGTGCCCGATTCCGGCGCCGCGGCCGGTGCGCGTTCCCCCTTGCGGCGCAGGCATCGGCAGGCAGCCGGGGCACTTGAGGCTTTCGCACCGCATATCCGCTCTGACCTCGGGTAGTGGTGAACCATGACCGATACACGGATGCGGCTGGACGGGTCCGCCGAGGCGTCGACCGCGGAGCTGGTCAGCCGGATGAGCGAGCAGGTCTCCACCCTCGTACGCGAGGAGCTGGCGCTGGCGCGCACGGAGATGGTGGAGAAGGGAAAGCGGGCCGGGACCGGCGCGGGGATGCTGGGCGGCGCCGGGGTCCTGGCCCTGTACGGCGTCTCCACCCTGCTGCTGACCGTCGGCGCGCTGCTGGCGCTGGCCATGCCGGCCTGGGTGGCCGCGCTCGTGGTCACCGCGGTGGTGCTGGCCGTGGCGGGCGTCGCCGCCCTGCTGGGCAAGAAGCAGGTGGAGCAGGCGGTCCCGCCGGCGCCGACCGCGGCGGTCGACAGCACCAAGCGGGACGTGCAGACCGTGAAGGCGGCGGTCCGGGACGGCCGGAGTTGAGCTACCTCGCGGCTGCCGACCGATACTCCGGCAAGATGCAGTACCGCCGCACCGGGCGCTCGGGCCTCGACCTGCCCCTGCTGTCCCTCGGCTTCTGGCACAACTTCGGCGACGACAGGCCGTACGAGCAGCAGCAGGCCATCGTCCGCCGGGCGTTCGACCTCGGCGTCACCCACTTCGACCTGGCCAACAACTACGGGCCGCCGTACGGCGCCGCGGAGATCAATTTCGGCCGCCTGATGCGCGAGGACCTGCGGGCGTACCGGGACGAGATCGTGGTGTCGACGAAGGCCGGCTGGGACATGTGGCCCGGCCCTTACGGCCAGGGTGGCGGCGGCCGCAAGTACGTCCTCGCCAGCCTGGACCAGTCGCTGGGCCGGATGGGCCTGGACTACGTCGACATCTTCTACTCGCACCGGTTCGATCCCACAACCCCGCTGGAGGAGACCGCCTCCGCCCTCGACGCCGCCGTGCGCGCCGGCAAGGCGCTGTACGTGGGCATCTCCTCCTACGACGCCGAGCACACCCGGCGGATGGCGGCGCTGTTGCGCGAGCTCGGCACTCCGCTGCTGATCCACCAGCCGTCGTACTCGATGCTGAACCGCTGGATCGAGACCGAGGGCCTGCTCGACGCCGCCGAGGAGGTCGGCGCCGGCGTCATCGGCTTCACCGCGCTGGCGCAGGGGCTGCTCACCGGCAAGTATCTGGGCGGCATCCCGGAGGGGTCGCGGGCCACGCAGGGCAAGTCGCTCGACCCGGAGACGATCGACGAGGCGATGGTCGCCCGGCTCAACGAGCTGAACGACGTCGCCCAGGGCCGCGGGCAGAGCCTCGCCCAGCTGGCCCTGGCCTGGGCGCTGCGGGATCCACGGGTCACCTCGCTGGTGATCGGGGCGAGCAGCGTGCACCAGCTCGAGCAGAACGTGGCCGCGCTGGACAACCTCGCCTTCTCCGCCGACGAGCTGACCACGATCGAGAAGATCCTGGAGGGCGGCACGGCCTCGGTGGATCTGTGGAAGGACGCCCGCCAGGGCACGCTCTGACGGGCGTCCTCGCCTCGTTCAGTTCGCCGGTTCGATCCAGATGTTGCGGTACTGGACCTTGTTGCCGTGGTCCTGCAGGCGGATCGACCCGGTCGCCGGGCCCTCGGCGATACTGCCGCCGGTGGGCCCGGTGATCTCCACGTCGTCGTGCACCTTCACACCGTTCCACACCACCGTGATCCGGGCGTTGGCGGTCTTCGTCCCGGTCGCGTCGTAGCGGGCCGCCCGGAAGTCGATGTCGTAGGTCTGCCACGTCTCCGGCGGGGTCGCGGCGTTGACGTCCGGGGCCTTCTGCAGGTAGATGGCTCCGGCCTCGTTGGTGTCGAGCGTGCTGTCGCCGTACGAGTCAAGGACCTGGACCTCGTAGCGTTCCTGCTGGTAGACCCCGCTGTTGCCACGGTTCTGGCCGGTGACGTCCGGGGGCAGCAACGGCACCTTGAACTCGACGTGCAGGCGGTAGTCGCCGAACGCCTGGCGGGTGCGCAGGTCGCCGCAGCACACCTCCATCGCGCCGCCGGGCAGGCGCGGCCAGCTCGCCGTGCGGCCGTCGGTGTGCTGCCACTCGGTGAGGTTCGTGCCGTCGAAGAGCGTGATGCGCTCCCCCGGCCGGCGCACGGTGACCAGGTCCAGGTTGACGTGCCCGGTGTCGCCGGTGTCCACCCTGTACTCGATCGTGTTGTCACCGCGGCGCAGCTTCAGCCGTTCCGTCTTGGTGGCCCAGTCGTCCCAGGTCACGGTCGTGGGCAGCACCGTCTGGCGGATCTTGCGCCCGTTGACGTACACGCTGACGCTCTTGTCGCCCTGGAACGGGTTGGGGCCGTTGGAGTAGCGCAGCCCGACCTCGTACTCCCCCGCCTTGCTCACGTCGGCGTGCAGCGTGGTGGAGGCGTTGAGGGTGCCGAAGCTGTCGACGAAGCCGACGCCCGAGAAGCCGCGGTGGTCGGTGCCGAGGCCGGCACCGCCCTGGCGGCGGCCCTCCTCCGCCTCGTAGAAGACCTGGTCGGGCTGCGCGCCGGGGATGGCGTTCAGCGTGTACCAGGCCTCGGTGCTCCACAGCTGCTCGCCGCTCGCCGCGCTGAACGGCCGCGGCGACCGCAGGTGCACGACCCGGTCCCGCAGGAGGCCGTCGATGGTCAGGGTGACCTTCCGCCGGTCGGCGGAGACCTTCGCGGCGGTGACCGTCAGCTTCTGCTCGTCGACCTTCGGTCCCCCGTACGCGGGGGTCGGCGCGTACCGCCACTGCTCCACCTGGTACGCCGCGCCGAGGTTGGCGATCGTCTCCGGTGACAGCGGCTTGGTGTACTCGACGACGAAGCCCGTCCGGGTGGCGCTCACGGACCTCATGTCGAACGCGGTCGTGCCGTTCGGGGTGAGTTTCTGCAGGCCGTACCGCAGCTTGCCGGCCTGGCCCCAGTTGCCGTCGGCGCCGAGACCGCCGATGTAGATCGCCCCGTCCGGCCCGATCGTGGTGCGGTTGACGCCGGACTCGAGCCCTTGGGTGTGGCGGAAGACCGCGCCCTGGTACTCGCCGTGCACCTTCTCCAGGTACGCCCGCTGCAGGCCCCCGTACGTGACGTCGCCGAAGAGCATCTGCCCCTGGAACGGCCCCTGCTTGAGCAGCACCGGCGTGCTCGGCGAGTTGGCGATCTCGTTCTGCGGCAGCCACAGCACCGGCTTGGTGACCGCCTCGGCGTCGAACGGGCCGGCCGGGTTGGTGTAGTGGTTGAAGAACCGGTCCTGCTTGATCCGCACGAGCTTGGAGGCGGGCAGCCAGCCGCCCTGGTTGTCGGCGACGAACAGGCCGCCGCCGGGTCCCCAGCCGATGCCGTTGGGCGTGCGCAGGCCACCCGCGACGTAGGTGATCTTGCCGGTGCGCCGATTGACCTGGATGCTCGTCCCCCGGTTCGCCGCCGGCTGCGGGTTGGTCGTCGCGCCGCCGTAGTCGATGGCGACGGACAGGTTCAGGTAGAAGTCGCCGCCCTGGTAGAGCAGGCCGAACGCGAACTCGTGGAAGTTGCCGCCGAACGGCCACGTCGCCACGGTGCGCCGCTGGTCGGCCACGTCGTCGCCGTCGGTGTCGCGCAGCTCGGTGAGTTCGTGCTTCTGCGACACGTAGATGAGGCCGTCGACCACGGCGATGCCCATCGGCTCCTTGAGACCCCCGGCGACTCGTCGGTAGGTGACGCGGCTCGGGTCGGTCCGGCCGGTCACGTGGTCCAGCAGGTAGACCTCGCCGTCGGTCTTGTCGCTGCCGCCCCAGGTGGTGATGACCATCCGCCCGTCGGGCATCCACGCCATCGCCGAGACCTGGGGCTGGAACCCGTCGGGACGCAGGTCCGTCAGCGTGTAGCCGGGGTTGACCGCGTCGAGCGGCAGCCCGTCGCCCGGGGTGTCGTTCTGGCCCTCGCACTGCTTCTGCCCGGGGGCGGTCACCCGCACCACCCCGGCATCGGTGCTGAGCACCGAGCTCGGCACGAGCGAGAAGTCGTCGGCGCCCGGCGGCCGCCACGAGAGGGTGAGCTGCTGACCGCCGCCGGCCTCGAAGTACTCGGCGAACAGCGAGTGGTACCCGGCGGTCAGCGTGACGGTCCCGTCCTTCGACTCGACACCGTGCAGCCCGTCGTTGTCGACCACGCGGGTGCCGTCGATCGCCAGCCGGGAGCCGTCGTCGCTGGTGAGCCGGAACGTGTACGAGCCGTCGGCCGGGACGTCGAGGTTGCCGAGCACGTGGGCGACGAAGTTGTCCTCGAACCCGAAGTCGCCGGCGGTCCGCAGGTCGACGGTGGGGACGAGCTTGTCGACGCTGGGCGTCTGGCCGGGCTTCAGCGTGCAGATCTCGGTGAGGGGTACGCGGGTGTCGAACGTACGCAGGGTGACGCCGGGCTCCTGGGGTGGCAGGTCAGCGGCGTACGCGGCGGCCGGCTGGGCGACGACCGCCGCGCAGCCGGCGACCAGGGCGAGGACGAGGGGACGGACCATGCTGCTCCTTCGAACTGGTGTTACCGGCTCGATTCAGGGACGTGAATATCGTGGTCCACGATCGACGGTCACACCAGAACTTTCTTGGTGCGCATGTCTAACTTTTGTCGTTTGAGGAGAAAGTAGGCTGCCCGAAAGGCCGCTGCGCCGCGCCCGGACGGGCACGGCGCAGCGGGTAGAGCGCGGATGGGGCAGTCAGCGGGACAGCGGCAGGACCACCTTGGAGACGCCCAGGCGCACGCCGACCTCGGTGCCGGCCGGGTAGCGCAGCGTGTGGTCGCGCTCGGTGGAGATCAGCACGAGCCCGATCCGGTGCCCCGGCGCGAACACGTGGTCCTCGGTCTGCAGGTTCCAGCGGAACGTGTAGGGCCGGCCCGCCTCGATCGGCGTGGTCCGCGACGGCGAGAGGCGGTTGCGCACGTCGAGCCAGCCACGGCTCACGATCTCCAGCGGCGTGGACTGCGTGGCGTACTCGCGGCGGTTGAAGCAGCCCGGATCCTCGGGGATGCCGGGGCCGATGCAGTCCTGGCCCGGCACGGTGCGTATCCCCGCGTACCGGTCGGCGGTGCCGTAGTCGACCAGCAGCGCAGTGAGGTACGGCGACTTGCCGGCCAGATCCGCCCGGACGCCGACCTCGGGCGTGCCGGAGAGCCGGGCCTCCGTCGTCAGCGGTGCGGACAGGTACGCGAGCCGGTTGGGGTCGGTGGTCAGCTCGTCCGCGACGAGGTCCTCGGCCGTGCGCGCCGGGTCGTCGACGAACGACTGCCGCGCTCCGGGGCGGGCCGGCCACGGCTGGAGGGTGCCGGGGCGGCCGTCCGCCGCGGGCCCGCCGAGCGCCAGCGTCATGGGCCGGGTGCCCGGGACGGGCCAGGTCGCGGCGGTACGCCACTGGCCGGGCGCCACCTCGACGTCGGCCAGGGGCTCCCGCATGATGCCGGTGTCGATCTTGTACAGCCACTGGTCGAACCAGCGGTGCAGCGTGTCGAGCCAGACGTCGCGGCGGACGTTGAAGGGGTCGGTGTGGCCGGCCTGGTGCAGCCAGATCTTGCGCGGCACGCCGGTGCGGGCCAGCGCGGCCCACCACTGCCCGGCCTGCTGCGTACGCACGTTGTCGTCGTGCAGGCCGTGCACGAGCAGCACACTCGCCCGCACCTTGCCGGCATCGCGCACATAGTCCCGCTCGGCCCAGTACGCGCTGTAGTCGCCGGTCTCCCGGTCCTGATCGCGTTCCAGCCCCGCCATCACATCGGCGCAGACCTCGGGGTGCTCCCGGGTCAGCACCGCCTTCGCCAGGACGTCGGTGTCCTCACCCTGGAAGCCGCCGGGCGCCACGACGCCGCCGTTGGCGCGGTAGTAGTCGTACCAGCTGGAGATGCCCGCGATCGGCACGATCGTCTCCAGGCCGCGGACGCCGGTCGAGGCCACCGCGTTGGGCAGGGTGCCGTTGTAGGAGACGCCGATCATCCCGGTGCGGCCGGTGGACCACGAGGCGCGGGCGGGGGCGCCGGCGGCGTCGAAGCCGCGGGCGCGGCCGTTGAACCAGTCGACGACGGCCTTCATGCCGAGCGTCTCGTTGCGCCCGCCCGAGGTGGGGCAGCCCGTCGACCCGCCGGTGCCGAGGCTGTCGGCGAAGGCGACCGCGTAGCCCCGGGGCACGAAGTAGTTGTCGAGGTATCCGGAGAAGACGATCGTCTCGGCGGCGCGGTCGGTGCCGGGAGACGCGCTGCGCCGGGCGGCGGCGCCGTCGCGGTCGATGTCGTCATGGTTCGGTACGTCGTTGAGCCCGGCATAGTAGGGGCTCGCCTGGAAGATGACCGGTACCTTGCGGCCGTCCTCGGTCCGGGGGCGGATGATGCGTACCGCCACCCGGTCCGGTTGACCGTCGGCGTCGCTGTCCACCGGCGTCTGGACCCACACCTGTTCGCGGATCGCCTGGGTGTAGTCGTACACGGGCTGGGTGCCCCCGGCATCGCGGGCGGGGGCGGCGGTGGCGGCCACCGCGGGGAGGAGCAGGGTGACGGCGGCGCAGGCGGCGGCCAGCAGCCGCGCCCCGCTCCGGGAAGTTCGCATCGTCGACAACCTCCGGCGCTCGGATCTCGGGGCCACCCTATCGTCCACTATCGATCCCTGAGGTCCGGCGGCCCCTCAGACGAGATCGACAAGGCTGATCGAAATCAGACACGAGTCCAGAACTCGGTGTCATGGACGACATCGCGGCGAGGGCCACCCCGGTGCGCCCGCGGCGGGCGCTCGATCGCTTGCCGGGCCCTTACCTGCGGGAACTACGGCCCAGCCGGCCAGTGGATCACGCGAAAATGTCATTTCGGGACACGTTGACCTTGGCATAAATCACGCCTTGTAATCTGACAAACACGCTCCGTACGCTGTGTTCAGAAGCCCATCGATCGGCTTGAGTGCCAGGAACAACGGGTGGCCTCGACCATCAGCACATCGGGGAGCATCGCATGGTCATCAAGGTTGTCGAGCAGATCAACGACGACGAGCTCATCGAGTACGCGTGGAAGATGTACGAGGAGTCGTTCCGCGGCCTGAACGCGCTCGCGGTCCAGCGTCACCTGATGTACCGCCACGAGTTCGAGGACGTGATGCGCGACGGCCGGGTGCAGAAGTACCTGAGTCTCGACGACGAGGGCACGTTGTGCGGGCTGTCGACGTACACCAATGATCTGGACGCGATGCCGCTGATCTCACCGCAGTATTTCGAGCGGCGCTGGCCGGAGCTCTACGCCCAGCGCAAGATCTGGTACTGCGGTTTCGTGGCCGTGCTGCCCTCCGGCCGCGCCAATGCGTCGTTCTCCGACCTCGTCGAGGCCATGTACCTGTTCGCGGCGGCGCAGAACGGCATCATCGGGCTCGACTTCTGCCAGCACAACGACGACCGGCGCAAGATGGGCCGGGTCATCCGGCTGATGCTGCAGCGCTTCTCCGGCAACTGCGAGGCGGAGATGATGGACGCTCAGCAGTTCTGGATCTACCAGTTCCCGCAGGCCGCCTGAGCACGCCGGCACCGCCCGCCGCTTCGGCCGGATCCGCGCTCTTGGGGGGCGGACGGATCGGCCGGCACCTCTGCACCTCCTCCTCTTCTCCTGAAGGTCCGGCGGGCGGTTCGGCGTGTTCTCCGGTAGGGCTGCGGTCACTGCCAGCGGGAAGGCTCCGGCGGCGTCTCCCACTGCGACTGGTCGGGCGGGGTCTCCCGCACGTCCCGCAGGGTCGGCGGCTCCGGAGCCCGGGGCATCGGCAGGTTCTGGTGCCCGGGCTGCTGCTCACGGGCGGCCGCGAGGATGGCACGGGCGCTGATCGGCTCGGTGTGGGAACCCTTGAGCCGCGGGGCGTCGGCGATGAAGCCGCCGTCCGCGCCGCGGCCGATCGCCGCGTACACCTCGGGGCGCGCCGCGCGCATGACGACCGCCCAGATGAAGCCGACGACGGCGAAGACGGCGTACCCGGTCGGGAAGAGCCAGTGGAACATCGAGCCTGGCTCCACCTGCAACAGGTCGCCGAGGCCGTAGACGGTCGCCGCAAGGATGATGCTGAGCAGCACGAAGGCGATGATCGGCGCGACCTTGGCGCGCCAGACGTTCTCCTGGTGCGGATGCCGGACGAAGAACGCGATCACGGCGGCGGAGGCGCTCCACATGAGGATGAGCACGCCCAGGCCGCCGACGACGGTCAGCCACGCGAACAGGTAGACCAGCGGGTCGGCTCCCGTGATCCGGTAGACGACCAGCACGCCGATCGCGAGCAGGCTCTGGGTCAGCGAGCCGACCATGGGCGCGCCCGTACGGGGATGGGTGTATCCCCAGGCGCGCGGGAGCACGCCCTCGCGTCCCAGCGCGAACTGGTAGCGCGCCACCGCGGCGTGGAAGGCCAGCAGCGCGGCGAAGATGCTGGTCATGAACAGGACGTAGCCGACGTTGATCAGCGCCTCGGGCACGTGCGGGCTGACCAGCGTGAAGACCAGGTCGGTCTCCTCCGCCTTAGCCGCGGCCACGATGTTGTCCGGGCCGGCGCCGACCGACATGGCCCAGGCCGACAGCCCGCAGAGCAGGCCGGCGAGGATGACGGCCCAGTGGGTGGCCCGCGCGATCGTCCGCTTGGGATCCTTCGCCTCCTCGGACAGCACCACGGTCGCCTCGAAGCCGACGAAGCCGGCGATCGCCAGCACCATCATGGCGGCGACCTCGGGTGTGAACACCTGGACCGGGGACAGCGTGGCGAAGGAGACCGAGCCGTCCGCCGGGTTGGCGACCATCACGAGGTCGTAGAAGAGCACGATGACGATCTCGGCGACCAGCAGGACGGCGAGCACCTTGCCGCTGAGGTCGACCCAGAGCAGGCCGAGCACGGCGACCAGCGCCCAGGCCGCGACCGCGCAGGCGAACCAGCCGACCGTGAAGCCGAGCCCGTCGAGGACCCCCGAGGCGACCACGCCGAAGAGCCCGAACAGGCCGGTCTGCATCATCGCGTACGCGGGCAGCGCCACGAACGCCGCGCCGACGCCCGGGACCCGCCCCAGCCCGTGACTGATGTACGAGTAGAACGCCCCGCTGTTGACGATGTGCCGGCTCATGGCGACGAAGCCGACCGTGAAGATGGACAGGATGCCCGCCACGACCAGGTAGACGACGGGCACCGCGGTGTTGCCGACGACCGCGTAGATCGTCGTGATGGCGCCGATGACGACGGTGAGCGGGGCCGCTCCGGCAACACCGAAGAACACCACCGACGGGACGCCGAGCCGATTCCGCGCCAGTGCGGTGGACACGATATCGGGTTCGGACACGTCCTTGCTCGCCATCAAGAGCCTCCCAGCCCATTGATCGATGTTGTCCCGCCGGCGGTGGTGACGGCCGACGGCGCTCACCGCCGACCGACGGCGAGCACCGAGCCGACGGACGCCTCGGTCTGCTCGATCAACTGCCGGAAGTCCTCGGGCAGCGTCCCGATGGCGGTGGGAAGCTGCGTCAGGGCGTGCCGGTGCACCTCGAAGTCCCACAGCACGTGCCGGGTCAGGCCGGTCGCCACGACCAGGCCGGCCAGCAGCCGGTCGCTGGTGGACATCTCGAGGCCGCGCACCATGATGTTCGCGAGCCGCATCGGGGCCCAGGCGGCGGCGTTGCGCTGCACCTCGTTGTTCGGCATATAGAAGGTCTGGGTGCTCAGCATGCGGCGGCGGGTCACGGACTCGACGGCGCCCACCCGCATGAGCCGCTCCCCCACCCGGTCGGCGGCGTCCTGCGACAGGTACGCCAGCCAGGTCCGCACCTCGCGGTGCTGCGGCTGGGCGATGAGCAGTTCCAGAACGGAATGCGAGAGCGAGTCCCGCGGCGGCTGACGGCTCTCGATGTAGAGCTCACCGTCGAAGATCCGGAGCCGCCCCTCGAGCATCAGCTCGCCCAGGAGGGCGGCGGCGAGGCCCAGGCCGGTGGCCCGGGGGTGCAGACGGGACCGACCGGTCCGGTCCTCGTGCGCGATCAGGAAGAACTGGTCAGCCAGCACGCCGCGACTCCTTTGACACATCGGCCCGATTAGCCGACAGGCAACAACTGCCTGTACAGAGGCAATAACTCGCTGTCCGGTGCATCATGTACCTGGCTCCGAGGTCAATGCAAGAAGTACTAGACTCGCAATCGCATCGGCCTTGTCTACGATGGATCGCGGGCCGATGCCGACCGGCGTCGAGGCCGCAAGATCGAGGGAGTCAGGGTGTCCACAGACGAAGGACCCACGCTGCGCCGACGCCGTCTGGGCACCGAGCTGAAACGGTGCCGGGAGCGCGCCGGACTCACCCAGGAAAATGTCTCGCGGCATTTCGAGTGGCACGCCGCCAAGGTCACCCGGATCGAGACGGCCCGGGTCGCCGTCACCCCTCGCGACGTCCGCGACCTGCTCAGCCTCTACGGCGTGGAGGACGAGCAGTATCGCGAGGCCCTCATGGAACTGGCCCGCTCGTCCCGCCAGAAGACCTGGTGGACGGACTACCGGGACATCATGCGGCCGGGAAACTTCGTCGGCCTCGAGGCGGAGGCGTCGTCCCTGCGCGCGTGGGAGCCGATCATCCTGCCGGGGCTGCTGCAGACGGAGGCGTACATCCGGGCGCTCATGCGTACGGGCCGGGCTACCGACTCCCCGCAGCACATCGACCGGCGGGTCGCGCTGCGGCTCAAGCGGCAGGACCGGCTCACCGGCACCAACCCGTTGCAGCTCGTCGCGATCATCGACGAGTCGGTCGTCCGACGCTCGGTAGGCGGCCCCGACGTCATGGACGAACAGCTCCGGCATCTCATCGACATCGCTAAATCACCGAACGTGACGCTGCAGATCTTGCCCTTCGACGCCGGCGAACATCCCTTCCTCGGGGGTTCAGCTGCGCTTTTGGAGTTCTCCGAGACCACTCATTTGGATGTAGTTTACCTAGAGGGTCTTGCGGGCGACCTCTACGAAGAGCAACATTCAGAGGTCGCTCGTTACCGTGCGGAGTTCGAGCGACTGAGCGCACGGGCATTGGACCCCCGCCTGAGCCTTAAGATGATCGAAAGTCTCCTGCGCGCGTAGGGGACGTTGCACGCACAATCGCATATCGAAGGGGGGTGCATGGCATGCCAGCGCACCATCTCAACGCTGCCGTTTGGAAAAAGAGCAGCCGCAGCAACGGAAACGGCGGCAACAACTGTGTCGAGGTCGCAGTCCTCGACACAGCCGTTGCCGTACGCGACAGCAAGAACCCTTCCGGTCCCGCTCTCTTCTTCGACCCGGCGCACTGGACCGAGTTCGTGAACTCGGTGCAGGACGGCGAGTTCGACAACAACCGCTGAGAGATTACCGATCTGTACTCACAGATGGGAAGTGGATACTCAAAGTCAACTTCCCGAGGGTGCAAGATCTATTCAAGATGGTGAAAGAGTCCACGTCAGCGGCTCCGCACACCACATTCCGGGGCGCCCCACGGGGCGCCCCGAATGCATATAAGCGCAGCTCACCGACGATTCATCGACCTTTCCGCCAGACCGGTGCATACTGAGTAGCGCACGCTCCGCGTTGATGAGACCACTTAGAGTAAGGGGCCTCCGTTGCGCCAGCCCTCACCCCGCCTCCTCATCGGACCCCGCGCCGGCACGCGGCCGGGACCCGTGCTGGAGATGCGGGCGGACCGCATCGTCGCCGCCCTCGCCGCCTTCCGGGCCGCGTTCCCGGGCGTACGGCCGTTCTACGCGACCAAGTGCAACACCCACGCCGGCGTCCTGCGCACGCTGCGCGAGGCGGGATGCGACTTCGAGATCGCGTCCGTGCAGGAGATGGAGGCGCTCAGCGGTGCCGGCGTACCGCCCGGGGAGCTGCTCTTCAGTAATCCGGTCCGGGCACGGGCGCAGACGGCCCGCGCGGCGGCCGCCGGGGTCGGCCGGTTCAGCGTCGACTCCACCGAGGAGCTGCACCGGGTCGCCGAGGAGGCCCCCGGCAGCCGGGTGTACGCGCGCCTCGCCACCTACGGCGAGGACAGCGTCGTCCCCAGCGAGGGCAAGTTCGGGGTGGACGTCACCGGCGCCGTCCGGCTGCTGCTGGAGGCGCGCGAGCTGGGACTCGTGCCGTACGGGATAACCTTCCACATGGGGTCGCAGTCGCTGCGGCCCGCCGCCCTCCTGCAGCCGTTGCGCGACGTGGCACACGCGATGGACCGGCTGCTGCACGCCGGCGTCCGCCTCGAGATGGTCGACATCGGCGGAGGCTTCCCGGCGGCGTACGACGAGCCGGTGCCCCCGCTGGCGGACTTCGGGCGGGCGGCCGCCGCGGGCCTCGCCCGGCTGCCGTACCCGGTGGAGGTCTTCGCCGAACCGGGCCGGTGCCTGGTCGCCGAGGCCGGGACGTTCCGCTGCCGGGTGATCGGCGTCGCGGAGCGCCCCTCCGGCTGGTGGGCGCACACCGACCTGGGGGTCTTCCACGGGCTGATGGAGGTCCTGGAGTCCGGCGGGCACCTGCACTACCCGATCCACGACACCCGGGGCACCCGGCTGCGCCGCTGCTACCACCTGACCGGGCCGACGTGCGACAGCCAGGACACCTTCG
Source organism: Actinoplanes sp. NPDC049548 (assembly GCF_040676695.1). Taxonomy (NCBI): domain Bacteria; kingdom Bacillati; phylum Actinomycetota; class Actinomycetes; order Micromonosporales; family Micromonosporaceae; genus Actinoplanes; species Actinoplanes sp. NPDC049548. Next base: position 114,247 of record NZ_JBFAPM010000010.1, read on the forward strand.
CGCGCGACGTCCTGCTCTCGGCGGACCTGCGGGAGGGCGACGAGCTGCTGATCGGCTCCGCGGGGGCGTACACCAGCGTGTACGCGTCCCGGTTCAACGGCTTCGCGCCGCCACGGGTGGTGCTGATCTGACGCGGTTCGCGCCGGGAAAGCAACGACGAAAGTCCTCAGGTGGCCGCGGGGCAGGCCGATGACCACGTCCATGACGGCTCAACGAGCACGACTTCGGCGGTACGCGGCGGCGATGGCGGCCGCGACCACGGTGGCGACCACCCTGACCGGGATGGCGCCGGCGCAGGCCGCATCAGCCGACTACAGCTTCAACGCCGCCGGTGCCACCCTCACCGACGTCCGCCGCATCACCCGGGCGGACGTGGCGGCGGAGCGCGGCTACACCGGCAAGGGCATCGGCATCGCGCTGATCGACACCGGTGTTGCGCCCGTCGAGGGCCTGACGTCCGGCAACGTGGCGAACGGGCCGGACCTGTCGTTCGAGAGCCAGGTGGCGAACCTTCGCTGGCGCGACACGTACGGCCACGGCACCCACATGGCCGGCATCATCGCCGGCCGCGACACCTCCGGCAGCGGCTTCCGCGGCATGGCGCCCGACGCCAAGCTGCTGTCGCTGAAGGTGGGCGCGGCCAACGGCGCGGTCGACGTGACGCAGGTGATGGCCGCCATCGACTGGGTGGTGGAGCACCGCTTCGACGACGCCCGCAACCCCATCCGCGTGCTCAACCTCTCGTACGGCACCGACGGCGTGTCCAACTGGATGAAGAACCCGCTGTCGCACGCGGTGCAGAACGCGTACCGGGCAGGCATCGCGGTCGTGGTCTCCTCCGGCAACACCGGCGGCGCCATCACCAACCCGGCTTTCGACCCGTACGTCATCACCGTCGGCGCCACCGACATGCGCGGCACGACCGCCTACACCGACGACCAGGTGGCCTCGTTCACCAGCGTCGGCGCGGCGCCGCGGGTGCCCGACCTGTACACGCCGGGGCGTTCGATCGTGTCGCTGCGCGTGCCGGGGTCGATGGCGGACGCCGGATACCCGTCGGCCCGCGTCGGCGAGCGGTACTTCGTCGGCAGCGGCACATCCCAGGCGACCGCCGTCGCGACCGGGGCCGCGGCCGTGCTCCTGCAGCGCTACCCCTGGCTGTCGCCCGACTCGCTGAAGTGCTCGCTGCGCGAGTCCGGCCCGTACGTCGGCGGCGCGACCTCCGGCGGCCGGATGCTCGACCTCGACCGCGCCACGGCCAAGCTGCCTACGTTGTGCGCCGTGATCGGGCCCCGGTCCACGGGCACCGGCAGCATCCAGGAGGCGCGCGGCACGTCCATCGTCTCCCTCGACGGCGTACCGCTGACCGGCGAGCGGGACATCTTCGGTCCGCTCCGGTCGGCCACGTGGGCGGCGGCCAGCACGGCCCAGCGCTCGTGGCAGGGAGGCGACTGGATGGGCCGGCCGATGACCGGCACCGGCTGGAGCGGCACCCAGTACGGGCAGGCCAACTGGGCCGGCCGGGTCTGGTCCGGCACCGACTGGGCGGGCCGGGTCTGGTCGGACATCTCCTGGTCCGGCGCCACGTGGACCGCCCGCGGCTGGTCGAACACCCTGGTCGACGGGGTGCCGTGGTCCGCGCGGGTCTGGTCCGGGGTCTCCTGGCAGCACGGCGCCGGCGGCGCCTGGATGAAGTGACCGCCTGACCCGAGCACGAGAGAAGGCCGCGCCCGATGGGCGCGGCCTTTCTTCGTTCAGCCGCAGAACGACCCGCGGGCGCGGACCGGGCACTGCAGCTCGACCACTACGTCGTCCGGCGCATCGCCGTGCAGATGTACCTGACGACTGACGCCGTACGGCTCCAGGCCCCGCTGTTCGAGGGCTACGTCGAACGCCTGCCAGGCGTCAGCGATGTCGGAGGCCGGACCATGGTGGACCACACTCGCTCCCTTGCTCTCCTGCGGCAGCTCCACCACGTCCAGCCCCTCCGGGCACTCCAGTCGGCGGCGACGGGCCAGCCCACCGCAACGTCGATCTTCGAGCCGTCCGGCCGGCCGTAGTACGTCTGCACCCGCGGACCTGCCGCAGGAACACCCGTCGCGGACAGTCGCTGGGAAACCCGGTCGAGCAGCACCGCCGTCATGGTCCCGATCTCGCTGATGTCGTTGACCTCCGCACCGGCCTGCACCAGGCGCAGCGGGGGAAGCTCCTTCAGCTGGAACGATTCGTTGGTCACGGTCAACCCTCTCTCGATGGACCGGAGCCTTCTGCCCACCTCCGCCAGCCGCGCCGTGTCCGCCTCGATGCGCTGAGCCAGCTCAGCCTGCCGGAGACGCAGCAGGTCCATGAGATCGTCGATGCCGACGCGCTCATCCAGGATCGAGCGGCACTGCTCGAGCGTGAAGCCGAGCTCTTTCAGGGCGACGACGCTGTTCACGCGGCCGATCTGCGACGCGGCGTACCACCGGTAGCCCGTGGACTCGTCCACGCGCTCCGGCGTCACGAGCCCGAGGGCGTCGTAGTGCCGCAACATCCGGGCGGACACCCGGGTGTGCCGGGCAAGATCTCCGATACTCAACATGGCCCCTGAACTCCAAGCCATGACACCGTGTCAAGGTCAACCACCCAGCCATCATCAACCACGTGATGGTCAGAGGACGACGCGGTCGCGGCCGTTCCGCTTGGCCTCGTAGAGGCGCCGGTCGGCCTCCGCGAGCAGCGCGGCCTGGTCCTCGCCCGCACCGGGGACGCCCACCACCGCACCGATGCTCACGGTCACCGGCAGATCGCCGGTGACCGGCGTCCACGGGTGTTCGCGGATGGCGAGCCGCAGGGCCTCGAGCCACGGCCCGGCATCCGGGTCGGCGAGGCCGGGCAGCACCATGAGGAACTCCTCGCCACCCATCCGGGCGGCGAAGGACTCCTTGTCCCGGTCGTCCAGCGCACCTGCGAGCAGGTCGGCGACGGCGACCAGGACGCGGTCGCCGACGTCGTGCGACAGCGTGTCGTTGATGCGCTTGAAGTGGTCGAGGTCCACCAGGGCCACCGTGAGCGGCACGCCGGCCGCCGCGGCGTTGGTGATCAGCTGCGGCAGCCGCTCGTCGACGAAGCGCCGGTTGTACAGGCCGGTCAGCGGGTCGCGGCGGGCCTGCTCGCGGTAGCGCTCGGCCTCGCGCCGGGCCTCGGCGGTCTCGAACATCGCCTGCCGGGTGCGCGCCCGCGCCTCCTGCTGCTGCGAGCGCAGCTCCTCGGCGGCCGCGTGGAAGCGCTTGTACTCCTCGAACGCGGCAGCGTACTTGCCGGCCGCCGCGTACAGCTCGGCCTGCTCGGCCATGGCCCGGACCCGGACCGGTCCGAGGCTGACGCCCCGGCAGGACGCCCGGCAGCGGTCGAGGGTGCTCTGCGCGCGCTCGAGGGCTCCCAGCAGGCGCTGCGCGGTGGCCAGCGTCAGCCGGGCCTCGACGATCTCGTGAGCCTCGAACCAGCGGGAGGTGTCGTGGATGCCGGCGAGGATCTGCTCGGCGCCGGCGTAGTCGCCCGCGCTGATCCGTACGGTCGCGATCGTGTCGCGTTCGCCGACGCCGAAGTCGCGACCGAGGGTACGGACGATGGCGTGCATGCGAGCGGTGATGCCCTGGGCGATGCGCGTCCGTCCGGCCTCGATCTCGGTGTAGGCGAGGTTGTTCAGCACCAGCAGTTGCCGGCGCAGGTCGCCGCACGCGAGCGCGAGCCGCTCCGCCTGGTCGTACCGTTCGCGGGCAGCGCTGACCGAGCCGTTCTCGGCGAGGGAGTTCGCCAGCCGGATGAGGTAGGTGATCCGCAGACCGGCGGGAGCCGTCTCCTCGAGCAGCTCGACCGAGGCGAGCGCGTGCTCGAGGCTCGCGGCGTGGTCGCCGAGGTAGTGGTAGGTGAGGATGAGGTGGAAGTGGCTGCGCGCGAGCAGCGGTACGCACGCATGCTGCTGCGCCCAGGCCTGGATCGTGAGGAAGACCCGGGCGGCCTCACCGACGTTGCCGGTGCGCTGCCGCATGTCGGCCTGCACGAGCTGCGCGCGGCGCAGCAGCAGGGCGTCGCCGAGGGCCTCCGCCGCCCAGGCCGCCTCGGCGGCGCGCACCAGGATGGCGTCCACGTCGTGACCCTCGTGGCTCTCGAGGGAGTCGAGCTCGGCCGCCAGGCGCGCGGCGACGCCCGAGGGCTCCGCGACGGCTTCCGGGGACCTGATGCTCACAGGTTCCCGATCGGCCGACGGAGCCGAAATCGGAGCCTTAGTGACCCGAGCGCGGGACGGAAAAACACAACGTCCGTTCCGGGGCTTTCGTCCCGATCGCGGGCCCGACTTGTCCGCTCCTCCGGAGGTGGCCGGGGACATCGGATTACGTCGCTCAACGAGCGTGATACATCTGAATCCGTTTCGTGCCCGAAAAATACTTCGGATTCCCTTGTCTTGACGCCTTTGGATGTGTCAAGGTCTCGCCACGTCGACCCGGGAGGTCCGGATACGTGAGCGCCGCGCTGCCCGTCCTGCGCAACTTCGTCGGCGGGTCGTCCGCCGACCCGGCCGACGGGCGGACGTCACCCGTCATCGACCCGTGCACCGGCGAAGCCTACGCGGCCGCGCCGGTCTCGTCGGAGCGGGACGTGGCGGCGGCCATGGACGCGGCCGCCGCCGGCTTCGAGACCTGGCGGGACACGACCCCGGCCGAGCGGCAGCGGGCGCTGCTGAGGCTCGCCGACGCCGTCGAGGCCCGCGCCGAGGAGCTCATCGCGGCCGAGTGCCGCGACACCGGCAAGCCCGTCGCCGTGACCCGCCGCGAGGAGATGCCGCCGATCCTCGACGAGCTGCGCTTCTTCGCCGGTGCCGCGCGGATGCTGGAGGGCCGGTCCGCCGGCGAGTACCTGCGCGACCACACCTCCTGGGTACGCCGCGAGCCGATCGGCGTCTGCGCGCAGGTGACCCCCTGGAACTACCCGATGATGATGGCGGTCTGGAAGTTCGCCCCCGCGATCGCCGCCGGCAACTCGGTCGTCCTCAAGCCGTCGGAGACCACGCCCGTCACGACGCTGCTGCTCGCCGAGATCGCCGCCGAGTTCCTGCCGCCCGGCGTGCTCAACGTCGTCTGCGGCGACCGCGACACCGGCCGCGCCCTCGTCGCCCACCCGGTGCCGCGGCTCGTGTCGATCACCGGCTCCACCCGGGCGGGCATGGAGGTCGCCGCCGCCGCGGCCGCCGACCTCAAGAAGGTGCACCTCGAGCTCGGCGGCAAGGCCCCGGTCGTGGTCTTCGACGACGTCGACGTGGCCGCGGTCGCCGAGGCGATCGCCGGCGCCGGCTACTTCAACGCGGGGCAGGACTGCACCGCCGCCACCCGCGTCCTCGTGCACGACCGCATCGCCGGGGACTTCACCGCGGCGCTCGCCGGAGCGGCCAAGGCCACGGTCGTCGGCCGCCCCGACGATCCGGCCGCCGCGTACGGGCCGCTCAACAACGCCGACCAGCTCGGCCGGGTCAGCGGGTTCCTGGAGCGCACCCCCGGGCACGCCGAGATCGTCACCGGCGGCCGGCGCATCGGCGAGCACGGCTACTTCGTCGAGCCGACGGTGGTCGCCGGGCTGCGCCAGCGCGACGAGATGATCCAGGACGAGATCTTCGGCCCGGTCATCACCGTGCAGTCCTTCGACTCCGAGGACGCCGCCGTGCGCTGCGCCAACGACTCCCGCTTCGGGCTGAGCGCCAGCGTCTGGACCCGCGACCACGGCCGCGCCCTGCGGATGTCGCGCCGCCTCGACGCCGGCACCGTCTGGATCAACAACCACCTGCCGTTCGTGTCGGAGATGCCGCACGGCGGCTTCGGTCATTCCGGCTACGGCAAGGACCTCGCCGGGTACGGCCTGGAGGAGTACACCCGCATCAAGCACGTGATGAGCCGGCTCGGCTGAAGAGGGGCGCAGATGTCAGACGTCGCGATCGAGCTCGCCGGGGTGCACAAGGACTTCCAGTCCCACGGCGAGACCGTGCGGGCCGTCCTGCCGCTGGACCTCGCCATCCGGCCCGGCGAGTTCTTCTCCCTGCTGGGGCCCTCCGGCTGCGGCAAGACCACGACGATGCGGATGATCGCCGGCTTCGAGGAGCCCACCGGCGGCACGGTGTACCTCGACGGCACGGACGTCACCCGGGTGGCTCCCCACAAGCGCGACGTGAACATGGTCTTCCAGTCGTACGCGCTGTTCCCGCACCTCACGACGTACCAGAATGTGGCCTTCGGCCTGGAGCGCAAGAAAGTCGCCAAGGACGAGATCCGCCGCCGCGTCGGCGAGATGCTCGAGATCGTCTCGCTGACGGGCATGGAGAAGCGCTCCCCCCGCGAGATGTCCGGTGGCCAGCAGCAGCGGGTCGCGCTGGCCCGGGCCCTGGTGAACGGGCCGCGGGCGCTGCTGCTCGACGAGCCGCTCGGCGCCCTCGACCTCAAGCTGCGCCAGCAGATGCAGATGGAGCTCAAGCGCATCCAGCGCGAGGTCGGCATCACCTTCGTCTACGTCACCCACGACCAGGGCGAGGCGCTGACGATGTCGGACCGCATCGCCGTGATGCAGGCCGGGCGCATCGAGCAGCTCGGCTCGCCCCGCGAGATCTACGAACGCCCGGCCACCCGCTTCGTCGCCGGTTTCATCGGTACGTCGAACCTGCTCGACGGCGCGGCCGACAGCGTCGAGGCCGGGATCGCCGTGCTGACGTACGGCCCGGACGAGCGCGTCCTCGTGCCGGTCCCCGACGGCGTGCGCACCGGCGACGCCCTCGAGGTCTCCGTACGCCCGGAGAAGATCGACCTCAACCGCCACGCCCCGGTCGGCGTGGACGGCAGCATCCTGACCGGCATCGTGACCGAGGTGGTCTACCACGGCACCTCCACCAACTACACCGTGAAAACGGGGGCCGGCGCCGACCTCGTGGTCTTCGACCAGAACGCCTACTCGGCCGAGGACCTGGCCGCGCCCGGCGACCGCGTGTTCCTGACCTGGAGCCCGCAGCACTCGTACCCGATCGGAGTCCGATGAGCCAGCCCCCCACCCCCGGCCCGGCCCTGCTCCGCGGGCTGACCCAGCGGCGGTTCGACCGCCGCGACACCCTGCGGATGTCCGGCCTCGCCGCGCTCGGCATGGCGCTGAGCGCCTGCGGCGTCAAGGGCAAGGGATCCCCCGGCGCCAGCGCCCCCGCCCCGGACGCCGTGGCGAAGTTCTGGTCCGGCAAGACCAGCAACGGCAAGGTCAACTTTGCCAACTGGCCCCTCTACATGGACCCGGCGCACCCCGAGCTGAAGAAGTTCACCGCCGCGACCGGCGTCCAGGTGAAGTACCAGGAGGTCATCCTCGAGATGGGCCCCTGGTTCGCCAAGGTGCAGCCGCAGCTCAAGGCCGGGCAGGACATCGGCTTCGACCTCATGGTCATCACCAACGGCATCCAGTTCAAGCAGTTCGTCGACTCCGGCTTCCTCGCCCCGCTCGACCACACCAAGCTGCCGAACTACGCCGCGAACGCCGATCCCGCGTACAAGAACGAGGCGTTCGACCGGGGCAACGTCTACACCGTCCCGTGGACCTCCGGCATCACCGGGATCGCCTACGACCCGAAGAAGATCAACCGGCCGGTCACCAGGCTGGCCGACCTGTGGGACCCCGCCTTCAAGGGCAAGGTCGGCATGTTCTCCGACACCCAGGAACTCGGCAACTTCGGCATGATGGCGCTCGGCATCAACCCGGAGAAATCGACACCGGACGACTGGAAGAAGGCCGCGGAGAAGCTCAAGGAGCAGAAGAGCGCCGGCGTCATCCGCAACTACTACGACCAGAGCTACGTCGACGCGCTCGGCAAGGGCGAGGTCTGGATCACCCAGGCCTGGTCCGGTGACATCTTCCAGAAGAACGTCTCCGACGGCACGGACTTCACGTTCGTGATCCCCGAGGACGGCGGCACCATCTGGACCGACAACTTCGCCATCCCCGTCACCGCGAAGAACCCGCTCGACGCCATCAAGCTGATCGACTTCTTCTACCAGGTGGACATCGCGGCCTCCCTCGCCGAGTACATCAACTACGTGTGCCCGGTCCCGGCCGCGCGGGAGCAGATCAGGAAGGACGCGGCCGCGAAGTCCGGCGACGACAAGGCGTCGCTGGAGGCCGTGGCGCAGAGCCCGTTGGTGTTCCCCGCCGCCGCCGACTACGCCAAGCTGCACTACTACCGCGACTTCGCCACCCAGGCGGAACAGCAGCAGTACCAGAGCATCTTCGAGCCGATCGTGCTGGGCTGACCGTGCTGCGCCGCCGGATCGCGCCGTACCTGCTGGTCCTGCCCGGCGGGCTCTGGCTGCTGCTCTTCTTCGTCGTCCCGATGGTGACCATGCTGTCGCTGTCGCTGCAGGAGGGCGACGTCGTCAACGGGTACGTGCTCACCGGCCACTGGCAGACGTACGTCGACGCCATCGCGAACTACGAGCCCCAGCTGGTCCGCTCGCTGGCCTACGGCGCGATCACCACCGTCGTCCTCATCGTCCTGGCGTTCCCGGTCGCGTACTGGATCGCCTTCTACGGTGGGCGCCGCAAACCCACGTACCTGTTCCTGCTGCTCCTGCCGTTCTTCGTGTCCTTCGTGCTGCGCACGATCTCCTGGCGCCTGATCCTCACCGACGACGGCCTGCTGCTCGGCCCGCTCAAGGACGCCGGCTTGCTGCCCGCGCAGTTCCACATCCTCGGCACCCCGGTAGCCGTCATCGGCGGCCTGGTCTACAACTTCCTGCCGTTCATGGTCCTGCCGGTCTACGTGGCCCTGGAACGCATCGACCCGCGGGTCGTCGAGGCGGCCCGCGACCTGTACGCCGACCCCGCCACCGCCTTCCGCAAGGTCATCTTCCCGCTGGCGCTGCCCGGCGTCTTCGCGGGCGTCCTGATGACGTTCGTGCCCGCCAGCTCCGACTACGTGAACTCGGCGGTGCTGGGCAGCTCGTCCACCACGATGATCGGCCAGGTCATCCAGGCGCAGTATCTGACCAGCTCCAACTACCCGACCGCCTCCGCGCTGTCGTTCACGCTGATGGCGGTGCTGCTCATCGGCGTCTTCGCGTACGCCCGCGCGCTGGGCACCGAGGACGTGATGAAGGTGGCGGCGCGATGACGGGCCGGCGGGTGCTGTACGCGTACACGTGGCTGGTGATCGCCTGGCTGACCCTGCCGGTGCTGGTCATGGTCCTCTTCGGCTTCAACGACACCCCCGGCCGCTACAACCAGACCTGGGACGGCTTCACCCTCAAGTGGTACGGCCGCGTCTTCGAGCTCGACGAGCTCACCCGGGCGCTGGTCACCTCCCTGGCCGTCGCCGTCGTGACGATGCTGGCGGCCGGCGCGCTCGGCACCGGCATCGGCTACGCCCTGGGCCGCTACCGCTTCCGCGGCTCGGGAACGGTCAACCTCGTCATGTTCGCCGCCATCGCCTCCCCCGAACTGGTCATGGGCGCCTCCCTGCTCACCCTGTTCGTGTCGCTGGGCGTCGGACCGGGCGTCGTGACGATCACCATCGCGCACGTCATGTTCTGCATCTCGTTCGTCGCCGTGGTCGTCCGCGCCCGGGTGCTCACCCTCGACCGCTCCATCGAGGAGGCCGCCGCCGACCTCGGCGCCACGCCCTGGACGACGTTCTGGCGCGTCACCTTCCCGATCATCCTGCCGGCGGTCATGTCCGGCATGCTGCTGGCCTTCGCCCTGAGCATCGACGACTTCGTGGTCACCAACTTCACCGCGGGCACCGCCACCACCTTCCCGCTGTGGATCTGGGGCTCCACCCGGGTCGGCCTCCCCCCGCAGGTCAACGTGATGGGCACCCTGATCTTCCTGATCGGCGTCCTCATCGCGGTCATCACGAGCATCCGCTCCCGCCCGCAGCGGCGCTGAGGCGTGCACACGCTCGCCGACGCCGTCCCGGAGCCGTACTGGCTGCGGCAGCCCGGCGCGCCCCCCGCCACCGACCCGCTCGCATCGGCCGAGACCGCCGACCTCGCCGTGATCGGCGCCGGCTACAGCGGCCTCTGGACGGCCCTGCTCGCCAAGGAACGCGACCCGTCCCGCGACGTCGTCGTCGTCGAGGCCGGCACCGCGGGCTGGGCGGCATCGGGACGCAACGGCGGCTTCTGCGCCGCGAGCCTCACCCACGGCTTCGACAACGGGCTCAGCCGCTTCCCCGACGAGATGGACACCCTCGAGCGGCTCGGCCGGCAGAACCTCACCGAGATCGAGGAGACGGTCCGGCGGCACGCCATCGACTGCGACTTCGCGCGTACGGGCGAACTGCACGTGGCCACCGCGCCGTGGCAGCTGCGCGACCTGTCCGCGTACCAGTCGGCGGCCGCCGAGCGGGGCCTCGACGTGCGGCTGCTCGACCGCGACGCGGTGCGGGCGGAGGTCGACTCCCCCACGTACCTCGGCGGGGTGTGGGACCGCGACGGCTGCGCCATGCTCGACCCGGCCCGCCTGGTCTGGGGCCTGCGCCGCGCATGCCTCGACCTGGGCGTCCGCCTCTACGAGAACACCCGCGTCGACCGCATAGAGGGACTCGCAGGCGGCCTGCGCCTGCAGACCCTGCGCGGCCGCGTCGACGCCCCCCGCATCGCGCTGGCGACCGGCGCCTACAGCAACCTGCTGCGCCGCCTGCGCCACTACGTGATCCCGGTCTACGACTACGCCCTCATGACGGAACCACTGACCGCCGACCAGCTCGCCACGATCGGCTGGCGCCACCGCCAAGGCATCGGCGACTCCGGCAACCAGTTCCACTACTACCGCCTCACCACCGACAACCGCATCCTCTGGGGCGGCTACGACGCGGTCTACTACCGGGGCGGTCGCATCACCACCGACCACGACCAGCGCGAGGAGACCTTCCGCATCCTGGCCCGCCACTTCGCGGACACGTTCCCCCACCTGGCGGACGTGCGCTTCACCCACAAATGGGGCGGCGTCATCGACGCGTGCAGCCGGTTCAGCGGCTTCTTCGGTACGGCGTACAGCGGGCGGCTCGCGTACGCGGCGGGCTACACGGGCCTGGGAGTGGGCGCGACCCGCTTCGGCGCGAAGGTGATGCTGGACCTGCTGGACGGCGGCCGCACCGAGCTGACGTCGCTGAAACTGGTCCGCAGCAAGCCGGTACCGTTCCCGCCGGAACCGGTACGCACCGGGGTGATCCAGCTGACCCGGTGGTCGATCGCCCAGGCGGACCGCCACGACGGAAGGCGCAACCTGTGGCTGCGGACGCTGGACCGGGTGGGGCTCGGCTTCGACTCCTGACCCGTCAGGAGTGGCTAGCTTGGTGCGGTGACGAATGCCGACTACACCGCGACGTTGCCACGCAAGCGGATGGGGGCCGCGGTCCTGCTCTCCGACGGTCGTGGCCGGGTGCTCCTGGTCGAGCCCACCTACAAGGACTACTGGGAGATCCCAGGCGGTGTGGTGGACGCCGACGAGTCGCCGTACGCCGCGGCCGTCCGCGAGCTTGAGGAGGAGCTGGGGCTGTCGGTGCAGCCGGGCCGGTTGCTGGTGACTGACTGGGTGCCGCCGCGACCGGGCCGCACCGAGGGCTTCATGCTGGTTTTCGACGGCGGCGTCCTCACACCGGAGCACACGGCGCGGATCCGGTTGCCGGCCGAGGAGCTGCGCAGCTGGGCCTGGTGCACCGAGCGGGAGGCCGGCCGGCGGCTCTCCGATCTGCTGGCCCGCCGGATCGCCGCGGCGGTCCGGGCTCGGGCCGAGAACACGACCGTCTACCTCGAGAACGGATTCCTCGTGGCCTGATCCGCTCACGGCAAGCACATGCGCGGCCGCGGACCTTGGCGCGATGGGCTCCGGTCGTTCCGCGTGCGAGGCTTGTCGTCGTGCTTTCGCGATCGATGTCCGCTGACTTCACCGGCGCACGGGCCGTAGAGCTGGCGCAGACAGCCGCCGCAGCGGTGGGGCTCGCGAGCACGCCGGCCGAACTGGTCCGGCTGGGTTCGAACGCGATCGTCCGCCTGCCAGAAGGCGTCATCGGTCGAGTGGGGCGCGACAGCTCCTGGGCGGAGACGTCCGAACGTGAGGTGCGCCTCGCAGCGACGTTGCTCGACGCCGGGGTGCCGTGCGTGCGACCGTGGCGCGTGCCGCAACCCGTCGCCGTCGAGGGCCACCCGGTCACGTTCTGGGCGGAGGTGACTGGCTCTGGTGGGCCGCCGACGATCGGCGAGCTCGGTTCCGTCCTCAGCGTGCTACACCGGGCCGAGATCGAGGTCGACCTGCCCACGCTGGACCCTTGGGGGCACATTCCGGAGCGCGTCGAGCAGGCGCCCATCCAGGAACAGCAGCGACACGCCCTGCGAGAGGTGCTCGACGACCTCCGGGAGCGCTGGGCGTCCGCCCGCTTCGGGCTGGCCGAGGGCGTCATCCACGGTGATGCGCACCTCGGCAACCTGCTGCGGGCCGCCGGCGGCGACACCGTGCTCCTTGATCTGGACTCCGCCTGCATCGGGCCACGCGAGTGGGATCTGGCGCCGACCGGCCTGTACGCGACCTCGCTCGGCTGGATCAGCAGGAAGGAATACCAAGCCTTCGTGTCGGCGTACGGCTTCGACGTGACCGAGGCGCCGACCTTTCCGCTGTTGCGCAGCATGCGTGAGCTTCGCATGACCGCCTGGATCGCAATGCACGCGACCGAGTCCGAGCAGGTCGCCGCCGAGGTGGCACATCGCATCGCCTGCCTGAAAGACCCGGCCCTCCCCCGCCGATGGGCAGCGCGCTAGGCGCGCCGCGCGGTCCGCAACGTCTCGCTGACCTTCGCGGCGAGCGCTCTGGACTCTTCGTCGCCCGCGCTGCGCAGGGCGCGGCCCAGATCGTTCAGGAAGTCCAAGGCTCGGCCGGACCGCAGATCCGCCGTCGCTGCGATGGCCCGGTCAGCGGTCGCGAGCGCTTCCCGTCCGCATCGGGTCCGGACCTCGAGCGTCGCCAGCTTGGTGAGGGAGAACGCCCGCCCACGGAGATCGGCCACATCATGGAGATCGACTGCGCCGCGCAGACGCCGGATCGCGTCGACGTCGCAACCGCCCAACGCCAGCGGGTACAGCGCGTGACCCGTGTCGCCCAGCAGTTGGGCTTCGTCATAGAACCACAGCCAGGGCGGGTCGTCCTCCGGCTTACGCCGGGCGAACAGGGACTCCGCGGCTTCCACCGCTGCCGCTGCCTCCGCAGCTCGTCCCAGCACGCCGTACGCACGGGCCTCCAGCACTCGCAGCATCGCCAGCGTCGTTAGGCTTGCGGATGACTCCCCGGCCCGCGCCAGGGTCGTCAGCAGCAGCGCGGACCTGCCGTCGCCGAGATGAACCGCCTGCCGCACCATGCCTGAGATGACATTCAGCCTGCTCGGCCAGCTGTCGGCCGCCGCGGCGATCTGCAGCGCGATCAAGAATGTCTGCCGGGCGGTGCGATGGTCCCGGGCGTCGACACACATGAAGCCGGCAAGCCGCCCGAGCCGCGCCACCGCGGTCATCCATGCCGTCCGCACGTCGGCTGCGCGGAAGGACGACAGCCGCAAGGTCTCCTGCGCCCACGAAAGCTGCGCCAGCGCGAGCGTCCGCACCACGGTACGACCCCCCGCGGCGTGATCGGCGCGCTCCATCCCATCGATCACCCGGTTCAGGTCCGCCACATCGGCGCGCCCGACCCGAGCGGGCATCCGGGGGGCGCCGAGCCCCGAGGTAAGGGCACCGATCGTGCCGCTGGTCAGTTCGCCGACGGTGGCGGCACTGGCGAGCGCCGGCAGCTGCCGGTCCACGTCGATCGACGCCGGCCGGTGGGTGCCGCCGGACCGACGCGAGTAGAACCCCAGCTCGGCGTCGGCCGTGACCCCCAGGACGGTCCGGAACGCGGACCGGTAAGCGCGTCCGGGCCACGTGATCAGGCCACGTTCGATGCGGCCGACATGGTCGGCATCGATAGGCGGACGTCGCCCGGTCAGTGACGCGATCAGGTCGGCGACGAGCTCCGCCAGCTGGCCCTCGGTCAGCTTCTTCGCCGCCCGCGCCCGCGCGAACCTCTCGTTGCCCGGCAATCCGAACCTCCGATTCCGCCCGGGGCCAGTGTCCACCCTCGACAACTGTGGGGGAATGCGTCCGTGCGCAAAGTGCCGGTTCCGATGCCGGTCAATTCTCCGGGTGATGTGCCGTGGTCACCGACTCGTGTGCGCCGCAGGCTGACGGCATGAAACATCAGCGGCGGCGGTGGCCGTTCCTACGGAATGAATGCACCTGCGGACTGAGGTGGCCCTGTCCTGACTCGTGGGCCTGGCAGGAGGGTGAGCCAGTGCCGGACGGCCAGTCGCGGCATCGGTCGGCGTTGTGGAATGCACCGACCGCCGTAGTGCCGAGCCTCGCTGGACCGCCCGCCGGACACCCCAGTCGGCTGACACCTGGGCAGCTGCACCGCAGCGCATCTCGTGACGCCAGAAGGGCTCGCCATGCTCCGGAATGACTTGATCGTCCTGCTCAGCAGGTACGACAACGACGCGGTGACAGCCGACGTGGCCGGCATCATGATCGACGTCGAGGCCGTCGGCGTAGATCGCGGCAGTATCGTGCTACGCCTCCATGCCGAAGACGTTCGCAGCGTTCTCCGGCGGGCCGCGTCAATCATCGAGTCGGACGCAGAAGATTGAGCACCTCCCGTTGCAGGGGCGGCGGGACCGCCCGATCGGTCATTCCCCGCCGCACGAGGTCGAGGGCGGCGCCGTGGTCGCGCAGGTGATCCGTCAGGGGTCGCCAGCGGTCCGGGCAGTTTCGGACGAGCTCGGAGACCAGCCGCAGCTCCAGCCGGACGGCCGGGACCGCGTGCTGCCCGCACGGCACGACGACGTAGTGGCGCCACGGCCCGGCACCCGCGCATTCCACGACGTCGGTGTCGGCCCGGTATTCGACCGTGCTGAAGCCGACCTTCACCCCTGCCACGACGAAGTGGGCGAAGTACTGGGCCGCGCCGGCCAGCCAGGCCGGCGGGTCGAGGCAGGGAAAGCCCGAAAGGGCCGCGGCGAAGCGATCCACGTCGGCGCGCTGCTTGAGCAGGATGTCTATGTCGCCGGTGGGCAGGTCGACGCCCTGCAGGAGGGCGGCTCCCGTGCCGACGAGCCGGTAGTCGGTCCCGCCACCGACCAGGTCGAGCAGCGTGGTCAGCACGCTGAGCAGCTGGGCGCGGTCGTGCAGCGGCCGGACGGTGTCGGCATCCATGGCGAGATCCTGCCGCGGGGGTGTGACAGTTTCAGCGCGCGACGCTCACCGGTCTGGCGTCCAGCTCCCGCCAGCGGGCGAACAGGAAGGGCGCCGCCGTCACCGCCAGGTAGCCGGCGGCCGCGACCAGAGCTCCGGCTCGTAGTCCGAGGCCTTGCGCGGCCCAGCCGGCGATGAGGCCGCCCAGGGGAATGCCCGCCCAGGCGGCCGCGAGGGCCGCGCCGAGGACTCTGCCCTGCAGGTCGGGCGGGATGCGTTCGTACGCGACGGCCATCAGGATGGGGTTCACGGTGGACAGTAAGGCTCCCGCTCCTGCGGCGGTGAGCAGCAGGATCCAGAGCCGGTCGGTGAGCGCCAGGGCGAACAGCTGGGCCGAGCCGCCGAGCAGGAAGCAGAGCGCGAAGGTGCGGTGGCGCGGCAGTCTCGGTGCCAGCACCGTGTACGCGAGGTTGCCGGCCACGGCGCCCGCTCCGAAGGCCGCGCCGGTCATGCCGAGAGCCGCCGGGCTGTGCAGGACGTCGCGGATCCAGAGGGGAACGAACACCGTGCTGTAAGCCTGGTCGAAGAGGTTCGTCGCGAAGAGCATCGTCACGATGCCGAGGGACAGGCGGTCGCCGCGCAGGTAACGGAAGCCCTCTGCCAGCGCCGCCAGGTACCGCTGATCTGCCGGACCGGGAGGGGTGCCCGGCACGAGGAAGGCCACGAGCAGTGCACTGGCTCCGAAGGTCGCGGCGTCGAACAGCAGGACGTCGGCGGCACCCACGGTGGCGACGAGCAGTCCCGCCAGCGGCAGTCCTGCCAGGGTGGCCGCCCGGCCGATGCCGTCGTACAGGGCGGTGCCCCGCTCGGTGGACATGCCGGAAGCGGCGAGGACGCGCGGGAACAGCGTCCTCTTCCCCGCGTCGCCGAAGCCGCGGAGCGCACCGGCTACCGCGACCAGCACCACGAGCAGGCCGAACGACCGGGCGCCGGAATGCCAGAGGAGGGGTACGGCGCAGACCACCGGCACGCTGGTGAGGTCCGCGGCGACGGCGACCGGACGGGGACCGATGCGGTCGATGAGCGGTCCGCCGAGCAGCCCGGCCAGGACGTACGGGAGCATCTCGGCGAAGCCGGCCACACCGGCGAGGATCGGCGAGTCCGTCGTGGTGAGCACGAGCCACGGAATCGCGACGAACGCGATGCGGCTGCCGAGCATGGACAGCGCCTCGGCGGTCAGGAGGCACGCCAGCGGCCGGTTCACTGCTGCCGCCCGATCCCCTGCGGAAAGACCTGCCATTGGACCGCTACGCGTTCGGTTCCGGGAGGTGCCGGCTGTCCCGGCTCGTCGGCTGGGTAGTCGGAGAGCAATGCCCCGATGCGGCCGAGGAGCTCCCGGGCCTCGGCCGCGGTGAGCCGCAGGGCCGAGTTGCTGATCGTGACCGACTCGTCCCACTCGGACGGGATGCCGGCGGCGGTGGCGAGGAAGTCCTGGACCCGCTGGAAGTCGGCGATGGCGACGGCTCGCAGGTAGCCCTCCGCTTCCTCGGGTGCTTGCCGGGCGACCGCCGCGTCCAGGCTGTTGGCGCCTGTCACCGCTCGCCACCACCGCTCGCGCCCACCCCCGGGTTCGGGGTGCTCGGCGATGAACCCGTGAGTCGCCAGCTGACGCAGGTGGTAGCTGGTCGAGCCGCTCGACTCACCGAGCCGGACGGCGAGCTTCGTCGCCGTCGACGGTCCCTCCTCTCGCAGTACGGCAAGGATTCGCACGCGCATCGGATGAGCAAGACCGCGGAGGGACTGAGCGTCGAGCGCTCCCGTCGGCTCAGAGGGTGACATAACGCAAAGCTATCTTTGCAAAGCCTTCTTTGCAAGGTGGGCGGCGTGCGGCACAGCCGCTCAGGCGTCCTAGGAGGCTGGGTTACCGGTTGTCGGAGCGGAGTCGCAGGCAGTGGCGCGGGTCGGGCCCGGCTTCCAGAACGGAAGCCGGGCCCGAGCTGCGACGATCGTGCGTCAGGAGACGACGCGGGTGACCGACGGCGAGTTGTCGCCGGTCTCGGCACGGTACGACACCAGGTCGTAGCGGCCCGCCATGCCCGCCGGGTCCACCCACTGCTCGGTGACCGCGCCGGTGACCAGGCCCATGCGGTCGATCAGGTGGGTCTCGCCAGGGGTGGCGCCCTCGACCATGAGGAACGCCTGGACGGTGACCGCACCGGCCGGGGCGGCGGCCGAGTAGGAGCTGGTCACCCAGCCGGTGGCCGGGTCGACGGTGGCAGAGTTGCCGCTGGCGAGGCGGGTGACCTTGCCCGTCGCGTCGGTGTACGCCAGGCCGGCGCGGACCCGGCGGCTGACGGTGCCCGCCTGGAACGAGGCGACCGAGGTGTACGTGGTGCCCGCGGTGACCGGGACCTTGGGGCCGTAGGTGCTGATCTGGCCGCTGCCGGTGGCCGTCAGCTTGAGCGACGCCCCGCCGATGGCGCCGGCGGTGTCCGTACGGGAGAGCGAGACGGACGTGCCGGGGGTCCAGCCCGCCGTGCCCGCGGCGGCGTTCTCGAGGCTCGCGTCGTCGGCGCTGAGCAGGTTGGCCGGGATCTCGGCGCTGCCCACGGGCAGGTCGGCGACGAGGGCGCCGTCATGGTAGACGCGGTAGCCGGCGATCGGGTTGGTCGTCGCGTACGACTCGCTCCAGGTGAGGCCGGACGTGGTGGCGGTGACGTTCGCCGGGGCCTCCGGGGCGAGGGTGCCGTAGCGGACCGGCGAAGCGATGATGCCCGTGGTGGTGTTGGTCTCGCCGGCGGGGCCGGTGAGAACCGTGCCGGTCGGGGTCGAGGTGCCCTTGCGGGCGCCGATCTGGACGCCGTACCACGTGGTCGGGCGGGCCTGGTCGTCGACGATCTCGTTGCCGTAGATCTGGTCGCCGGTGCCGGCGGACACGCCGATGCCCGCGGTCTCGAAGTAACCGACGCCGGTGTTGTAGGTGGTGGAGCCGGCGTAGCCCGAGTTGACGACCCGGTTGCCCACGATGGTGTCCGGGTTCTTCTTCACGGCGGCATTGCCGTAGACCAGGATGCCGCTCTCCCGCGAACGCTCGATGAGGTTGTCGCGGACGACGTTGTTGCCGCCGAGGCGTACGTAGTGGTCGACCGAGTCCGCCGCGCTCTGCAGCATCTGGTCGTCGGCGGTGCCACCGGTGTTGTCGGTGTCGAGGTAGTCCTCGTAGCCGATGGCCACGCCGGCGGTGGCGGAGTCCATGATGTGGTTGTTCGCGACCAGGATGTCGCGGGGCTGGTTGACGTCCTTGTTCGGGTACACGTGCGAGTAGCGCGCGTTGGACTGCAGGACGATGTGCGAGCCCTCGAGGACGTTGCCGGTCACGGTGCCGCCCATGACGCCCTCGAAGTAGAGGTTGCCGTACTCGGTGACCTTGCGGGCCGCCGCGACGGTCTTGTTGGTGTGGACGATGTTGTTGCGCACCGTCGTGTTGAGGGCGTTGGTGAAGTCGAAGAAGTTGCCGCGCGCGGTGACGTCGTACTGGTTGTTCTCGATGACGGTGCCGTCGTTGAGGCCGCCGCCGCCGATGTTGTCCTCGCCGTCGGACTCGGCGCCGCCCCAGTTGTCGAAGCGGTTGTCGACGATGCGGGCGTCCTTGGTGCCGGACACCCAGAGCTTGAAGTACTCGAAGTTGGTGAAGCGGACCTGGCGGACCGTCCAGCGGTCGCCGACCTTGATGCCGCCGCCGGTGTTGCCGGTGGCGCCGGTCGGGGCGAGGAAGTCGCAGGGGTCGCCCGGACGGCCCGGCAGGGCGGACGGTGTGGGGGCGCCGGCGCCGGTGCGGCAGTTGCCGTTGACGGTGAGGTCGGAAACCAGGTTCGTGCTGCCGTCCTGCTTGGCGTCGCTGGGCAGGACCAGGAAGCTGTAGCTGAAGTTCTTCCAGTTGACGGTCGGGTCCATCAGCAGCGTGGTGGCCGCGATGCCGGCGCCGCGCAGGTTGACGTTCGGGGGCAGCTTCAGGCCCTTGGTGAGCCGGTACGTGCCGCTGCGCAGCAGCACGGTCGCGGTGCTGGTCGGGGTGGTCCGCCCCGCCGCCGTGGTGATGGCGGCATTGATGACCGCGTAGTCGTCGAGCGTGCCGCCGCGCGGGGCCGCGACGAGGATGCAGGTGGGGTCCGTGCACTCGGCCGCGGTCAGCGGCGCCGGGCTCACGGTGGCGGCCAGCGCGTACGCCGGGGCGGGCTCGGCGGCCGAGGCCGGGCCGGTCACGCTGATCAGCGCCGCCGGCACGGTGAGAGCGATCGCCGCTGCGGTGCGGCGACCGGTCGGGGTGGAACGCATCGGTTCTCCGGGGGGGTCGGGGAAAGGGGAGCGAATCGGGTGCAACCGTACGATCCCGGTCCCGGTGGAGTCCTCGGCCGAAGAGGGGAGGGAATTGTGTCCGATCAGCGTTTTACGCGGGGAAACGCGAACCTTGTGACATGAATCATCGCCGTTCCCAGGCGTCGCGCAGCGCCGTGGCCCGCAGCGCGGCGTTGATGCCCAGCCAGCGCAGCGGCTCGGGTTCCCAGAGGCGCGACCGGTGGCCCACCCACGGCAGCGTGGTGCGCTCGGTGAGATCGCCCAGGATCAGGTCGGCGAGCGTACGCCCGGCCAGATGCGCCGCCGCCACCCCGTCACCGACGTAGCCGCCCGCCCACCCGATGCCCTCGTGAACCCCCACCGACGGCATCCAGTCGCGCGGGACGCCGAGCGGACCGCCCCAGCGCGCGACGATCGGCGGGTCGATGCCGAACATCTCGGTGAGCGTGGCGCGCAGGGCTTCGAACACCGCCGGCATCCGGTCGTACGCGGGCCGCACCCGCGAACCGAAGTGGTACGGCGCCCCGCGGCCCCCGAAGGCGAGGCGGTCGTCGGCGGTGCGCTGGCCGTACACGATGAGGTGCCGTTCGTCGCTGAAGGTCTCGCGCCGCGCCAGGCCGATCCGCTCCCAGGTCGCGGCGTCGAGCGGGGCGGTCGCGATCATCAGTGAGTAGACCGGCGCGAGGGCACGGCGGTGCCCGGGCAGCGTGGCGGTGTAGCCCTCGAGCGCCCGGACGATCATCGGGGCCCGGACGGCGCCCCGGGTCGTCTCCACGCAGCCGCGCCGCAGCCGGAGCACGGGGGTGTCCTCGTGGATCGTGACGCCGCGTCGCTCGACGGCCTCGGCGAGCCCGCGGACCAGCCGGGCGGGGTGCAGGGCGGCGCAGTCCGGGCTGTACGTGCCACCGAGCACCCCGGTGGCCCCGCAGATCTTGGCGGCGGTGTCCGCGTCGACGAAGTCCGGGGACTCCTGCAGGCGCTGCAACTGGGCCCGGGAGCGGGCCAGCGTCACCCTTCCGCCCTTGGCGTAGTGGCAGTCGATGCCCTCGGCCGCCGCGACCCGGCCGACCTCGTCGACGGTCTCCGCCAGATGCCGGTACAGGGCCTCGGCACGGTCCGCGCCGTAGCGGCGGGCGAGCTTCGCGTACGGGACCGGGAACAGGCCGGAGCACCACCCGCCGTTGCGGCCGGAGGCGCCGAACCCGCAGTGCTCGGCCTCCAGCACGACGATGCGCAGATGCGGCGCGGCGACGGCGAGGTAGTACGCGGTCCACAGCCCGGTGTAGCCCCCGCCCACGACCACCACGTCGGCGGTGGTGTCGCCGGACAGCGGCCGGCGGCGGGTGAGCGGGCCGAGCGAGTCGAGCCAGAAGGAGGGGCTCAGAGCCGGGTCCATGCCTCGCTCAGCACCGTCCGCAGGATCTGCTCCATCTCGGCGAAGTGCGACTCCTCGCAGATCAGCGGCGGGGCGAGCTGCACCACCGGGTCGCCGCGGTCGTCGGCGCGGCAGTAGAGCCCGGCGTCGAACAGCGCCTGCGACAGGAAGCCGCGCAGCAGCCGGTCGGACTCGGCCTCGTCGAAGGTGGCCTTGGTGTCCTTGTCCTTGACCAGCTCGATGCCGAAGAAGTAGCCGTCGCCGCGCACGTCGCCGACGATGGGCAGGTCGCGCAGCCGCTCGAGGTACGAGCGGAACAGCCCGGTCTGCGCGCGGACGTGACCGTTGAGGTCCTCGCGCTCGAAGATGTCCAGGTTGGTCAGGGCGACCGCGGAGGCGACCGGGTGCCCGCCGAAGGTGATGCCGTGCGCGAAGGAGGCGTTGCCGGTGAGGAAGGGCTCGACCAGCCGCTCGGAGGCGATCATCGCGCCCAGCGGGACGTAGCCGGAGGTGAGCCCCTTGGCGCAGGTGATGATGTCCGGCGTGTAGCCGTAGCGCTGGGAGCCGAAGTACTCCCCCAGCCGGCCGAACGCGCAGATCACCTCGTCGGAGACCAGCAGCACGTCGTAGCGGTCGCAGATCTCGCGGACCCGGGCGAAGTAGCCGGGTGGCGGCGGGAAGCATCCGCCGGCGTTCTGCACCGGTTCCAGGTAGACGCAGGCGACCGTGTCGGGGCCCTCGAACTCGATGGCCTCGGCGATGCGGTCGGCGGCCCAGATCCCGAACTGCTCCTCGGTCATGGACTCGTCGGGGCGGCGGTAGTAGTTGGTGTTCGGTACCCGGACCGTGCTCGGGACCAGCGGCTCGTACTGCTGCTTGAGCAGCGGCAGGCCGGTGATGGACAGGGCGCCCATGGTGGTGCCGTGGTAGGCCACGTACCGGGAGATCGCCTTGGTCTTCATCGGCTTGCCGGCCAGCTTGAAGTAGCTGCGGGCCAGCTTCCAGGCGCTCTCCACGGCCTCCGAGCCACCGGTGGTGAAGAAGACGCGGTTGAGCTCGCCGGGCGCCAGCGCCGCGAGCCGCTCGGCCAGCTCCACCGCCGTGGGGTGCGCATAGGACCAGACCGGGAAGTAGGCCAGTTCGGCCGCCTGCTTGGCGGCGGCCTCGGCGAGCTCGGTGCGGCCGTGCCCGGCCTGCACCACGAAGAGCCCGGAGAGCCCGTCCAGGTAGCGTCTGCCGTGCTGGTCGAAGATGTACGGACCGGAGCCGCGCACGATGACCGGCACCTCGCCGGCGTCCGCCCCGGTGTACGCCGACAGCCGGGTGAAGTGCATCCAGAGGTGGTCACGGGCAGCGGCTGCCAGGTCCTGGCTCATCTCGTCCCCCACGCGTAGGTCTGTTTCGCGAGCTTCAGGTACATGAACGTCTCCGTCGCGGAGACGCCCTCGATCGCCCGGATCTTGTCGTTGAGCAGCTCCAGCAGGTGCTCGTCGTCGGTGCAGACCAGCTCGACGAGCATGTCGTAGCCGCCGGCGCAGATCACCACGTAGTCGACCTCCGGGATGGCCGCGATCTCGTCGGCGACGCGGCGCATGTCCCCGAGCACCTTCACGCCGACCATGGCCTGGCGGGCGAAGCCCAGCGTGAGCGGGTCGGTGACGGCGACGATCTGCATCAGTCCGTGGTCGAGGAGGCGCTGCACGCGCTGGCGTACGGCGGCCTCCGAGAGCCCGATGGTCTTGGCGAGCGTCGCGTAGGACATCCGTCCGTCGCGCTGCAGGTGCTCGATGATCTGCTTGTTGATGCTGTCCAGGGCCTGGTCCGTCACGCGCCGATTATCCCCTCCCGGATTCATGTACATACGTTTATCGCAGCTTCGAGCGCTCTTGACAAGTGTTTCCGTGGCCACGACGCTCTGCGGACAAGGTTTCAGTTGGCGAAAGGCGCGTCTCCCCCATGCGCATCCTTCTGCTCGGAGCCGGCGGCGTGGGCGGCGCGGCCACCGGCATCGCCGCCCGGCGCGACTTCTACGACCGGATCGTGGTCGCCGACTACGATCTCGCCCGCGCGCAGCGCGCGGTCGCGTCCCTTTCGGACTCCCGCTTCACCGCCGCCCGGGTGGACGCCTCGTCCGCGGACGCGGTGGCGGCGCTGTGCCGCGAGCACGCGATCACCCATGTCCTGAACGCCGTCGACCCCCGGTTCGTCATGCCGGTCTTCGAGGGTGCCTTCGCCGCCGGCGCCGACTACCTCGACATGGCCATGTCGCTGTCGCGCCCGCACCCGCAGCAGCCGTACGAGCGGACCGGGGTGAAGCTCGGTGACGAGCAGTTCGCCGCGGCCGGGCGCTGGCAGGCCGCGGGCCGGCTCGCGCTGGTCGGCATGGGTGTCGAGCCGGGGCTTTCCGACGTCTTCGCCCGGTACGCCGCCGATCATCTCTTCTCGCGCATCGACGAGATCGGCGTGCGCGACGGCGGCAACATCGTCGTCGAGGGCTACGAGTTCGCGCCGTCGTTCTCGGTGTGGACGACGATCGAGGAATGCCTCAACCCGCCGGTCGTCTACGAGCGCGGCCGGGGCTGGTTCACCACCGAGCCGCTGTCCGAGCCGGAGACGTTCGACTTCCCCGGCGGCATCGGGCCGGTGGAGTGCGTCCACGTCGAGCACGAGGAGGTGCTGCTCATCCCCCGCTGGATCGACGCCGGCCGGGTCACCTTCAAGTACGGGCTCGGCAAGGAGTTCATCGACGTGCTGAAGACCCTGCACAAGCTCGGCCTGGACCGGACCCGGCCGGTGCGCGTGGGCGGCGTGAGCGTGTCGCCGCGGGACGTGGTAGCGGCGGTGCTGCCGGACCCGTCCACGCTGGGCGAGCGGATGACCGGCGCCACCTGCGCGGGCACGCTGGTGACCGGCCTCGACAAGCAAGGCGCGCCGAGCACCGTGTACCTCTACCACGTCGTCGACAACCAGTGGTCCATGCGCGAGTACGGTTCCCAGGCGGTGGTCTGGCAGACGGCGGTCAACCCGGTGGTCGCGCTGGAGCTGCTCGCCGCCGGCACGTGGTCGGGCACCGGCGTCCTCGGCCCGGAGGCCTTCGACGCCGTGCCGTTCCTGGAGTTGCTCACCGCGTACGGCTCGCCCTGGGCGCTACGCACCCAGTAGGGCGGTCCGCAGGAGCTCCAGGCCGCGGTCCACCTCCGGCTCGCCGATCACCAGCGGTGGCAGGAGACGCATGACGTTGCCGTACGTCCCGCAGGTGAGCACCAGCAGCCCGGCGTCGTGGCACGCCCGGGCGACCATCGCCGTACGGGCCGCGTCGGGTTCCACGCCGCCCGGCTTGACGAGCTCGATCGCCAGCATGGCGCCGCGGCCGCGCGCCTCGGCGATGCCCGGGTCGCGGTCCGCCAGCTCCCGCAGGGCGGGCAGCAGGCGGGCCTCGAGCGCGCGCGCCGCGGCGGCCAGGTCCAGCTCCCGCATCGTCTCGATGGCGGCGAGGGCGGCGGCGCACGCGACCGGGTTGCCACCGTACGTGCCACCGAGGCCGCCCGCGTGCACGGCGTCCATCAGCTCCGCACGACCCACCACGCCGGCGATGGGCAATCCGCCGCCCATGCCCTTCGCCGTCGTCACGAGGTCGGGCTCGACACCCTCGTGCTCGCTGGCGAACCAGGCGCCCGTACGGCAGAAGCCGGTCTGGATCTCGTCGGCGACGAACACCGCACCCGAGCCCCGCGCCCAGGCGGCGATCGCGGGCAGGAAGCCGGGCGCCGGGACGACGAAGCCGCCCTCGCCCTGGATGGGCTCGATGAGCACCGCGGCGACGTTGGCGCCGCCGACCTGCTTCTCGACGACGTCGATCGCCCGGATGGCGGCGTCCGGCCCGGACAGCCCGCCGTCGCGCAACGGGTACGACATCGGGACCCGGTAGACCTCCGGGGCGAACGGCCCGAACCGGTGCTTGTACGGCATCACCTTGGCGGTCAGCGCCATCGTGAGGTTCGTCCGGCCGTGGTACGCGTGGTCGAACACCACGACGGCCGGGCGCCCCGTGGCGTGCCGGGCGATCTTGACCGCGTTCTCGACCGCCTCGGCCCCCGAGTTGAACAGCGCCGCCCGCTTGTCGAACCCCCCGGGAGTCAGCGCGATCAGCCTCTCGCAGAGCGCCACGTACGACTCGTACGGCGCGACCATGAAGCAGGTGTGGGTGAAGCGCTCGACCTGCTCCCGGACCGCCGCCACGACCGCGGGCGCGCTGTTGCCGACGCTCGTCACCGCGATGCCGGACGCGAAGTCGATCCACTCCCGGCCGTCGACGTCGCGGACCGTCCCGCCGCTCGCGCTCTCCACATAGGAGGTCACCACGGAGCCCACGCCCCGCGCCACGGCCGCCGTACGCCGCTTGTGCAGCTCCTCGGACGACGGCACGGCTACTCCCCCGTGTAGTGCATGACGTGCTTGATGCGGGTGTAGTCCTCCAGCCCGTACACGGAGAGGTCCTTGCCGTGACCGGAGTGCTTGAACCCGCCGTGCGGCATCTCCGCGACCAGCGGGATGTGGCAGTTGACCCAGACACACCCGAAGTCCAGCCGCCGGGTCATCCGCATGGCGCGCCCGTGGTCGCGGGTCCAGACGGAGGACGCCAGGCCGTACTCGACGCCGTTGGCCCAGCGCACCGCCTCGTCCTCGTCGGTGAAGCGCTGCACGGTGATGACCGGGCCGAAGACCTCGTCCTGGACGATCTCGTCGGTCTGGCGCAGGCCGGAGACGACGGTCGGGGTGTAGAAGTAGCCGCGGTCGCCCTGCCGCACCCCGCCCGCCTCGACCGTGGCGTGGTCCGGCAGCCGGTCCAGGAAGCCGCTGACCCGCTCGAGCTGGCGGGCGTTGTTCAGCGGGCCGTAGAGGACCTCCTCGTCGTCGGGGGCGCCGGTCCGGGTCCCGCGCGCCTGCTCGGTCAACGCGGCGACGAAGTCCTGGTAGACGCCCGGGGCGGCCAGGACCCGGGTGGCGGCCGTGCAGTCCTGGCCGGCGTTGAAGTAGCCGGCCTCGGCGATCGCGGCCGAGGCGGCCTCGACGTCGGCGTCGTCGAAGACCACGACCGGAGCCTTGCCGCCGAGCTCCAGGTGGGTGCGCTTGAGGTCGGTGGCGGCGGAACCGGCGACCTCCATGCCGGCGCGGACGGACCCGGTGATGGAGACCATCCGCGGCACCGGATGGCCGACGAGCTCCCGGCCGGTGTCCCGGTCGCCGGTGACCACGTTGAACACGCCCGGCGGCAGGAACTCGGCGGCGAGCTCGGCCAGTAGCACGGTGGTGACCGGGGTGGTGTCGGAGGGCTTGAGCACGACCGTGTTGCCCGCGGCCAGCGCCGGGGCGATCTTCCACACCGCCATCATGAGCGGGTAGTTCCACGGGGTGACCTGGGCACAGACGCCGACCGGCTCGCGGCGCACGTAGCTCTCGTAACCGGCCAGGTACTGCCCCGCGGAGCGGCCCTCGAGCAGCCGCGCGGCGCCGGCGAAGAACCGGATCTGGTCGACGGCGGGCGGCAGCTCCTCGCTCGCGCTGAGCCCGAGCGGCTTGCCGGTGTTGCGCGACTCGGCGGCGACCAGCTCGTCGGCGCGGGCCTCGACGGCGTCCGCAAGCCGGAGCAGGGCGCGCTGGCGCTCGGCGGGCGTGGTGTCGCGCCAGCCCTCGAAGGCGTCGGCGGCGGCCCGCACCGCCCGGTCGACGTCCTCCTTGCCGGAGACCGGTGCGCTGGCGAACACCTCGCCGGTCGAGGGGTCGACGAGGTCGGAGAAACGGCCTTCGGCGGGAGCGGCCGGAGCCCCGGCGATGAAGTTGTGCAGCACGGTCTTGGCGGTCATCCGGCCTCCAACGATGCGGTATCAGGACTCGCAGCCTCATCCTTCCACCGAATCCGCAGCAGACAAGCCCCTGAAACCGCCGGTTCCGTCGATCAGCCGGGCAGGACCGCGCCGTGCAGCCGGGGGAACCCGAGCTTGCGGACGTCCGGTCGCAGCAGGTCGCGTGTGGACACGACGATGACCGCGCCCGCGCTCGGTTCGTAGAACGACGCCGCATCCCCGTCCTGCCCCAGCAGCAGCACATAGTGGCGTGGGATCAGATCCCCGAGCAGCACCGGTACGGGGTAACCGAGCGCGGCCGCCGCCAGGGCCCGGCGCAGCACCGTCCCGGCGAGCGCCGGCACGAGGGGCACCGCCGAGACCCAGCGGTACCGTGCGCCGAGGCCGGCCGGGTCCCGGCTGAGCAGGGCGCTGACCCCCCACGGGGGCGTACCCAGGGACTGTGGCCACAGGGTGTCCGTCCGGTCGTGCACCCGCTGCTGCTCGGCCCGCAGGCGGCGAGCGAAGCTTTCGTCGCTCTCCTCCGGCGAGTCCGGCCGGCCGCCGGTCGTCAGCGCCCAGGCGTAGAGCGGGTCCAGCACCGCCTTCGCGGCGACGATGGCCGCGGACCCGCAGGTCGTGCCGTCGAACTGGCGCATCCGGGTGCTCAGGAACCGCACCGGGCCGGGGCTGGCCGGGTCCAGCGGCGCCAAGCGGCGGGCCAGCCAGCCGGCGTCGCGCCCGGCCACGACCGCCCCGAAGGCGACCAGCTCCGCCACCGGATGGCCCGCGGCGAAGGCCTGCGCCAGATAGCGCTGCGCCGCGGGCGCGGCCCCGGCGAGCGTGCGGTCCAACCGCGACATCTCGGCGGACGGCAGCAGGGCACGCAGCGCGACCGCCCGGGCAAGCTGTGCGGAACTGAGGGTGTGCGGTCGCTGCGCGATGGCGCCCAGCGGTCCGGCTCCGCGGGCCGCCGCGATCAGGTCCTCCGCCGGCGGCAGGGCCGCTGGCGGGGCCGTGAAGGATGCCGAGGCCCCGGTCAACGCCGTGGCGAGGAGAAGGAGAAGCGCTGCGGTGTGCCGCTGGGCCACGGCCGCGGTACGACCGGCCGCCTTCCGGCGGGGACGGGTCTGCTCGAGGACTCGCACGTCGGCTCCTCCGTGGGCAGGAGGGGCGGCGGGTCCGCGCTGAGCGCCGAAAGGTGCTGTAAGTCTACCGCCGCGACCATTGATGGGGAACGGCGTGTTTGTGCGGAATCGGCGCCCCCAACGCAGGGCATTGCCGTGGCACTGCCGACGCCGTACGGTGTTATGCAATGCAGTTGTATTGCAAACGGGAGGCCTCAGATGCGGGTGGTGGCGCTGTCCGAGACGTCCGCGGCGATGGCCGAGCTGGTCGGCGGGAAGGCTGCCCGGCTCGGCGAGCTGATCCGGCTCGGCGAGCGGGTGCCATCCGGCTTCTGCGTCACGACCGAGGCGTACCGGTCGGGGGTGGTGCCGGAGGCCGAGATCGCCGAGGCCTACGCACGGCTCGGCGGCGGGCCCGTGGCCGTACGGTCGAGTGCGACCACGGAGGACCTGCCGGACGCCAGCTTCGCGGGCCAGCACGACACCGTCCTCGGCGTCGACGGGACGCAGGAGCTGATCGCGGCCGTCCGCACGTGCTGGGACTCCCTGCACGGCGCCCGCGCCGTCGCCTATCGCGACGCGCACGACATCGGCCACGCCGGCGTCCGCATGGCCGTCGTCGTGCAGCGCATGGTCGACCCCGAGGCCGCCGGAGTGCTGTTCACCGCCAACGTGCTCACCGGCTGCCGCGCCGAGATGCTGGTCGACGCCGCACCCGGGCTCGGCACGGCGGTCGTCGACGGGGCGGTGGCCGTGGACCACTACGTCCTGGACGGTTCCGTCCCGGACGTCGGCGGCTGTCTCACCTCCTCGCAGCTCGCCGAGCTGCGGCGGGTGGGCGAACGGCTGCAGGACCACTTCGGCGGCCCTCAGGACGTGGAGTGGGCCGTCGACGGCGACGGCATCTGGCTGCTCCAGTCGCGCCCGATCACCACGCTCTTCCCGATGCCCCCGGCGACCGGGAAGCCGCTCCCCCGGGTGTACGTCGAGTTCGGCACCGTCCAGGGAATGCTGCGGCCGGTCACCCCGATGGGCATGGCCACCCTCCGGTCCCAGATCGAGGCGATGCTCGCGTCGCTGGGGGTCCGCGCCGAGGTCGTCGACATCGGCGGGCGCCTGTACGGCGACCTCACCGACCTCGCCCGCAGCCGGACGGCCCGCAAACGGCTGGTCAAGCTGCTCGCCGTCGACTTCGGCCCGCGTGCCCAGGCGGCGATGGAGCACGTGCTCGCCGATCCCCGGTTCGCTCCCGGCCCGACGGCGAAGACGGGCGCACGGCCGGGCGCGCCGGGGACCGCCGCCCGGGCCGTCGCGGGCATCGTGCGGGCGCTGGCGCGTCCCGACAAGGCTCGGGCGCGGCTGTGGCGGGCCGTCGACCGGTTGCGCGAGGCTTCCGCCGTACCCGATGGGCCGAGGACCGCCGCCGACCGGCTGGCGTTCGCCGAGGCGCGGGATGCGGCGGACGGCCCGGACGACATCGCCTGGCCCATCGTGGCCGGCATGCTCGCCGCGACCCTGCCCGCTCATCTGCTGCGCGGCGTCGCCACGCCGGACGAGATCCACACCGTGCTCGGCGGCATGCCGCACAACGTCACCATCGAGATGGACCTGGCGCTGTGGCGGGTCGCCCAGCGTGCCGCCGCCCACCGTGACCTGTTCCTCGGCACGGCGCCGCAGGAACTGGCCGCCCGCTACCTCCGCGGCTCGCTGCCGGACGTCGGCCTGGACACCTTCCTGCGCGCGTACGGCCACCGCGGCGTCGCCGAGGTCGACCTGGGCGTGCCGCGCTGGGCGGAGGACCCCGCGCCGGTCCTCGCGATGGTCGCGAACCACCTGCGCCTCACCGACCCGGACCAGGCCCCGGACCGGCGGTTCGCCGCGGCCGCCGCCACCGCCGAGGCCACACTGCGCGACATCGCCCGGCGGGCCCGCCGCCGCCCGGTGCGCGGCCGGATCGCGGTCTTCCTGCTGCGCCGGGCCCGGGCGCTGGCCGGCCTGCGCGAGGCCGGGAAGTTCGCCGGCCTGTACCGGCTGCGGTCGGTACGCGACCAGCTGCTGCTCATCGGCGCCGAGCTGACCGCGGCCGGGCGCCTCGAGCAGGCGGACGACATCATGTTCCTGACCCTCGACGAGGTCCGTGCCGCGCTGCCCGGCGACACCGGCCTGCACGCCGTCGTCGCCCGGCGCAGGGCGGAGCACCGGCGGGAGCTGCGCCGCCGGACCGTACCGGTCGCCCTGCTCTCCGACGGTACGGACGTCGAGGCGCTGCTGCCCGCCCCGCCCGCCACCGACGGGGTGCTGACCGGAGTCGGCGCCGCCGCCGGGCGGGCCACCGGGCCGGCGCGGGTGGTCACCGACCCGGCCACCGCCCGCATCGAACCGGGCGAGATCCTCGTCGCCGCGACCACCGACCCGGGCTGGACACCGCTGTTCCTCACCGCGGGCGCCCTGGTCACCGAGACCGGGGCGGTCATGGCCCACGGCCCCACGGTGGCCCGCGAGTACGGCATCCCGGCCGTGATCAGCGTGCCGGGCGCGACCCGCGCGATCACCACCGGGCAGGTCGTGACCGTCGACGGCGCGGCGGGCACGGTCACGGTGGGCACGCCCGCGCTGTGAAACGATCGCGGCCATGCCCAAGAAGGTCGACGCCCTCGAGCGGCGTACCCGCATCGCCGACGCGCTGATGCGGGTCGCCGCCGAGCAGGGGCTGGAGGCGGTGAGCCTGCGCCACGTCGCCGCCGCGGCCGGCGTCTCCGCCGGGATGGTGCAGCACTACTTCCGCACCAAGGACGAGATGATGAGGTTCGCGCTCGGCGTCGTGCGGGACCGGTCGCAGGCCCGGGTCACGGCGGCGGTCGCCCGGCTCGGTGACGCCCCGGCACCGCGGGAGCTGCTGCGTACGATCATCACCGCCGTCCTGCCGCTGGACGAGGAGAGCCGCGCCGACGGGCGGGTGGCGCTGGCGTTCCTCGCGTACACGGCGGTCCGGCCCGCGGCGGCGTCGGCGCTGCACGAGGACACGGCACAGATGACCGCCTTCTTCGCCGGGCTGCTGCCCGGGCCGGACGCCGACCGGGCGGCCGCCGGGCTGCTGGCGCTCATGGAGGGCCTGGGCGTCTACCTGCTCGGCGGGCACTACCCACCGGAGCAGGCGCTGGCCGCCCTGGACGCGCACCTCGACCTGCTCTTCGGCGGTTCTCCTTCATCGGCGCCCTGAGCCGCCGATCTGGGCAGCGTGCGGCTGCGGAGCAGAACGGGTGCGAAGGGCGGGTCGCGGCTGTTCGCGGCGTACGCCGCCGCCAGCCTCGTCCCCGTCGCCGTGCTCGGCGCCGTGCTCGTCACCGGCTACCGCGCCGACGCCATCCGGCAGGCCGAGGAGCAGGGGCGGGCGCAGGCCGTGGTCATCGAGGAGATGGCGGTGGCACCCGCGCTGGAGGACGCCGACCTGACCACCGGCCTGACCACCGCCCAGCGCGACCGGCTGCAGGCCGCCACCGACTTCTCGATCTTCCACGGCTCGGTCGTGCGGATCCGGCTGCGCAGCTTCAGCGGGCAGGTCGTCTTCTCCGACGACGGCTCGACCGCCGGCGGCATCCCCCTGTCCGACCCGGCGTTCAAGGCCGCCGCCGTCGGACACACCGACGTGGCCGTCGTCGCCGACTCCGGGCGGGCCACCGGGGAGGTCATCCGGGTGCTGCAACCCGTGGTCGCCAGCGCCTCCGGGCGGGCCGTCGGGGTGCTCGAGCTGTACCTGCCGTACGACGGCATCGCCGCACGCCTCGACCAGCAGATGCGGGTCACGTACTGGCGGCTCGCCGCCGGCCTGGTCGGGCTCTACCTGGTCCTGGCGCTGATCTCCTGGTCCACGACGCGCTCCCTGCGCCGCTACGCGGCCCGCCAGGAGCACGAGGCGCTGCACGACACGCTCACCGGCCTGCCCAACCGGGCCGGTTTCCGGCAGCGGGCGAAGGCCGCCCTGGAGCGGGCACCGCGCCGCGGCGCCATGGTGCTCGTCGACCTCAACCACTTCAAGGAGGTCAACGACACCCTCGGCCACCACGCCGGCGACGAGCTGCTCAAGGTCGTCGCCGAGCGGCTCGTGGCGGCGCTGCGACCCGGCGACACCGTCACCCGGCTGGGCGGCGACGAGTTCGGCGTCATCCTGCCCGGCGCCGGCCCGCAGGAGGCGCTCGCCCTGCTCACGGCCGCCCGCGACCGGCTCACCGAGGAGATCGTGCTCGACGGCATCCCGCTGACGATCGAGGCGAGCTTCGGCGTCGCCCTCTACCCCGAGCACGGCGCCGGCGTGGAGGAGCTGCTCAAGTCCGCCGACGCGGCCATGTACCAGGGCAAGCGCGGCACGGCCGGCATCGTGCTGTACGCCGGCGGCGGCGTCGCGCACGCCACCCAGTGGCTGGTCGTGCAGGCCGAGCTGCGGCACGCGCTGGAACGCGACGAGCTGGTCCTGCACTACCAGCCCAAGATCCGGCTGAGCGACGGCGAGATCTGCGGCGCGGAGGCACTGGTCCGCTGGCAGCACCCGGTACGCGGGCTGCTGTTCCCCGCCGACTTCCTGCCCGCCGCCGAGCAGTCGGGGCTCATCGCACCGCTGACCGACTGGGTGCTGCGCCGGGCCCTGGCCGACCAGCGGGACTGGACGACGGCCGGGCGGTCCTGGCAGGTGTCGGTCAACGTCTCCGCGCGCAACCTCGACCAGCCCGGCTTCACGGAGTTCGTCGCCGGCCTGCTCGCCGAGACGGGGACTCCGGCGGACCGGCTCATGCTGGAGGTGACCGAGACGGCGCTGGCCGGCGACACCGCCGTCGCCACCCGCACGGTGATCGACCTGGTCGGCCTCGGCATC
This sequence comes from Actinoplanes sp. NPDC049548, assembly GCF_040676695.1. Classification (NCBI taxonomy): domain Bacteria; kingdom Bacillati; phylum Actinomycetota; class Actinomycetes; order Micromonosporales; family Micromonosporaceae; genus Actinoplanes; species Actinoplanes sp. NPDC049548. The sequence continues at coordinate 147,072 of NZ_JBFAPM010000010.1, forward strand.
GGCGTGGCCGTCGACGACTTCGGGGTCGGCTACACCAGCCTGTCGCAGCTGCGCACCGTACCCGTCTCGGAGATCAAGATCGACCAGGTCTTCGTGGCAGGCGTCGCGCGCAACCCCGAGAGCGAGGCGATCGTGCGATCGGTCGTCGAGCTGGCGCACGGGCTGGGCTGCTGGGTCACCGCCGAGGGCGTGGAGTCCCCCGAGGCGCGGGCCTGGCTCGAGGAAGCCGGCTGCGACGCCGCGCAGGGCCGGCTGCTGGCACCGCCGCTGACCTGGAACGAGCTGATCGAGACCACCACCGGCGACCGCCGGCTCCTGACGGGAGGCCTTGGACGATGAAGACCCTGAGGATCGCTGCGGCGGTGACCGGTGCGCTGCTCGCACTGACCGCCGCCGGGTGCGGCGGAGAAGCCGGCCGCAACGGTGCGGGCTCGGCCGGGTCCCGCGGCATCGAGGTGGACCGGGCGCTGCACGACGCGCTGCCGCAGGAGATCCGCGACAAGGGCGTGATCCGGCTGGCGACGGATCCCAGCTACGCGCCGATGGAGTCCTACGGCACCGACGGGCGCAGCATCATCGGCTTCGAGCCGGACCTGGCCGCCGCCCTCGGCGCGGTGCTCGGGGTCCGGGTCGAGATGGTCGCCGCCGACTTCGGCACCTCGCTGGACGAGGCCGCCAAGGGAACCTACGACGGGGTTCTCTCGTCGATGACCGACACCGCCGAGCGGGAGGCCAAGGCGGACTTCCTCAACTACTTCGCCGCCGGTACGTCGATCGTGGTGCAGCGGGGCAACCCGCGCGGCATCACCGACCTCAAGGACCTCTGCGGGCAGGTCGTCGCCGTCGAGAAGGGCACGGTCCAGGAGGACCTGCTCGAGCGCTCCCAGCGGGGCTGCGGCACGAAGAAGATCACCGTGGGCACGTACAAGACCAACGCCGACGCGCTGCTGCAGCTGCGCACCGGCCGGGCCGTGGCGGTCCTCAACGACTACCCGCCGGCCGCGCACCTCACCACCGACCAGCGCACCCGCGCGCACTACCAGCTCGCCTCCACCGTCCAGTACGAGCCGGGGCTGTACGGGCTGGCGGTGCCCAAGGACCGCACCGCGCTGCGGGACAGCCTGCGCGACGCGCTCGACCGGCTGATCCGCTCGGGTACGTACGCCGAGCTGCTGAACCGCTGGGGGCTGGGCGCCGGCGCGCTGAACGCGTCGTCGATCAACGCGGCCGGTGGGAACTCCACGACGGACTGACGCGGTGCGTACGGGGCGCGGGGGCATGCCTACACTCGGCGGGTGTCGCCGCCGGTCCCGCTGCTGCTCGTCCTCGACGGGAACAGCCTGCTGCACCGCGCCTACCACGCCGGCGCCGGCGACGGCTTCCTCGACGCGGACGGGCGTCCGGTGTGGGCGCTGCGGGGGCTGGTCGGGTTCATCGCACGGGCGGCGGCGTACCTGCGGCCCGACGCGCTGATCGTCGGCTTCGACTGCCCTGACGACTCCGCGCGCCGAACCGACTACGCCGGGTACAAGGCGCACCGGCCGGAGAAGCCCGCCGACCTCACCGAGCAGATCGCCGGGGCGCCGCAGCTGCTGACCGAGGCCGGGGTACGCGTCGTGTGCCCGCCGGCGTACGAGGCCGACGACGTGCTCGCCAGCTCGGCGGCCCACGCACGGCGCCACGGCTGGCGGTCGGTGCTGATGACCAGTGACCGGGACGCGTTCGCGCTCATCGACGACGCGACCTCGGTGCTGCGGGTGCGCAACGGCGGCTTCGACGAGGCGGTGCTGGTCGACGCGGCCGGGCTGCCCGAGCTGTGCGGCGTGGAGGCCTGGCAGTACAGGGACTTCGCGGCCCTGCGCGGCGACCCCTCGGACAACCTGCCGGGCGTGCGGGGCTTCGGCTCCGCCACCGCCGCCAAGCTGCTCGCCGCGTTCGGCACGGTCGACGGCGCGTGGGCCGCGCTCGACACCGGGGCGGCTCACCTGGTGCGGGAGGCCGTCGGCGACAAGGCCGCCGAGCAGCTTGCGGCGCCCGGCGTACGGGAGGTGGTCGACCGCAACCGGCGGCTCATGCGGATGCGCAGCGACCTCGACCTGCCCGACCTGGACAGCACCCGGCTGCCGCTCAGCCTCGCCGACTTCCGGCGGGCGCTGCGGGCGCGCGGCATCAACCTGGGTCCGTCGCTGTGGGCGCTCACCGGCGGGGTGCCGCCGCAGCGCGAGCCGCGCGACGAGGACCCGATCCCCGAGCTGCGGCCGTGGGTGATCCGCCGCGGCATGAGCGGGCGCCGCGATCCCACGCCGGGCCAGCTCAGCCTCTTCTGATGCCTGGCAGTGACGCCCGGTCACACCGTGCGGAGATCCAGGCTGTGCCGGACGAAGGTCTCCTGGTTGCCGGTGGACCACCAGAGCACACCGTTGCGGTACGCCACGCTGCCGGCGTCCGGGCTGATCTCCACGGTGCGGCGGGTCGCCGTCTCGTACGCGAGCAGCTGCGCGTTGCCCGTCAGCTCCGAGGCCGCACTCACCCGGACGAACACCTCGAACCGGTCGAGCGGCGCGACGTCCACGAGCTCGGTCGTCGCCGTGTCGCCGGCGATCTCGCGGCGCTCGCTGCCGTCCGGGCGCATCAGGTCGATGCGGCTGCCACCGTCGTCGTCCAGCGACACCGTCCGGCACCACGCCGGGCTGCAGTCGGTGGCGCCCTTGCGCGGGCGGGCGATCGCCACGTCGCCGCCGGTCGCCAGGTTGTGCAGGGTACGGGCGCCGCGGGTGTCGGCGACCCCGTCGACCATCCACGGCCAGGCGAGCAGGCGCCAGGTGCCGGGCACGGCGCGTACCCCGACCGGGCCGCCACCGACAGCGACCGACCGCACCTCGGTGACCCCGGCCGGGCCGGAGGCGACCCAGTGCAGGGCGCCGTCGGCGACCACCAGATCGTGCTCCGAGCGGTAGAAACGCGCCTGGCCGGTGTCGGCGGTGATCCGGTGCGCGGCCCCGCTCCCGCGCAGGCTCCCGGCCCACACTTCCAGGCCGGAGTCCGTGCGCTCGAACCAGATCAGCTGGTCACCGGCGACGGTCAGGCTCTGGAACGACGGGTTCCGCGACGACGGCAGCGCCCGCAGCTGCCGCACCGAGCCGTCCGCGGCGCGCACGACCAGCCGCGCGAGCTTGCCGTCCCGGCTGGGCGCGGTGCCGGCCGAGGTGCTCGCGTCGGCGAACACCCCCGGCTCGTACGCGGTGCCGTCCGGCAGAGCCGCCGGGATCGTGGCCCGCTGCGCGGCGGGCCAGGCCACGGCGGCGGGCGACGGGCCGGTCCGCCGCCCCTGCGCCGCCGGTGGCACCGCCAGCAGCAGGCCGCCGGCGGCCAGCGCGGCGACGAGACCCACGCGCGGCCGGATGCGGCGGACTTGCAACAACTCCTACCTCCAGGCGCGGGTCTGACGATGGTACTGCGCAACACCCTGTGGGTACCCTGCATTGCGTGGGCGGTGCGAACACGCCGGGTGACGCGCGGACAGACAGGGCGACGGATTTGGACGAGCGGGAACGCCGGATCCGCGAGCGTGAACAGGCTGCCGACCTGCGCGACGAGCGCGCCGACGCCCGCGAGCGCAGGGCCGACCGCCGTGAGATGGAGGCCGACGCCCGGGAGGCGGCCGCCAACGAGCGGGAGCGCCTGCTCGACGCCGAGGCCGGCAGGCAGGGCGGCGGGACCGCCGACCCCATCGAGCGTTTCCGCGGCGCCATCGAGCGCACGTCGGCGAAGACCGAACGCAGCAACGAGTTCCTGCTGCGCTCGCGCGAGGCCGTCCAGCGCGGCGTCGACCGCATCGACCGGCTCCGCCGCGACGGCACGCACCCGGCCCCGCCGGCGGACCTGGACCGGGACGACCGGACCGGCGAGTAGACCGCGCGGGAATCCGGCGGATGGTGGACTCGTTGGGTCCGGCGTGAGGAAGAAGATCGGGTTCCTGTCCTTCGGGCACTGGCGCAACGCCGCCGGATCCCGGACCCGCACCGCCGCGGACGCGCTGCTGCAGACCATCGAGCTGGCCCAGGCCGCCGAGGAGCTCGGCGTCGACGGCGCGTTCGTCCGCGTCCACCACTTCGAACGGCAGCTGGCGTCACCGTTCCCGCTGCTGTCGGCGATCGCCGCGCGCACGTCCCGGATCGAGATCGGCACGGGCGTCATCGACATGCGCTACGAGAACCCGCTCTACATGGCGGAGGAGGCGGCCGCCGCCGACCTCATCAGCGGCGGGCGGCTGCAGCTGGGCGTGAGCCGCGGATCACCGGAGACCGTTCTGCGCGGGGCCGAGGCCTTCGGGTACGTGCCGGCCGAGGGCGAGAACGCCGCCGACGCGGCACGGCGCAAGACCGAGGTGTTCCTCGCCGCGATCTCCGGGGCGGCGGTGGCGCGTACCGATCCGGCCCGCACCGGCATCAGCGGCGGCCTGGCGATCCAGCCGCAGTCGCCGGGCCTGCGCGAGCGGATCTGGTGGGGCGCGGGCACCCGCGCGACCGCGCAGTGGGCGGCCGGGCTCGGCGTCAACCTGCAAAGCTCGACCCTGCTGTCGGAGGACACCGGCGTGCCGTTCGACCGGCTGCAGGCCGAGCAGATCGAGCTGTTCCGCCAGGCCTGGAAGGACCACGGCCACACGCGGGCGCCGCGCGTCTCGGTGTCCCGCAGCGTCCTGCCGATCACCGAGGACATCGACCGGCTGTACTTCGGCGACCAGGCACAGGAGGACCAGGTCGGGCTGCTCGAGGGGGTCCGGTCACGCTTCGGGCGTACGTACGCCGGCGAGCCCGACCGCATCGCCGCGGAGCTGGCCGCCGACGAGGCGGTACGCGCGGCCGACACGATCCTGTTCACGGTGCCGAACCAGCTCGGGGTGGAGTACAACGCGCGGATCCTGCGGACCATCGCCGAGCACATCGCCCCGGCGATCGGATGGAGCGCGGGGTAGGGCCCGCACTACCCCGAAACGGGGTACTGGCCCGACTGACTCGGCCGGTCGTGCTCACGAGACTCGGTTCATGCAGAACACATCGCGAAAGCGAAGGTACGCAAGCGCCGCCCTCATCGGCGCCCTGCTCCTGACCGGCACCGCGGCCTCCCCCGCACACGCCGCCGCCCGGGGCGACGGGCTGTGGCAGGTGGACGGCTACGGCATGGCGGTCTCGGTGGAGGACGGCCGGCTGGAGGCGTACGAGACGACCCGGATCAGTTGCCGCCCCTGGTTCACCGCGACGGGTACCGGCGGCGGGCACTTCACCGGCGAGGGCGTCCCGGACTTCACCCTGCGGCCGGCCGGGCACGGTCGCGCCCGCCTCGCCGTGCAAGGCTCCACCGGAGTCCGCGACCTGCTCCCGATCGCGCGGCTGCCCGAGACGTGCGACCGTCCGACCCCGGCGGACCCCGTCAGCACGTTCGACATCTTCTGGCAGACGTTCGCCGAGAACTACCCCTTCTTCCGGCAGCACGGCGTCGACTGGGACGCGATGCGCGCCTCGCACCGGCCGCTGGTACGCCCCGACTCCACCGACGACGAGCTCTTCACGGTCCTCCGGTCGATGATCGAACCGCTCCACGACGCGCACACCGGGCTGGTGGCCGACGGCACCCACCGCTACTTCGGCGTCCGCGAAGGCACACCCGCCCGCGCGACCGTTGAGGAGCGCGCACTGGAGATCACCGATGCGCAGCTCCCCGGGTCCAGGCAGACCTGGGCGAGGGGCGGGATCACGTACGCCGACCTGCCGGGGCGCATCGGCTATCTGCGGATCACCAAGTTCGCCGGCTACACCGAGGACGGCGACGTCGCAGACGACAGCGCGGCGCTGGACGAGGCGCTGGACGCCATCGTGACGGCCGGGCGCACCAGGGGCCCGCACGCGCTGCGGGGGCTGATCCTCGACCTCCGCCTGAACCGGGGCGGCTCCGACGCGCTCGGCATCCGGATCGCGGAGCGGCTGACCGGCCGGCCGTACCTCGCCTACCGCAAGCGGGCTCGCAACGACCCGGACGACCCGGGCAGCCGCACCCGTCCGGTTCCCGTACCGGTGCGGCCGCGGCCCGGTCCCCGCTACACCGGCCCGGTCGCCGTGCTGACCGGCAGCCTCACCGTCAGCGCCGGGGAGACGTTCACCCAGGCCCTGCTGGGCCGCCGGCCGGCCCCGGTCCGCATCGGGCAGCCCACCCAGGGCGTCTTCTCCGACATCATGCCGCGGACGCTGCCGAACGGATGGGAGTTCGCGCTGCCCAACGAGGAGTACTTCACCGCGGCGGGGCGGACGTTCGACGTGACCGGCATCCCGCCCACGATCGCCTGTCCGGTGTTCACCCCGGCCGAGCTCGGCAGCGGCACCGACTCGGCCCTCCGGAAGGCCCGCGACCTGCTGACCGGCTGACTCGGGTGCGGCGCTGCGGCGGCGCTCGGCCTGCTGGGTGCCACCGCAGCGCTCGCTTGATCGGGCAGAATGAACGGCGTGCCGCAACCTGCCCAACCCTTGCGCAAACTCGGCTTCCTGACCATCGGCCTGTTCGACCGCGCCGACCCGCGGTCCGGGCACGAGGCCACGCTGGAGATCATCCGGCTCGGCGAGGAGCTCGGGTTCGACAGCGCCTGGGTGCGGCACCGCCACCTGCAGTACGGCATCTCCTCCCCCGTCGCCGTGCTCGCCGCCGCGTCCCAGCGCACCAGCCGCATCGAGCTCGGCACCGCCGTCATCCCGCTCGGCTGGGAGAACCCGCTGCGCCTCGCCGAGGACCTCGCCACGGTCGACCTGCTCAGCGGCGGGCGGCTCAACCCCGGCGTCAGCGTCGGGCCGCCGATGCACTACGACACCGTCAAAGAGGCGCTCTACCCGGACACCGGCGACGCCGAGGACTTCAGCTACCGGCGGGTGGAACGGCTGCTCGGCTTCGTCGCCGGCGAGCCGGCCCGGGACTTCAGCGGCACCGAGGGCTTCGAGGTGTTCTCCAAGCGGGTCGAGCCGCACGCACCCGGGCTCCGCGAACGGATGTGGTACGGCGGGGCGAGCCTGCGGTCGGCGCAGTGGGCTGGCGAGCACGGCATGAACTTCCTGACCAGCAGCGTGGTCAAGGCCGAGGAGTCCGAGGACTTCGCCGCCGTCCAGCTCTCGCACGTACGCGCGTTCCGCGCCCACCACCCCGACGGGCAGCGGGCACGGGTCTCGCAGGGCCTCGTGGTCATCCCCACCGACAGCGCCACGGCGGACCAGCGGGCGCGGTACGAGGCGTACGCGGAGCAGCGCACGCCGCGTACCCGCAGCCCGCAGGGCCCCGCCCGGATGATGTTCGCGCCCGACCTGGTCGGCACCGCCGAACAGATCGCGGAACGGCTGTACGCGCACGCCGCGTTCCGCGAGATCGACGAGGTGGCGTTCGCGCTGCCGTTCAGCTTCGAGCACGCCGACTACGTGCAGATCCTCACCGACCTGGCGACCCGGCTCGGGCCCGCGCTCGGCTGGCGCCCCCGCTGATGGAACCCGAGCAGATCACCGTGCGCCCGGCCGTCCCGGCCGACGGGGAGTCCCTCGTCCGGCTGCGGATCGCGAACGCCGAGGCACACATCGCCCTCGATCCGCAGGCGTACCGGGTGCCGGCGCGCGAAGCGGTCCTGCGCCACTTCACGGCCGTGCTGACGGGTCCGGCCGAGCACCATGTCGTGCTCGTCGCCGACCTCGGCGGGCGGACGGTCGGGATGGTGGAAGTCGTGCGCAGCCCCGATCCGCCGGACCACCAGATCCTGCGTCCGGAGCCCTCAGCGCAGATCCACACGGTCGTCGCGGACGAGGTGCGAGGCCGGGGTGTCGGCGCGGCTCTGCTCGGGGCGGCTGAGACGTGGGCGGTGGCGCACGGGATCACCTACCTCTCCGCCGGCATTCATCACCGGAACGCCGGTGCCGTGCGGTTCTACGAGCGTCACGGGTTCGCGGGTTCCGGCATCTCCCTGGGCCGTGCCCCGACCGCGTCCTGATCCCGGCCCGGCGGCAGGGTGACGGTCACCGTCAGACCCCCGCTCGGGCCGGGCTCGGCGGTCACGTCACCGTCGTGCGCCCGGCACACCGACCGTACGATCGACAGCCCGAGCCCCGTGCCGTGCGCGGACCCGACCCGGTCGGCGAGCCGCTGGAACGGTTCGAACAGCCGCGGCACCTCGGAGGCGGCGATCACCGGCCCGGTGTTGGTGACGGTGAGGCCGCCCGGTCCGCAGGAGACCTCGACCCGGCCGGGGCGGACGTTGTAGGCGACGGCGTTCTGCACGAGGTTGTGCACGAGGCGCTCGAGCAGGACCGGGTCACCGCGTACCGGTGCGGGCCGGGTGACCGCGGTCAGCTCGACCCCGGCGGCCTCGGCGGCGGGCCGCGCGGCCCGCACCACCGCGGCGGTGATCCCGGCCAGGTCGACCGGGACCGGGTCCTGCACCTCCTGGTCGGAGCGGGCCAGCAGGAGCAGGCCGTCGATGAGCTTCTCGTGCCGGGCGTTGACCGCCAGCAGGGTCTCGCCGAGCTGCCGGATCTCCGGTGACGCGTGTGGGCGGCTGAGCGCCACCTCGACGAGCGTGCGGTTGATCGCCAGGGGTGTGCGCAGCTCGTGCGAGGCGTTCGCGGCGAAGCGGCGCTGGGAGGCGAAGGCGGCGTCGAGGCGGGCGAGCATGTCGTCGAACGTGTCGGCCAGCCGGCGCAGCTCGTCGTGGGGGCCGGTCAGGCCGATGCGCTCGTGCAGGGTGCGGTCGGCGACCCGGCGGGCCGTCGCGGTGATCTGCTGCAGTGGCCGCAGCGTCCGGCGCGCGGCGAGCCAGCTCAGCCACACGCCCACGACGGCCACGCAGGCCAGCGCGATGCCGCCGCGCTGCAACAGCGAGGTCAGGGTGCGCGAGCGGAACTCCTCCTGCAGGCTCTCGGCGAGCTCGAACCGGCGCTGCGCCTCGGCCTGCTGAGCCGGCGTCAGGCCCGTGGCCCGGGCGGTGCCCGACACCGGGGCCGCCTGCAGGTCGACGTCCGCGGGCATGGCCGGGACGGCGAGCACCAGCGTCCGGTCCACGGCCTGGTCGTGCAGGGCCTGCGCGAGCAGGAGGTAGGTGATGGCCAGCAGGGCCGCGCCGGCGAGCAGGAAGAGCGTGCCGTACAGGGCGGTCAGCTTGGCGCGTACGGTCCATCGGTGCGTCACGGGATCTGGTACCCCACTCCGGTGACGGTGGCGATGACCGCGGGTGGCCCGAGCTTGCGGCGCAGCGTCATGACGGTGGTACGGATGACGTTGGTGAACGGGTCGGTGTGCTCGTCCCAGGCCCGTTCCAGCAGCTCCTCGGTGCTGACCACGGCGCCGTCCGCGCGCAGCAGCTCCTCGAGCACGGCGAACTCCTTGCGGGACACCGCCACGTACTGCCCGTCGCGGAAGACCTCCCGCCGGGTCGTGTCGAGGCGGATGCCCGCCCGTTCCAGCACCGGCGGCGCCGCGGGGCGCGAGCGGCGGCCCAGGGCCCGTACCCGCGCGACGAGCTCGGCGAAGGCGAACGGCTTCGGCAGGTAGTCGTCGGCGCCGAGGGCGAGCCCGCGCACGCGGTCGTCGAGCTCTCCGGCGGCGGTGAGCATGAGCACCCGTACCGTGCCGCCGGCGGCGACGACGGCCCGGCACACGTCGTCGCCGTGCACCACCGGCAGGTCCCGGTCGAGCACCAGCACGTCGTAGTCGTTGACCGCCAGCCGCTGCAGGGCGGCGTCGCCGTCGTGGACAGTGTCCACCGCCAGCGACTGCAGCCGCAGCCCTTCCGCTATAGCGTCCGCCATCACGACCTCGTCCTCCGCGATCAGTACCCGCACGCGAGACATGGTGCCGGTGCTTCCCATAAAAATCCTGTGAGCGCCGGCGCTGACACCGGGCTTATGGCCCCTGCGGTCTGCTTCCGCCGACCGAAAGGAGCCGTGATGACCCACGGACACAGGATCGTGCTGGCCCTGCTCGCGGCGCTCGCCCTGGGCGGCTGCGGCGGAGGCGGCGACGAGCCGCAGGTGGCTTCGGCGGGCGGCGGGCGGCCCAGCTCGGCGCCGGCGGCGGACGAGGCCGGCCTGCGGCGGCAGTTCGCGCAGTGCATGCGCGCCGCGGGCGTCGACGTGCCCGACCCCGGAGCCGACGGGATGATCGCCGTGCCCGCGCAGAAGGCCGGCGAGGGGGAGACCCCGCAGAGCCGCAAGATGCAGGCGGCCATGGAGAAGTGTCACAAGCTGCTGCCGAACGGTGGCGAGCCGCCGAAGGTGACGCCGGAGGACCTGGCGAAGCTGCGGGACATGGCGAAGTGCATGCGCGCCAACGGCGTGCCGGACTTCCCGGATCCCGATCCGGCCACCGGGGGGCTGCAGCTCGAGCGGGGCACAGATGGCGACGGTGCGGCCTTGCGCAAAGCGATGGAGAAGTGTCGCGGTCTCGGCCCGGACAGCGTCGGCGCCGTCACGAAGGTGACGGGATGACGCGGCGGACCCGCACGGTCGTCGTGGCCGCCGCCGCCGCGGTCGTCCTGGCCGGGGGCGGTGCGGCGGCCCTCGGCCTGGACGACCGGTCCGGCTCGGCGCCGGCCCCGGACCGCCCGCCGGCCACCACCCAGGTACGCCGGGAGACGCTCGCCCGGTCGGTGGAGATCGACGGTGAGCTGGGGTACGGCGACCCGGTGCCGTTCACCTCGAAGGCGACCGGCACGCTCACGTGGCTGCCTCCGGCCGGCCGGGTCGTCAAGCGCGGCGGGACGATGCTGCGCGCCGACAACCGGCCCGTCGTGCTGCTCTACGGCATCCTGCCGCTCTACCGGTCGCTGTCTGCGGGCTCGGAGGGCCCCGACGTCGCCCAGTTCGAACGCAACCTGCGCAGCCTCGGCTACGACGAGTTCACCGCCGACGACGAGTACACCGGCCGCACGGCGGAGGCGGTCCGGCGCTGGCAGAAGAAGCTCGGCCTGCCCGAGACCGGCGTGGTCGACTCCACGTGGGCCACCGTCGCCAACGGCCCGGTCCGCATCGCGGAGCTGCGCTCCCGCCCCGGCGCGGCGGCCTCCGGCGATGTGCTCACGTACACCGGGGCGGCGACCGTCGTCACCGCCGACGTGGACGCCGACGCGGCCGGCTGGGCGGCGAGCGGCGTCAAGGTCCGCGTGACACTTCCCGACGGTAAGAAGGTCTCCGGCCGCGTCACGTACGTCGGCACGCGGGCGGAACCGAAGGACGACGGAGGCGACCCGACCGTGCCGGTGACGATCTCCCTGGACGGCTCCCCCGGCCGGCTGCGGGAGGGGCCCGTCGAGGTGACGTACCGGGGTGAGGAGCGTAAGAACGTCCTCACCGTCCCGGTCGCCGCGCTGCTGGCGCTCGCCGAGGGCGGCTACGGCCTCGAGGTCGTCGATGCCGACGGCACCCGCTACCTGCCCGTGGAGGTGGGCATGTTCGCGGACGGCCGGGTCGAGGTCCGGGCGTCCGGCCTGCGCGAGGGCCTGACCGTGGGGATCCCGGCATGATCGGGATGACCGCGGTACGCAAGGAGTACCCGGGGGTCACGGCCCTCGCCGATGTGACGCTGACGATCGGTAGGGGCGAGTTCGTGGCCGTGTCCGGGCCGTCGGGCTCGGGCAAGTCGACGATGCTGCACCTGCTGGGCGCCCTGGACCGGCCGTCGGCGGGCACCGTACGCATCGCCGGGCACGACGTCGCCTCGCTCGCCGACCGCAACCTGGCCGCGTTGCGCGCCCGCACGATCGGCTTCGTCTTCCAGCAGTTCCACCTGGCGCCCGGCGTGACGGCGCTGCACAACGTCGCCGACGGGCTGCTCTACAGCGGCGTCCGCCGGCGGGAGCGGTTGCGCCGCGCCGGCCTGGCCCTGGAACGGGTGGGGCTCGGACGCCGGGCGCACCACCGGCCGCACGAGCTGTCCGGCGGCGAGCGGCAGCGGGTGGCCATCGCCCGTGCCGTCGTCGGGGAGCCGCAGGTGCTGCTGGCCGACGAGCCGACCGGCAACCTGGACTCGGCCGCGGGTGCCGGGGTCATGGCGCTCCTGCACGACCTGCACGCCGCCGGCACCACGCTGGTGGTGATCACGCACGACCGGGACATCGCGGCCTCGCTCCCCCGCGTGGTCCGGCTGCGCGACGGCCGGCTGGTGGAGTCGTGAGCGCGCCCCGCCCGGCCCGCCTCGCCACCGCGGACGTCGTCCGGCTGGGCGCCGCCGGGCTGCGGGCCCGCCCGCTGCGCATGGTGCTGTCCGCCGCCGGCATCGCCATCGGGATCGCGGCCATGCTGGCGGTGGTCGGCATCTCCGCCTCCAGCCGCGCCGGGCTGGACCGGACCCTGGCCGCCCTGGGCACCAACCTGCTCACCGCGGCGCCGGGCTCGACGCTCGGCGGCGAGGACGCCCACCTGCCGCCGGAGTCGCTCGCCATGGTCGGCCGCATCGGCCCGGTCGACTCCGTGAGCGCCACCGGGCTGCTCGACGCGAAGGTCTACCGCAACGAGCACATCCCGGTGGCGGAGAACGGCAGCATCGCCGTGCTCGCCGCCCGCGCGGACCTGGCCGCGACGCTGCGCGCGGGGATCGCCCGCGGGCGGTGGCTGACCGGCACGGCGCCGGACGCCCCGGCCGTCGTGCTGGGGGCGACCGCCGCCGAGCGGCTCGGCATCCGGGCGCCCGGACCGCGGGTGTGGCTGGGCGGCCGGTGGTTCGCGGTCGTCGGGATCCTGGCCCCCGTGCCGCTGGCCCGGGAGCTGGACGCCGCGGCCCTCGTGGACTGGTCGGCGGCCCAGCGGCTGCTCGGCTTCGACGGCTCGCCGACGACCGTGTACACCCGGTCGCGGGAGGCGGCGGTGGAGCAGGTTCGCGCGGTCCTGGCCGCCACGGTGAACCCCGCGGCGCCGAACGAGGTCAAGGTCTCCCGGCCCTCGGACGCCCTCGCCGCCACCCGGGCCACGGATGCCGCGCTGCAGGGGCTGATGCTGGGCCTCGGTGCGGTGGCACTGCTGGTCGGCGGCGTCGGCGTGGCCAACACCATGCTCATCTCGGTGCTGGAGCGGCGCGCGGAGGTCGGCTTGCGCCGGGCTCTGGGCGCGACCCGCGGACAGATCTGGCGGCAGTTCCTCATGGAGTCGCTGCTGTTGTCCGCGCTGGGCGGTGCGGCCGGCGCCGCGGCCGGCGCGGTGATCACGGCGGCGTGGGCGTGGTGGCGGTCATGGCCGGTGGCCGTACCGCTGTGGGCGCTCGCCGGCGGGCTGGCGGCCACGCTCACGGTGGGTGCCGCCGCGGGGCTCTACCCGGCCGTCCGGGCGGCCCGGCTGACCCCCACGGAGGCCCTCACGACCTGACCGGGCCTTCGCCGCGTTTCGGCCACTTCGGGCGATGAGTACGGATAGCGTAGATCTGCCAGCCTGGGAATAGGGGCGACGATGACGCTGCCGAACAAACGTCCGCGGATCCTGCTCGTGGACGACGAAGCGAACCTGCTCGACGGGATGCGGCGCCAGCTCCGCCGGGACTTCGACGTGGAGACCGCCGTCGGCGCGGCGAAGGGGCTCTTCGCCCTGCGGCAGCCCGAGCCGTTCGAGGTGATCGTCTCCGACTTCCTGATGCCGGGCATCAACGGGGCGGAGTTCCTCGCCGCCGCCCGCAAGGTCGCGCCGGACACCACCCGCATGCTCCTCACCGGGCACACCAACCTCGAGGACGCCGCGAAGACGGTCAACGAGGGCCAGGTCTTCCGCATGCTCCTCAAGCCGGTCGACACCGAGACGATGAGCGCCGCACTGCGCGACTGCGTGGCCCAGCACCGGCTCGTGGTCGCGGAACGGGAGCTGCTGGAGCGCACCCTGAACGGCAGCGTCATGGCCCTCAACGACGTGCTGTCGCTGTCCAACCCCGATGCCTTCGGCCGGGCCAACCGGCTGTCGCGGCGGGCGATCCAGCTCCTCGACGCGTACCCGGACGAGGTCGAGGACCGCTGGGTCGCCGAGCTCGCGGTCATGCTGTCCCAGATCGGCATCGTCTCGCTGCCGCCCGCGGTGGCGGAGAAGCTGGCCCTGGGCGCCGAGCTGACCCCGGCCGAGCAGGCCATGACCGACGACCTTCCGGAGGTGGCGGTCCACATCATCTCCCCCATCCCCCGCCTGGAGCCGGTGGCCGACGCCATCCGGTACTCCCGGAAGAACTTCGACGGCTCGGGGGCGCCCCTGGACCAGGTGGCGGGCGAGCGGATCCCGTTCGGCGGGCGGCTGATCCACATCGTCCAGGACTTCGACGAGCTGATCTCGCACGGCACCAGCCCCGCCGTCGCCGCGGCGACCCTCGCCGGACGGGCGGGTCACTACGACCCGGCGCTGCTGGAGGCGCTGGACGCGGCCACGGCGATCTCCGACGGCGAGACCGTACGCCCGGTGACGCTCGACGAGCTGCGGTCCGGGATGGTGCTCGCCGCCCCGGTGACCAGTAAGTCCGGCGTCCGGCTGGTCAGCGCGGGCCAGGAGGTCTCCGTCAGCCTGATCACGCGGCTGCGCAACTTCGCCGCCCTCGAGGACGGCGTGGCCGAGCCGCTGCTGACCGTCAGCCCGGCCTAGGGGACCGTTCCCGCCGCCACCGGGCGGCCGCCTCGCGGACCGGCTCGCTAAGCTCGTCGTCGCCGAGGGCCGGGGCGCCGTGCGGGCCGCACACCGGTTCGAGTTCCGCCTCCACGATCCGGTGCGCCAGCGCGACCGCCGACGCGGGATCGGAGGCCACCCCGGGCTCGGCCGGCTCCTGGTGGGCCGACGCCGCCTCGATGACCGGCTCGGGCAGCGACCAGAGCCGCAGCAGGCGCGCCCCGATCTCGCGGTGGTCGATACCGAAGATCTCCCGCTCCACGTCGCAGAGTGGCACATCGGGCGTGTCCCGCCACCGCGTCAGCGCCCCTGCGAACTCGGCGGGCCGCGACGATGCGAGAACCAGCTGCCCGACCTCGTGCAGCAGGCCCGCCGTGAAGGCATGACCCTCCCAGTCCCGGCCGGCGGCGAAGCGCCCGGCGAGCCGCGACGTCTCGACGGCGTGCACCGTGAGCCGCTCGATCCACACCGGTGGCAGGACCCCGGCCGGATCGAACTCGCGGACCATGTCGTGCATGAACACCAGGCCCCGGATGGTGGGCAGCCCGAGCAGTGCGGTCGCCTGCACCACGTTGTTGACCTTGCGGCCCATCGCGTACGCGGACGAGTTCACCAGATGCAGCACCTTCGCCGCGACCGCGGGGTCACGCTCGAGCACCCGGCCGACCGACTGCGCGCTGGCGTCCTCCGTGGCGAACGCGTCGATGAGCTCGACCAGGGTGTGCGGCGGGCTCGGCAGCGACTCGATGACCGCCACGTCGCGGCGTACCGCGTCGTCGGGGGCGGCCGGGGCGATGAGCCGCTCGACCGCGGTGACGATCTGCTCCGGCGTGCTGGGCTTGTTGATGAACTCGTGGGCCAGCACCATGATCCGCAGCAGGTTGTCCTCGTTGGTCTGGCCGCTGAGGATGACCCGAGCGGTCGCCGGGAACTCCTTGCGCACGCGGTCGAGCAGCTGGGCGCCGTCCATGCCGGGCATGCGGTAGTCGGTGACGATCACGTCGCAGTGCCGGCTGTGCAGGGAGTCCAGCGCCGCCTGGCCGCCCTCGACGAACGACATGTCCCAGCGGTCCCGGTGGGTGCGCAGCATCCGCCGCAGGCCGCTGAGGATGCGCGGCTCGTCGTCGACGAACACGATGTGCGGCCGGTGCGTCATGACGCCGCCTCCGCCATGTCGTCGGCGCCGACCGGCAACCGGACGGTGAACACCGTGCCCGCGCCCGGCTCGCTGGTGAAGTCCACCGACCCGCCGTGCCGGTCCACCACGAGGGTACGGACCAGCGCGAGACCCTGGCCGGTGCCGGTGCCGACCTCCTTGGTGGTGAAGAACGGGTCGAACAGCTTGTCGGCGATCTCCGGCGGCACCCCGGTGCCGGTGTCCTCGACCTCGATGACCACCTGGGACCTCTCCGACCGGGTGCGGACCCGGATGGTGCCCCGGCCCCGGTCGGCGGCGGCGATGGCGTGGGCGGCGTTGACCACCAGGTTGAGCACCACCTGGTTGATGTCGCCGAGGTGGCAGTACACCGGCGGGAGGTCGGCGAAGTCGGTCTCCACGTCGGCGACGTACTTGATCTCGTTGTTCGCGACGATCAGCGTGTTGGCGATCGCCTCGCCGAGGTTCGCCTGCGTCTTCTCCTCGCTGCCGGGGTGACCGAAGGCCTTCATGGCGCGCACGATGTTCGCGACCCGGTTGATGCCCTCCAGGCTCTGCTGCAGCGCCATCGGCACCTCCTCGAGGAGGAAGTCGATGTCGATCTCCTCGGCCACCCGCTCGACGCGCTCGATGGCCTCCCCGCACTCGGCGCCCTTGCGCGCCGCGTCGACGAGGTCCCGGTACGCCTCGTGCAACCGGTTCAGGTCGGCGAAGGCCGTCTCCAGGAACCGGGCGTTGTCACCGACGAACTGGATCGGCGTGTTGATCTCGTGCGCGATGCCGGCGGCGAGCCGCCCGACCGACTCCAGCTTCTGCGCGTGCCGCAGCTCCAGCTCCAGCGCCTGCCGTTCGGAGACGTCGCGGGCGTTGAAGACGATGCTGCGGGAGCCGTCGTGCTCGTTGACGTAGTCGATGACCGCTTCGACGTTGGTCCACGGGGCGTCCTCGCGGCTGCGGATCCGGCACGGCCGCGCCGCCGGTACGCCGGGGCCGGCTCCGGCGGTCAGGATGTCCTCGAGATCATCGGGGTGCAGCAGCGACCACAGGTCCCGGCCGGTCAGAGCCGCGGCGGACTCGCCCAGCAGGGTCTGCGTCCCGGGGTTGGCGAAGCGGATGATGCCCGCCTCGCTGGCCAGCACCAGCGCGTCCGGCGAGTGGTCGACGACCGCGCTGAGCCGCGAGCGGTTGAGCAGCTGGTCGAGGGTCAGCGCGGCCTCGTCCGCGAGGGTCTTCACCGGGGCCGACAGGTCGTCCGTGGCCCGGCCGTTCATGGCGAGCAGGAGCAGGCCGAAGCAGGAACCGTGCACGGCCAGGGGCGCGAGCGCGACACCGGCGTGGGGCCGGAGGCGGAACACCTCACAGACGTCGTGCGCCGCGCCGTCGGCCAGGTACTCGTAACCGCCCGGCACCAGGGCGGTCCGGGCCTGTTCGGGCAGCGCCGCCAGCTCACCCACCCAGCCGGAAGCCTCCGTACCGACGTCGCCCGCCGCGGCGACCACGTGCAGGGCGGGGCCCGCGACGGTGACCACCAGGACGGCGCTCACCTCCTCGTCCATGCTCAGCGCGGCGCCGAGGGTGACGTCCATGGCTTCTTCGCGGGTGGTGGCAGCGACCAGGCCGGCGCCGGCCGAGGCGGCGGCCCGCTCGCGCGCGGCGGCCCGGTCGCGGGCTGCGCTGACCCGGGCCAGCACGTGGTTGACCACCAACGCGACGAACGCCGTGAGGAGCAGGGTCGCCGTGGCCTCGACCTGGGCGTCGAAGACCATCATGCCTGTCGCCATGATGGCGACCAGGGTCGCGACCGCCAGTGCCTTCTCTCGCAATCCGCCGTAGAGGGAACGGAAGTTGACCCACATGAAGCAGAAGGCGATCGTCGTGCGGTAGTCGGAAGCACCGGCGATGACGCAGACGCAGACGCCCTCAGCGACCCAGCTCCAAGCCGGGAACCGTCCGCGCTGGTAACCGACGTACAGCCAGACGAGCAGGCCCAGGGTCGCGGCGACCGCAGCGATGCCGAAAGGTAGCGACGTCGCGAAGGCGCCCCAGAGGCCGACGAACGGCCAGATGAGCAGGAAGACGAAGAAGAGGGCACGGACCTGCCCGAGCATGGAGCTCGACCCGCGGATCCACCGCTGCAGCCGTACCGGCATCCCGTCCATACCTGACCCCCGGTCGTCCCGGTGTGCGCTTCTTCATCCCTATCGGCGCACGCGGCGAGAGATACAGACTTCTGATAAGCGGAGGAGCCACCGGTTCTTGACACTCCTGTGACCTGCGCCTCAGCGGATCCGCCAGGGAGCCGATGGGGAGAAAGGGACCACTCGAGGGAGGACGCGATGGCGGACGTCTCGGCGCTGCTGGAGACGATCGAGGCCGCGGTGCCGGCCGGCGTCGCCTTCGTCGACGAGCGCCTGCGGTTCGTCCGGGCCGGCGCGGGGTTCGCGGCGGTCACCGGCCGCCCCGCCGCCGAGCTGGCCGGGCTGACAGTGCCCGAGGCCCTGCCCTCCCTCGCGGACCGGCTGGAACCCCTGCTGAGCCAGGTCCTGGCGACGCGGACACCCGTCGTGGGCGAACGGTTCGACGCCCCGGACGCGACGGAGCCGGGCCGGGTCCGGACCTGGCGGGTCGACTGCCGGCCGCTGCCCGGCGACGGGTCGCCCGGCCTGTGCCTCGTGCTCACCGACATCACCGCGCACACCGTCGCCACCGCGTTCCGTACCGCGTTCATGCAGGACATGCCCGAGGGTCTCTACACCGTGGACGGCGAGGGCCGGCTCACGTCCCTCAACCGCGCGGCGTCGGAGATGCTCGGCTGGTCCCAGGAGGACCTGCTCGGCCGCCAGGTGCACGCGGCCGTCCACCTGCCCGCCCCCGGCGGCACGCCGGTGCCGGAGCAAGACTGTCCCCTGCGCGATCCCGCGGCGGCGGTGGACGCGGTGTTCGCCCGCAAGGACGGGTCCACGTTCCAGGTGGTCTGCTCGGTCGCTCCGCTGCGGGTGGGTGCCGGCAGCCAGGGCCGGCTGGTGACCTTCCGCGACGTCACCGAGACACGCCGTGCGCAGCTGGCGGCCCATCACGACCAGAAGCTCGAGTCGCTGGGGCGGCTCTCCGCCGGCCTGGCGCACGAGATCAACACGCCGATCCAGTTCGTCGGCGACAACACCCGGTTCCTGGCCGACGCGTACCAGGACATCGCGCAGCTGCTCATGGTCTACCGCGAGTGCATGGCCCCGGACCTGGGCGAGGTGGCGTGGGACGAGCGCACCGCCCGGGCCCGCGCGGCCGAGGACAAGGCGGACGTGGAGTACCTGATCGCCGAGATCCCGGTCGCGGTCAAGCAGACCCTCGAGGGCGTGGAGCGGGTGGCGTCGCTGGTCCGGGCCATGAAGTCGTTCAGCTACAAGGACACCGCCGAGCAGTCGTACGCCGACCTCAACGAGGCGATCCGCACCACCCTGACCGTCGCCCGCAACGAGGTGAAGTACGTCGCGGACGTCGAGCTCGACCTCGCCGAGCTGCCCGAGGTGCTGTGCCACCGCGGCGACCTCAACCAGGTGTTCCTCAACCTGCTCGTCAACGCCGCCGACGCCATGGAGGGGCGGGGAGAACGGGGCCGGATCACCATCGGCACGCGGCTCGACGGGCCGGACGTCGTCATCACCTTCGCCGACGACGGCAGCGGCATCCCCGAGCACATCCGCCAGTCCATCTTCGACCCGTTCTTCACCACCAAGGGCGTGGGCAAGGGCACCGGTCAGGGCCTCGCCCTCGCCCGCGCGGTGCTGGACCGGCACGGCGGCTCCATCGACGTGCAGTCGGTGCCGGGCGAGGGCACCACCTTCACGCTGCGGCTGCCGGTCGACGGACGCCAGGACTCATGAGCACACCGCGGGTGCTGTTCGTCGACGACGAGCCGCGCATCCTCGACGGGCTGCGCCGGTCGCTGCGCGGACGCCGCGGCGAGTGGGACATGGAGTTCGCCAACGGCGGCGCCGAGGCCCTGGAGCGACTGGCCGCCACGCCGTGCGACGTGGTGGTCTCCGACATGCGGATGCCCGGCATGGACGGCGCCCAGCTGCTCACGGAGGTCAGCCGGTCGCACCCCGGGACGGCCCGGGTGGTGCTCTCCGGGCACATCGAGGAGGAGGCGATCGTCCAGGTCGCCATGGCCGGGCACCGCTTCCTCACCAAACCCTCCGACGCCGAGACCCTCACCGCGGTGGTCGACCAGCTCCTGCTGCACACCTCGGCCGCCCACCCCGCAACGGCCCGCCGCATCGCCGGAGCCGTCCGCTCGATCCCGGTCCTGCCCGGGCACGCCGACGGCATCGACGCGCTGCTCGCGCCCGACGCGAACCTCGACACGGCGGTAAGCACCGCGACCCGCGACATCGGGCTGGCCGCCAAGCTCCTGCAGCTGTCCTCCTCCCGGTTCTTCGGCGCCCGCCCGCGCAACTACTCGATCGAGGCGATCGTGCACGCGATGGGCGTCACGATGATCCAGGCCGTGGCCGACGCGGGGAGCTCCTGGTCGCCGCCCGGCTGGTACCCCGGCGCCGCGCCGGTGCTGGCGGCCACCTGGTGCCATGCCCGGGCGACCGCCCGGCTCGCCGAGCGGCTGGCCTCGCCGGCGAACCGGCCGCACGCCCAGGCGGCGGCCCTGCTGCAGGACGTCGGACGGCTCATCTGCCTGGCCCGCGAGGACGGCGAGCCGGCGGCGGTCGACCTCGAGAACGGTACGCGCGACGGCGTGCCCTTCCGCGACGCGGGCGTCGAGCTGCTGCACCTGTGGGGCGTACCGGCCCCGATCATCGGCGCGGTCGCCCAGCGGGACACGCCGCACCGGCCGGAGCCGTCCGGGCTCGGCGTCGCCGGCGCCGTCCGCACGGCCCACCTGCTCGTCACGCAGGCGGAGAACGCTCCCGGGGCCGACGAGCAGGAGCTGGCGCTGCTGCTCGCCCATCCCCAGCTGCAGGCACAGACGGTCGACTGGCGGCAGGCCGCCGAGGACGCGGTGCGGCAGGCCGAGCCGTCGGCCTGCGGCGCCGGGCGAGGGGGGTGACATCCGTGGCACGCATTCTGGTGGTCGACGACGACCCGGGGATCCGCAGTCTGCTCACCGACGTGCTGGAGCTCGAGGGCTACGAGGTCAGCGTGGCGGTGGACGGGCTGGCCGCGGTGCAGGCCGTGGAGACCGTCGACCCCGACTTCGTCATCCTGGACGTCATGATGCCCGGCCTGGACGGCTTCGCGGTGCTCGCGGCGATCCGGGCCCTCGGCGGCGAGCCGGTGCCGGTGCTCATGCTCACCGCGGCGGCCGAGCCGGGCACCAACTCCCGGGCATGGGCCGACGGCGTGGACTACTACCTGGCCAAGCCGTTCACCGCGGACGCCGTGCTCGATCTGCTCGACGGCGCGCTCAGCCGAGAGGTCCGGGTGACCGACCTGTGAACGCCACCGCAAGCCGACCTCAAGTTCCGCTCAAGTCCACCGCCGGCCCGCCGATGCTGTTCCTCGCGTCGGCACCGGACCTGCAACGTGCGCCGTCGCAGACGAAGTCGTTTCGCCGACAAGCGAGGTGCGTACGCCCATGACACACAACCGTCGCCGGGGAGTCGCGCTGGCCGCGGCCGCCGTCGCCACGACGACCGCCCTGCCGGTGTCCGCGGCCGCCCACAGCGCCGCAGGGCCGTGGCGGGAGGTGGTGGTGACCGGTACGGGCGCCGCCGCGGCCGCGAGCGCCGTCGAGTCCGCCGGGGGCCGGGTACTGGCCAGCCTGCCGCTGGCGCACGGCGTCGCAGCGCTGCTGCCGGCACGGACCACCCTCCCGCAGGAATGGACGGTCGTCCCGCAGCGCGAGCTCACCGTCGCCGACGCCTCGTCCGACGCCGCGGACAGCGCCACGACCGTGCGCCAGATGCTCGGCATGCCGGCGAACGGCCGCGAGGGAGCCGGCGTGACGGTGGCCGTGGTGGACACCGGCATCGCCGAGGTGCCGGATCTCGCCGGCCGCGTCGCCGGGCGCGTCGACCTCACCGGCACGGGGGCGGGCGACGGCTACGGCCACGGGACGTTCATGGCCGGCCTGATCGCCGCGTCGGGAGCCGCCTCGGGTGGGGCGTACCGCGGGGTCGCCCCGGCCGCCGAGCTGGTCGACGTGAAGGTCGCCGACGCGGACGGGCGTACCGACCTGATCACGGTGCTGCGGGGCCTGCAGTGGGTCAGCGACCACAAGAAGGACGTGCAGGTCCTGAACCTGTCGCTGTCGGCGGACAGCCCGCTGCCGTACCAGGTGGACCCGCTGAACCAGGCCCTCGAGGCGCTGTGGCACCAGGGCGTGACGGTGGTCGTACCGTCGGGCAACGACGGGCCCGGCACCGGCTCGGTGACCTCGCCCGGCAACGACCCGGTGCTGCTCACCACGGGCGGCCTGGACGCGTCCGGCACCGCGGACCGCGGCGACGACGTGGTCGGCGTCTGGTCCGGCCGCGGCCCGACGAAGCAGGGCGACGCCAAGCCCGACCTGGTCGCCGCCGGCGGTCACGTGGTCAGCCTGCGCGCGCCCGGCAGCATCGTCGACCGGGAGAACCCGGCGGCGCGGGTCGGCGACGGCTACTTCCGCGGTTCCGGCACGTCGATGGCGGCCGCGGTGACCTCGGGTGCCATCGCGGCGACGCTGGCGGTGCAGCCGAAGCTCGGCCCCGACGCGATCAAGAACCTGCTGGTCTCGACCGCCTACCCGAGCCCGGGGCTGACCGCGGCGGCCGGTGGCGGTGCGGGCGGCCTCGACGTCGGCCGGGTGCTCGCCGCCGCGCCCGACTGGCGCAAGAGCAAGGCGCAGACGCGCTACGACGAGGACACCGACGCGGTGCGCCGCGACGCCAAGCGCTGGTCCGCTCTCGCCGAGGCGCTCGGCGCCGGCGACGCGCAGGCCGCCGACCTGGAGTGGAACCGGCTCAGCCCCGCGTCGCGCGACTGGGCCGCACGGGCCTGGGCGCAGCTCGACCCGGCCGCGCGGGCCTGGGCGGCACGGGCGTGGGCGGCGCGGGCCTGGGCCGGCGCGGACGGCAGCTGGGCGGCACGGGCCTGGGCCGCCCGGGCGTGGGCCGCGCGGGCCTGGGCGTCCGACGACTGGGCGGCACGCGCCTGGGCGGCGCGGGCCTGGGCGGACGCCGACTGGACCGCCCGCGCCTGGGCCGGCGAGGACTGGGCCGCACGGGCCTGGGCCGCCGACCGGTGGAGCGCCTCGTCCTGGGCCTGGTTGCCGCAGTCGTGACCGCCGAGCCGCACGGCGCCGGTCGCCCGCTTCCGCAGCGGGTGACCGGCGCCGTGCGCGCGTTCGCGCGGGACCCGATCCTGCGGCGGGTCGTGGCGGTCGGTGCGCTCGGTGCCGGCCTGGGCGCCGTCGTGGTGCTCGCCATGCCGGGACGCGACAGCGTGCTCGCCGGCACCGGCGTCCCGATGGCCTGGCTGGTGCCGGGGCTCGTCGTCCTCACCTGCCTCGCCGAGATCACCGTGGTGCGGCTGCGCCACGGCGAGGCCGTCGAGGAGCTCACCCTCTACGAGGCGGCGCTGGTCATCGACGTGCTGCTCCTGCCGCCGCGGCACGCGCTGCTGGCCGCCGTCGCCGGCCTGGTGCTGGCCAGCCTGGTCCAGCGCCGGCCCGCGGTGAAGGCCGCGTTCAACCTCGGTACGTACACCGCCGCCGTGTCGGTGCTGATCCTGCTGGTCCACGTGATCGGCGGCACGGCCGGCACCATGACCGCGCGCGTGCTCGCCGGCGTGGTGGCCGGCACCCTGGCCTTCACCGCCGTCAACCTGTGCTGCCTGGCCCAGATCCTCGGTTTCATCAACGAGGTCCCGCCGTGGACGGTGATCCGGTCCGAGGCCCGGCTGTCGGTCTACATGGCGGTCGGGACCATGGCGACCGGGCTGACGACGACGGTCGTCGCCCTCCACGCGCCCCTGCTGCTGCCGTTCATGGCCATGCCCGCCCTGGCCGTCACGTACGCGTACCGCGCCGCCGCCCGCGAGGCCGACGAGCGCGCCCGCTCCGCGTGCCTGCTGCAGCTGTCGCACGCCCTCGCCGAACGGGAGGACGTCGTCCGGCAGTTCCTGGTGCTGGTCCGCGAGGCCTTCGACGCCGACCTGGGCTTCATCGCCGTGTCCGGCAACGGCTCGGCGCTCTCCGCGGACGCCACCGAGCCGTCCGCCGTGCGGGCCGGGCCGCTGCCGGACTACCTGGTCCCGTGGCGGGACGTCGAGGCGCCGGTGCAGCTGACCGAGGACCTTCCGCCCGGCCTGCGCCATGTCGTCGTGGTCCCGGTGGAGGGCGGCGGCAGCCGGCAGGGCACGGCCGCGTTCGCGAGCCGCCGCCGGCGGCGGATGTCGACCGGCGACGTCACGTTGCTGGCCTCGCTGGGCAGTGCCCTGGCCGTGGCGATGCGCGGCGCCGAGCACCTGGAGCGGCTCACCGAGGAGCGCAGCAAGCTGCAGGCCGTCGTCGAGCAGTCCGCCGAGGGCATCATGGTGGTCGGCGCCGGCGGCCTGGTCCAGGTCTGGAACCAGGCGCTGGCCGACATCGCCGGCACGTCCGCCGCCGACGCGGCCGGCCGGCCCGTCGGCGACCTGCTCGAGGTGCCCGCCGAGGAGGAACGCGAGCTGCTCCTGCCGGTCACGGTGGACGTGCCCCGGGTGGCGACCGAGCTGACGGTACGCCGCAGCGACGGCGAGGAGCGGCGGCTGCGGCTCGCGCACTCGGCCATCTTCGCCGGCGGCGAGCTCGTACGCGACGTCGTCGTCATCAGCGACCTCACCCGCGAGTACCGCACCGAGCGGCTCAAGTCCGACTTCATCGCCATGGTGTCGCACGAGCTGCGCACCCCGCTCACACCGATCATGGGCTACATCGACCTGCTGCGGACCCGCGGCGAACGAATGACGCCGCAGAAGCGCCTCGACGCGCTCACCCTGATCGGGGACCGGGCGGCCCACCTGTCCCGGCTGGTGGAGGACCTGCTGCTCGCATCGCGGTTCGGCGACAACCCGGACGAGGCGTCGCTGCAGGTGAACGTCGCCACGCACGATCTGGTGGCGATCGTCCGGCAGGCCGTCGAGGACCTCCGCACCGACCGGGTCGAGCTGACCTTGCCGGAGGACCCCTGGCCGGCCCGGTGCGACAACGGCCGGACGGTCCAGGTGCTCACCAACCTCATCGGCAACGGGCTCAAGTACTCGGCTCAGGACCGTACCGTCGAGGTGAGCCTGCGCCGCGACGAGCGGTTCCTGCACGTCGACGTCCGCGACCACGGCCGTGGCATCCCCTCGGACTCGCTGGAGAAGGTGTTCGAGAAGTTCCACCGGGTCGAGGACCCCATGACCATGAGCACCAGCGGGACCGGCCTGGGCCTGTTCATCGCCCGGCGGCTGGCCCGCGCCATGGGCGGCGACGTCACCCTCGAGTCCACCGTCAACGTCGGGTCCCGCTTCACCCTGTCCCTGCCCGCAGAGGGTCCCGAAGACCCGGGACCTTGGTCCTGACCTGCGCCGGATCGCTCGATCTTCACCGCGTACGCCCGTATGAAGGGTGACGACGAACGATGATCGGAGTGAGAACGATGAGCACCTGGACACGCGGCGCGGCAGCGATCGGAGCGGCACTCGCCGTGCTGGCCGTGCCGGCCCCCGCAGCGGCGCACGAGAAGTGGTTCGTGCCGGGCCCCGACGGTTACCCGGGCGACTGGTCCTTCACCGCCCGCCCGCTCACGCTGGCGTTCATCCTGGGCGTGGCCCTGGTGGCGCTCGGCTGGCGCTGGGTGGCGGTGCACCGGCTGCCGGCCCCGGAGCTGCCCGTGCTCGGGTTCGTGGGGCGGCTCGTCCCGTACGTGCCGCGGCTGCTCGCCGTCCACCTGGGCGTCTCGCTGCTCGCGGCGGGCGTCTCCGGGCACTTCCTGACCCACGACCTCGAGGTCGGCGAGCTGCCCGGCGGCGGTGCCCTGCTGCTGCTGGAGGGCGCGCTGGGCGTCTGGTTCATCACCGGTGTCCGGCTGCGCCCGGCGGCCGTCCTGCTGGCCCTGGCGGGTCCGCTGGCGCTGCTGATGACCGGGCCGGTCGGCCTGCTGTCGGCGATGGACCTGCTGGGCGTCGCGGTCTTCCTGGCGTTCGTGCCACCGTCGGACGCCACCTTCGGCCGGGTCGAGCCCGACGCCGCCACGCTGCGCCGGGCGCTGCTGGCCCTGCGCCTCGGCGCCGGCGGTGCCCTGATCACCCTGGCCTTCGCCGAGAAGCTCGCCAACCCGGCGCTGGCCCGCGAGACGCTGCGGCTCTTCCCGCAGCTCGACGTGTTCGCGCTGGTCGGCATCCACGTGCCGGCGGACACCTTCGTGGCCGTCGCCGGCGCCACCGAGCTGCTCTTCGGGCTGCTGGTGATCTCCGGCGCCCTGCCGCAGGCGGCCGTGCTGGTGGCGGGCATCCCGTTCAACGCCACGCTGCTGCTGTTCGGCGGCACCGAGCTGCTCGGCCACCTGCCGGTGTACGGGGTGTTCCTCACGCTGCTGGCGTACGGCTCGAACCCGCGGACCGCGGAGCTGGTGCGCTGGCTGCCCCGGACCGCCCGCCGGATGCCGGAAGCTTTGCGTCCGGCTTGAGAGCCGCCTGAGGTTGCATTGAGGTTGCAAGCCGAATCACCGGGCATGACCGTCGCACACCTCATCGCCGTCCCGCCCTTCGTGGTCGCGGGCCCCGCACCCCGGGCCACCGCGCCGTCAGGCCCGGTCGCCGTCGAGTTCACCGTCGTCATCCCCTTCCACAACCCCGGCGCCAAGCTGCGGCGCGCGGTGGAACGCATCGCGGAGCTGCTGTACGCGCAGAACATCTCCTTCGAGATGATCGCCGTGTCGGGCGGCTCGCGGGACGGCTCCGACCGCACGCTGGAGGACCTGCCCTGGCTGCGGGTCATCGCCGACCCGCAGGTGCAGGACAAGGGCGCGGCGCTGCAGTCCGGACTCGCCGCCGCCGGCGGGGCGTACGTCGGCGTCGTCGACGTCGACGCGGACGTCGAGGTCGATCCGCACGAGCTCATCGAGTGCCTCCACCGGGCCCGCGAGCGGGAGTCCGTGCTCGCCTGACCCTCGTCGCACCCCGGACCCCGGCACGCCTGGCGTGCCGGGGTCCCGCGCGTTCGGCGTGGGCTCGGCCGATGCGGGAAACGCTTGCCGATTACTTGAAACGTGAATGAGACAGACTTGAGGGTTGCTGCCGAAACAGTCGGCATGACTCTCACCGCGGCCGCCCTGCCCGCCCTGAACAACCTGCGAGAAGTGATCCACTCGCAGGCCATCCAGCCGACGTTCCAGCCGGTCGTGCACCTCGAGGACGGCGTCGTCAAGGCGTACGAGGCGCTGGCCCGCTTCGACCAGGCGCACTTCCCCTGCCCGGCGGACGCGTTCGCCGCCGCCCTCGAGGCCGGCGTGGGGGTGGACCTGGAGCTGCTGGCGCTGGAGCGGGCGTTCGCGTACCTGGACGAGATGCCCGCCGGGGCGTGGCTGAGCGCGAACCTGTCGGTGGAGGCGCTGCTGACCCCGCAGGTCTGCGCCACCCTGCTGGCGCACGCGCCGCGCGGCATCGCCGTCGAGCTGACCGAGCACACCCAGGTGCACGACTACCCGGCCCTGGTGAAGGTGACCGAGAGCCTGCGCGAGGCCGGCATCCTCATCGCCGTGGACGACGCCGGCGCCGGGTTCGCCAGCCTCAGCCACATCCTGCAGCTGCGCCCCGACATCATCAAGCTGGACATCACCCTCACCCGGGGCATCGACAACGACCCGGTGCGGATGGCGCTGGCCCGCTCGCTGGTCGGTTTCGCCGAGGACATCGGCGCGATGCTGATCGCCGAGGGCATCGAGACCGTGGCCGAACACGAGAAACTGCGGGCGCTCGGGGTCAAGCTGGGGCAGGGTTACTTCATGGCCCGGCCCGGGCCGCTGCCGGACCGCGCCGACATCACCGGGGGCATGCGGAACCTTTGATTCGCCCCGGGACGGCCGATAGGTCTTTCAGGCGGCACCGTCGCGAACGCGGCGCCGCTCGTCGTCCCGCAGGGAATTGGAGGCTTCGTGGCCAGGCCGCGCGCGCTCGTCGTCGAGGACTCACCCGAGTTCATGCTGCTCTGCCAACACCTGCTGGAGCGGGAGGGCTTCGACGTGGTCGTCGCCACCGACGGCCGCGGCGCGGTGGAGCAGGCCCAGAAGGAGCGGCCGGAGATCGCCATCCTCGACCTCGGGCTGCCCGACGTCGACGGCATCGAGGTCTGCCGCCAGATCCGGCTCTTCACCGACGCCTACATCGTCATGGTCACCGGTCGCACCGACGAGGTGGACAAGGTCGTGGGCCTGTCGGTGGGCGCGGACGACTACGTCACCAAGCCCTTCTCCCCGCGCGAGCTGGCCGCCCGGATCCAGGCCATGCGGCGCCGGCCCCGGACCTCTGCCTCCACTCCCAGCACCGCGATCCGCGAGTACGGCGGGCTGCGCATCGACCCCGACGTCCGCGAGGTGACCCTGGACGGGCAGGTGCTCGAGCTGACGAAGATCGAGTTCGGCATCCTGGACCTGCTCTCCTCCGCGCCGCGCCGCACCTTCACCCGCGGCCAGCTGCTCGAGGACGTCTGGGGCGACAACTGGTACGGCGACGACCACATCATCGACGTGCACGTCGGCAACCTGCGCAAGAAGCTCGGCGAGTCCGCGTCGTCACCACGGCACATCCGTACGCTGCGCGGGGTCGGCTACCGCTTCGAGCCCTGACCGGCCCGTTCACCTCTTAGGCACCACGCGCACCGCGCGTGGTGCCTTTCGTTCTGTACGGGCCTTGGGAACAACCCAACGGCACCCCGGAGCGGACCGGAAATCGCCCGTGACCGGCCCAGACTTTGTGCCATGACCCAGGCCCAGCCCGCCTCCGTGATCTGCGCGACGAACGGCAACTGCACGCCGCACATCGTTCAGGATCCCGCCCTCGCAACCGACGGAATAGCGTGACTACCGCGACACGGGCGTTGCGAATCGGGGTCGTGACCGCCCTTCCCCCCGGCCGTAACAGCCTCAACGAGTTCGGCTTCCACCTCGTCCGGCACCTCGCCGGGGTACCCGAGGTCTCCGAGGTCGTCGTCTACGCCGACGAGACCGACGCCGGCCCGCCGGCCGCCCTGCCGGGCACCCGCAGCCTGGGCGCGTGGCGGTTCAACAGCATCGGCAACCTGCTGCGGATCGTCCGCGCGGTGCGCGCCACCCGGCCCGACGTGGTGCTGTTCAACCTGCAGTTCGCCACGTTCGGCGACCGCCGGCTGCCCGGCGCCCTCGGGCTGCTGACGCCGGCCGTGCTGCGCCTGCTGGGCGTGCCGAGCGTCGTCGTGCTGCACAACCTGGCGGACAACGTCGACATGCGCGACGCCGGGTTCGCCGGTTCGCGCCTGACCGCCTGGGTCATGAAGACCGCCGGCCGGGTGCTGACCCGGGCGCTGCTGCGCTCCGACCTCGTCGCCGTCACCATCCCGCGCTACGTCGAGCTGCTGCGCGACCGCTACGGCGCCCGCAATGCCCTGCTCGCGCCGCACGGCAGCTTCGAGGAGCTGGCGGTGCCGTCGTTCGACGTCCCGCCCGGCCCGCGGCGGATCCTGGCGTTCGGCAAGTGGGGCACTTACAAGACGGTCGACGTTCTGGTCGAGGCGTACCGGCTGCTGTTGCAGCGCGGCTACGAGGACCTGGAGCTCGTCATCGCCGGTTCGGACAGCCCCAACTCCCCCGGCTACCTGGCCGAGGTCGCCCGCCGGTACGCCGATGTGCCGAACGTGGTGCAGACCGGCTACGTCGCCGAGGAGGACGTGGCGGGGCTGTTCCGCTCGGCGACCGTGGTGGCGTTCCCGTACACCTCGACGACCGGCAGCTCGGGCGTCCTGCACCAGGCCGGCGAGTACGGCCGGGCCGTGGCGCTGCCCCGGATCGGCGACTTCGTCGAGATCATCGAGGAGGAGGGCTTCCGGGGCACGTACTTCGAGCCGGGCGACGCCGCCAGCCTCGCCGACTCCCTCGCCGAGATGATCGACAACCCGGAGCTGCGAACCAGCCTGGGCCGCCGCAACTTCGCCGCCGCGACCGGCATCCCGATGTCCGAGGTCGTCGAGTGGCACGTGATGCACATGCAGCGGGTGCTCGAGGGGAAGTCCCGATGAGCGACACCGCGGTACTGGCCGAGGAGTCCGCCGGCACCAAGCTGGCCCGGGCCGGCATGGTGCTGGGCCTGGCCACGACCGCCGCGCACGCCGGCAACTACGTGCTCAACCTCGTGATGGCGCGCTGGCTCTCCCCGGCCGAGTTCTCCGACGCCACGCTCATGGTGACCCTGATGGCCGTGGTGACGGCCCTGGCCATGGGCCTGCAGATGGTCACCGCCCGTTCGGTCGGCAACTTCGAGGTCGCCGGCATGACCTCCGTGGCCGACCGGCTCGCGGGACGCCTGCGGCGCTGGGCCTGGTCGTCCGGCATCGCCCTGGCCGCCGTGCTGATCCTGACGGCGCCGCAGTTGCAGGTGGTGTTCCACACCGCGTCGGCCTGGCCGTTCGTCGTCCTGGGCCTCGGCATGCCGTACTACCTGGCCCAGGCGGTCGGCCGGGGCGCGCTCCAGGGCCGGCTGGCCTTCGGGCGGCTCGCCGTCACCTTCCTGGTGGAGATGCTCGTCCGCGTCGCGGTCTCGGTGACGCTGCTCGCCCTGGGCGGCGGCGTGCCGGGGGTGACCGCCGGGCTGACGGTCTCCTACATCGCCACCTGGCTGACGGTACGCAGTGCGACGAACACGCGCAGCCTCCAGCCGAAGGTGCGCGCCACGGACCTCACCGAGATCCGGGCGTACGCGGCGGCGGTGGGACTGCTGCTCGGCGCCCAGATCATCATCACCAACGGCGACGTGCTGATCGCCAAGCACTTCCTCGAGCCGGCCACCGCGGGCGCCTATTCCGCGCTGGCGCTGATGGGCCGGGCGGCGTTCTTCCTGTCCTGGTCGGTGGCGACGGTCGTGTTCCCGGCCGCCGCCCGCCGGCACGCCGCCGGGCAGAACTCCGACCAGCTGCTGCGCGGCGGAATCTACGCCGTCGCGGGGATCGGCGGCCTCTGCGCCGTGGGGTCCGCGCTGTTCGGCAATTTTTTCATCGGAATTTTCCTAGGCTCGAACTACCGGAACCTCGGCGGGCTGCTGACGGTGTACGTCATCAGCACCACGCTGTTCGCCGTGTCGAACCTGGTGGCCAGCCACTACCTGGCCACCGGGCGCACCTCGGAGTCCTGGGCCCTGCTCAGCGGCGCCGTGGTGCAGACGGTGCTGTTGCTGCACTGGAACCACAGCATGCAGGAGCTGGTCCGCGCCCAACTCGTGGCGATGACCATCCTGGTCGTCCTCGTGGCGGTATGTCGCACTGCCCGTAAACCCTCCCCACAACCGACGGTCGAAAGGCGAACTCCCCGATGAACAACAGTGCCTACGAGGCGTACCGGGCTTGGGCGACGCACGAGATCACCGTGCCTCCCGTGGTGTCGGTGGTGATCCCCGCCTACAACGAGGAAGAGCGGATCATCCCGACGATCGGCGCGATCGCCACCTACATGTCGTCCCGCGGCGAGCCGTGGGAGCTCATCGTGGCCGACGACGGCTCCACCGACAGCACCGTGAGCCTGCTGCAGAACATGCGCCTGGCCAACATGCGCGTCCTGGTGGCCGCCCGCAACGGCGGCAAGGGCAGCGCGGTGCGCCGCGGCGTCATGGCGGCGCGCGGCTCGGTGGTGCTCTTCGCCGACGCCGACCAGTCGACGCCGATCGAGCAGTTCGACCGGCTGTACCGCAAGATCGTGGTCGAGGGGTACGACATCGTCGTGGCCTCGCGCAGCGCCACGGGCGCCGTGGTGGCGGGCAAGAGCCGGCTGCGCAAGATGCTCAGCGCCGGCCTGCAGGCCCTGGTGCGCATC
This sequence comes from Actinoplanes sp. NPDC049548, assembly GCF_040676695.1. Taxonomy (NCBI): domain Bacteria; kingdom Bacillati; phylum Actinomycetota; class Actinomycetes; order Micromonosporales; family Micromonosporaceae; genus Actinoplanes; species Actinoplanes sp. NPDC049548. The sequence continues at coordinate 178,874 of NZ_JBFAPM010000010.1, forward strand.
GGCGGCGGCCTGGCGATCTCCGACACCCAGTGCGGCTTCAAGCTCTTCACCGCCACCGCGGCCAAGCGCCTCTTCGCCCTCCAGGTGATCGACGGCTTCTCCTTCGACCTGGAGGTGCTGTACCTGGCCCAGAAGAACCGCATGAACATCGCGGAGGTGCCGGTGGAGTGGATCGACGCTCCCGGCTCCACCGTCAACCCGGTGTCCGTCACCCTGCAGTTCCTGCGGGAGATGTTCAAGGTACGGATGAACTCCGCCCGGGGACGCTACATGCAGCACAACCACCTCGGCGCAGGCGCAGGGCCGGCGCCCTCGGTATCGGTTTCCGTAGGAGAGCACTGATGGAGATTCGCAGTGAGCGCTGGGACCAGCGGCACCTCATCACGCTGACCGGCCGCTTCGACGCGCACGAGACGCCCCGGTTCCGCGAGCTGCTCGCGGACCTGCTTGCGAACGGCAGCGGCCTCTCGGTGGACATCGACCTGTCCGCCGTGCACTTCATCGACTCCAGCGCGCTCGCCGAGCTGCTGCGGGCCGCCCGGGCCGCGACGGACGTCGGCGCCACGCTGGTGCTGCTGAACCCGTCCGACCCGGTCCGGGTGATCTTCGAGCTCACCGCCCTGGACCAGGCGTTCTCCATCCGGTACGCGCCGACCGTGCCCGACACCCCGGGATTCACGGGATGAGTGCCGTGCCCGCGACCATGGCGGAAGCCGTCAACACGCTGCTGCGCGCGGCGGGCACGGAGCAGGCACGCCTGGACGTCGGACCCTTCGCGGCCGGATCGGTCCCGGAGGCCGTCGTGGCGGCCCAGCACGTCCTGCAGCTGCTCGACCTGCACGAGCAGGCCGAGGAGGAGCTGACGGACGCCCTGGTCGCTGCCCAGGACCGGCTGCTGGCGCTCTACGACCTCACCCGGGTGCAGGCGGAGAGCCGCGACCACGCCGAGGCGCACAAGCGTACGGCGGCCGCCGTGCTCACCAGCACCGAGTGCGACAGCGGGGTGCTCGCCGGCGGCGGGCTGCTCTACCGCGCCGGCGACGAGGCCCACTTCCCGATCCTCACCCGGATCGCCGAGGAGGCCGTCGCCCGGGGGCTGACCGAGCCCGCGGTGTGGCCGGACGCGCCGACGCCGACGATGGTGGCGCCCGTGCCGGTCAGCACGTCGCCCGCGCTGGCCATCGCGATCACGCGTACCCGTGGCCCGGCCTTCGACACCGGCGACGTCAAGCTGGTCGCCGCCGTGGCGGCGGTGATCGGCGGGCTGGTCAACCTGACCCGGCTGCACCAGTCCGAGGTCGAGCGGGCCCAGCTGGAGCAGGAGCACCAGATGGCCTCGGCGCTCGCCCAGGCGGTGCTGTCCACCGAGCCTCCGCAGGTGCCGGGCGCCGAGGTGTACGCCGAGTGCGTACCCGCGAACCTAGCCGGCGGGGACTTCTTCACCTTCGCGCCGCGTGACGGGGCGCTGTGGTTCGCCGTCGGCGACGTCGCCGGGAAGGGCCTGCCGGCCGCCATGATCATGACGCGCGCGGTGACCGCGATCCGCAACGCCTGCGTGGCGGGCCGCTCCGACGACCCGGCGGACGTCGTCAACCAGGTCAACGAGGAGCTCTTCGGCTACCTGGTCGACGCGGGCCGGTTCATCACCATGGCCGTCGGGCGCTACCTGCCCGGCTCGGGTCACGTCGACGTCTGCAACGCCGGGCACAGCCCGCTGGCCCGGGCGGACCGCTCCGGCGTCACGGTGATCCCGCCCGCGACGCTGCCGATCGGCGCCCTCAGCACGGTGGACGCCCGCTCGCTGCGGCTGCCCTTCGACGAGGGCGACCTGCTCGTGCTCGGCTCCGACGGGCTGGCCGAGCAGCAGGACCCGAGGGGGCGGCTGTTCGGCTACGAACGCTTCCTGACCGCGGTCGGCCGGGCCCACGAGGCCCTGTCGTACGGCCGGCGCCACGACGACGTGCCCGCCCAGGTCGCCCGGCGGCTGTTCGACGAGGTGGCCCAGCACGCCGCCGACACCCAGCCGGACGACGACTGCACCCTGGTGGTCCTGCGCGCGGCGGAGGTGGCCCGATGAGCATCGCCACCCTGGTCATGCCGGCCGACCACGAGTCGCTGCGCCGGCTCGGTCCCTGGCTCACCGAGCTGCTCGGCGAGCCGCTGCCCGGCGACGTGCCCGGTCTGCTCTCCCGCATCGAGCTCGCGCTGCACGAGGTCTGCGTCAACGTCGTGGACCACGCGTACGGCGGCGGGCCGGGCGAGCTCACCGTCACCGGCCGGGCCGACGACACCACCGTCGAGCTGACGGTCACCGACACCGGATGCGCCTTCGAACGGCACGCGGTCGTCGCACCGCGCGCCGGCGTCCCGCAGATCCGCGGGTACGGCCTCATGATCGTGAACCAGCTCGTGGACCAGGTCGACTACGACCGGGTCGACGCCACCAACATCTGCACGCTGCGGATCTCGCGGCGAGCGCCCGACCCGGCGGGATGACGCCGGACATGCCCTCAACTTCGCACCGATGACGCCGATGGGACAGCTGTGGAGACAACGGAGCACATGGACGAAGCCGTAGGTGCCGCGACCGTGGCCCTCAAGGGACGCCTCGACTCGCTCGAGGCGCAGGGCCTGCGGGACACCGTCCGCCGGCTCATCTCGAGTGGTTGCAAGCGGATGGCGATCGACCTGACGGAGGTGACGTTCATCGACAGCGCGGGCCTCGCCGTGCTGGTGCGGACCCACCGGGAGCTGCAGGCTTCCGGCGGTGAGCTGGTCCTCATCCGGCCGAGCGGCGAGAACGCCAACCGGATCTTCCAGCTGACGCAGTTCGACCAGATCTTCACCATGCGCGACGCCGCGCCCGGGGAGTGACCCGCATGGACGCCGCGACCGAACCGGTCCTGGTCGTCGAGGACGACGTGGTGTCCCGCATGATCCTCTGCCGGATGCTGCAGCAGATGGGCTACCGGCCCGACACTGCGACCTCCGTGGAGTCGGCCCTCGAGCTCGCCGGCAGCTCCGACTACTGCTTGATCATCTCGGACTTCCAGCTGCTCGACGGCACCGGCATCGACCTGCTCGACCAGCTGCCGGTGGCGGGCCGGTCCCCCGCGCCCTTCATCCTGGTGACGGGTATCGAGTCCTCGTCCTCCGAGGCCGACGGCTGGCGGCACCGGGTGGACGCGTTCCTGACCAAGCCGGTGCACTCCCGCGAGCTGCGGGCGTGCGTCGAGCGGGTCCGCGGGCCGGGCCGGGAACACGTCGGGTGACCACCGCTCTGATCGCCGCCCTGGTGGTGGCGACGGTCCTGCTCTACGGCCTGGTGCTGCTGCGCCTGCTGCGTCCGGAGGGGCTGGCGGTCCTGGTGTGCGCCACCGCCGTGGCCGACTGGTGCACGCTGGCCGCGGTGCCGCTCGCCGGTGTCGCGGCGCTGCTGCGCCAGCCCGCTCTGGCCACGGTGCTGGCCGTGCCGGCCGTCGTCCAGGTGGGCCGGTTGGCGCGGATCCTGCTGCGCAACCGGCGGGGTCCGGATCCGGCCGGGCCACGGTTTCGCCTGGTCACGGCCAACGTGCTGGTCAGCAACCCCGCCATGGAGGAGCTGGCGGCCGAGCTCGCCGCCCTCGAGGCCGACGTCTGCTGCCTGCAGGAGGTCACCGACGAGCACCTGGCGGCGATCAAGTCGGCCGGCCTGCTCGACGCGTACCCGCACACGGTCCTGGACCCGCGGCCCGGATACCACGGCTCGGTGATCCTCTCGCGCCACCCGCTCGCGGACGCGGCGCAGATCGACGTCGCCGGTGGTCCGATGACCCGCGCCGACCTGCGCCTGCCCGGTGGCATGCTGCGGGTGGTCAACGTGCACACCGAGGCGCCGATGAACCGCGTGAAGCTCGCCGCCTGGCGGCGGCAGCTGCGGGCGCTGGCCGAGATGACCGCCCCGACCGGCGCCGGCCTCGTGCTCGCCGGCGACTTCAACGCCACCGCGGACCACCGGTCCATGGCCGCGCTGCTGCGCGGCCCACTGCGGGACGCGTACGACGAGGCGGGCTCCGGCCACGGCGCCACCTGGCCGCGCTGGCGCCGGCCGATGCCCGCCCTGCTGCGCCTGGACCACGTGCTGGTCTCCCCGGGCCTGGCGGTCCGCGGCGCGCGGGTCGAGACGAGCGCCGGCAGTGACCACCGCCGCCTGGTCGTCGACCTGGCACCGGCGACGGTCTGACCGGAAAACTCATCTGCCGCCCGCCGCCGCCGATGGCAGGGGTACTTCAGGACCCTCGAATCGAGTGTGAGATGGCGTTGCACGTACGAAAGCGGTACCGGATCATCGCCGGCCTTGCCGTGCTGGGCCTGGTGTCGAGCCTGATCGCGGCGCCCCGGACCGCGCAAGCGGCCACCACGGTCCCCACCGCGCCGACGAACCTGCGCGCCACCCGGTCCTTCCTGGACCCGCGTGACTTCACCCTCACCTGGACCAAGGCCACCGGCCCGGTGCATCACTACGTGGTCTCCATGTTCGCCGACGGCAAGCGGTCCCGGATCACCGTGCCCGCCACCTCCACCCGGTACGCCGTCGACGGCACCTCGCTGATGACGATCTACCAGGTCCGCGTCGTGGCCGAGAACATCGCCTCGATGGGCACCACGTCCGACGAGCTGACCGTCAACCCGGTGCTGTCCGGCCCGCCGGTCAACGTGCTCGGCTCGGCGCTGCCGGGCGGTGGCATCCACGTCGAGTGGACCAAGCCGGACCGCCCGGGGCTGAGCCCGGTGCTGCTCTACCGGGTCACCTTCGTCGACGCCCTCACGCGCCGCAAGCTCACGCTGCTGTCCCTGGACACCGACCTGGACGCGCCGCTGCTCGACAACACCCGGCTCTACGAGGTCTCGGTCGCCGCGGTCACCAAGGACGGCGTCGGCCTGACCGAGACCGAGCAGCTCGGTGGCGCCACGCCCACCGCGCCGCGCTGGTTCACGGCGGTCCGCGACCCCGCGGCCCCGGACCGGGTCGTGCTCTCCTGGACCGAGCCCAGCTGGCACGGCAGCAGCGCGATCAGCGGGTACGAGGTGGGCAGCGGCTCCGGCAGCAGCACGGTGAGCAGCTGGAAGGCCGCCGGATACGTCACCGGCGCCACGCTGAGCCTGCCCGCCGCGTCGACCGGCATGTACTCGGTGCGGGCGGTCAACGACGCCGGCCGGTCGGTCGGTGCGGACCTGGAGTACGTGGACGTCGCCGTGCGCACGCAGCTGGTCACCTCCACGTACCCGATCTCGGTCACCTCGTCGGGCCGCGACGTCACGGTGAACTTCTACACGAAGCTCGCGGGCAACTACGAGAAGCTGGGCGTGTACCTGCTGCCCACCGACGGCTGGACCTACCGCGACGAGCGCACCATCAACAACGGCGCCAACCTGGCGGTGTCGTTCGACAACGTGCCCAGCGGCCGCTACCGGCTCTGGGTGATGGGCCTCGACACGCAGGACCCGAAGGCCAGCGGCACGGACCTGTTCAACCAGGAGGTCATCGTCAACGACGAGGCCCTGTCGCAGAGCTCCGTCGACGTCTCCTTCAGCGAGGGCACGGCCGACTGGCACGGCATCTACCCGCCGAGCAACCTGCCGGTCGTGATCATGACCGACAAGCTCGCGTACGACGGTGCCACCAGCATGGCGATCACCGCGATGGCGAACAGCGTCGCCCGCAACATCACCGCCGGCGCCGGGCCCGCCCGGGCCGTGCCGACCGCGGCCGGCCAGCAGCTGGTCGTGGCGGCGCAGGGCTTCGCCACCACCCAGCCCACGCAGTGGAACCTCGGCATCTCGTGGTGGAACGCCAAGGGCGAGCAGATCTCGGTCGTCCGGACCAAGCGGCTGACCAGGACCGTCGGCGACTGGAAGCCGTCGGGCGGCACGTTCACCGCGCCCGCCGGCGCGGTGGCGGCGAGCGCCTTCGTCGAGGTCGGCGAGCTGCTGAAGGGTCAGACCTTCTACATCGACGACATCGCGCTGCGCAGCTTCACCCCCACCCCGCGGGTCCAGTCCGCCACGGACTGGGCGGTCGTGCAGGGCGAGGCGCAGGTGACCAACGCGGCGGTCGTGATGCCCTCGGGCACCACCACCGAGGTGATCGACACCAAGACCTCGGGTGCCGACCTCAGCGTCAGCGTGCAGACCACGCTACGGTCCGGCAGCCACTACGGGCTCGAGCTGCGCGCCAGCCGTACGGCGAAGGGCACCACCAGCTACGTGATGCAGCTGGAGCAGTCGTCGAGCGGATGGGCGTACGTCCTGCGGCAGCAGACGGCCGGGGCGACCTGCTCCCGGGCGCTGGCCACCTCGAGCGTGCTGTCGGGCCTCAACCCGGGCGTCGCCCACAACGTGACCGTCAAGATCTCCGGGGACGTGCTGACGGTGACCCTCGCCGGCAAGCAGGTCCTGACGGTGAGCAGCCTCGCCGGCGCCGTGAAGCGGTGCGCGTGCGGCGCGGCACCGGCCGGCACGGCGGTGGGCCTGCTGAAGCTGGGCTCCTCGGCGGTCGAGTTCAACGGCGCGGTGCTGGTCAAGAGCTGACCGGCAGTGGCATCGAGCGCGGGGCGGGGCAGTCTAGACGACTGACCCGCCCCGTCGCCGTCGTTCGCCGCGATGGCCGAGACCACACCGGTTCCGCGCTCAGCAGATCGCGGAAGTGTCCGATCGTAAAGATGTGAAAACGGTCGAAAGCACGGTCGGGTACGGGCCGTCCCGTACCGGCCGCAGCGCGGCCGTGCTCCCGTGGGTGCTGCGCGCCGGCGCGGCCCTGCTCCTGCTCGTCGTCGTGCTCGGGCACGTCGCCGCTGAGAACGCCGTTGTCCTCGTCGCGGTGACCCCCGTCGCCGGCTGGCTGCTCGTGCTGGCCGTGCCGCTCACGGTGGTCGCGGTGCTCCGGCGTCAGCGTGTGGAAGCCGCCATCGCCGTGGTGCTGTGCCTGGCCCACGTGACGTGGCTGGCCGGTGCCTACTGCACCTCGGGCCCTCAGGAGGCGCCGGGCGCGACCGCCACCGTGCGGCTTCTCTCGGCCAACCTCAAGGCCGGCAACAGCGCGGTCACGTCGGTGGCCCGCAAGCTGCGCGACTCCGGCGCCGACGTGCTGAGCCTGCAGGAGGTCACGCCGGAACACCTGGCGCGGCTGCGCAAGGCCGGCCTGCCCGGGACCTATCCGTACAGCGTCATCGACGCGCTGCCCGGGTTCCACGGCTCGGCGATCTTCTCGAAGCTGCCGCTGACCGCGGCCCGCGCCTTCGACGTCGACGGCTCCCCCATGACGACGGCCACCATCACGCGCGGCGGCAGGACCGTGCGGATCGTCGCCGTGCACGCCGTGGCGCCGCTGTCCGGCACCAACCGCACCCGGTGGCGCGCCCAGCTGGCGTCGCTGCGCACCATGCTGCCCGCGGAGAACTCCGCGACCGTGCTGATCGGCGACTTCAACGCCACGCTCGACCACCGGTCGCTGGCGGACCTGACCGAGGCCGGCTGGCGCGACGCGTTCACGGAGGCCGGCGAGGGCTTCGGCTTCACCTATCCGAACGGCTGGGGACCGGTCATGCCGATGCTGCGCCTGGATCACGCCATGGTGTCGGAACCGCTGACCGTCCTGCGCGCCGAGACCGGCGACAACCCGGGCAGCGACCACCGGATGCTCGCCGTCGACATCGCCGTACCCGCCGCGTCGTGACCGCCGTCGACATCGAGGGGCGGGGCCTGCCCGGCGCCGACTGGCCTCCGGCGCCGCAGTCCCCCGTACCTCTCCCGCCACCGCCGGCCGCTCCGGCGCCCGCGCCCCCCGTTCCGGCCGCCCCGGCGCAGCCCGCTCCGGCGCCCGCCGCGGCGGGCGCCGCCGGCTTCGTACGCCGCCACCGGCTGCTGCTGGTGGCCCTCGGCGTGCTGGCCTTCTACCACGGCGCGCTGCTGCTCAGCGGCAGCTACCAGCGCACGTACGACGCGTACGTGCACATCTTCATGGCCGACCACTACCGCCGCGGCTGGTTCGACACCTGGGACGACCGCTGGTACACCGGCTTCACCACGGTCAGCTACCCGCCCGGTAGCCACTACGCCATCGCCGCGCTCAGCTCCCTGGTCGGCCTGCGCGGCGGGTTCGTGATCGTCCAGCTGTTCGCACTCTGCAACCTCACCCTCGGCGTCTACCGCTGGTCGCGGATCTGGGTGGACGAGCGGGCGGCGGGCTGGGCCGCGATCCTGCTCGTGGTGTCGTCGTCGATCTCCGAGACGGTGCACGTCTTCGGCCAGCTGCCCACCACGTTCTCGCTGGGCTTCCTGCTCAACGCGCTGCCGTTCGCGCACCGCTACGTGCGGACCGGCCGCGCGAAGTGGCTTCTGCTCGGCCTCGTCTGCACCATGGGCGCCACCGCGGGACACCACGTCACCACGCTGTTCGGCGCGGTCTTCTTCGTGGGCCCGGTGCTGATCAGCGCGCTGGTCATCGAGCTGCGCGCGCCGCTGCCCGACGAGCCGGGCGGTCACCTGGACGCGATCGGCCGCACCTCGCTGTGGCCGGTGGTGGCACGCCGGCTGCGCCGCGTCATGCGGCCGTTCGGGCGGACCATGGCGTTCGGCACGCTGATGGTGATGGGCCTGGTCATCGTCGTCCTGCCGTACTGGCTGTCGTCGCTGAGCGACCCCATCACCCAGGTCACCATCCCGCACGCCAGCCGGGACAACTACCTGGTGAACACCAACGCCGGCCTGGTCTTCTGGCTGATCCCGTGGGGCACCACGCTCATCGTGCTGCCGTACGCGCTGCTGCGCGGCTTCACCTCCAACGCCTGGCCGCTGGCCCTGTCCCTGGCCGGGCTCACCTTCCTGGGCACCGGTGGCACCACGCCGCTGCCGAAGATGCTGCTGGGCGGCGCGTACGAGATCCTGACCCTGGACCGGTTCACGTTCTGGGCCACGATATCGATCCTGCCGCTCGCCGGCGCCTTGGTGACGAGCACCATCGACGGCACCGTCCGCGCCTGGCTGGTGCACAACTTCGGCCGCCGCCTCGCCGGCCTCCTGCCGATGATGCTGGCCACCACCCACATCGCGTTCACGTTGTTCTCCGCGAACCTCACCCACTACCGGCCGTTCCAGCCGCAGGCCATCGACCCGGGCCCGATCGTCTCGTTCCTCAACAAGGACGAGCACTGGCGCTGGCGCTACCTGGCCCTGGGCTTCGGCGACCAGATGGCCTGGCTCAGCGCGAACACCACGGCCCAGACCGTGGACGGCAACTACCACTCGGCCCGGCGGCTGCCCGAGCTCACCTCGCGGCCGGTCGAGCGCCTGGAGGGCGCCAAGTACTCCGGCCTTCCCGGCATCGGCAGCCTGCAGCAGTTCCTCGCCGTACCCGAGCGGTACAACCTCAAATACGTCTTCAACAACGACGCGTTCTACGCGCCGCTGCTGAACTTCAGCGGCTGGCACGAGCTCGGCACGCTGGAGAACGGGATCATGGTCTGGGAGCGGGCGGACGTACCCCCGCTGCCGGACACCGAGGTCGACCGGGAGGTCCCCCGCTGGCAGCGGCTCATGTGGGGCATCATCCCGCCCTCGTCGATGCTCTCCGCCATCCTGCTGCTCGCCTGGGCGTCCGGCGGCGCCCGGGTGCCGGGCCGGGTGTCGCGGGCGCTGCGGTGGGCGAACCGGCTGCTCTGGCGGATGCCCGGGCCCAACCTGGGCAGCCGGCTGGTGGCCCGGATCGACCGCAAACTGCTCAGCGCGTCCGGCCGCATCAGTGCCGAGCGCACCGCCGAGACGCCGCGCCTGCGGTCGATGCTGGAGCGGCTGCGCCGCCGCGCCGCCCACCGGTACGTGTCCCCGCTCCGGCGCCGCTTCCAGGCGACCGCCGTCATCCTCGCCATGCTCGCCGGCCTCGGCTGGGTCGGCTACCGGCACTGGCCCGTCGACCCGACGCCGGTGGACGTGGTGAAGGCCTACTACGACGACCTCGACTTCAACCGGCAGACCGACGCGTACGCCCGGCTCGACCCGCGCACCGCGCCCTCCTTCGCGGACTACCAGGTGAACCTCTCCCGCAACGGTGGCCTGGTGGCCTCGTTCGGCAAGCTCAAGTCGATCGTGGCCACGGTGACCGAGGAGACGGCGACCGGCACCACCGTCACGGCCGAGCTGACGTTCCTCACGTCGCTCGAGGAGTTCCACATGACCCGCCGGATGGTCACGCGCTGGTACCAGAACGCGTGGCGCATCGACCTACCACCGGCCGAGGTGTACCAGCCGCCGGACCAGTTCGTGCAGCGCCAGGGCGTCACCTTCCTGGAGCAGGGACGGCGGGCGATCGCCGCCGACGGCACGCCCACCGCGGACGTGCAGGACCGGCCGCAGCTGGCGTTCGGCTCGGTGCGGTCCCTGCTGGCCGACGGCCGCTGGGTGGTCGTCGGCGAGGTGACGAACATGGACGTGGACCCGGCCGACGTGACGGTCAACGCCCAGATCCGCGACAAGAGCGGGCGGCTGCTGGCGTCGTGGGACGCCGCCCAGGTTCTCATCCACAAGCTGCTGCCGGGCGAGACGTCCCCGTTCCGGATCGAGTTCCAGCGCATCGCCGGCCTCGGCGCGTACGGCACCGAGGTCGACGGCGGCGTCAAGAAGAACGAAGCCGGGCCCGACGCGCAGGACGAGGCCGCGCAGCCGGCGTCCAAGGCCAAGTCGTCCGGAGGCCTGCACGGGCCGGTCGAGTTCGACCCGCTGCAGATCACGCCCCTGGTGCTCGGGGCGGACGACGTCCCGGCGTCCGTGGCCGTGTACGCCCGCGCGGTCGTCACCCCCCGCGGCACCACGCGGGGACTGCAGGTGACCGGCCTGCACGTCACCGAGTCCGACGGCCAGTCCTACCTGGAGGGCGAGATCCGCAACGACATGACCGTCGAGGCGGCCATCCCGCACCTGCTGATGGCGTACACCGCCGCGGACGGGCAGCTCGCCTGGGTGGACCACGCGTACCTGGCGGACAGCATCGCTCCGCAGCGCCGCACGAAGTTCCGCATCCCCCTGGCGGACGGCACGGACATCAAGGGCTCCGGGCTGCCGACGGCCGGCTACACCGGCGCCGACGACAAGCCGCAGCAGGCACCCCGCCGGCCGGTCATGCTGCGCGCCCCCGAGTCCAGCGGCTTCGCCGGCATCACCGTGTACGCCAGCACGTACATCCGGGGCGGCCGATGAAGCACCGCCGCCGCGAGCTGCCCGACGGCCGCCGGCTGCTGCGCCTGCTCGCGGCCGGCACCGCGCTCACGGTCGTGGCCGCGTCGGCGGCGGTCGTGATCAACCGGGCGTTCGACGCCGACCTGGGCGTGCTCATCACCCGCCCGATGCAGCTGAGCCTGGCGTACACGCACCGCGTGCAGGCCGCCGAGCCGGTCAAGGTGGCCGTGCGAGGCGCCCCGCCCGGCGCGGCCGTCTCGCTGGTCAGCGTCGGTTCCATCGGTGCCGTCAGCGTGGACGCCGTAGCGGACCGCGACGGCGCGACCTTCGAGCTGTCCGACGACACCACCCGGTGGGCGGGCACCGTCACGCTGATCGCCCGCAGCGGCAACTCCGTGGCCACCGGCACCCTGACCGTCGCGCCCGGACCCGTCGTCGGGCCCGCGCTGGCCGCCGTCGGCCCGCGCTCCGTGGTGGCCGACGGCACCGACACCTCCATGGTGGTCACCGTGCCCACCGACCGGTACGGCAACGCCGCCCCGGACGGCACGCGGGTGGACGTCATCCGCGGCCGGGCCGGCGCCGGTGAGCGGCGTACCGAGCTGCGGATGGACGGGCTGCTGGCGTACGGGCTGCTGCGATCCGGCACGACGGCGGCCAGCGGCGAGGTTCGCGTGGGCGTCGGCTCGGTGAGCGGGCCGACGGTCAGCCTGGACGAGGTCGCCGGTCCCCCGGTGCCGTTCACGCTGCAGGTCGCGGGGGCCGTGCCCGACGCCGACGGCCGGTCGCTGCTCACGGTGCGGACGTCGGTGCTGCGGGACCGGTTCGGCAACGTGCAGCCCGACGGCACCGAGGTGAACCTGCGCTGGGAAGACCCGGCCGGCGGCAGCGAGGCGGACGGCTACACCGTGCGCGGCGTCGCGCAGTTCGCGATCGAGGCGCCGGGCGCGCCCACGACCATCGCCCTGCGCGGGACCTGCCGGGGCGCCCCCACCGCCCGCCCGCTCAAGGTCCGGTTCCGGGCCGTGCGACCCACGATCACGCTCACCGCCCGCCGCAACCCGAAGGGCATCGGCGTCGTCGTGGGCCCGGTGCGCGGCTCGCTCGGCGCCCTGGTCGCCGACGGTACGCCGGCTGCCGTGTCGGTCATCGACGCGAAGGGGCACAAGGCCCACGACTCGGGCCAGCTGGTCAACGGCATGTACCGCGTCGAGCTGCCCGACGACGCCCTCAGCGGCGTGCTCTCCGTGCGGGCCACCGTGCTCGGCAAGACCCAGCGGGTGACGCTGAGGTGATCCAGCGCAACCGCATGAAGCGGCTGATCCTTCAGTCGACCGCGGTCGTGGGCGCCATCGCGTGCGGTGCCGTCCTGGCCGGGGTGGCCCGGCTCGCCAGCTGGCAGCTGCCCGGGTCGCTGTCGACCTCCGCCCTGCACGAGGTGGCCGAGCTGCCGCCGGAGGCGGACCGGCTGGTGACCTGGCTGCCGGACCGCGGGGACGCGCAGCGGGTGCTCGACCCGGCCACCCGGGTGCAGGTCGAGGCGGCGTACGTCCGCGCCTGGGCGGCGATCGGGCGCTACCAGACCACCGGCGACACCGAGCCGGTGACCAGCACCTTCGCCGAGCCGGCCCGCAGCGCGGCGCTGGCCGTACCCCGGTCGGCGACCGCCTCCTGGTCCATCGCCCACCACCTGGAGCTGCAGTTCTTCGCCCTGGACGGGATGACCGTCGCGGTCCGTGACACCGACGCCAACATCGTCCGCTCGGCCGTCACCGCCGGCCTGCCGACGCTGACCGACGTGCACGAGACCTACGACGTCGTGCTGGCGCTGCAGGACGGCTACTGGCGGATCCAGCAGCTGCGCCGGGTGGACACCAGGCCGCCGGTGATCATCGGCCGGACGGCGGGCGGCACGGGCGCGACGGTCCTGGCCGGCGTCCGTGCCACCACCGCCCGCACCGTCCCCCCGCTGCACGGCATCGGCTACCAGCTGCCCTTCGACAAGCCGCTGGACGAGAAGGCGGTCGCCGCGGACCTGGCCACCGTCGCGAAGCTCGGGCTCGACACCGTCCGGGTGCCCCTGCCCTACGAAGAGCTGGGCGGGGACGCGGCGGACGAAGAGAAGCTGGAGCTGTTCCGCAAGTTCCTCGACCTGGCAGCCGCACAGCAGGTACGCGTGGTGCCGGTGTTGTTCTCCGGGCTGGCGGGACTGACCCCCGACGTCTGGGCCGCCACCGACATGCACCTGCGCGCGGTAGTCGGCGCCCTGCGCGACCACCAGGCCATCGCGATGTGGGACATCGCCGACGCCCCCGACCGGCGGGCCACCGGCGTGGCGGGCTCGGTGGAGGTCTACGGCTGGGTGGTCCACACCGTCACCGAGCTGCGGACGGTGGATCCGGACCGGCCGGCCACCGTCTCCTGGGCGGGCGTCTCCTCGGCCGCCAGCCCCTCGGTCAACGGACTGTTCGACGCGGTGTCGCTGGCCTGGGACGGCGCGCACGACGAGCTGGCGTCCGCGCTGGTCCGGGTGTCCCGCAACGCCGCCGGCCGCCCGCTGCTGCTGTCCCGGTACGGGCTGTCCACCTACAACGGCATCTTCCCGGGCGGTCACACCGAGCACGACCAGGCGTACGACGTGCAGCAGACCCGGCTGATAGCGGCCCGCGCCGGCGTACGCGGGACCGTGTTCGCCTGGCTGCGCGACGGGATGACCACCGAGGCCGCCACCATGCTGCCCTGGCAGTCCGGTCCGCACGGCGCGGAGGGCCTGCTGCACGCCGACGGCACCGCCAAGCGGGCGAACACGCTGGTCGGCAAGGACGCCAACCTCGGCCGGCCGATCCGGCCCCCGGTGGCCGACCCGCTGCGCAAGCCGTTCTGGTGGCTGGTGACGATGGTCGGCGCCGCCGTGCTGCTCCTGGTCGCGGTCCTGGTCCGGCGCCGCCGCCGGGCCACGCGGGAGCGCAAGCTCGCCGGTCCCGCGAGGGCTCCACGCCACCTCGCCGCCCCCGCGCGGCAGGAACAGGTGCACTGAAACCCGGCTGCTCCCGAACGCTCCCCCCGCAGCCCCTCCGAGCCCCCACCCTGGGTGCACGGATCCGACTCCCCGTATCCGAGCTCATCCGAAAGGTCAGCGCATGGGATTTGCGGCGCGCACGCTGGTCGAGGCCTTCCCCGGCCCGGCGGCGATCGTGGATCCGGACGGACGTGTCCTGGTCGCCAACGGGCGATGGGCACGACCGGACGGCGGCCCCGCGTACCCCGCGGAGGGTGCCGTGCTGGCCGCACCCGCGGAGCCCTGCCCGGGGCACGAGCAGCTTCTCACCGCCGTACGGGAGATGACGCCGCAGGCGGCACCCGCGGTCCTGCCGTGCCGGTGCGACGCGGCCGGCGAGGCGAGCGTGCGGGTCACCCACCTGGAGAGCGACTGCGGCTCCCACCGGCGCCTCGTGACGGTCGAGCAGGCCGCCGCCCCCACCGGCGGCACGGTCGACGCGGACGCCGCGGCGCAGGCCAAGTCGCAGTTCCTGGCGCTGCTCGGCCACGAGATCCGGACCCCTGTCACCACCGTGGTCGCCACGGTCGACCTGTTGCGCGCCCAGCAGCTGCCGCAGGACGTCCGGGAGATCGTCGACAGCGTGCACCGGTCGGTGCACTCGCTCAAGGCGCTGACCGACGACATGCTCGACCTCGCCCGGCTCGAGACCGGCAGCCTGCACGTGGAGCGCAAGCCCGTGGTGCTGCGCCGGGTGTTCGAGGGCATCGTCGAGCCGCTGCAGCAGCAGTCCCGCCGCAAGGGCCTCCTGCTGCTCGCCACGCCCGCGCCCGACTTCCCCGCCGCGGTGCTCGGCGACATCGACCGGCTGCGCCAGGTGCTGACCTGCGTGGTCGGCAACGCGGTCAAGTTCACCGAGTCCGGCGAGGTCATCGTCACGGCCGAGCGCGACGGCGACGACGCGTACCTGATCACCGTCTCCGACACCGGGCCCGGCATCAGCGAGGCCGACCGGGAACGGATCTTCGCCCCGTTCGTGCAGGCCGACTCGTCGGCCGCGCGGCGGCACGAGGGTGCCGGCCTCGGCCTGGCCCTGGCCACCCGGCTCGTCCAGTGCATGGGCGGCACCATCGACGTGCAGTCCGAGCCCGGCGAGGGCTCGCAGTTCTTCATCCGCCTGCCGTTGGAGCGGGCGCCGCAGCAGCCGCCGGCCGCCTCGCCGCCGCCGCTGATCCGGCGCCGGATCGCCGTCGTCGCGCCCACGTCGCGCTCGACGCTGGCGATGTCCTGGCTGCTGCAGGGCGCGGGCGCCGAACCGGTGCCGGCCCGCTTCGACGACGTGCTGAAGCGCGTGCCGGACGTCGACACCGTGCTGTGGTGCGACGACTCGCACGACCCCGAAGCCATCCGCCGCGCCGACGCCATGACCGAGGCACTCGGCCCCAAGGGCCGGACCCTCATGATCAGCGCGACCGACCCGCGGACCGGCATCGTCCGCAAGCCGGGCGTGCTGACCGCCCCGCTGGTGATCGGCCGCCTGGTCGCGGCGCTCAACCTGGAGCGCACCGGCGTGCGCGGCGCGCCGATCACGGTCCCGCCGCTGGCCGGCGGCCGGGTGCTGCTGGCCGAGGACAACGACGTGAACCGTACGGTGTTCCGGCGCATGATCCAGCTGCTGGGCGTCGAGTGCGACGGTGTGGCCGACGGCTCCGCGGCCGTGGACGCCCTGCTCGGCGAGACGCCCTACGACGTGGTGCTGATGGACGTGCAGATGCCCCGCACCGACGGGCTGGAAGCGACCCGCCAGGTCCGGGCGGCCGGCTGCACCACGCCGATCCTGGCGCTGACCGCCACGGCCCTGCACGGCGACCGGGAACGCTGCCTGGAGGCCGGGATGGACGGCCACCTCAGCAAACCGATCACGCTGCCGGAGCTGCGGGCCGCGCTGGAACCGTACCTGTCCGGGCCACCGGAGGAACCGGAACCCGACGCGGAACCCGCGGTGGGCGCCGACTCGCCGGACCTGAGCAAGCTGCGTGACCTCGAGGAGCAGCTCGAGGACCGGGCGCTCGTGGTGACCACGGTGAACACGTTCCTGTCCCAGCTCGACGGGCGCCGGTCGGCGCTCGCCGACGCGCTGCGCCGGCAGGACCACGACGCGCTGCGCAAGACGGCGCACACGCTCAAGTCGTCGAGCGCCCTGCTCGGGGCCTGTTCGCTCGCCGACGCCTGTGCCGAGGTGGAGCGCAACGCCACCGCCGAGGCCACCGAGCAGGACCTGAGCGCACTGGTCGCCGGCGTCGAAGAAGCCGTCGCCGGAGCCGTCCGCGTCATGGCCGGATACCTGGCTTCCGACGAGGAGGGGGCCGACAGTGCCGGACAACGCTGACCTCCCCCTCGCCCCCTCGACCCCAGCCACCCGGGACGGTGCCCCCATGCCAGTCGTGACTTCCCGCGCCCAGCGGTGGTCGCAGCGCCGCCGGCGGATCGGCCGGTTCCCGCGCCGGTACGTCGTCACCACGACGCAGCGCCCCGCGGCGAACCTGTACGCCGAGCTCGAGCGCGAACGCGTGCGCAACGCGGAGCTGGAGCGCCGGGTCAGCGAGCTGAGCCAGTCGGTGCAGGAGCTCGAGGCGTTCTCCCGCGAGATCAGCCACGACCTCAAGGCGCCGCTCGCCGGCATCTGCGGGTACGCCCAGCTCCTCACCCACCTCGACATCGGCTACCCGCACCCGGAGGACTACGACGACTTCGTGGCGGAGATCAACCGGGGCACCGACCGGATGCGCCGGCTGATCGACGACGTGCTGGCGTACTCGACGGTGCGCGGCGCCCGGCTGCACCTCACGACGATCGACCTGTCCGCCCTCGTCGACGACGTGGTGGCGGACCGGGCGGTCGAGCTGCCCCGTCCCGGCGCCGGGCCCCGGCCGCAGCCGCAGATCACGTGGGAGACGCTGCCCCCGGTCCGCGGCGACCACGGGATGCTGCGCCGGCTGATGGAGAACCTGCTCGGCAACGCCCTCAAGTATGTCCGCCCGAATGAGCCCGCGAAGGTGCACATCTCCGGGCGTACCGAGGCCGGGCTGGTCCGGGTGGAGGTGACCGACCAGGGCGTCGGCATCCCCGACGGGCAGCATGAGGCCATCTTCGGGGAGCTGCACCGGGCGCACCCGGACGCGTACCCGGGCACCGGCCTCGGCCTGACCATCTGCCGGCGCATCGTGCAGCGCCTGGGCGGTGCCATCGGCGCCGACCCGCAGTTCCGCGACGGCGCCCGGATCTGGTTCACGCTCCCGGCCGCCGTGGCCGAGGCGCCGGCCGGACAGCCTCCGGCCGCCGCAGCGGACCCCGCGGGCGGGCAGCTCCCGATCGCGGCGGACGCCGGGCGCTGACCGGCCGCCACCCAACCCGGGGACACACCGTCGCGCACGAGTCATGATGAGGTGTGTCCCCGCGTCGCAGGTTGCTGCTGCTCGCCGCAGCGGCGATCCTCGTCGCGGTGGTCGCGGTCGCCGGTGTGCGGTTCCTGAACCGCCGCGACCCGGGACCGCGCGCCGACCAGTCAAGGCCCGGACCGGTCCTGCTGGTTCCCGGGTACGGCGGCAGCCGCACCGCCCTGTCCCGCCTCGCCGAGCGCCTGCGGGCCACGGGCCGCGACGCGACGGTGCTGACCCTGCCCGGTGACGGCACGGGCGACCTGCGGGAGCAGGCGCGGACCCTCGCCGCCGCCGCGGACGCCGCCCTGGCCGGCGGGGCTCCGTCCGTGGACGTCGTCGGCTACTCCGCCGGCGGGGTGGTGACCCGGCTCTGGGTGGACCGGGAGGGCGGCGCGAACGTGGCGCGCCGCGTCATCACCCTCGGATCTCCGCAGCACGGCTCCCGCGTCGCGGGAGCCGGCGCCGCCTTCGCCCCCGGCCAGTGCCCGCAGGCGTGCCGTCAGCTCGCACCGGGCAGCTCCCTGCTCGACAGCCTCGACGACGAGGTCCCGGACGGCCTGCCCTGGCTGTCGATCTGGACGGAGAACGACGAGACGGTCCAGCCGCCCGACTCGGCCCGCCTGGACGGCGCGGTCAACGTCCCCGTGCAGAGCATCTGCCCGGACGCCCGGATCTCGCACAGCGCCCTGCCGACCGACCCGATCGTCACCGCCCTGGTGCTGGCCGCGGTAGGCACGGCCCCGCTGTCCGAGCCCGACAGCTGCCCGGCCTAGGCGATTCGGAACACGGCTCCATGGCGGTTCGCAGTGGCGGCCACGCAAGGCGTTACGCGGCTGTCAGGTCGGCGAGCAGCTTCTCGACCCGGGCGCGGATCTCGTCGCGGATCGGGCGCACCGACTCCACGCCCTTACCGGCCGGATCCTCGAGCTTCCAGTCCTCATACCGCTTACCGGGGAACACGGGGCATGCGTCCCCGCAGCCCATGGTGATGATGACGTCGCTGCTCTCGGCGGTCTCCCACTCGAGCTTCCGCGGGGTCTGGCCGGTGATGTCGATGCCGACCTCCCGCATGGCCTCGACGGCAGCGGGGTTGACCACGTCGGCGGGCATCGACCCGGCGCTACGGACCTCGACGCTGTCACCGGCGAGATGACGCAGCCAGCCGGCCGCCATCTGCGAACGACCGGCGTTGTGCACGCAGACGAAGAGAACGGACGGCTTGCGGCTCACGGGCGCTCCATGCGGTGGGATGGCTGCGGGACGACGACGTCGTCGGCGTCCGCTCCGGCGTGCGGGTAGAGGGCGGCGACGAGGCTTGTGCCGACCAGCAGGCCGGCGAGCTGAGCACCGAGGTAGGCGGGCACGGAGGCCGGGGCGATGCCGGCGAACGTGTCGGTGAAGGCCCGACCGATGGTGACGGCGGGGTTGGCGAAGCTGGTGGACGAGGTGAACCAGTACGCCGCGCCGATGTACGCACCCACGGCCGCGGGCGCGACGGCGGCCCGGCCGGAGCGGACCAGCGCGAAGATCAGCAGGAGAAGGCCACCGGTGGCGACGACCTCGCCCAGCCACAGGTGCGTCCCCGTGCGGCTCGTGGTCGAGAGCGCGACCGGGACGAGGTCGAACATCGCGTTGGCCAGCGCCGTTCCGGCGACCGCGCCCCCGGTCTGCGCGGCGACGTAACAGCCCAGCTCTTTGCCGGTGAGGCCGGTGCCGTGGCGGCGGCCGAGCCACCAGTCCGCGGCGGACACGACCGGGTTGAAGTGGGCCCCGGACACCGGGCCGAAGGTCAGGATGAGCGCGCCGAGGGCGAACGCGGTCGCGAGCGAGTTCTCCAGCAGTTGCAGGCCGACGTCGCCGGGCGACAGTCTGGTGGCCATGATGCCGGAGCCGACGACGGCAGCCGCGAGCAGTGCGGTGCCGACGAACTCGGCAAGCACCCGCCGCGTCATGACGGCTCCCCGGCGAGCGCGAGCGCGGGCGCGAGGCGGTCGATGCGTCCGGCGAGGTCGGTGTACGCGGCTTCGAAGGCGGCGTCGGTGCCGACCCGGACCGGGTCGGGAACGGACCAGTGCAGCCGGCGAGGGGACGCGCCGGTGCCGAGGTCCTCATGGGCGCTGTCGCAGACCGCGATGACCAGGTCCCCGTCGCCGACGACGTCAGCCACGTGCGAGGTACCGGAGGGCTCGAGCCGAAGCCCGTGCCGCCGTGCCACGGCGACCGCCTTGGGATGGACGCGGGGCGCCGGGTGGGTGCCGGCGGAAGCGGCCGGCCGGTGGGCCCGGTCGGCCCAGAGCGCGGCGGCCAGCTGCGAGCGCGCGGAGTTGTGCGTGCAGACGAAGACCACCCGCCGGACTCCGGGCAGCCGCGGCGGTCGCAGCATCGCCAGGGTTTCCGGGCGCAGCCGCAGATAGGTGCGGCGCCGGTCGGCCTCGGAGCGGGTCCGTTCCAGGATCCCGGCCTCGGCGAGCACCTTGACGTGGTGGGCGACGAGGTTGCTCGGCATGCTTAGGGTGCATGCGATCTCGCCTGGGGAGGTGTCGCCGACGGTGAGGGCGTCGACGATCGCCAGCCGGGCCGGATCGCCGAGTGCGGCATGCACGCGGGACCGGGCGCGCACGGAATACTCAGTCATCATTGAGTCAATGTCTACTGCGCTGTTCCCGGCCCGGGCAAGCGAACAGCCGGTGAACACAACCCGCGGGCGGCGCTACCGTGCCGGTTCGGTGTCGGCCCGCGCCCGCGCGGCGAGACCGGCAAGGTGCATCGCCGCGCCGTCCAGGGCGGCCGGGTCGAGCCGGTAGTAGGTGAACCGGCCACGCGGCTCGGCCCTCACTACGCCGGCTTCGCGCAGCTGCTTGAGGTGCCCGGAGATGTTGGGCTGCTTGGCGCCGGTGCCGGTCACCAGATCCGAGGTGGTGGCCGGTCCCTCGGCGAGGATCTGCACCATCTGCGCGCGGAGCGGATCGGCCAGGAGCCGAACGACATCAGGCTGTGGTGATATAACCGCGGACTGATCCGTCCTGCACGGCGCCGTGACGGTCCCGGCGGTCGCGGTGCTGAGCAGTCCGCCGAGCAAGTCGAGGGCATCGCGCCGTACCCAGTAGTAGACCCAGGTACCCCGCCGCTCGCAGTCCACCAGGCCGGATTCCCGCAGGACTCGCAGGTGATGCGAGATCGTCGCGCCGGTGACCTCGAACGCATCCGTCAGATCGCAGACACACACCTCGCTGGTGGAGGCGATCAACGACAGCAGCCGTAGCCGGACGGGATCGCTCAGCGCCTTGAACACCGGGGCGAGACGCCCGGCGACCTGCGAGTTCAGTGCCTGCGCCGATAGCGGCGGGCAGCATGCCGGCAAGGCGGCGGCCGGAGCCGGGGAAAGAGCGGACATGGATCTAGCTTGACATGTGTCTAAACGAGGGGCAAGGTTGACGAGCCACTTCGACGGCGATCAAGTTATGAACGGGAAGGAACGCTCATGGACAAGGACCAGATCGGGCCGTGCTGCGGTACGGCGGAGGCCGCCGCTCGGGCAGGCGCCTGCTGCGACCCCGCGGCCAAGGCGGACGCGGTCGCGACCGGCGCCTCGTGCTGCGGCGCCGCGTCGGACGCATCAGTGCCGGCTGATAAGCGGGCGGATCCGGTCGTGATCATCGGAGCTGGACCCGTGGGGCTGGCGGCGGCCGCACACCTGACCGAGCGAGGGCTGCCGTTCCTCGTGCTGGAGGCCGGGCCGTCGGCCGGAGCTGCGGTGGCGCAGTGGGGACACGTGCGCCTGTTCTCCCCCTGGCGCTACGACATCGACCACGCCGCGCGCCGGCTCCTCGCCGAGGCGGGCTGGGCCGAGCCGGACCCGGAGGTCCTGCCCACCGGCGACGAGCTGGTCGAGGCGTACCTGAAGCCGCTCGCGAAGCTGCCGGCCCTCGCCCCGCACGTGCGCTACGGCGCGCAGGTGGTGGCGATCGGGCGGGTGGGCGTGGACCGCGTCAAGACAGCCGGACGCGAGCAGGCGCCGTTCGTCGTACGCCTGGCCACCGGCGAGGACATCCGGGCCGCGGCCGTCATCGACGCCTCGGGCACCTGGCGCACCCCGAACGTCCTCGGGGCCAACGGCCTGCCCGCCCACGGGGA
Organism: Actinoplanes sp. NPDC049548; assembly: GCF_040676695.1. Lineage (NCBI taxonomy): Bacteria > Bacillati > Actinomycetota > Actinomycetes > Micromonosporales > Micromonosporaceae > Actinoplanes > Actinoplanes sp. NPDC049548. Next base: position 200,654 of record NZ_JBFAPM010000010.1, read on the forward strand.
GCCTGAGGCGGCGAAGCTGATCGGCGACGCGCTGCCTGACGTGCTGGGTGCCGACCGCGGACTGTTCGCCGGCAAGCACACCGTCGTCACCGGCGCCGGCCACTCCGCGGCCAACACCCTGCTCGCCCTCGCCGAGCTGGCCGAGCAGGTCCCGGGCACCCGCATCACCTGGGCCACCAGGGGCGGCATCGACCGCGCGGTCGGTGGCGGGGACGCCGACGCGCTGCCGGGCCGGGGCGCGCTGGGCACGGGCGTCAAGCTGCTCGTGCAGTCGGGCCGGATCGAGCTGGTGACGGGGTTCGCCGTCACGGCCGTCCGTACCGCCGAGGGACGCGCCGAGCTGATCGCGGACGACGGGCGCACCCTGACCGCCGAACGGATCGTCGCCGCGACCGGGTTCCGGCCCGACCACTCGATCGCCGGTGAGCTGCGGCTCGACCTCGACCCGGCGCTGGGCTGCACCCGGGCGCTCGCCCCGCTGATCGACCCCAACGAGCACTCGTGCGGCACCGTACGCCCGCATGGCGTCGACGAGCTCACCCAGCCGGAGCCCGGCTACTACGCCGTCGGCATGAAGTCCTACGGCCGCGCCCCCACGTTCCTGCTCGCCACCGGCTACGAACAGGTCCGCTCCATCACCGCCGCCCTCGCCGGGGACTGGGTCGCCGCCCGGGACGTGCAGCTCGACCTGCCCGAGACCGGTGTCTGCTCGGCCACCCTCGGCGCCAAGGCAATGCTCGACGACGCCGCCACCCGATACAGGCTCGCCCCGGACGTCCCCGGCCGGCTCATCTCGGCCGCGCTGAAGCACCTGCCGGAGGCCGGCACGGTGGCCGCCGCCGCCCGCGCCGGAGCCGCCGAGGTCGGCATCGACCCCGCCGTCGCGGTGCAGCTCGCCGCCCTGGCGGGCAACCAGTTCGACATCGTTGCCGAGGCCGCCGAGCCGGAGGTCGTCACCTCCGGCGGTGGTGGTTGCTGCGGGTGACCGGCAGCCGATTGGTCGCCGGGCTCGCGATGAGCCAGACCATCGGCTACGGCTGTCTCTACTACGCGTTCCCGGTCGTGCTCTCCCCCATCGCTGCGGACCTCCACGTCAGCACCACCGCGGTCACCGGCGCCTTCACCGGCAACGTCCTGACCGCGGCGGTGCTGGCTGTCCCGGTCGGCCGATGGCTCGACCGTCACGGCGGACGTGGCCTCATGACCGCGGGGTCCCTGCTCGGCGTGCTCGCTCTGGTGATGTCCAGCGTCATGGACCACCTGTGGCAGCTCTACGTCGTGCAGATCGGCGCCGGCGCCGCCGGCGCCGCCAGCCTCTACGAGGCCGCATTCGCCGTCATCATCGCCGGCACGGACAGCCGGCGGCGCGGCAGTGCACTCCTCGCCCTCACCGCCGTGGCCGGCCTCGCCAGCACCGTCTTCCTTCCCCTGACCGGCTGGCTCACCGACATCCGAGGCTGGCGCACCGCCCTGGTGGTCCTCGCCGCCGTCCAAGCCGTCACCGTGCCGTTGCACGCCTTGACCATCGGACGCCCGTTCCACAGTGACCTCACGACATCGCACCGGCCCCGGGCAGCTGTCAGCACCGCCCTGACCGACCGGGCATTCTGGTTGCTCGCCGCGGGATTCACCGCCCACACCGCCGCCGTCAGCGCCCTGACGGTGCACCTGGTCGGCGCGCTGGTCGCCTGGGGGCACCGGCCCGCCTTCGCCGCGACCATCGCCGGCCTGCTCGGCGTCCTCTCCGTCGCCGGGCGTCTGCTGACTTCCGGCTTGCAGCGGCGCTACCGCGTCGGCACCGTCACGGCCGCCGTCTTCACCGTTCAGGCCCTCGCCGCGCTCGCCATGCCCCGGATCGGCACCACCACGGCGGGAGCCATCGTCACCGTCGCCGGCTTCGGGATCGGCTTCGGCGTCGCCACCATCGCCCGGCCGCTGCTCCTGGCCGAACGCTACGACACCGGCCGCTACGCCACCCTCGCCGGCGTTCTGGTCATCCCCGCAACCCTGGCCAAAGCCGCCGCGCCACTGGCCGCCGCCTGGCTGCACGCCACCACGACGGGCTACACCGGTGTCCTCACCGGAGTTGCCGCCTGCTGCGTCATCGCAGCAACCGCCATCGGTGCGGCCACCCTACGGGCCGCGTCTCCGGCTAGCTGCGTACGTCGCGGGTCATGAAGTTGGCCCAGGCGGCGCCCAGGAGGACGACCAGGTAGACCAGTTGCAGGGCGGCGCCGCGCTCGATGTCCCGCCAGAGGATGGGGTCGCGGTAGAAGTCGATCCAGGCCAGCCAGTAGCGGGTCGGCAGGTACGGCCGCACCGAGGCGGCCGCGTCGAGGGTCACCAGGACCTGGCTGGCGACCAGGACGGCGAGCGATCCCATCGCCGCGCCGAGCGCCGAGTCGGTCACCGTGGACAGGAAGAGCGCCAGCGCCGCCACCCCGAGCATCGAGACGGTCAGGTACAGGACCGTGCCGAGCAGCCGCATCGCCAGACCCGCCGGGGTGATGGCGACCCCGGACAGCGACGTGACGTCGGCCGGCAACGTCACCGACCCCTCCGGCTCGGCGTCGAACAGGGCCGTGCCGGTGAGGTACGAGGTGACCAGCACGGTGCCGATCGCGAACAGGACGAAGACGATGAGCGACACCAGCTTGGCCACCAGGAGCCTGGTGCGCCCCACCGGCCGGATGAGCAGGTAGCGCAGCGTGCCGGCGGCCGCCTCACCGGCCACCGCGTCGCCGGCCAGGACGGCCACCGACACCGGCAGCAGCACCGGCAGCACCAGCGCCATCGCCGCCGCCGGGTAGAGCGCGCCGTTGCCCAGAACCGCGGACAGGAAGGCGCCGCCCTGCCCCGGCGGGGGCGGGATCCGGGTGGTGGCCAGGAAGACCGCCACCGTGAACGGCAGGGCGCAGAGCAGGGCCGCCATCACGTACGTGCGGGGTCGGCGGAACAGCTTCGCCAGCTCCACGCGGATCATGCCGTGCTCCCCTCGACCCGGTCGGAGCTGGTGGTCGTCGCCGCCATGACCACCTGCTCCAGCGAGCGCTGCTCCGGCACCAGCCCGGCCACCCGGATGCCGGCGGTGACCAGCGTGGTGTTGAGGTCGTGGGGCGCGTCGTGGCGTACGGTCAGCCGCTGCCCCTCCCGGTGCTCCACCCGGCCGTCCAGCAGCGCGCACGCACGGTCGCCGTCGGGGGTGTCCAACAGCACCCGGCCGGTCGGCCCGCGCAGCGTGGCCAGGTCGTCCTGGAGCACCATCCGCCCGCGGTCCATCACGCCCACCCGGGTGCAGAACGCCTCGATCTCGGCGAGCAGGTGGCTGGAGAGCAGGACCGTGGTGCCGCCCTCGTTCAGCTCGGTGAGCAGGTCGCGGACCTCACGGATGCCGCGCGGGTCCAGGCCGTTGGTGGGCTCGTCCAGCACGAGCAGCCGCGGCCGGCGCAGCAGAGCCGCCGCCAGGCCGAGCCGCTGCCGCATGCCCAGCGAGTACGCGCGGACCGGACGCCCGTCGATGCCGGCGAGCCCGACCCGTTCCAGCGCCTCACCGATGCGCCGCCGCCGGTCGCGCCGCGCACCTCCGGGACCGGCCGCGTCGAGCAGCGCCAGGTTGGTACGCCCGGACAGGTGCGGGTACGCCCCCGGCCCCTCGACCAGCGCCCCCACCTGCGGCAGAACCTCCTTGACGCGCTTCGGCATCGGCAGGCCGAACACCTCGATCTCGCCGCGGGTGGCGTACACGAGGCCGAGCAGCATCCGGATCAGCGTGGTCTTGCCGGAGCCGTTCGGGCCGAGCAGGCCGTACCGGTCCCCCTCGCGCACCTCGAGGGCGACGCCGTGCACCGCTGTCACCCGGCCGTAGGTCTTGGTGAGGTCGCGGGTGACGATCATGCGGCGACCCCCGCGAGCTCGGCGGCGACGCGGGTCAGCATCGGCGGGTCCACGAAGCCGGCGACGAACCAGGTCCGGTCGGCGCGGACCACGAGGATGTGCAGCGGGTTCGCCGCGATGAGGACGGCGTCCGCGCCCGGCACGTTCAGCCGGCTGCCCCAGCGGGCGGCGTCGCCGTACACGTCGCGGCCGAGCCGGCCGGGCAGCCCCGCGACCACGAACCGGGCCAGGCCCGTCCCGTACGCCCCGAACGCGGTCACGACGCCCGAGTCGGGGCTGCGCGGCTGCCCCGCGAGCCGGGGCGGCAGCGTCGTCGAGTCCCACCGGGCGAGGGAGCTCACCACGTCGGCGGCGGCCGTGGAGGTGAAGCCGGTGCCGGGGCTGCGCGCGGGTGGCACGAGCACCGCGGCGGGCGGTTCCGCGAGCGTCACCTCGAGGAACCGGGTGACGAAGACGGGACGCCGGGCGCCCCGGGCCGTGACCTCCACCCGCACCGGAAGGCCGGTCTCCGGATCGGCCCAGATGTCCGCGTGCGCGATGGTGGCGCCCGCGGCCGCCGGGACGATGCGCAACCCCGCCGCCACGGTGCCGGCCACGCGCCGGGACGGCAGCGCCTCGATGCGATCGCCGGTGGCGAGGCTCAGCAGGCGGCGCGCCAGCTCGGGCGGGGTCACGTCGGCCGGGCGGGGAAGGTGCACCGGCTGCTCGCCCACGATCTCGGTGAGCTGGTTGTCGCCGTAGTCCCAGGCGACCTGACCCTCGGGTGTCCGGTACAGGTCGCGTTCGGTGCCGGGGCCGAGGACGTCGACGCGCCAGCGGTCGGGTGCGGCGTACCAGACCCGCATCTCGGTGGTGCCGCTGAGCACGTCGGTGACCCGGTCGAGGCCGGGCAGGCGGGGCAGGCCGAGGGAGCCGGCGCTCTGGGCGTAGCCGTGGAAGGGCCGCACCGCGGAGGCCGTGATGCGGTCGCGCAGCGTGCCGGCGGCCACCGCGGTGGCCGGCACCGGCCGATGGGCCAGCACGACGGGGATGGCGGTCAGCACGACGATGAGGGCGGCGACGAGGCTCCACCGGCGCCGGGCCTGCCCCCGGACCGTGCGGCCCGTCTGCCGGAGGTCCCTCATGCTGCGAATCTACGCCGGAGCGGCGGACGGACGCGCCGTGGAACGCGCGCGCGATGTGGTTAGCTGACCCTGATCGAGGCGAGCGGAGGACGGGTGCCGGTGGATGTGGTGACCGAGTCACACCCGGGCAGCGCCGTCCGTCTCACGGTCACCGGCGAGATCGACATGGCCACCGTCGGCGCCCTGGAGACGGCCCTGCGGGACGCCTTCGCGGTGCCGGACGCGACCGGGGTCGTCGCCGACTTCGCCGGGGTGACCTTCTGCGACTCCTCGGGGGTCGCCGCCCTCGACCGCGCGTACGCCGAGGGCGTCGCCCGGGGCATCACCTTCTGCCTGACCGGTGTGTCCGGAACGGTGCGGCGGGTCCTCGAGATCACCGGGATGCTGGACGCGCTCACCGACCCCGGCTCGTGAACCGGCGGGTCACCCCTTCTGCGTCTTCGTGGGCTGAGCGCCGGGCTGGTGCAGCGCCACGAACCGGTAGCCGCGGGCCTTGAGGGCGGGGATCACCGTCCGCAGCGCCGCGTACGTCTGGGACCGGTCCCCGCCGCCGTCGTGGCAGAGCAGGATCTGGCCGGGCCGGGCGGCCAGCAGCCGGCGGGTGATGGCCGGTACGCCCGGACGCGACCAGTCGCGGGGATCGTCGCTCCAGTCCAGCGGCACCATCCGGGCCTTGGCCGCGCCCGCCAGCAGACCCGGGGACCAGTCGCCGCCGGGCGAGCGGAACAGCGCCGGTGCCTGCCCCGTGGTGTCGTAGATCTTGTTCTGCGCCCGGTCCAGCTCCCGGTGGACCTTGGCCTGCGGCAGCCGCGACATCCGTACGGGGTGGCTCCAGGTGTGGTTGGCGACCAGGTGGCCGTCGCGCACGACGTCGCGCGCCACGGCCTCGTGGCCCAGCACCTGGTTGCCGATCATGCAGAACAGCGCCGGCACGTGGTGCTTCTGCAGCAGGCGCAGGATCTTCGGCGTCCACAGGGGATGGGGTCCGTCGTCGATGGTGAGCGCCACCGCGTCGCCCGGGAAGGCCGGACCGGGCACGACCCGCCGGTAGTCGCGCAGGGTGAACACCGGACGCTTCAGCACCGGTACGGCCGGGGTGCGGGCCGGAGCCGGCTTCACGGGCTGCTGGGGCGTGGCCGGACGGGGGGCGGTGGTGTACCGGGGCCGGCGGGGTTGCGGGACCGGGGCCGAAGCGGCCAGCATCAGCGCGCCGGCGATGGCCGGACCGGTTCGCAGCAGCCGGCGGCGGGAGACCTCCGTCCGTGGGTTGATCATGGCAAACCAAGCTAGCAAATATGGACAAGGTCGAATCGTCCCGTCCTGACCCTGTTTTCAGGTGCTACCTGGCGTCATCACAGGTTCCTGACAGGTCCACCGCCGACCGTGATGCTGACCACTGCACACGGAGGTACGACGTGAAGCGTTCGACGAAACTCACCACCGCCGTCGCCGGCATGGCCGCGGCCGGTACGGCCGGCGTCCTCGGGCTCGTGCTGGCCGGCCCCGCCCAGGCCGAGCCGAGCCCCTCGGCGTCGGGCTCCCCGTCCACCTCGGCCCCGGCGAAGAGCCAGGAGGACCGCGACGCCGCCCGGGCGCAGCGCCAGGACGAGCTGGCCGGCGCGCTCGCCACCGAGCTGGGCATCGACAAGGCCAAGGTGGCCGCCGCGCTGGAGAAGGTGCAGACCGACCTGCAGGCGAAGGCCAAGGCCGACAGGACGGCGCAGCTCAAGACGCGCCTGGACGAAGCGGTGGCCGCCGGCAAGCTCACCAAGGACGAGGCCGCCGCCATCCTCAAGGCGGCCGAGTCGGGCGTCCTGCCGCCGGGCGGCCCGGGAGGCGGGCCCGGAGGCGGCTTCGGAGGGGGCTTCGGCGGGCACGGCCGCGGCGGCTTCGGCCGCTGACCCGGCGCGTCCGGGCTCCGGCAGCGGGGCCCGGGCTAGCCGTGCAGGCGGGGCAGCCGGACCGTGACCGTGGTGCCCGCCGGCTCATGGCGGCTGAGGGTGATGGTGCCGTGGTGCCGCTCCACCACGGCGCGGCACAGCGCCAGGCCGAGGCCGTTGCCCGGGATGCCGCTGTGCCGGGCGTTGTCCCCGCGGTAGAGCCGGCGGAACAGCGCCGGCCGGTCGTCGCCGGGCAGACCGATGCCGTTGTCCGTGACCGTGAGGACGATGGTCTCGTCGTCCCCGGTCAGGTCCACCGTGACGGTGGAGCCGTCGGGGCTGAACTTGACGGCGTTGTCGACCAGGTTGTCCACGACCTGCCGCAGCCGGTCGGAGTCCCCGGTCATGGTCAGTCCCGGCATCAGCCTCGTCTCGAAGGTGATGCGGCGCTCCCCCGCGGCCGCGACGGCGGCGCCGGTCACCTCGGTGAGGTTCACCTCGCCGACCGTGATGGTGCGGTGCCCGGCGTCGAGCGCGGCGAGGTCCAGCAGCTGGTCGACGAGGTCGCGCAGCCTGCGGCTGTTGCGGTCCACCACCTGGGCCAGCTCGCGCAGGTCCGGGGTCAGGCCGGGCGCCTCGGCGAGAAGCTCGATGTACGCGCTGATCGACGTCAGCGGCGTACGCAGCTCGTGCCCCACCAGCGCGACGTACTCGTCCGTGGCCGCCGCGAGATGGTGGGCCAGGTCGTCGGCCCGGTGCTGCTGCACGTGCGCCCCGATGCTGCCCGCGACGCCGGTCAGCAGCAACGCCAGGGCCGGCTCGGGCTCCTGCTGGTCGTACGAGAAGAACGTCATGACGCCGGTGATGTGCTCGCCGCTGCGGACCGGCACCGCTCCCCCGGCACGGAACTCGGTGGCGGCGACGACCTCGGGCAGCACCGGCGAGTCCTCGGCGTGCAGGTCCGTCACCCACAGCAGCTCCCCGCGCTGCCAGCACTGACCGGCCAGGCCCTCCCCGCGGGCCATGCTGGCCGGGATGGGCAGCGGCCGCTCATTGGGCCCGGTGTACACCGCCTCGACGCGCAACCGGTCGGTGACGGGGTCGACCAGCCAGAGGCGCACGGTGCGCCAGCCCAGCATGTCGCCGACCGTACGCACCACCTGCGCGCGGGCCTCCGCGGCACTCGTACTCTCCGCGAGGGCCTTGAGCACCTCGGTCTTGCACGCCTGGTAGAGGCGCGACCGGTAGGCCAGCGTGATGTCCTGCACGGCGGCGACCGCGCCCACCACCGCCCCGTCCCAGTCGCGGACCGGGCGGGCGTTGATGGTCAGCCAGCGCTGGCGGCCGTGGCGGTCGGTGGCCAGCAGGCCGCTCTGCTCGACCACCTCGCCGGCCAGGGCGCGGGTCATCGGCAGGTCCTCGGCGCTGAGCTCGGTGCCGTCGTGGTGACGCAGCGCGAACCGCTTGGCCCATTCGTCGAGCGGGACGGCCTCGCTGGTGTCGCCGAAGAACTCCCGCACCGTCGGGTTCAGCAGGATCATCCGGCCGTCGGCGTCGCAGGCGGCCAGCCCGGTGTCGACGCTCTGCAGCAGGGCCTCCACGAAGACAGGGTCCAGCGCCGCGTCCTCCAGCAGGGGCATGTGCGCCGCCGGCGACCGCGCGGAGGCCTCGCCGAGGTGCGGAGACAGCGCCTTGCCCAGTTCCTGGAGGGTGAAGGGCTTGCGGATCACCGCCGTGGCGCCGGCCTCGCTCAGCCGGGTGTCACCGGGCAGCGAGAAGGCGGTGACCAGCACGATCGGCACGTCGGCCAGGTCCGGGTCGGCGCGCAGCGCCCGGCACAGCTGGAGCCCGTCCATCTCCGGCATGTCCACGTCGGCGACGACCAGGTCCGGCCGCCGGTGCGCGGTCGCCAGCAGCGCCGCGCGGCCGTCGCCGGCCACCATGACGTCGTGCCCTTCGCGGCGGATGACCCCTGCGATCAACCGCTGGTGATCCGGGTCGTCCTCCGCGACCAGTACCGTGGCCATCCTTCCACCCTAGGCCGGAAAGCGGCGAAACATGCTAAATCGCCGCCAGAGGAGGGGGCCACGACGTCCACGCGGCGTTGCCGAGCTCCGGCTGGTACGCCTCCAGCCGGCGCAGGAGGATGCCTTCGCGCAGCCCCCAGGGACAGATCCGGACGGAGTCGACGCCGAGCCCGCGCATCACCTCGTACCCGACGATGGCGCCCGCGAGGATCTGCCCGGCCCGGTGTGCCGACACCCCGGGGAGCCGCTGCCGCTTGGCCGCCGGCAGGCCGGCGAGCCGGTCGATCCACGGCCGCAACGTCCGGCGCTGCAGCTCCCGGACCACGAACGGCCCCCGGCGCAGCGGCGCCGACCCGGTGAGCCGGGCGAGCTGCTGAAAGGTCTTGGAGGCGGCGACGGCGGTCCGGGGCGCCTCCCAGGAGCCGTGCGCGGCGATTCGCCGCACCTGGTCGCGGACGTGTTTGCGCAGGTTGCGGACCGCCCGGCGGGACGGCGGGTCCCCGTCGCGCAGGAACTCGCGGGTGAGCCGCCCGGCGCCCAGCGGCAGCGACAGCGCGGAGTCGGGCAGCCGGTCACGGCCGAAGGCCACCTCGAGCGTGCCCCCGCCGATGTCCAGCAGCAGCATCGGCCCGGCACTCCAGCCCAGCCAGCGCCGCGCGGCCAGGAACGTCAGCTGCGCCTCCTCCAGCCCGGACAGGGTGCCGAGCCGGATCCCCGTGGCGGCCTGGATCCCGGTCAGCACCGCGTCCCGGTTGGGTGCGTCCCGCACCGAGGCCGTCGCGTACGCGAAGAGGAAGTCCACCCCGGCCCGCCGGATCTCCCCGGCGGCCTGCTCCACCGCCGCGACCAGGCGGCGGCGTCCGCCGGGCGCGATGGTCCCGTCCGGGCCCAGCCGCTCGGCGAGGCGGGTGTGCAGTTTCCAGCTGTGCGCCGGCAGCGGCACCCCGCCGTCGGCGTCGATGGCCACCACGTTCACCGTGTTCGAGCCGATGTCCAGTACCGCCAGACGCATGGCCGCCGCCTACCCACGATTCACGTTCTCTCACCTGGCGGTCCGGCCGCCGGGTCACCCCGCCGGCCGGACCGCGGCGAGGTCACGGGCCGGTCGTGAGGTACGTGACCTGGTGCCCGCTGTTGACCGCGGCGCCCGTGTTGTTGATGACGTGCGAGATCGTACCGGTGCCGCCCAGCGACACCGTGACCATGTCGGTGAACCTGATCCCCGGCTTGGCCGGCACCTCGAAGGCCCGGGCGTTGACGACGGCGGGGTTGACGTTGAAGTAGCAGTAGCTGCCGAGCCCCCACGCCTGGTGGTTGGTGACGGAGTCGGCCACCTTGTACGCCGCCCAGCCCTGCGTCGAGCCGTTCATGTACGCCGCCTGGTTCGGCGGGTCGTACGGCATCTCGTTCTGGTAGAAGTACGTGCGCCCGTTCTCGCCGTTCCAGACGGTCTGGTACTTCTGGTAGTGCTCGACGAACAGGCCGTAGAAGGTGACGTCGTCGCCGTTGACGGTCAGGCCGTTGTCGGCGGTGTTGATCGTCCAGCCGACCGTGCCGCTGTTGCCGTGGTCCGCCCGCCAGATCCACGCGTGGTCGCCGATGACGTCGTCACTGTTGATCCGCAGGCTGACCGATGCCTTGCCGGCGATCGCGCCGCCGATGCGGAAGAACACGTCCGAGAGCACCGTCGGGTTCGCCGAGTGGTCGGCCGACGCGCCGTTCGGGCCCACCTCCATGAGCACCGGGGAGTTGGTGGTGCCGGCGTCGAAGAGCAGGCCGGCCACCCGTACGCCGTCGACGTCGGCCACGTTCATGGCCACGACGCCGTTGTCCGGCACGAAGGTCGCCAGCCCGAGGCCCAGCACGACGGTGTTGGCCCGGGTGACGTTGATCGGCGCGTTGAGCCGGTAGACGCCCGGGGTGACCAGCAGGTTCTTGCCGGATGCCAGGGCGGCGTTGATCGTGGCGGCAGTGTCGCCCGCCTTCACCACGTAGAACGTGCTGATCGGCAGCGAGGTGCCCGCCGGGTTCCCGTTCGCCCAGGTCGTCCCGGCGGAGTTCGTGCGCACCGACGGCACCAGGACCTGGTAGGCGCCGGCCGAGTCGACGTACAGGAACGGCTTCTCGGCGACCTTGGGGGTCTGCCCGACGGTGGTGTACGGCGGGCTCGGGAAGCTGTTCGCCGGGGCGCCCTGGGCCCCGACGAAGACCTGGTTCCAGTTGGAGCCGGTCCAGCTGCCCATCGTGGAGTTGCGGGTCAGCCACTGCTGCTGCGTACCGGACTGGATCTGTCCGTCGATCCTGGTGTCGGTCATGAAGCCGCCCGACGACCAGCCGCCGTCGGACAGGGCCAGGTTGCCCCGGACGTGCATGCGCCGGTAGGGCGCCGCCTGGGAGACCGCCCACCGGTCGAGGCCGCCGGTCGGCGTGACGGACAGGCCCTCGGCCGAGCGCCAGAAGTTCTGGGTCGCGTTCTGCGAGCCGTCCGGCCACCAGTCCGCCTCGGCGTGCACCCGGCCGTTGATGGTCACCGCGTCCGGCGTCAGGCCCAGGCCGGCGACCTGCGTGAAGAAGCCGACGTTGGCGTCGACGTTGTAGCTGCCCGGCTTGAACAGCAACGCGTACCGGGCGTTGCCGAACTGGTTGGCCACCTGCTGGTTGAAGACCTGGTTGAGCCGGTTCTGGATGGTCGCGGCGGACATCGACGGGTCGAAGACCGTCACGTTGGGCCCGAGGTCGGGGTTCTGCGGGTTGGGCGGCACGGTGGTCGGCGGGGTGGTCGGTGTGCCGGACGCCGTCCACTTCTGGTTGGCGCCGCCCGTGCACGACCACAGCTGCAGCCGGGCGCCGTCGGCCAGGTTGTTGTCCTTGATGTCCAGGCACTTGCCAGAGGCGGTGTTCACCAGGTCCCGGCCGGCGGTCAGCGTCCATTTCTGGCTCGCCACGCTGTCGTAACACGTCCACAGGTGCGCGACCGCGCCGTCAGTGGTGGCGCCGTTGACGACGTCCAGGCACTTGCCTTGCGACTGCACCGACCCGTTGTCGGCGAGGGTCCATTTCTGGCTCGCCACGCTGTCGTAACACGTCCACATGTGAACGACCGCACCGTCGGCGGTCGAGTTGTCCGCCACGTCGAGGCACTTGCCGTTCGCCGCGCTGACCAGGGATCCGGTGGTGGCGGCGAACGCGTCGGTGATGCCGGCGATGCCGAGCGCACCGACCGCGAGGGCGGCGCCGAGCCCCGCAGCGAGTCTGCGTTTCTTCATGACGTCCTTCTCGGGGAAAGGAGGTGGGGGGACGTCAGTCAAAACGCGTTACGTCATCGAGTCAAGACGATGAACCGCATTTAAAGAAAACCTGCGAATGAGGTCTGGAGAGCGCTCTCTCGCCATTCCTGAATGACTCACGACGTCGCTCGGGACTGTCCGCAGCGGCCGGCTCCTGCTAGCCTGCCGAGCAAGCTTACCCTTATTTTTAGCTTGAACGAAACCCCGGGAGGCCCGATGGGTCACATCCGTACGCGCGGAGCCGAGATCGTCGACGCCTCGGGCCGCCCGCTGCTGCTGCGCGGGGTCGGCCTGGGCAACTGGCTGCTGCCCGAGGGCTACATGTGGCGGTTCGGCGACGGCCTCGCCTCACCCCGGCAGATCGAGGCGCGCATCGCCCGGCTGATCGGCGCCGACGCGGCCGCCGACTTCTGGAAGAGGTTCCGCGACGTCTTCGTGGCCGAGGACGACATCGCGCGCATCGCGGCCCTGGGCTTCGACCACGTCCGGTTGCCGATCAACTCCCGAGTCGTGATCACCGACGACGGCGAGCTGCTCGCCGAAGGCTTCGCCCTCATCGACAAGCTGATCGACTGGTGCGCCCGGCACGGGCTGTGGGTGCTGCTCGACCTGCACGGGGCGCCGGGAGGCCAGACCGGCACGAACATCGACGACTCGCCTCACGGCAAGCCCGAGCTGTTCATGGAGGAGCGCTACCGGCGGCTGACCGTCCGGCTCTGGCGCGAGATCGCCCGGCGCTACCGCGGCAACCCCACCGTCCTCGGCTACGACCTGCTCAACGAGCCGCTGCCGGAGCAGTGGCAGCACGTCTACCCCCGCGAGCTGATCGAGCTCTACACCGAGCTCACCGCCGCGATCCGCGAGGTCGACCCGGACCATCTCATCATGTACGAGGGCCCGCAGTGGGCCACCGACGTGTCGGTCTTCACCGAGGTCCTGGACCCCAACTCCGTGCTGCAGTTCCACCGCTACTGGTGCGCGCCGGAACGCGCCAGCATCGACGACTACCTGCGCGCCCGCGACCGCCTCGGCGTGCCGATCTACATGGGCGAGGGCGGCGAGAACACCCCGGAGTGGATCTACACCGCCACCCGGCTCTACGAGCAGCACGGCATCGGCTGGAACTTCTGGCCCTGGAAGAAGCTCGGCACCCGCACCTCGCCCGTCTCGGCCCGCGTACCCGACGGCTGGGAGCGGATCGCCGACCCGGCCGACGACGTGGACGCCGCGACCGCGCAGCGCCTGCTCGACACCATGCTGGACAACGTCGCCCTGGACCGGTGCGAGGTCCGCGACGACGTCCTGAACGCGCTGTTCGGCCGGGCACCGCTGCGCCTGCCGGCGTGGGGCCACGCGGAGACCGGCCCGGCCGCGCCCAGCCGCTTCGCCGGCCACGACGAGGCCACGCTCGAGGCGATCTGGCACCACACCGCCGGAGAGCCGTACGCCGACCCGCTCGCCGTCACCCTGCAAGCCGGCGACGAGCTGCGCTTCCCGCTCGCCGCCCGCCCCGCCGGCTGGACGATCGACGCCGCCGACCCGGCCGCCTTCGACGCGCACTGGTCCGGCGACGCGCTGGTGATCCGCGCGACGACCAGCGGCGAACTGCGGGGACTGGACCTCACCGGACGAACCGGGTAGACATAAGCGCAGGTCGTGGCTGTCGGAGGCATATTGGGCGTCAGTTTCACCTCGGGTCGCCAGCGGCTGGTCGTCCCCGAGGCATCCACCGTGACGTCGCTGCGCCACCGCAACCGCTCGCTGGTCCTGCGGCACATCATCCTGGCCCGGGAGACCACCCGGGCCAAGCTCGGCCGGCTCTGCGACCTCTCCCCCGCCTCGGTCACCAAGCTGGTCGGCGAGCTGATCGCCGAGGGCCTGGTCCAGGAGAACGGCTCCGTCGCCTCCCGCGGCGGCCGGCCCATCGCGCTCATCGGCCCCCGCCCGGAGGCGGCCTACTCGGTCGGCGCCGACATGGGCGAACGCGGCGTCGCGGTCGAGCTGTTCGACCTCACGATGAACCGCGTCGACCGCGAGTTCCGCGGCGGCCGCGAGCAGGAGGACGCCGAGACCATCGCCCACGACCTGAGCGACGCCATCGCGGCCCTGCGCGAGCGCAACCCGCAGGCGTGGACCCGGCTGCTCGGCGTCGGCGTCGGCCTGCCCGGCCTGGTCGAGACGGACGCCGACGGCAAGCAGGTGCTCTACGCCCAGTCGCTGGGCTGGCCGCCGGTGCCGGTCGAGCGGCTGGTCACCGCCGACGCCCCGGTTTTCGCGGAGAACGGCGCCAAGACCCAGGCCAAGGCCGAGCTGTGGTTCGGCGCCGCGCACGAGGTCGAGCACTGCCTGGTGGCCCTGCTCGGCCGCGGCGTCGGTCTCGGCGTCGTCAGCGACGGCCGCCTGACCCACGGGTACGCCGGCAGCGCCACCGAATGGGGCCACACCAAAGTGGAACGTGGCGGGCGCCCGTGCCGATGCGGCGGCCACGGCTGCGTCGAGGCGTACGCGGGCTCCGACGCCATCCTCACCGCCTGGCGCGACCAGGGCGGCGTCTTCGACGGCACCGGCTGGCGCGCCATCGGCGCCTTCCTGGAGGCGGCCGAGACGGACCCCGCCGCCGCCCGGCTGCGCGACGAGGTGATCGACACCCTGGGCATCGGCCTGGCCAACATGGTCAACCTGACCAACCCCCAGCGCATCATCATCGGCGGCTGGGTCGGCCTGCGCCTGATGGAACGCCTCGCGGAGCCCCTGGAACAGGCCATCCGCAAGCACAGCCTGCTCCGCCCGGGCGCCCAGTTCGACCTGCGCCCCTCGACCTTCGGCGGCGACGCCGTGGCCCTGGGCGCGGCCATCATGCCGGTGGAGGCGATGATCGCCGCCGAGACGACAGCGACCTGACCGGGCATCGAGCGGCCTTAGTCGCGGCGCGCCGCCGGCGAACGATGACGGTGACGGCAGCCGTCGCGACGAACAAGCCGCACGCGGCGGCGATGGCTCTGTCCCGGCCGGCCCGGTGCCGGATGGGCAGCACCTCCTCGTCGAAGGTCCGCTGGGTCGACGCGTCGTGCACGCGCTCGTCAGCCTTCATCACGGTCATCAGACGCCTCTCCGCAGCGATCACCGGGTCGGGTCCTGCGGTGACGGGGGCGGGGCGGCCGTCAGCGATGCTCAGCTCGCGAAGGCACACGTTCAGGAACTGCGTCCACGCGTCCAGGAGCTCCGGGTCAGTGCCGGTTCCTGGGAACCCGCGCCTGAAATCCCTGTCGAGTTCGATGATCCACTTCGTGCTGTACGAGCTGGTGGCCACCGCCCGAGTGCGCGCAACAAGCGCCTCGTCTCGCAGGTTCTGGACGCCCGCCTGCAAGCGGGCTTCGTCGTTGCGGTACGACGTGTCCCTCAGACTCCTCTGGTACAGCTTCTCGTCGATCTGCGATTGCTCCGTCAGGCTGGTCAAGCCCATGCTCATGAGCGCGGCGAGCAGCGACAGAGCGATAGCGACCGCCAGGGCGACGAGGGGCCGGTTGCCCGCGGCGTCACCTCGCCGCATCCTTCTCACAGTCGCTCCACTCGACGCCCGGACTCCGGTGCCGATCGTCCGGGGACTACGCCTCAGTGAGCGGACTGCCGCAATGCTGACCTGTCGTTGAGCGAATCTTGAGGCTACTTCAGCCGGCTCAGTCCGAACACCTGCACCGAGGCCGGGGCCGGGGGTCGCCGGGGCGCTGCCCGGAGGCGAGCGCTATGTAGCCGTTTCTCCAGCGGCAGTGGGCCGACGGCTTCGTAGCCGTTGCAGGGCGGGTCAGGAGAGCTCAGCCCGGCCAGAAGACGACGAAGGCCCGGCCGGCCCGTACCTCGGGGTACCCATCGTCATCGCCGCCCCTGTCGTGGCCCTCCCCCGCGCGCGTCGCGGGGTGTCCCGGTCAGAGTGACGGGAGGGTTCGCCTACCGAGGGGAGTTCGTCAGCTCAGGGATGGTGCATGGGCGAAACGAGGGACGAGGCCGGGCCGGGCGCCGTCCTAGTTGGACGTCTGGTCGTCCACGGTTGCGCCGGGCGCGTTCTTGCGGATCGATTCGATCGTCTCCAGCGCGGACGCCTTGCGGGTGTATGTCTCGCTGGTCGCCACCGTCTGGCCGTTGCTCGCGACCATGTTGAAGCGGAACTGCCCGTTGCTCGACTTCTTCACGATGAACTTCATCGGTGATCACCTCCTGACCAGCTGATACCCGATGCCGGACCGCACTGAAACCAGGAGTTCACACCTTGCGCAGCGACAGGCCCGCGGTACGACCGCGGGCCTGTCGGGTGGTACGACGGGTCAGGAACGGGCTTCGCTGAGCGCGCGCCTGCTCTGCTCCTGTGCGTCCTGCGCCGACGACTGAGCCTGCTGCTTCGTCGTCTGGGCCGCGTCCTGCGCGGTCTCCTTGAGCTGGCCGACGGCCTCCTGAACGGTGCCGGACAGCTCGTCCTTCATGCCCGCGGCGACGTCCTTCACCTTGTCGGTCAGGTCGCCGCTGTGCTCCTTGAGCTGCTCACCGGCGCGCTTCTCGGCCTCGGTGACCGGGATCAGGGTGGCGGCCAGCATGCCGACGCCGAAGGCGATGATGCCGGCGGCGAGCGGGTTGCCCTGGGTCTGCTGGGTGACGGCCTGCGGCGTGCCGCGGACCGTGTCGGCGACGTTGTGCGCCGCGTCCGAGGCCTTGTCGCCGAGCTGCGACGCCTTGTCCGACGCGATGCCGCCCAGCTGCGACGCCTTGTCGCCGAGCTGCGAGGCCTTGTCCTGCACGGTGCCGGCCGCCGAGTGGGCGGCGCCGGAGGCGGCGTGCCGGGCGTGGTCCGAGGTTCCCATGATCTTCTCCTTCACCGCGGTCCACCGCCGCTGCGCGACGCGCGTGGGGCTGGTCTTCTCCGCCAGCAGGTCCACGTCGCGCGTGAGCGAGGCCCGCGTCTGCTCGATCTCCTGCCTCAGCCGGTCGGGTTCTTGAGCCATTGCGCGTCCTCCTTGATCGTGTCGACGGTGCGGTGCGGTACGGGATCGACGGTCTTGAGCTTCTTGCGGCCGTTCAGGGCGAGCACCGCGCCCGCGGCGCCCCAGAGTGCCGCGACGATGAGCGCGGCCCAGCCGAGGTCCATCACGTTGCCCAGCGCGAACACCAGCGCGAAGCTGAGCAGCACGATGGTCATGTAGCCGGCGAACGCGGCGGCGCCGAGCATCCCGGCGGCCTTGCCGGCCTTGGTGGCCTCCTGCTTGAGCTCCGCCTTGGCGAGCTCCACCTCCTGGCGGAACAGCTGGGAGAGGTCGTTGCTGACGTTGCCGATCAGCTCACCGATGGAGGTGGAGCCGACGTCCTCGCGGTGCTCGCCGCGGTGGGCGGTCGCCGTCATCGGGTCCCTCCGGGCAGGTCGGTCGCGTAGCCGTTGTCGGCGACGACGGGAGTGCCGGTGCCGGTGGCGGCGTACTGGGTGGAGCTGCCGTAGGTGGTGCCGGTGCCGTACGTGGACGCCGGGGTGTAGCCGGTGGTCCCGTACGACTCGGTGCCGTACGACGGGGTGTCGGGCGTGCGGGAGACGAACGCGTCGCTCGCCGGCTTGCCGTCGTCGTCACCGGCCTTCACCACGCCCTTGCCCAGGCGCCCGACCACGAAGCCCGCGGCCAGGGCGGTGGCAAGGAAGGCGCCGGGACGACGGCGGGCGAAGTCGGTGACCTCGCGCAGCACTCCGTCCGGGCCGTTGCGGTCCAGGTAGTCGGCCAGCTGCCGGCCGCCCTCCGCGACCCGGGAGACCACGGCCGCGGCCGGGGAGTCCTGCCGGTCGCCGCGCATCTCGTCGAGGTGGTCGGCCGTCTCACGGATGGTGCTCACGAGCTTGTCGCTCTGCGTACGGGCCTGCTCGCCGACCTTGTCGCGCAGCTCGGCCGCGACCGTCCGGGCCTGGGTCCCGGCCTCCGCCGCGACCCGCTGGGCCTGGTGCTTGGCAGTGCCGGCGACCTCGCTCGCCGCCTGCCCGGCGGCCTGGGCGCTCTGGCCCGCCGCCTGTCTGGCCGCCGACGACGCGCCCGCGTGCGTGCCGTTCGGCGCGTACGGGTCCGCATATACGTCAGTCATATCAGCGCCTCCTCCTGAAGGTGATCGGCAGTGTGGTGCGGTCCTCTGCCTACCCACCGTGATCCACTGCAATCCTTCTCCACCGGGTGAAAGCGATCTCAGCGTCCGCACGCATGCTGCCGATAGGAGTTGCGAAGGGGGTGCGGCGAATGGCACGGCTGCTGGTGGTCGACGACGAACCCGACATCTGCGCCCTGACCGCGCGTCATCTGGTCCGGGCGGGTCATCAGGTGATCTGCGCGCACGACGGGCCGACCGCGCTGGCCGAGGTGGCGGTGCACGGCGCGCCGGACGCCGCCGTGCTCGACGTCGACATGCCCGGCATGGACGGCTTCGCTCTCCTCGAGCGCCTCCGGGAGACCGTCCCCGGCCTGCCGACCGTGTTCGTGACGGTCCTGTGGGACGCCGACGTCCTGGCGTCGGCCGCCCGGTACGGCGCAGGCTACGTCGCGAAGCCCTTCTCGCCGGCGGCTCTGCACGACGCACTGCACGACGTGACCTCTCGCGCCCGCCGGCGGCCGGAGACGCCATGATCACCCTGCGCGGCTCGCTGGGGCGTACGGCGGTCTTCACGGTGCTGTACCTGGCCGCCACCTGGCTGGGCCGGCAGACGATCCTGGACGGCACGAACCTCAGCCTGGTCTGGCCCGCCGCCGGAGTCTCGGCCGTCTGGTTCCTCACCCAGTACCGCTCGCGGTGGCGATGGGTGGACGTGCTGGCGCTGTCGGCGGTGACGGTCACGGTCAACATGGCGACGGGTGCGCCCGCGCTGCTCGCGGTGCTTTTCGTCGTGGCCAACCTCGTGCAGGCGGGGCTTTTCGCGTACCTCTTCCGGCGCTGGCTGCCGCACCTGTGGGGCGGTGGCGGTGACGAGCCGCTGGCCCGGCTCGGCGAGCTGTGGCGCCTCACCGTCTGCGCGTTGCTCTCCACCGTCGCGGGTGCCGCTGTCGGACCGACCGCCGGCTGGATCGTCAACGGGGTCTACTCGTGGCCGGGGGCGGCGGTCTGGATGACCCGCAACACCGTCAGCATCCTGCTGATCGGCGCGGCGGGCTTGCGGCTGGGCCACGCGCTGCACCGCTGGCGCGCCGAGCGCCGGGCGGGACGGCGCTCCGCGATCCCGGCACCCGGCGGCGTGCGGCTGCTGGAGTACGTCGCCGTCATCGTGGTCTCGGCGCTCACGTACACCGTGGCATTCGGCGTCGACCACGGGCTGCCCCTCGCGTTCCCGCTGCTGACGATGACCGTCTGGGCCGGGCTCCGGCTGCACACCGGCTTCGTGGTGCTGCACGACCTGGTCTTCGGCGCGGTCGCTGTGCTGTTCACGCTGCACGGCGACGGGCCGTTCGCGCACATCGGCGACAACGCGGTACGGGCGCTGGTCGCTCAGGCGTTCGTCGGCATGGTCGCCGTCGTCGGTCTCGCCCTGGCCCTCAGCCGTGACGAGCGGGCACGGCTGCTCGCCGACCTGCGCGCCTCCGAGAAGCGGGCCGGCGACCAGGCGTCGATGCTGGTGACCATCGTGGACAGCATGGCCGAGGGTCTGGTGGTCATGGACGACCGCGGCCGGCTCATCCTGCGCAACCCGGCCGCCGTCCGGCTGATGGGCGGTGTGGTCAGCACCAGCGGCCACATGGCCGATGCCGGCTTCTACGGCCTCTTCCACCCCGACGGCACCCCGCTGGGCACCGACGAGCTGCCCTACCGGCGGGCCGCGGAGAGCGGCGAACCACACAGCATGGACATCGTCGTCCGCAACGCCAGCGTGCCGGACGGACGCATCCTGCACGTGGCCGCCACCCAGATCCCACGCCTGGTGGACGGCCGCCCCTGCACGGTCAGCATCTTCAGCGACGTCACCGCCGACCGCCGGCATCGCGACGAGCTCGCCTCCTTCGCCGGCGTCGTCGCCCACGACCTGCTCAACCCGCTCGCCACCGTCGAAGGCTGGTCCGACGCCGCCGTGTCGGCCCTCGAAGAGGCCCCGGAACACGCGGCCGTCGAGGACGCCCGCGACGGCCTGCGCCGCATCCAGCGCGCCGGGACCCGGATGCGCAACCTCATCAACGACCTGCTCGCCTACACCACGGCCCGCGACGCCGCCCTCGCCACGGTCGACCTGCCGCTGGGCGCCGTGGTCGCCGATCTGGCCACCGCCCGGGTCGACCAGGCGCAGAGCGGCGGCGGCCCGGTGCCCCGCTTCCACGTCGACGAGCTGCGGCCGGTGCACGCCGATCCGGTCCTGATCCGGCAGCTGCTCGACAACCTGATCAGCAATGCCATCAAGTACACGGCGCCCGGGGTCACCCCCGAGCTGCGGGTCACCGCGGTGGACGGCGGGTCGGGGCAGGTCGAGGTGCGGATCCGCGACAACGGCATCGGCATCCCCGACGGCCAGCACGGCCGCGTCTTCGACAACTTCCACCGCGCCCACCGCACGGCCGGCTACCAGGGCACCGGCCTGGGGCTGGGCATCTGCCGCCGGATCGTCGAGCGCCACGGCGGGACGATCACCGCCGAACCGAACCCGGACGGGCAGGGCACCTGCATCCGGTTCACCCTCCCGGTGGCCGTCTCCGCACCGGCGGGCGGCCCGCAACCCGCCCGGACCCTCAGCGAGACCTGATCACGACCGAAGAGAAGGACATGAAGACCTTTGCCTGCGGTGACGTCGTACCCGGCTGCGACGCGCGGTTCGTCTGTGACACCGAGGACGAGATCCTGGCGGCGGTGGCCCGGCACGCCGCCGAGGACCACGGTCTGACCACCGTGCCGCCGGAGCTCGTCGAGGCCGTCCGTGCCGCGGTGCGGCCCGTGCGGGTCTAGAGACGCCGTGCCGGCCGAGGAGCCTCCGCCCGACTGGCCGGGGATGCTGCGCTCGGCGATCGCCGGGCACGGCCTGCACGCCGTCTACCAGCCCATCGTCGACGTCGCCCGCGGCGTCGTGGTGGGCTACGAGGCGCTGACCCGGTTCGCGGGCCATCCGGTCCGCAGCCCCGAGCCGTGGTTCGCCGCCGCCCACGAGCACGGCCTCAGCGCCGAGCTGCAGGCCGCCGCCCTGCGCGCCGGGTTCGCGCAGCGTGCCTCGCTGCCCGCCAACTGCTTCCTCACCGTCAACATCGGGCCCGAGGTGCTCGACGCCGACGTCGTCCGGGCCGTGTGGCGTGACCAGGGCGACCTGCGCGGTGTCATCGTCGAGCTCACCGAGCATGTCGTCATCGACGACTGGCGGGGGCTCGAGCCCGACCTCAACCGCCTGCGCGCGGCCGGCGCCCTGCTCGCCGTCGACGACGCCGGGTCCGGGTACGCCGGGCTCACCCGCCTGCTCGCCCTGCGCCCGGCCATGATCAAGCTGGATCGTGCTCTGATCGTCGACATCGACCACGACGAGGCCAAACGCGCCTTGGTGGAGATGCTCGGCATCTTCGCCGGCCGGATCGACGCCTGGCTGCTGGCCGAGGGCATCGAGCGGGCCGGCGAGCTCACCGCGTTGGCCGACCTCGGCGTACCGCTGGCGCAGGGCTACCACCTAGGCCGGCCGGCGGCGCCCTGGGCTCCCGTCGTGCCCGACGTCGCCCTCGCGCTGGGCACGCGCAGCCGGGCCGGGACCGGCCACACCCTGCGCCGGCACCTCGAGCATCCCCCGGTGGTGACCGACGCCGCGATGGCCGGCGCCGCCTTCCACGACGCCGCAGTCGACCTGGTGGTGCTCTGCGACGACCAGCAGCGCCCGGTCGCCGTGCTCGACGACCGCAGCGCCCCGGTGCCCGTCATCACGCCCGCGATGCGGGTCAACGTCGACTCGCCGGTCGCCGAGGCGGCGT
The DNA here is from genome assembly GCF_040676695.1 of Actinoplanes sp. NPDC049548. Taxonomy (NCBI): domain Bacteria; kingdom Bacillati; phylum Actinomycetota; class Actinomycetes; order Micromonosporales; family Micromonosporaceae; genus Actinoplanes; species Actinoplanes sp. NPDC049548. Next base: position 222,795 of record NZ_JBFAPM010000010.1, read on the forward strand.
TGCGGGCCATCACCCGTACCGATTGGGCGCAGCCGCTGTTGTGCACCGACAACGCCGGACGCTACGTCGGGGTGGTCCGGATGCCCCGGCTGATCCACGCCATCAGCACCGCGGACGACCCGGTCACGCCGTCGCGGACGTGACCCCCGTCGCCGGGTGCAGGTCGGCGAGCCGCACGCCCGCCCGGGTGAGGATCGCCTCCACGTCGGCGATCTCGGGGATACGGTCGATCACGTCGTCGCCGTGGGTGATGCGGCAGAACGTGACCGGGCCCTGCCGGATCACCTCCACCAGCCAGCTTCCGTCGGCGGTGGTCATCGCCATCTCGACGTCCTCGCCGGCGGCCCCGGGCCAGGTCTGAGCCGGGCGCTTGTCCAGCCGCAGGCCGCGCCAGGACGGGTGCCGCATCCGGCCGTCGGACGTCCAGTTGCGGAACGCCACCTCCCCCACCACCTCGGGCTCGACCCAGAGGGCACCGCGGACGAACTCGCGGGGGATGCCGGGGACCGGCGCCGACGACCGCGCGATCGGCCGCAGCATGTCCTGCAGGTGGGTCAGCATCTGCTGGGTGAAGCCGGTGCCCACGCCGCCCGCGAAGGACAGCCTGCCGTCCGGCCCGGCCACCGCCAGCAGCAGCGAGCCGATGGTGCCGGCGCGGCGGCCCTGTCCCGGCTTGTAGCCGATGATCACGACCTCCTGGGTCCGGTTGAACGGCACCTTGATCCAGTCCCGGGACCGGCGGCCCGGCTGGTACGCCGACGACAGCCGCTTGACGACGATGCCCTCGAGGCCCTGCGCCTCGGCGGCGGTCAGCACCGCCTGCGGGTCGGCGTCGACGAAGTGCGGGGGTACCCGGACCACCTCGGAGCTCAGGCCGAGGCCGGCGAGGAGGGCGCGGCGTTCGGCGTACGGGAGCTGCAGGGTCGCGACGCCGTCGAGGTTGAGCAGGTCGAAGACGTAGTAGACGACCGGCACCGCCGCCACCAGGGCCGGCGCCGGCTGCGCCACCTGCATGCGCTGCTGCAGCCGGCCGAACGAGGGGCGGCCGGCGGCGTCCAGCGCGACGAGCTCGCCGTCGAGGACCAGCGAACGGGCGCCGGCCAGGTCGCTCAGGCTCGCGAGCTCCGGGTACGCGCCGGTCAGGTCGTTGGCGTTGCGGCTCTGCAGGCGTACGGCGCCGTCCTCGGCGTACGCGACGCAGCGGATGCCGTCCCACTTGAACTCGATGGCCTGCCCCGGTCCTCCTGGCGGCGCGCCGAGGGTGGCCAGCATCGGCGCCACCGTCTCGGGCAGCGGCGCACGGGCGGTCACGCGAGGCTACCCTGCGGTGGTGTCGCGGACCCGGTCAGCGCCGTCATGATCTCCAGTGACGTCCCTGCGGCGGCGCTCGTCAAGCGGAGCGACGCGATCTCCGCGAACTACATCAATGGGGTTCGGGAGGCACCCGGGCATACCGGGAGCCGGACGCGGGTTAGCCGGGGCCGCACCGGGTAGCCCGTGCCCATGAGCGAACAACCGTGGGGCATCGACGCGGACAACCCTCTGGACGAAGGCAGCGAGCCCACCGCCGTGGGCGACGGCAGCATCGCCGAGCAGCGCGCCGCGCAGGATCCGACCGCCCAGGACGGCACCGACGTACGGCCACCCGACCGGCCAATCGCCTACGACCCGGACGAGGAGCACCAGCCGCAGGCCGGAGAGCAGGGTGGGCAGCCGAACCTCTCCCCCGACCCGGCGGTGGCGGGCCGGCGCAGCAGCCTCGGCCAGGGCTCCACCGACGACAGCCCGGGAACACCCTCGGGTATCTGACCGGCCGACCGCTCAGCGCCGGCCGGCGACCCGGCGGGCCAGGCGGTAGGCCACCCAGCCGCCGAGCACCCACGGCGCCGCGACGATGACCGGGTCCAGCGCGTGATGCCTGACGTCCGCGCGTCCGTGTCCGCGCCGAGACGCGAGCCCGTGGTGCGAGATCTCGCTGAGCACACCGGTCTGCGTGACCGGGTTGTCGGGCCGGAGGCTGACGAAGGAGCGCAGCGTGCTCTCCGCGGTGTCGACCCGGTCGGCGGCGAGCAGCAGCAGCCAGTGCGCCGCGCGGCCCTCGCTGTACCGGCGGTACGCGTACCTGCGGATGACGCCCGAGAGGCCCTTGGGCGGGCAGGACGTGCCGAACACCGGCGTGAGGAACTTGTGCTCGATCGAGCGCTCCCGCGGCCACTTCTCCGGCTGGCGCTCGGGGAACTCCCAGCGTGCCCCGCTCAGGTTCGGGTCGAACCGCTCCCGCGGCACGGCGGGACGGTCCCTGGGATCCAGGTCGGCACCCCAGCCCGGGATGCGGGCCCGCAGCTGGTCGCTGGACTCGGCCGCCTTGGGCTTCTCCGGTGTGTACGCCATGGTTGCTCCTCAGGACGCGCTGGGGACGATGAGCGGCTTGATGCAGCCGTCGAGCTTCGCGGAGAAGATGTGGTAGCCCTCGGCGATGTGCTCGAGCGGGATCCGGTGCGTCACGATCTCGCTCGGCTTCAGGTAGCCGTTCTTGACGTGCTCGAACAGCCGGGGCCACTGCCGCTTCACCGGGCACTGGTTCATCCGCAGGGTGAGCCCCTTGTTCATGGCGTCGCCGAACTTGACCGCGCTGAACATGGGTCCGTACGCGCCCATCACCGAGATCGTGCCGCCCTTGCGGACCGCGTCGATGGCCCAGTTGAGCGCCACCGGCGACCCGCCCTGCAGCTTCAGCTTCGCCGCGGTCACGTGCTGCAGGAAGTTGCCGTCCGCCTCGGCGCCCACCGCGTCGATGACCACGTCCGCGCCGAGGTGGTCGGTGATCTTCTTGAGGTGCACGACGATGTCGCCGTACTCGGTGAAGTTCAGCGTCTCGGCGTGCGCGAACGACTCGGCCTTCGCGAGCCGGTAGTCGAGGTGGTCGATCACGATGACCCGGCCGGCGCCCATGAGCCAGGCCGACTTGGCGGCGTACAGGCCCACCGGCCCGGCGCCGAAGACCACCACGGTGTCCCCCTCGACGATGTCGCCGAGCTGTGCGCCGAAGTAGCCGGTGGCCAGCGCGTCGGTGAGCAGGACCGCGTCGTCCTCGTCCATCCACTCGGGGATGAGGCTCGGCCCCACGTCGGCGAAGGGCACCCGGACGAACTCGGACTGCCCGCCGTCGTAGCCGCCGCAGGTGTGCGAGTAGCCGTAGATGCCGCCCACCGCAGTGGCGTTGGGATTGACGTTGTGGCAGTTCGAGTAGAGCCCGCGCGCACAGAAGTAGCAGCTGCCGCAGAAGACGTTGAACGGCACCATGACGCGGTCGCCCGCCTTGAGGTTCTCCACCGAGGAGCCGACCTCGTCGACAACGCCGACGAACTCGTGGCCGAACGTCATGCCGACCCGGGTGTCCGGCATCATCCCGTGGTAGAGGTGCAGGTCCGAACCGCAGATCGCCGCGCGGGTCACCCGCACGATCGCGTCGTTGGGATGCTCGATCGCCGGGCGTTCCTTCTCCTGCACCCGGACCCGGTACGGCCCCCGGTAGACCATCGCGCGCACTGTCCCACCTCCACGTCGGCTGCGGCCCTGGCTACCCGGCGGAGGTGGGGGCAAACGCCCGGGCCGTGGCGATGTTTCCGATGCGGCAGGGCGGGGTACGCAGGCGCCCGCACCCTGGGGAGGAAGCCGGACCATGCCTTTCGACTGCACGATCGAGCGGGAGGGCGACACCATCGTCGTCGTTCCCGAGGGCGACGTGGACGTGGACAACGCCGCACTGCTGCGGCAGGTGCTGCAGCAGGTGGTCGACCGCCGCGACTGCACGCGCCTCGACATCGACATGAGCGCGGTGACGTTCCTCGACTCGTCGGGGCTGGGGATGCTGGTCGCCGCCCAGCGGGCCGCGAACGCCCGCGGCATCACGCTCAAGCTGCGCGACCCGGGCCCGGTCGTCCGGATGGTGCTCGAGGTGACGAACCTGCACGCGACGCTGACCGACGAGGCGCAGCCGTCGCCCGCCGGCGAGCCGGCCGGCTGAGCTGCGGTCAGGCGACCAGCAGCCCGGCGCCCGGTCCGGACGACCGCAGCGCGGCGAGCACCCCGGCGACGGGCATCCGCGGCGGCGGGGCGGGGTCGGCCGGGCTCATCGTGGCCAGCGCCGACGAGGCCCGCGCGGCCGCCATGGGCAGCATCGGGTAGCGGGTCATGGCCAGCTTGTCGACGTGCGGGCGGGTGCCCGCGAAGGCGGCCAGTGAGCGCCACAGCGGCGCGGTCGCGTACGTCTCGCTCCGCACGCCGGGCGGCTGCGGCAGGACGGCCACCTCGTCGAACGCCTCGCTGCCGGCGAGCCACCATCCGGCGGCGTCCACGGCGCGCTGCGCTGCCGACTCGCACCAGTACGGCACCAGCCCGGCGCTGAGCACGTGCCAGGGGTCGATGAAGGAGCCCGTCTCCACGACGCACCGGTCCGCGGCCCGTCCCTCGGTCCCCCACCACTGCCGGTGCAGGTCGGCCGTGAACGCGCTGAGCACCGACGGGCTGGGGTACAGCACGCGGTGCGCCGGGCTTCCGCAGCGGCGCAGGTCCTGGTCGAACCCGGGTTCGCCGGTGAGCTCGGCGTACCGGGAGGGGCCCGGGTCCGGCGGGACGGACCACTGGTTCTCGCTCAGCCCGGCCAGCAGCCGGCGGAACGAGGGATTGTCCATCGTGTAGTCGTCCGCCGGCCGGCCGCTGACCGGGCTGCCGATCTGGAAGCTGTGCCGGGGCGCCAGCTCGAGCACGGGCCAGTTCCGCAGGTCGCGCAGGGCCAGCGCGATGCCGCCCGGTGCCAGGTGGGTGGCCAGGAACTCCCGGTACGCCTCCGGCAGCCGGGTCCAGCGCACGTGCAGGGTAAGGGTGCTGCCGCAGAGGGCGCCGCGCTGCATCGGGTCGTGCACCTGGCGTACGGTCACGTCGGGGTTGCCCGCGAGGATGCGTTCCGCGACGAAGGCACCCCAGTCCAGGGCGCCCTCCCCGTCCCCCACCCGGCCACCGAGCCAGGGCACGGAGACGGTGAAGCCCGAGGGCAGCCACGGTACGTCGAGCACCGCGGCGAGGTGCGCCACGGCGCCGTGCACGGAGCCGAGCAGCACGCCGGGGTATGTCCGCTGCGGGTACCGTCCGGTGATCCACGCGGCGACCGCGGAGGCGTCCAGCCGGAACACCTCGTCGATGGGCGTGGCCTCGACGTACGCGTCCCGCAGCAGCGCCGACGTCCGTTCCCGCGCACGCAGCCCGGGGCGGCGCCCGAGCAGCGGGATCCGGTCCAGGTCCCGGCAGCCCCGGCCCTGCACGGCCCGGACGGCGGCCTCCAGCAGCCCACGGCCGGTGCTGTCGGGACAGAACACCCGCTCGGCGGAGGCAGCGGACGCCGGAGCTTGCACGGAAGAGTCGGTCACGGCGGGCCCCTTCCTCGGCGGGTGTGCGCGGCGTACCCACCTGCGTCCCGCTCAACCCCCTCCCGCCGGGTGAAGCGGTCAGCGGTCCGGGCGGTAGACCTCGGTGTCCCCTGAGACGGCTTCCGGGTCGTAGCCGGTGCGCGCGTCCACCGTGTCGTCGAAGGGCTCGTCGCCCGCCGGCGCGTCCGGGGCCGGTGCCAGCTCCGGATCGTCACCCGCGGCGGAGGTGACGGAGGCACCCGGCGGCCGCAGCGAGGCCTGGTGCGCGGTGGCGCCGTCGGGCTCGTCGGTGGGGTGGCGGTCGGTGCTCTGGTCGGTCATGACGCTGCCTTTCGTCGGGCTCGGGTGTGGATCGGCCGGATCACCGCGTCACCGCGGCGCCCGGTGGGATGTCGGCGGGCAGCGGCACCGCTGCCCGGAGGCGTACCGTCCGGCGCAGTGCCGGGACCGCGGCGATCGCGGTGAGGGCGACGGCGAGCAGCACGGTGAGCACGGTCCATTCAGCGTGCAGGACGAGGGCCAGCAAGTACGCCGAGGCGATGAACAGGCGCATAGCGGTTCCTTTCGCGAGACGTGCACACGTGCGGTACCCCGCCCGGTGGCCCGCCAGGGCCGGTGCCCGGCCCCGCGGGGTCAGCGCCGGCGCCGCGGCAGGCACACCTCGATCGCGACGCCCCGCGGAGTCAGCGGCCGGGCCCGGATGACGCCGCCCTGCGCGGCGACGAGGTGGCGCACCACCCACAGGCCGAGGCCCTTGGTCCCCTGCGGCGGGGTACGCCGCCGCAGGCTGCGAGCCAGGTCGAGGGTGAACGACCCCTCGTCGGACACGGTGAGCCGCAGCCGCCGCCAGCCGGTCCGGGCGCTGAGCCGGATCGCGCCCGGCGAGTAGCGCTCCGCGTTGTCGAGCAGGTTGAGCAGGATCTGCCGGGTGTGCCGCGGGGCGACGACGCAGCGGGCGGCGGCGGCGCTGACCTCCACGTCGAGGCGCTCGCGGGGCACGGTCGCCGCCACCGAGGGCAGGACCCGGTGCAGGGGCTGGTGGTTGTCCGCCGGTCCGGCCAGGCCTTGCGCTGCCGCGGCGGCCTGTTGCAGCACGGCTTCGGCGTGCGACACGTGGGCGGCGGCGAGCTGGGCGAGCTCCTCGCGGCGCCCCTCGGTCTGCTGATGCTCCAGGGCCCGGACCAGCGACGTCAGGGTCGCCACCGGGGGCCGCAGCTCGTGGCAGAACGAGCGCAGCAGGACGAGGGCCGGGTCCGTGGGCGGTTCGCGCCTTCTCACCCGCATGACCGCTCCCGGGCTGGGCATGCGTCCCGCGTGCCTACGTCTGTCCGGATCGTCGTCGTCGACGACCATGCCCTGTTCGTCAGCGGGCTCGAGCTGCTGCTGCCCGAGGTGAGCGGCGGGCGCGCCACCGTCGTGGCCGCCACCCGCGACGCGGCCTCGGCGGCCGCGCTGGTCCGCAACTGGGTGCCCGACCTGGCCCTCGTCGACCTGCACATGCCGGCCCCGGGCGGGCTCGGGGCGATCGCGGCGGTCCGCCGGGCGGCGCCGCGGACCCGCATCGTCGCCATGTCCGGCGACGAGGACCCGGAGCCGGCGCTGGCCGCACTGCGGGCCGGCGCCGAGGGCTTCCTGCCGAAGACCAGCGATCCCGCGGCGCTGCTCCAGCCGCTGCTGGCGGTCGTCGACGGGTGGGCGGTGCTCCCGCCGGAGCTGCTCGGCGCGCTGCTGGCCCCGGCACGGTCGGCCCGTCCGGCGCCCGCCGATCTCGACGACGCCGAACGCACCCTGCTGCAGCTCATCGCCGCCGGGGCGACGACCACCGAGATCGCCCTCAAGCTGCACGTCTCCGAGCGTACGGTGAAGCGGCTGACCGCCTCGCTGCTGCGCAAGCTGCGCGTGTCCAGCCGGACGGAGGCCGCCGCCCTGGCCGGCAGCACGGGCATCCTGTGAGGTATGCGCATGGGCGGGGCGTTCCCGCCCCAGCGGTCACGAAACGGCGAAGGTGCGGACGAGCAGGAAAACATTCAAGGCGATGATCAGGCCCGCCGCGATGCTCGCCCCGGCGGTGGTGATGCGGCGGTTGACGTGCGCGCCGACGATGTCGCGGCGGCGGGTCAGCCAGATGAGCGGGATCAGCGCGAACGGCACGCCGAAGGAGAGCACCACCTGCGACCAGACCAGCGCGGTCGTCGGGTCGGCGCCGGCCAGCAGGATCACCATGGCCGGGGCCATGGTCAGCAGCCGGCGGACGCTGAGCGGGACGCTGCGGCCGATGAAGCCCTGCATGACCACCTGACCGGCGTACGTGCCGACGCTGGAGGAGGCGAACCCCGAGGCCAGCAGTGCGATCGCGAACGCGAGGGCGGCGTACCCGTCGAGGGTCAGCCCCAGCCCGGCGTGGATGCCCTCGAGGCTGTCGGTGCCCGGGATGCCGGAGCCGAAGAACAGCCGCGCGGCGATCATCAGCATCGCCAGGTTGACCAGCCCCGCCAGGCCGAGCGCCACCAGCGTGTCCACCCGCTGACAGCGCAGGGCGACCCGCTGCTGAGCGGGGTCGGCCGCGGCCGTGGCGCGGGACTTGGTCAGCGCCGAGTGCAGGTAGATGACGTGCGGCATGACGGTGGCGCCGAGGATGCCGGTGGCCAGCAGGAGGCTGTCGGTGCCCGAGAAGGACGGGACCATCCCCGCGGCCAGGGCGCCGGCGTCGGTGCCGGCCCGCAGCGCGTCGTACAGGAAGCCCAGCAGGATGACGCCGAGCAGGCCCGCGATAACGGTCTCGAAGCGGCGGACGCCGCACTGGTGCAGCGTGAGCAGGGCGAAGGCGACGACGCAGGTGATGAGCCCGCCGACCGGCAGCGGTACGCCGAACAGCAGAGAGAGCGCGAGCGCCCCGCCGATGATCTCGGCGAGGTCGGTGGCCATCGCGACGAGCTCGGCCTGCACCCACAGGGCCCGGCTGACCGGGCGCGGCAGGTGCTCACGGCAGAGCTCGGGCAGGTCCCGGCCGGTGACCAGGCCGAGCTTCGCCGACAGCGACTGGATCAGCATGGCCATCAGGTTGGCCGCCACGATCACCCAGACCAGCTGGTAGCCGAACACGGCGCCGCCGCTGAAGTTGGTGGCGAAGTTGCCGGGGTCCGCGTACGCGATGGCCGCGACGAAGGCCGGCCCGAACCACGGTGCCACCCGGGCGACCCGGCGGCGCAGCGGCTGGACCAGCTCGACGGCGGAATCCAGGACGACCATGCCGACCCAGTGCCCACCTTCGGTGTCACGGCCGGGCCATGCGGTGACCCGTACGGGCCAGGCCGCCGCGCGCACGCACCTGCCGCGACCCGGATTGGAAGACGCCGAAGGCGAGCAGGAGCTCGGCGAGGTCGCCGCCGTAGTACATCAGTGTCGCCGCCGTCTGCCGGTCCGCGTCGGTGCCGGGCGTGCGGACCAGCGTTCCGGCGTACATCAGCTGGGCCAGCGTGGCGTGCACGGCGACGGCCACCGCGAGGACGACCAGCCGCGTGCGCACGGTGGCGCGGTGCGGGGCGGGGTCCGGCCCGGCGATCACCCAGGCGAACAGGCAGCCGGCGAGCAGGAAGTGGACCAGCAGGGCCGAGTGGAGGAAGGGGTCGCTCATCGCGTACGCGAGCAGTGGAGTGAGATGGAGCAGCACCAGGGAGCCGGCGCTGAGCACGAGAGCGACCACCGGAGAGATCAGGAAGCGAACCGGCGCCGTGCGCAGCACGCGCGTGAGCCGCCGCCCCGCGGTCACCGGCAGGGTCCGCAGCAGCAGCGTCACCGGCGCGCCGAGGACGATCCCCAGTGGAGCGACCATCCCGACGAGGAGGTGTTGTCCCATGTGGCCCGCGGCGCCGTGCGCGTGCATGCCGAGCCCGGCGAGGGCGACGGCACATCCGGCGGTGAAGGCGGCGCCCCGCCAGGGGTTCCAGACCCGGGCCCGCAGGCTCAGCCACTCGTATCCGAGGGCGGCCGCCAGGACGGCGAGGACGGTCATCGGCGGCGCACCGCCCAGCCCGCGCCGACCAGCAGGGCGCCCAGGGCCAGGAACGCCAGGTCCCACGGGAGGTGCCCGGCGCCCTCGCGGACGTGGTGCACGCCGAGGATCTGGTGGTCGACGAGGCCCTCGACGAGGTTGAACAGGCCCCAGCCGGCCAACGCCCAGCCCCACAGCTCGCGGGACCTCCATGCTTCGCGCCGGTCGCGGGTCACGCGGGAGTACAGCAGGGCGATCCCGCCGAGCACCAGCAGCCAGGCGGCCACATGGAACAAGCCGTCGGCCAGCGTGTTCATCCTCAGGCCCGCAACGGTGTCCGGCGAGCGCACACCGGTGAGCATGTGGTGCCACTGCAGGATCTGGTGCAGCACGATGCCGTCGACGAAACCGCCGAGGCCCGCACCGAGCAGAAGTCCAGGAGCACGCAAGGTCTGGGTCATGGGGGCCGATTGCCCCGCCCGGCCGGAATGACACGCACGGGCCACACGCTGACCCGGGCGGGCCAGCGACACGGGTAGCTCAGCGATTGTCGATTTCTATCCGTGGAGGCTTTCATGTTCAAGCACGTGGATTACCTGCAGTTCCAGGCCAAGCCGGAGAAGCCTGACGCGTTCTTCGCGGCGAAGCTGCAGGAGCTGGTCGGTGGCCAGTTCGGTGAGATGACCGTGATGATGCAGTACCTCTGGCAGGGCTGGAGCTGCCGGGTCCCCGGCAAGTACAAGGACATGATCATGGACATCGCGACCGAGGAGATCGGTCACGTGGAGATGCTGACCACCATGCTGGCCCGGCTGCTCGAGGGGGCGCCGAGCGAGACCACCGAGAAGGCGGTGGCGGCGAACCCGGTGCTGGCCGCGGTGATCGGCGGCATGAACCCGCAGCACGCGGTCGTCACCGGCGGCGGCGCGATGCCGACGAACAGCCAGGGCGTGCCGTGGAACGCCGGGTACATCGTGGCCAGCGGCAACCTGCTCGCCGACTTCCGCTCCAATGTGGCCGCCGAGGCGCAGAGCCGGCTGCAGACCAGCCGCATCTACAACATGACCGACGACCGCGGCGTCAAGGACATGCTCCAGTTCAACCTGGCCCGCGACACCTACCACCAGCAGCAGTGGCTGCTCGGCATCGAGCAGCTCATCGAGGACGGCTTCACCGAGAACGGCATCGAGGACTCCAACGGCGCCGAGGAGAAGCAGGAGCAGAACCACACCTTCTACAGCTTCGACCCGGAGAGCGCCGCGGGCGAGGGACGCTGGGCCCGCGGCCCGGCCCTCAACGGCAAGGACGAGATCATCTACGTGCCGGACGCCCAGCCGCTCACCGACGACAAGCCGCTGGGTCCCGCCCCCGACCCCAGGCTGTTCGTCACCTACGACGGCTCGATGGGCAAGGGCAAGCCGGGCACCGGCGCCGCCGCCCACGGCCAGGGGGTGGCCAATGTGGTCAACAAGATCAAGGGTGCGCTGGACTGAGCCGGCTCACGAAGAAGGGGCCGGGATTCCCCGGCCCCTTCTTCGTGCCGCCTCAGCGGCGGTTGGTCTGCCGGGTGGTGAGGAAACCCAGGGCGATCATGCCGAGACCGAGCAGCAGGTGCAGCCAGTCGTCGGCGGTGTTGAGCGGTACGAAGTTGGCCGCGCTGTCCTGGCCGACGACCAGGCCGTAGAGCCAGAGCACCAGGTAGATCGCGCCACCCCCGATCAGGTACGAGCGCGCGCCCGACACGGTCCGGGCCAGCGCGAAGCCCACCAGCCCGAAGAGCAGGTGGACGATGTTGTGCAGGACCGACACCTGGAAGATGCCGAGCAGCTTGGCGTCGCTGTGGTGCCCGGCGAACGCCATGGCGCCGTAGTCCGTGGTGATGCCGGGTATGAAGCCCAGGATGCCGACGAGCGCGAAGACGGCGGCGACCGCGAGGGCAGCCGTCTGCACGAGCGTACGGGCCCGCGGCGACGCTACGCCGCCCGCATGGGAACTGGTGACCATGGTCTCTCTCCTCCATTGGGGACCGGCGGCATTCCCGCCCCCGAGAGGAGACAAACGTCAGCGCGCGGCCGGCGCTGTCACCCCTTCGGCTAGAACATCGGCCGTCTTCGCGGCCGGCGCCGGGCGGCCGTAGTGGAAGCCCTGACCCTTGTCGCAGCCGAGGGTCTGCAGCACCGCCGTCTGCTCCATCGTCTCCACGCCCTCGGCGACCGCGGTCAGCCGCAGGGTGTGCGCCAGGTCGACGATCGTGCGGACCAGCGCCACCTGCTGCGCCGGGTCGCCGGTCGCCTCGTCCGGCATGAACGACCGGTCGATCTTCAGGATGTCGATGGGCAGGTCCCGCAGGTACGCCAGCGACGAGTAGCCGGTGCCGAAGTCGTCGACCGCCACCTGCACGCCGAAGCGGCGCAGCTCGCTGAGGTGCGCGATGCTCTGCTCGGCCTGCGCGCCGGCGCCGACCAGCACGCCCTCGGTGATCTCCAGGATCAGGGCGGCGGCGGGCAGGTCCGCGTCGTGCAGCGCCCGCATCACCCGGGCGGCGAAGTCCGCCTCGGACAGCTGCCGCGGCGAGACGTTGACGGTCAGCAGCGTGCCGTACCGGCGGTACCAGACGGCGGCGTCGCGGCAGGCCTGGCGCAGCACCTGCTCGCCGAGCGGCACGATCAGCCCGCTGTCCTCGGCGGCCGGGATGAAGGCGTCCGGCCCGATCGTGGCCTCGCCCGGCGGCACCCAGCGCACCAGCGCCTCCACGGCGGTGAACCGGCCGGTGGAGAAGGAGACGATGGGCTGGTAGTACACCTGGATCGCGTCGGTCCCGATGGCGCCGCGCAGCCGGTCGACCACGGCGATCCGCTTCAGCTGGTTCTCGCGCAGCGTGACGTCGTACGCGATCACCCGGTCCTTGCCGGCCGCCTTCGCGGCGTACAGCGCGAGGTCGGCGTCGCTGAGCACCTCGGCGCTGTCCGCGGCGGTGGCGAGGTCGCGCATCCCGATACTCGCCGTGACGTGGAGCCGCTGCCCGTCCACCTCGACCGGCTGCCGCAGGGTGCGCAGGATCGCCCGGGCGTGCGGCTCGGCGGCGAGGCAGTCGCCGTCGTGCAGCAGCACCGCGAACTCGTCGCCGCCGAAGCGGGCCAGCGTCCCGGCCCGCCCGATCACCTCGCGCAGCCGGCGGGCGGCCTCGGTGAGCAGTGCGTCGCCGGTCGGGTGCCCGAAGCTGTCGTTGACGTGCTGGAACCCGTCCAGGTCGACCATCAGCAGGCAGCCGGCGTCCCCGGTGCTTAGCGCGGCCTGGACCAGGCGGTCCAGGTGCAGCCGGTTCGGCAGGCCGGTCAGGGCGTCGTGCAGCGCCAGGTGGGTCATCTGCTCCTGCAGCGCCGCCTGGTCGTCCAGCGCCGCCTGCAGGTCGGTGGCCCGCCGGTTGACCAGCGTGCTGGTGTGCGACAGGCGCAGCACCAGCAGCACGCCGGTGGCCGCCGCGGCGCCCAGCGGCACGGTGATGTCGAGCAGGTCGAAGTCCTGGCGGTGCAGGTCGCGCCAGAACGCGTACGCCGTCGCGGCCGGCCCCACCAGCACGATGAGCGCCTTGGCCGCCGTGGTCAGCCGCGGCGAGCGCAGGTAGCCGCCGATCGGGGCGGCCCCGCGGTCGGTGGCCATGGCGGGGTGCAGGGCGGCGGCGCCCACGAGCAGGTAGAAGAGCATCCAGCAGGCGGCGCTGCCACCGGAGCCGGACCAGGGGCCGCCGGCGGCGACCCACAGCACGTAGCCCACGTCGGCCAGCACCAGCACGCCGGTGCCGAACAGCATGAGCAGGTGCGTGCGGGTCAGCGAGGCGGCGGCGACGGCCAGGCGTACCGCCATGGTGAGCAGGATCAGGTCGAGCACGGGGTAGACGAGCGCGAAGCCGCCGGTGATCGCATCGCGGCTGCGGAGCACGGGGTCGATGAGGAACACCCAGGCCAGCACGGCCGCGGTGCACGCCACGATGCCGGCCTCGGCGGCGCCGGCCAGCGCGGAGCTGCGTCCGGGCCCGGCCAGCACCGCCAGGGCGGCGGCGACCAGCAGGTACATGCCGTAGTAGACGGCGTTGATCACGTTGAGCCCGGCCGGGGGCCCGCCGAGGACGAGGGCGGCCGACCAGGCGAGGTTGCTCAGCGCACCGCACGCCATGCCGGCGGCGAGCAGCCACCACGGCAGGGTCCGCGCCGGCCGGTGTGCCCGGATCCCGGCGACCACGGCCACGGCGGCGGCCGCGCCGAAGGCCGCGTAGACGGCCTCCTGCGCGGCCGGACCCAGCAGGATGCCGGCGATGACGACCGGGATGCCGCCCAGCAGGAACCACCGCCAGGTGCGGGTGCCGACCCGGGCGGCGGGGTACGCCACCCGGTCGTGCTGCTGAGCAGTCATGCGGCCGCCTTCTCCCCCGAGCCAGGTCTGAGTCACTCATGCTGGGGGTCCACGGGTGCCGACCGGGAGCAGGTGAGGTCGGCGTTCCGGAGCATCAGCGGCCGGGTACCGACGCCCAGAACCGGCACCGGTGCTCCGCCTCCACGTCGACCCGGCCACCCGGCAGGGCGCGCGTGTCCGGCACCACGTTCCAGTCGACGCCGCCGGTGGCCGCGAACCGGGCCCATGTGGTGACCATGCGGGCGGCGAGGTCCCGTTGCGGCTCCCCGGGCGGCCACGTGACGTCGAACAGGAACGGCAGCTCGGCGCCGTGGTAGGCACCCCACGGGTACGTGTCGTCCGGGGCGGGGCCGTGCCGCTCGGCGAACTCGTACGCGTACGTCGGGGTGCGGCGCGCGAGGAGCCGGTTGCCGGCGGCCGTGGGACAGGCCCAGATCCGGTCGGTGGCCACGGCCGCCCACGCGAGGCCGGGCGACCCGTACGCCGCGGCCGGGTACGCCCGTTCCACCCGTCGCGCCTGGTCACCGAAGGCCTTGGTGAGGATGGCGCGGTAGCCCTCGGCGGTCACCGGCGCGGTGGTGGCCTCGTGCACGCCCACGAGGCCACGGTGTTCGTCGCGGTTCCCGCCGGACAACACCGGCACGCGGTGGAAGGCACCGGCCCGCAGCGCCTTCGCCGGCTGCTGCGGCAGCAACGCCGTCCCGTACGCCGGGGTGAGGAACGCGTCGACCCCGGTGCCCTCGGTGGCCCTGAGCAACGCCGCCGGCTTCGCCGCACGCAGGCAGGCCAGCCGGGCGCGCCCCGCCGGGCAGCCGATCCCCGGCTCGGCGGCGAGCCGGTCCCCCGCCCGGGCCACCTCGGCCACCGGGCTCCAGGGCGATCCGGCGGGCAGGCCGGGCAGGAAGAGCCCGGACGGCCAGTCGGTCAGGCAGGACCCGGACTGGATGATCGCCCGGTCGAACAACCCGGCCGCCGACGGCGACGTCAGGTGCGAGCAGACGCTCTGCCCTCCGGCCGACTGCCCGGCGAGCGTCACGTTGCCCGGGTCGCCGCCGAAGGCCGCGGCGTTGCGGCGTACCCAGCGCAGGGCCGCCTGCTGGTCCTGGAGGCCGAAGGTGCCGGACCCGGGCAGGCCGGGCAGGCCGAAGAAGCCGAAGACGCCGAGCCGGTAGTTGACGGTCACCACCATCACGCCGCCCTGCTCGGCGAGGCGGCGGGGGTCGTACCAGCTGCCCGAGCCGGTCTGGAAGCTGCCGCCGTGCAGCCAGACGACGACGGGCACGGGTGCGCCGGTGTGCACCGGCGTGGTGACGTTCAGGTAGAGGCAGTCCTCCTGGCCGCTCTGCGGACCGCCCGGGAACGGGGAGTTCTGCGCACAGTCGGGGCCCGCCTCGACGGCCGGCCGTACCGCGCGCCACGGCTGTACCGGTTGCGGCGCCCGCCAGCGTCGCTCCCCGTCCGGTGGGGCCGCGTACGGCACTCCTTGGAAGCTGCGGTGGCCGGCGGTGACCGTACCCCGGATCGGCCCGGCGTCGGTGCGGACGACGTCGCCGGACCCGTCCGCGGCCGCAGGGGCCGCGCCGAGAGCGGTCAGGGCCATGAGCACCGCGCACATCGCTGTTCGTCTCATGTCCTCGAGCCTCGCGGGATCCGGGCCCGGGCAGACCCACCAGCCGGCGGCCGTTGCGATCCACCGATCGGTGGACCCCTATGTTATTGTCTCCTTCTCCTATATGAGAGAAGGGTTATCTCATGCCCCCTCCCACGTTCTTCCGAGCGGGCGCCGCGGCGCTGCTGAGCGCCGTCGCCGTCGCCGTGCCCGGCATCGCCCTGCCCGCGCACGCCGGCACGTCCGCCGGCACCGCCGTCCTCTCCTGGTACGACGCCACGGCCCGGGCCGTCGCCACCGCCGGCGCGCCGACGCAGGTCACCAACAACCGCACGTGGGCGGTCGGCTGGCTCGCCGCCGCGCGGGCCCAGCGCGGTTCCGGCTCGGCGGCCTACCAGCACGCCGCCCTCGCCGGAGCCCTGCACCGGGCCCTGACCACACTGACGCCGGGCGCCGCCGCCGATGCCGACGCCGTCCTCGCCGCGGACCTCGCCACCATCCCCGGCGGCACCGCCAAGGACGGCGGCCTCGCCGCCGGGCGCGCCGCCGCCGACCGCCTGATCGCCGAGCGTGCCACCGACGGCCTCGACCCCGCCTCGGTCAACGCCCCGTTCCCCGTCCCGGCGCCCGCGCCCGGCGTCTGGCAGCCGACTCCCCCGGCGTACGCCCCCGCCGCCCAGTACGGCAACCGGGTGGCACAGCCCTTCACGCTGCACAGCGCCGCCCAGTTCCGCCCCGGACCGCCGCCCGCGCTGGACTCCGCCCGCTACCGCGCGGACCTGGCCGAGGTGCGCGCGTACGGCGCAGCGGACAGCACCGCCCGCACCCAGGCGCAGACGGACACCGCCACCTTCTGGCTCGGCTCCTCGCTGACCCTCTACACGCCGATCCTGCGCGCCGCCGTCGAGCAGTCCCGCGGGTCGCTGGCCGAGCGCACCCGCCTCGTCGCGCTCTTCCACGTGGCGCTGGTGGACACGCAGATCGCCACCTCCGACGCCAAGTACGCCTACCAGCGCTGGCGGCCCGTCACCGCGATCCGCACCGGCGCGATCGACCCGGACCCGGGCTGGCGGCCGTTGCACGACACCCCGGCGCACCCGGACTACCCGAGCGGGCACAACACCTACTCGGGAGCGGCCGAGCAGGTGCTGACGGCGCTCGCCGGGCCCCGGGCGCGGAGCCCGTACACCATCGGCAGCCCCACGGCACCGGGCGTGACCCGGACCTACCGCGACTGGCACCAGCCCAGCGCGGAGAACGTGGACGCCCGGGTGTGGTCCGGCATCCACACGCGCAGCGCGGACGAGGCCGGCATCCGGCTGGGCCGCGACGTCGCCGCGCACACCCTGCGGCACGCCGGCGACTTGCTGCGCTGATCCCGGCTACCCGTTGAGGCGGCGGTAGATCGGGGCCAGGTGCTTGTGCACCGACCGGTAGACGTCGAACACGCGGTCGTACACCTCGCGGTGGGCGTCCTTCGGCGCGAACACCCGGTCGGTGCGCACCAGGTCCGGGAGGTCGGCGAACGAGACCATCCCGGTGCCGACGGCGCCGATCCAGCCCGCGCCGCGCGCGTTCACCGCCAGCGGCCGGGCGTCGCGGCGGATCTCGATGCCGAGCACGTCGGCGAAGATCTGGCACCACGAGTCGGACAGCGCGCCGCCGCCGGTGATCGCCATCGTGGTGACCGGGGCGCCGAGGAAGCGGTCGACCGCGCCGGCCAGCCAGCGGGTGTTGAGCGCCACCCCCTCGAACACCGCGCGCAGCAGGTCGGAGCGGGTGGTGTCGAGCGAGATGTTGAGGAAGCCGGCGCGCAGGTTCGCGTCGTCGACGGGGGCGCGCTCGCCGTACAGCCAGGGGGTGTAGAGCACGCCGTTGGCGCCGGGCGGCACGGCCGGGATGATCTGGTCGAACGCGTCGAAGATCGAGCCCTCGTCCCGGCTGACCCGGCCGGCGCCGAGCAGCGGGTCGTCGTACTCGACGATCTTGTCCCGCAGCCAGGTCAGGTTGGCGCCGGCGGTCGCCTGCAGGGCCGTCATGAGGTAACGGTCGGGCAGGGCGCACGGCACCGAGGCGATCTGCGCGACCACATCGGTCTTCTTGCGCGGCACGTGCGCGGCGATCCACGAGGACGTGCCGACGTACAGGTGCGGCTCGTTGTCGCGGACCGTGCCGGCGCCGATCGCCGCGGCGGTGTTGTCGATCGCGCCCGCGACGACCCGGACGGACTCCGGCAGGCCCAGGTGGGCGGCGGCGGCCGGGCTGAGTGTGCCGATCACCTCGGTGCACGCGACGATCGGCGGCAGCTTGGCCGCGTCGATGCCGCACGCCGCGACCAGTGCGGGCGAGTAGCGGATCGCTGCGGGACGGCGGTTGTCGGTGACCCAGGACGTGAGGATCGAGTCGACGGTCGCCACGGTGCGCCCGGTCAGCCGCAGGTTGATCCAGTCGAGCACGTTGAGGAACGTGGCCGTGCGCTCGTACACCTGGGGAAGCTCGTCACGCACCCAGAGCATGTGGGCCGCCGGGTCCTTGCCGGTCCCGGAGGGCATGCCACCGGTGAGCCGCAGCCAGCGGGCGATCCTGGGCACCGAGAAGCCACCGTACGAGAAGCGCCCGCCGAACTGGCGCCGCAGGTTCGCCGCCCCGCGCATGTCGAGCCAGCTGATGCACCGGGTCAGCGGCTCGCCGCGGGCGTCCACCGCGATCGTCCCCTCGCCCTGGGTGGACGTGCAGACGGCGGTGACGGCCCGTAGGTGGTCCGGATGGTCACGCCCGAGGTCGGCGACCACCTCGGCCAGGGCGCGCCACCAGTCGTGCGGGTCCTGCTCGGCGCCGCCGCCCGGCAGCACGTGCAGCGCCACGGCGCGTTCCGCCCAGCCGGTCACCGTGCCGTCCGCGGCGACCAGGGCGGCCTTCATCCCGGACGTGCCCAGGTCGATCGCCAGCACCTGCGGCGCCGTCGCGTGCACCGGGTCAGACCCCCTCGACCTGCGCGAACACCTGGTCGAAGCGGGACAGCGCGTCATCGATGACCGCGTCGGTGTCGGCCATCGACGTGTACATCCGCGAACCGGCCAGCGTGATGATGCCGTGCGCCGCGTACGCCGCGCCCATCTGCTCCATCAGCCGCTTGCGCGCCTTGTTCTCCTTGAGCAGCTTCAGCGGGTTGCGCATGTCCAGCAGCATGACGCCGCTGCACTCCAGGTGCACGATGGACCCCTGGTTGTACGCCACATAGGGCAGCCCGTACTTGTCGATGAGCTTCTGCAGGCCACGGGTGAGCCGGTCGCCGGCCCGCCCGGCGATGACCGGGGCGTTGGTCCTGGCCATCTCCTCGATGGCGAAGTAGCCGGCCGCGCAGGACAGCGGGTTGGCCGACAGGGTGCCGCCGACCTGGATGTGCGCGCCGCTCTTGCCGTCGAGGCCCGAGCCGAAGACCGCCATGACGTCCGCGCGACCGCCGACCCCGCCGGCCATCGGGTAGCCGCCGGAGACCGCCTTGCCGAGCACCGTGAGGTCGGGCGTGACGCCGAAGTAGCCGGCCGCGCCGCCCAGCCCGACGCGGAACCCGGTGACCACCTCGTCGAAGATCAGCAGCGCACCGAACTCGTCACACAGCTGCCGGACCTTCGCGTTGAAGTCCAGGGGCACCGGGCGGGTGCCCGACTCCGGCCCGACCGGCTCCACGATCACCGCCGCGGTGCCGCCGCGGACCCGGTTCTCGATCAGCTTGCGGCGCAGCTGGCCGAGGTCGTGCGGGAACGACTCCCGGGTACGCGCGGTGGCGCCGAACGGGATCCCCTTGGCGTTCATCCGGTACGTGCCCGGCACCCGCAGGCCGTAGACCATGGTGTCGGACCAGCCGTGGTACGCCCCGCCCACCTTGATCACCATCTTGTGGCCGGTGAACGCGCGGGCGCCGCGTACCGCCGCCATGACGGCCTCGGTGCCCGATCCCAGTGACCGGTACATCTCGATGTGCGGCATGTACCGGTGGATGATCTCGGCGAGCTTGAGCTCGTACTCGTGGAACAGCCCGGTGACCGGCCCGGACTCGCGGATCACCGCGGCGACCCGCTCGTTGACCGGCGCGTAGTTGCTGCCCAGGATCGTGGGGCCGCCGGCCTGCAGGAAGTCGATGTACGTGTTGCCGTCGCGGTCGGTGAGGTACGCGCCCTCGGCCTTGTCGACCGCCAGCGGGAACGGGTAGTTGAACGCCAGGTTGTGCTGCACACCCCCGGGGATGCGCTTCTTCGCCCGCTCGGTGATCTCCTTGCTGGCGCGGCACTTGGTGTCGAAGTAGTTCAGCACGTCGAGCAGCGCGTCGTGGCGCAGGCCGCGGACCGGCTGGGCGACCAGGGCCTTGAGCCGGCGCAGCACGTCCGGCACGTCCGGGTAGTCGGTGATCGCGTACGCCGGCTCGGCATCGCCCAGCGCCTCGGCCACCGCGTCGGCGCTGGGCGGCTCCTCGTCCGCGGGTACCCGTACCGGAGTCACAGCCTTGGTGATCTGGGCGGCGATCCGCTTCTCGTCGGCCCGCAGCTTGGTGAACGCCACCTCCCGAATCGCCTTCGGGATGGTGTAGACCTTGCCGGTCTCCGTGGTCAGCGCCATCAGGTACGCGATCGACACCTTCTCCAGCAGCGCCATGTTGAACACGGCCCGGTCCGGGTCGGTGCCCAGCGCCACGATCCCGTGGTTGGCGATGATGAACGCGTTGTCCCCGCCGGCCACCTTCTTCTGCACGTTGCGGGCGAGGAAGCCGGTGCCCGACGGCGCGTAGTCGACGATCGCGACCTCCCGGCCGAGGAACCGCACCTGCTCGTCGGTGAGCGCCGGGATCGGCTTGCGCAGAAAGGCAAGGGCCGACGCGTACGGCTGGTGCGTGTGCACGATCGCGTTGACGTCCGGGCGCTCGCGGTAGATGTTGGCGTGCATCCCGCACTCGATGGAGGGCGCGAGCCCGGCCCCGGAGTCGTCGGGCACGTGCTTGCCGGCGAAGTCCACCAGGCAGATGTCCTCGACGCGCATCTTGTCGTAGTCGTAGTTGCTCGGCGTCACCGCGTAGAGCCGGTGGCCGGGTACGCGCACCGACACGTTGCCCTCGGTCGCCTTGAGGTAACCGCGTTCCAGCATGGTGCGGCACATGTCGACGACGTGCTGCCGGGAAGTCAGGTGCTGCACGGTGGTCTCCTGAAGGTGCGGCCGGACTCGTCCTTCGCATCGTCCCCGCAACGGGCGGGTCCCATCACCATCGCGCGGACAGCGAGATTCCGGGCGCTTTTTAGCACGCCGTGCCAAAATCGTGCCGTGACCCCCACGCCGTGGCAGCGGCTCCCCGCCGACCTGGCCACCGCGATGCGCCCCCGCCTGGACGAGACCGTCCGCACGGTGGCGGCGGCGGTCACCGAGGCCAACCCGGTCTTCGCCACCATCGGCGACAGCAAGGTCGAACGGGACCTGCACACCCCCGCCCGGGTCGCGTTCGAACGCTTCCTCGACCTGGTCGGCACGGCCGAGCCGGCGCTGCCGCCCGCGGTCCGGGAGGTGTTCGTCGCGCTGGGCGCGGCGGAGGCCCGGGAGGACCGCGGCCCCGAGGCGCTGCTGGCCTCGCTGCGGACGGCGTCGCGGCTGATGCTGCGGCTCGCGTGCGAGGCCCTGGCGGGGCTGCGGCCGGTCGACACCGCCGAGCTCATCGACCTGTCCGACGCCGTCACCGCGTACGTCGACGAGCTGGTCGCCGCCAGCACCGACGGCTTCGCGCGGCAGCTGCGCGAGCAGGCGGGCGAGGGCGACCGCCGGCGCCGGCACCTGGCCGAGCTGCTGCTGCGCGGCGGCTCCCCGCCCAGCGTGGCCGCCGCGGCGGCAGCGGCGGCCGGCTGGCCCGCCCTGGACGCGGTCGTGGCCGTGCTGCTCCCCGCCGACCAGGCCCGCGACGCCCGCTTCCGGTACGCCGGCGACGGCGTGGTGCTCGAGCGCGACGACCACGCCGTCCTGCTGCTGCGCGACGGCCCGCGCGCCGCCCGGCCGCAGCTCACCGAGATGCTCCGGGGCCGCGGCGCGGTCGTGGCCCCGGCGACCGGCTGGGCGCAGGTGCCCGAGGCGCTGCGCCTGGCCGACCTGACCGCCGCCCTGGCCGGCCCGCAACCCGGCCCGGTCTTCGCCGACGACCACCTGGCCGCGCTGGGCCTGCGCGGCGAGCCCGGCGCGCTGGCCGCCCTGGCGTCCCGGCGGCTCGCCCCGCTGGCGGAGCTGCGCCCGGCCCAGCGCGCCCAGCTGCTGGCCACCCTGCACAGCTGGCTGCGGCACTGGGGATCGCGGGCGGAGGTCGCGGCCGAGCTGTACGTCCACCCGCAGACGGTCAGCTACCGCCTGGGCCGGCTGCGCAAGCTCCTCGGCCCCGACCTGGACGACCCCGCGGCCCGCTTCGAGCTGCAGCTGGTACTCGCATTTCAAGGTTCTCGACGTGACGGCGATCACGTGCCAGAGTGAGCGCCCATGGAGATCGTTCCCTCCGGCGGGGCTCGAGCCCGGTGGATCGGCGCCGGGTACGCCGCCCAGGGCCTCGGCTACGCCGCGGTGGTCACCGCGCTGCCGATGTTCAAGGAACGGCAGGGCTTCGACGACGCCCTGGTCTCCGTGATCCTGCTGCTGGTGGTGGTGGCGGCGGCCGGCGGGTCGCTGGTGGCCGACGCCGTGGCGGCCCGGTGGGGCAGCCGCTACGCCCTGGCAGGCGGGCTCGTCGCGGTCGGCATCGCGCTCGGGCTCACCACCTTCCGCTCCCCCACGATCGTCTTCGTCGCCGTCCTCATGGCGTACGGCGTGGGCCTGGGCACGGTCGACGCGTCGCTGAGCATGCAGGGTGTGCTGGTGCAGGCGCGGCTGGGCCGGAGCGTGATGAACCGGTTGTTCGCCGCGTACACGGCCGCCGCGTTCGCCGCCGCGCTGCTGATGTCCGCGTTCGTCGCGAGCGGCGCGGGCGCCGGCGTGGCCGTGGGCACCGCCGGGGCGTTCGCGGTGGTCGTGGCGCTGACTGGGTGGCGCGCGTACGAGCCGGCCCGCACGGTGCCGCAGGACCTCGCCGGGCACCCGGGTCCGCGGGACGGCACCCGGCGGGTCGTCCTGATCTGCGGCGCGCTCGTCTTCACCGCGTTCCTCGCCGACTCCGCGGTGAGCACCTGGAGCTCCGTCTACCTGCACGACTCCCTGCACGCCGTCGACTCGGTCGCGCCGCTGGGCTACGCGGCGTACCAGGTGGCGGTCCTGGTGTCCCGGCTGGTCGGCGACCACGTGGTGCCCCGCACCGGCCGGGCGCCGGCGGCGACGGCCGCCCTGCTGGCCTGCGCCGCCGGCTGCGGCCTGGTGACCGCGGTCCCGTCCGTGGCGGCAGCGGTGGCGGGCTTCGCCCTCACCGGCGCCGGCGTCGGCGTGCTGGTACCGCTGGCGTTCAGCGCCGCCGGGCACGCCGCACCGGGACGCAGCGACGAGGTGATCGCCCGGGTCAACCTCTTCAACTACGGCGGCGCACTGGTCGGGGCGGTCCTGCTCGGCCTGCTGTCGGAGCCGATCGGCCTGCGGGCGGCGTTCCTCATCCCCGCCGCCGGCCTGCTCCTCACCCTCCCCGTCATCCGTCCCCTGCGGAGCCTCGCCGCCAACCCCGCTGGTCAGCCTTCGTTGCGTCCTTGAAGGGTCTGCGCGAACGCTCAGTGGGGGTAGGCACGCGGGATCCTCGGTGAGACCTCGTTGCGGAACGCCTCGATGCGCCCCGTCACCTGGCGCCTGCCGAGGGTCTGCTCGATGCGGTCCAGGTAGAGGCAGCGTGCGGCGAGCTTGTCGAGGTCGACGGTGAAGTAGACCGCCATCAGCGGGTTGACGAACAGCGGGCTGCCGCTGGTGCGCTGGGTGAACTGGACGTCGCCGAACGCTCCGCGGGTGGCGGCGGCGATCTGGCCGTTGACGATGCTCGGCCGGTCCGGGGTGGCGGCCTGGGCGTGGGCGACCGCGTCGCGGTACAGCTCGGCCTCCCGGCTCGCGTTCGGGATCGACAGCGCGCCCAGGTAGCCGCCGTCGCGGTCGAGTGCGGCGAGGTTCTCGAGCACCTCCACGTGGTTGACGCCGTCGAAGGCGTCGATACCGAAGCCCAGGGAGGTGACCAGCTTGACCGGCACGTCGAGACCCGCCACGGCGCCGAGGCTGGTGATGTCCTCCACCGGCGTACCGAGGGTGCTCTCGTCGCCGCGCAGCAGGATGTCGGTGCCGCCGTCCACGAGCACCACCGCGTCGACGTCCAGCCGGTCGACGAGGTAGCGGTACGCCTCGCGCAGCAGCTGGACGCCGAGTGGAGGAAAGGCGTACACCGTCGACGGCAGATCGTGGGCCGCCAGCCAGCGGGCGAGCGTGCCTTCCGGGAAGTACCAGTCGGAGGTGGTCGTCTCCGGCGTCACCTCGACCACGTGCTCCGCGACCCACGACTCACGGTCGATGAGGACGAGCTCGGAGAACGACAGGTTGGCCAGATGCACCTGGACCCCGCCGCGCTGGAGTGCGATGGCGAGCGGCAGGCCGGCGTACACGTCGAAGCCGCCGCCGGCACCGGCGATGAGGACGCTGCGGGCCGGTGCCAGCGCGGCGAACAGCGGCGGGGTGGCCAGCGTGAAGGTCGTCACCGCACCATGATCAACCACGGACGCAACGCCGCGGCAGACTCAGGGCGGGGTGATCGCGCCGTCCGGGGCGAGCTGTGCACCGCTGTCCGGAAAGTCGGCGGCGGACAGCCGCGCCACCGCGGCCCGGCCCTTCCCGTCCGGGTCCGGCTCGGGCCGGCCGTCGGAGCCGATCACCGTGGAATGGAACGTGCCGCCGGCCCACCGCCCGTCCGGCTCGAGGGAGACGGTGAGGACACCACTGCGGCCCAGGACTCCCCCGCTCCTCAGCTGGGCGGGGCCGGAGCTGAAGTTCCCCAGGCTGTACGCGATGAGGCGCCCCTTGTAGAACTCCATCGCCCGCAGCACGTGCGGTCCGTGGCCGACGACCAGGTCCGCGCCCGCGTCCACGACGGCGTGCCCGAAGGCGATCGGGTCGCCCCGGTTCTCGCTGCCGAGGAACTCGTCGCCCGGGCGGACGTGGGTGTGGTCCGCGCCTTCGGCTCCCATGTGGACCTGGACCACCACCAGGTCGCCCTGCTCGCCGGCACGGCGTACCACGTCCCGCGCCTGCTCGAGGTTGCGCAGGTCGTTGAACCTTTCGTACGGGGCGAAGCCGACGACGGCCACCCGCACTCCCCCGACCGGGACGACGGTGATCTCGCCTTCCGCGCCGGTGTGCCGCAGGTCGTGCGCCTCGAGGGCCTTGCGGGTGTTGTCGAAGCCGGCGTCCCCGTAGTCGCCGCCGTGGTTGTTCGCCTGGTTGAGCAGGCCGAAGCCGGCGGCCTTGAGGTGGGCGGCGTAGGACGGCGGCGTCCGGAACGCGAAGCATCGGTCGCTGTCGGCGCCGCACTTGCGGAAGCCGGTGTCGTCGGTGAGGGTCTGTTCGAGGTTGCCCATCACCAGGTCGGCGGCCAGAACCTTCTCGACCTTGTCGAAGAAGCCGCGGCCGTCGTCGGCGGGGAGCTTGCCCGGCGCCTGCCCCATGATGATGTCGCCGGTGGCCGACAGCGATACGGCCTTCGCCGGGCTCGCCGACGCGGCAGGCGCACTGGACGGCGCCGACGCCGCGGGCGGCCGGCTCGCCGGGGCGTCCGGTCCCCGGCGGTTCGCCAGCGCCACGCTGCCGAGGCCGGCACTGACCAGCACGGCGACGACGATGGTGGCGGTCAGGATCGGCCGGCCGGCGAGACCGCGGCGCGGTGGCGGCGCAGAGGATCGGTAGATGGTCATCGACCGGCACGGTAGCCGTCGCGGACAAGCCCGTCGATGGACCGGTTCCGGGGTCGCTCACACTGTCGTGAAGTAGGCCTTGATGCTCGCCGGGCGGTTCCGGGCGACGGCTTTGCCGTTCGCCGCATCGGCCGGGCCGCTCATGCGTACGGTCACGCTGTCGTCACCGGGCACCGTGATCAGGCCGCCGACCGGTGTCACCGTCTCGGCCTGCTGCGTCTTGCCGGGCTCCGGGTCGTTCCAGACCACGTAGACCAGGCGGACCGTGACGGGCAGGCCGTTGGGGTTGGTCACCTCCACGGACGCGATGCGGTCGTTGCGTGTGACGGTAGCTCCCTCGCGGTCGAGGGGCGTGACGTCGACGAAGGATTCGACGAGCGGGAAGCGAACGGTGGGAGCGTCGTCGACGGTGACCTTGACATCCGCCACCTGGTCCGCGGACGGGCCGTCGAAGATGAGTACGTCGAAGCCGCCGCCCGGAAGGATCACCAGAGCGCCGTGGTCGCTGCCGAACATGGTCCGCACGCGGACCTTCGGCAGGCTGTGCCCGGCTCCGTCGTACGCGGTGAACGAGAGGGTGGGCGTCACCGGGCTTCCACCGTCGTAGTCGATCAACAACTGCTGGTTCATCATGTCCTCGCCGGCGACGGCGACGTACTGGAACCTCAAGGTCTCCCGCGTGGCCATGCCGACGATCGTGCCGATGGCGACGGCCACCAGCACCAGAGCCGCCACACCGGCCACGGTCTTGCCGAGCGGTCCCGCGCGCAGCCCGGCGAACCGGGAAGGCCGGCTCTCGTGGCTCGACGGGATCGGAGGGGTCGGGAACATGGTCACGGCTGCAGGCTAGGGCACCGCGGCGCCTTCCCGTGGGAGCAGCAGCACAATGCGACCGCTATCCGCCGGCCGAAGCCTCCAGCACGGGGACCACCGAGGCCGGGTCGGGCATCGCCGCGATCTCCGCCGCAACCTCCCGGGCCGCCCCGCGCAGCCCTTCGTCGGTCAGCAGCCGGGTCAGGTCCGCCGCGCGTACGGCCTTCGCCTCGACGGCGAGGCCGGCACCGCGCTTCGCCAGCAGCTCGGCGTTGTGCCTGCGGTCACCGGCTCCCGGCGTGGTCAGTTGGGGTACGCCCGCAGCCAGCCCGCCCAGCACACTCCCGGCGCCCGAGTGGTGGACGAAGGCGGCGGCATGCGGCAGCACCTCGTCCAGCGGAACACGGCCGACCGCCCGTACGTTCGGGGGGAGGCCACGGGTGCTCGCCGGGCGTACCAGCACGAAGTCGGCGTCCACCTCTGCCGCCGCGGCGATGACCGCGGGGCCCGGGTCGCCGTCGTTCGGGCCCGCGATGGTGCTGCGGCTGACCACCACCCGGGGACGGTCGCCGGCGGTCCGCAGCCAGTCCGGAACCGGGCCGCCGCCCGAGAACGGCACCGGCCGCATCATGAGCGCGTCGCCGGCCGGGGCCGCGCGCAGGCTCGGCGGCGTGACGGCGATCGTCAGGGCGGGCGCCGGGGTGGCGTACCGGGCCAGGGCCGTGCTGGTGGTCACCGCCCGGTAGAGGTCGGTGGCCGGCCACAGCGTGTTCTCCTGCAGGACCGACGGGATGGACAGCCGCCCAGCGACGACGGCGCCGGCCTCGGCCAGCGACTCGTACACGATGAGGTCGGGGCGTTCCTGCTCGGCCAGCTCCTGCAGCGGACGGACCAGGGCCAGGTTGGCGCGGCCGAACAGCTCGCCGACCATCGCGTGGCCCGCGGTGCCGCGCATCTCGGCGCGGGCGATGCGCGGATGGCGCAGAGCCACCCGGATCGCGCTGCGTGGCAGGCTGAAGCGCGCCCCGATGTCCACGGTCCGCAGGCCCCGGACGTCGGGCGGGAAGGCGCCGCCGGCCAGGATGACGTCATGGCCGGCGGCGCGGCAGGCCGCGGCGAGCGGGATGAGGGGCAGCAGGTCGCCCTGGAGCGGCGCGGCGACGAAGACGAGGCGCATGAGCCGCGTCATAGCACGGCGCCGGCTCAGCGCTGGAGCGCGGCGCCGACCCGGGCGACCATGCCGGGTCGGTGCCCGTTGCGGATCAGGTTGATGGTGATCCCGCCGATGCCGGCGGCCAGCACCTTGTCGTGCAGCTGCTCGGCGACCTGGTCGGCCGTGCCGAGGAAGGCCCGGCTACGGCGATCCTCGGGCACGGTCTCGGCGAGCTCCTTCACCTCCTGCTCGGTCTCCCCCACCATGCCCATGGCGAGGTAGCTGGTCGCGAGCGTCTCCGGGTCGCGGCCGATCTCCTCGCAGCGCTGTCGCAGGACGGCGACCTTGCGGGGCAGGTCGGCGACGTCGCAGATGATGTTCATGTGGTCGGCGAAGCGGGCGGCCAGGCGGAACGTCTTCTGCTCGCCGCTGCCACCGAGCATGATCGGGATGGTCGGGCGCACTCGCGGGTTGTTCATCGCTCCGCGCGCCGTGTACCACTTGCCCTCGAAGCTCGCGGGCTCGCCCCGGAGCATCGGGGCGATGATGGTCAGCGCTTCCTCGAGCCGCTCGAAACGCTGGGTGAACGAGCCGAACTCGAAGCCGAAGTCGTGGTGCTCCCGCTCGAACCAGCCGGCGCCGATCCCCAGGATCGCCCGGCCGTGCGAGACCACGTCGAGCGTGGTCACGGTCTTCGCCAGCATCGCCGGGTTACGGTACGTGTTCCCGGTGACCAATGCGGACAGCTGCACGGTCGAGGTGGCCGTCGCGAGGGCGCCGAGCGTCGTGTACGCCTCCAGCATCGCGTTCTCCGGCGCCCCGATGCCCGGTAGCTGGTAGAAGTGGTCCATCACCAGGACGGTGTCGAATCCCGCCGCCTCGGCCTCGCGGGCCTGGGCCACGACCGTGTCGAAGAGGTTCTCGACCGGGCCGGGATAGGTGTAGTTGGGAATCTGGTACCCGAGCCGGATGCTCACAGTGCCTCCGCCGATGTAAGAGGGCTATCACTTGCTAATGTAAGAGGTCACTTACATGGAGGCAAGCGTGTCGGCGAAGCAGGGCTACCACCACGGCGACCTCCGTGCCGCCCTGGTCGACGCCAGCTTCGAGCTGCTCGCCGAGGCGGGCCTGCAGCGGTTCTCCGTCGCCGCCGTGGCCCGCCGGCTGGGCGTGAGCACCGCCGCCCCGTACCGGCACTTCCCGGACCGTGCCCACCTGCTCGGCGCCGTCTCGGCGACCGCCGCCCGCGACCTGAACGCCGCCGTCCGGGCCGCCGCCGAGACTGCCGGACCCGACCCGGGCGACCGCATGGCCGCCGCGGCAGGCGCCTACGTCCGGTACGTCGCCCGCACGGGCGGCGGCTTCCACGTCATCTACGCCGCCGAGCTCCACCATCTGCCGGACGAGGCCCGCCGCGAGCAGACCCGCGCCCTGATGACCACCCTGCTCGACCTCGCCACGGCGACCGGCTGCGCCACCCACCGGGAGGCCGTCCAGCT
Source organism: Actinoplanes sp. NPDC049548 (assembly GCF_040676695.1). Lineage (NCBI taxonomy): Bacteria > Bacillati > Actinomycetota > Actinomycetes > Micromonosporales > Micromonosporaceae > Actinoplanes > Actinoplanes sp. NPDC049548. The sequence continues at coordinate 251,574 of NZ_JBFAPM010000010.1, forward strand.
CGTCGAGGCGACGATCGCGGTGGCCCACGGCTACACGTCCCTGTTCGCGGACGGCTTCTTCGCCCGCAAGTCCACGTCGGTGGACTCCATAGCGGCCCGCGCCACCGGGGCGGCACGCGCCCTGATGAACGGATAGCGGCCCGGGTCGCGCGTCACCCGGAGGACTGCAGCATGAGGCGGGGGCCGAGCAGGCGGCTGAACCCCTTGAGCAGCTTCGTGCCCGAGCGGCCCGCCGCCTCGTAGGTCACCGTGGTGCCGTGGTGGAAGCTCAGCGTCACGGCAACGGTGTCTCCCCGGGTGGCGAGCCAGGCTCCGGCGACACTGTTCGCCGACACCGGGATCGGCGCGCCCACGTCCTTCTGGACCGTGTACTCCAGCGAGCGCCGGAAGGCCGGGATCAGCAGGAACGGGGAGATCAGCACGATCGTGATGAGGTAGAGGACGCCGCCGAAGAGCTCGTAGATGTCCGACACGGCCATGCCCACGCCGAGCGCGGCCATCCCCGCGCCCACCGCGGCGATCACGCCCGTCACGGTGGCGGCCGGCTCGACACCGGCCCAGGAGAACAGCAGCCAGAGCGGGCCGAACAGCAGCGCGGTGACGAAGCCGCCCCAGCCGCCCCACGAGGCGAGGCCGTACAGCTCGCCGAGGCGGCTCTTCACCTCCGGGCGCCGGTGAATGACGCGCCACGTGCCGTCGCGGTGCAGGACCAGGCGTACCGAGCCGCCCGGTGTCGCCTGCACGTCCCAGATGTGCCCCATGCCGGCGAGGGTAGGGACGATCTTCGGCCCCGACGTCAGTAGATTTACGCAATGACGCACGTACTCGTGACCGGGATGCCGGGCGTGGCGGGAGTACGGGCCGCTGCGTACTGGGACTTCGGCGCTGTCAGTCGACGATCACGGCGGCCGTGACGTCCTTGCGGGTGTCGCCCGGCTGCAGCGCTCCGCCGTACAGAAGTCCGATCAGTTTCTTGTCCAACGCCGAGTACGTGGTGGGTGTGGCCCAGTAGCGCCCGTAGAAGACGCTGTCCGGGTGGTCGTCGGCGTCGCGCATGAGGCCCATGCTCTGCGTCAGTTCCTCGCGGATGAGGTGGCAGCGGACCCGGTCGCCGATGCCCGTCGTCCGGATCAGCACGGTGCCGCCGCTGATGGTGTGGTCGCCGCGCCAGTTGACGGTGAAGAAGCCGTCGTTGTCGCGGACGTACTTCGGCTCGATCGCAGGGAAGCGGGAGACCGGGCCGAAGTACATGCGGATGTCGCCGGTGGGACCCGTGGTGAGCTGCAGGTCCGTGGTGGCGGTCAGCTGGTTGAAGTCGGCGACGACCTGCTTCAGGCAGGTACGGGCGGCCGCGTCCGGCGTGCCGTCGACGCGGACCGTGACGACCGGTTGGGCCCATTTGATGATGACGCTGACGTTGTCGCCGTACTCGGCACCGAGAGCGATCTTGAAGAAGTAGCCGAGGGTGGCCTTGCTGACCCTCGGCTTCGGCGGCGGCGGCGACGCGGACGCGGCCGGGGGCGCCGGGGAGGAGGGCTCCGGGCCGGCCGGCGTGGACGAGCCGTCACAGGCACCGGCGGTGAGGACGGCGCCCAGCAGCAGTGCCGGGCCCAGGACGCGAAGCAGCGCCGGACGCACGCGGATCCTCCTGTGGGGGGCAGTGCCAGGACCCCGGCATCCTACGGTCCGGCTCGCGTGCCCGGGAGTCAGCCGGGCAGCGTGCGCTTGCGGTCCGCCGGCACGCCGCGCGGTGGCGCCTTCGGCAGGAACCACACCGGGTTGGAGGCGCCGATCAGCCGCTTGTCGGCGAGGCGGACCTGGGTGCGGACGTATGTCCCGGAGCCGGGGGTGACGGTGAGCCGGTAGCGGCCCGTGGCCAGGGACTTCGCCGGGATGCGCTGCACCTTCACCGCCGGGGCGAGCTTGCGGGTGCCGGCCCGGTCCGTCACTCCGGTGACGATCTCCAGCACCGAGCCGGCCGGGAGGGCCGTCGCCACGGCGTCGACCTTCACCTTGGTGGCCTTGGTGAGGTAGACGGCGCCCATCGCGTCGCGGCCGCCCACCTGCAGGTCCAGTGAGCCCCGGTAGAACAGCGGGTCGACGAACCAGGCAGCACCGCGGCGCAGCGCGGGCAGGACGTCGCTGCGCCGGCGGGCGGGTGCCCACGCGTACGTGAGGAACCGCTCGGGCGCGGCCAGCCAGTCGACGCCGTCGTGCTCGTCGCTGGCGCCCACCGCCGTGAAGAACAGCGCGTTGCGGGCGGCCACGTCGTAGACCCAGAGGAGGTCCTCCTGCGGGTTGCGGCCGATCTCCACCAGGTCGGCGCCGAGCTTGTCGCGCTCGATCATCAGCCGGGCGAGGCCCTCGCGGGTCTCCACGTCCATCGGATGGTTCCAGCAGACGATGCCGCCGTGCGAGTGCAGGAAGTCGATCATCGCGGCCGCGGCGGCCGGGTCGTCGTCGCGCTCCGGCGGCGACGGGAAGGCCGGCAGGGTCTGGTCGCCGCCGTACCAGTTCAGGTGGCGGACCAGCGAGACCTCGTACGCGCGGTAGTGCTTGACGTCGGCGTACTCCTGGTCGTAGTGGGCCAGGACCTCCTCGCGCATGTCCTCGCCGGCCTGCCCGGCCCGCCGCTCGCGCAGGAAGACGAGCCGGCCGACGGCGAACGCGGGCTCGGCGCCCGGACCGGCGGCCACCCCCAGGCGCAGCCCCCGGATGCTGTTGTCGGAGGCGACGAGGTCCGGCCAGAGCCGCTGGACGTCCTCGGCGAGCCGCAGCGACACCCGGGTCACGAGCCCGGCCTGAACCGGTACGTCCACGGTTCCGAGCAGGTCGGTGGTGCCGTAGGCGCGCTGGTCGGCTGCGCCGAAGCGGTAGCGCAGGACGTACTCGCCGGCGGGACGGCCGCCGCGGGCGGGGTGGTGCGACAGCTTCATCTGCAGCAGCAGCACGGCGTCGGGGCCCGCCCGTTCCGGCAGGACGTCCAGCTCCAGGACGGTGTCGGCGATGCAGGTGGAGTACGTGGAGTTCCACGCCGACCCGAGCTCCCACAGGATGCCGCCCTCGGGTGCCGCGCCGACCGCCGACAGCCGGAGGCCGCCGTTGTCGAAGCCCGCCGTCGCGATGGCCAGCTGGCCCTCGGTGCGCTGGGTCCACGTCCACGCCAGGCCGTCCTCCAGCTCCGTGACGCCGTCGAACTGCACCGCCTGCCGGTAATCGTGGGCGGCGATGCGCCAGTCGTGGTCGGTCCACCAGACCAGGTCCACCCCGTGCTGCCGGGCCTGCTGCAGGTGCGCCTCGTAGCTGGCCCCGCCCTCGCTGAACGGGCCGTGGATGTGCATGGCCATGCTGACCGGCTTGAGCGGCGGGTCGGCGGCGGACGCCGGCCCGGCGCCGGCGGCCGCGAGCCCGGCGCCGGTCGCGGCGGCGGCGAGAACGGTACGGCGGGAGACGGGTCGCAGCTCGGCCATGACCCGACTGTGCCGACTGGAGCGCCCGGATAGGGCGATATTCCGCGAAATGGTCAGGCGGGCAGGCCATCGAGGCGGGCGAGCACCTGCAGCATCACCTCGTCGGCACCGGCGCCGATCGAGGTGAGCCGGCTGTCGCGCAGCAGCCGGGCGGTCCACGTCTCCTCGAGGTAGCCCATGCCGCCGTGGAACTGCAGGCACAGGTTCGCCACCTCCCGGACGAGCCGCCCCGCTTTCAGCTTGGCCACCGTGGCGAGGCGGGTGACGTCCTCCCCCGCCATCAGCGCCTCGCAGGTGACGAGGTTGTGGCTGCGCAACAGGTCGACCTCCGCCTGCAGCTCGGTGAGGCGGAAGGCGACGTACTGCCGGTCGGCGAGCGGGGTGCCGAACACCGTGCGGTCGCGGACGAACTCCCGGGTGCGGTCGAGGGCGTACTGGCACTGGCCGACGGTGGTGTACGCGGCGAACATCCGCTCGGTCACGAACTGCCGCATCTGCTGCTGGAAGCCGCGCCCCGCCTCGCCGATGGTGTTCGCGACCGGTACGCGTACCTCGTCGAGCACCAGCTCCGCGGTGTCCGAGCAGCGGTTGCCGAGCTTGTCGAAGGTGCGCGAGACGCTGAACCCGGGGGTGTCCGTCGGCACGACGATCTGCGACATGCCGCGGTAGCCGCCCTCGTCGGAGGTCCGTGCGAGCAGGCAGACCCAGTCGGCCTGGGCGCCGTTGGTGATGTAGACCTTGCGGCCGGTGATGACCCAGTCGTCGCCGTCGCGGACGGCCCGGGTCCGCAGCCGCGCGACGTCCGAGCCGGTGTCCGGTTCCGTGACGGCGATGGCGGTGACCGCGGTGCCGGCGACGGCGGGTGCGAGGTAGCGCCGCTTGAGCTCCTCCGACCCGTACTCGTGCAGCGACGGCGTGGCCATCATCGCCTGCACGCCCAGGGCCATGCCGACGCCGCTGGCGTGCATCCGCCCGTACGCCTCGGCCGCGACGAGCTGGAAGCTGTGGTCGGCGCCCTCGCCGCCGTAGGCCGGGTCGTACTCCAGGCCGAGCAGGCCGAGCGCCGCGGCCTTGGGGAACAGGTCGTGCAGCGGCGCCCGCCCGGCCGCCTCCCAGGCGTCGACGTGCGGGTTGACCTCGGTGTCGACGAACCGGCGGACGGTGTCGGAGAAGGCGCGATGGTCCTCGGTGAGCCGCATCCGCCGACGGTAGCGAAGCGCCGCCGGCAAAAACAAGCACGCTTGCTTGTTTTCGCCCGCTGTGCCAATGTCACCGGCATGAGCCTGCGCGTCGGCAACTGTTCCGGCTTCTACGGCGACCGGTTCGCCGCGATGCGGGAGATGCTCGAGGGCGGCGAGCTGGACGTGCTCACCGGCGACTACCTGGCCGAGCTGACCATGCTGATCCTCGGCCGGGACCGGGCGGCCGACCCCGCGGCCGGCTACGCCCGGACGTTCCTCGCCCAATTGCGGGACTGCCTGCGGCCGGCCCTGGACCGCGGCGTGCGCATCGTCAGCAACGCCGGCGGCGTCAACCCGCAGGCGCTCGCCGCCGCCGTCCGCGAGCTGGGTCTCGGCCGGGTGGCGGTCGTGCGCGGCGACGACCTCACCGGGCGGGCGGGCGCGCTGGGTCTCGGCTCACCGCTGGGAGCGTACGCGTACCTGGGCGCCTTCGGGATCGCCCGCGCGCTCGCCGACGGCGCCGACGTCGTCATCACCGGACGGGTCACCGACGCCTCGCTGGTGGTCGGTCCCGCGATCGCGCACTTCGGCTGGGGCCGTACCGATCTCGACGCGCTCGCGGGCGCCACCGTGGCCGGGCACGTCATCGAGTGCGGCACCCAGGCCACCGGCGGCAACTACCCGTTCCCCGGCGAGATCGGCGATCCGCTCCACCCGGGCTTCCCGATCGCCGAGATCCGTCCCGACGGCTCCAGCACCATCACGAAACATCCCGGCACCGGTGGCGCGGTCACCGTCGGCACCGTCACGGCGCAGTTGGTCTACGAGGTGGGCGACGCCCGCTACGCCGGCCCTGACGTCACCACCCGCCTCGACACGGTGTCGCTGCGGCAGGCCGGTCCGGACAGGGTCGAGATCACGGGGGTACGCGGTGAGCCCCCGCCCCCGGAGCTCAAGGTCGCCTGCACCTCGCTCGGCGGCTACCGCAACGAGATGACGGTGGTGCTGACCGGCCTCGACATCGACGCCAAGGCGGCACTGTTCCGCCGGCAGTTCGAGGCCGCCCTCCCGGTCGAGCCGGCCGAGCTCACCTGGCGCCTGGCCCGGCTGGACACCCCGGACGCGCCGACCCAGCAACGGGCGTCGGCACTGCTGACCGTCGTCGCCCGGGACCCTGGCGAGAAGGCGGTGGGCCGCGCGTTCAGTGACACCGCCGTCGAGCTGGCCCTCGCGTCGTACCCGGGCTTCTTCAGCACCACACCGCCGGGACGCGCCCACCCGTACGGGGTCTACCGGGCGGCCCTCGTGCCGCAGAGCGTGGTGGAGCACGAGGTGGTCCTGGACGACGGCAGCGTCGTCGCGGTCGACCCGCCGCCGCTGACCCGGCCGCTGGAACCGCTGTCCGGGCCCGCGCCCTCCCCCGCGCTCGAGCAAGCGGGCCCGTCGCGGCGGTTGCCGTTGGGTACCGTCGCCGGGGCGCGCTCGGGCGACAAGGGCGGCGACGCCAACGTGGGGCTGTGGGTGCGCGACGATGCCGCGTACCCATGGCTCGCCGCCCTGATCACCGAGGAGCGGGTCCGCGCCCTGCTGCCGGAGGCAGCCGAGCTGCCGGTGCGGATCACCCGGCTGCCGGGCATCCGGGCTGTCAACATCGTCATCGAGGGGCTGCTCGGGCGGGGCGTCGCCGACCAGGCGCGCTTCGACCCGCAGGCCAAGGGGCTGGGCGAGTGGCTGCGGTCACGGCACGTGGACATCCCCGAGGCCCTGCTCGCCCGTGAGGAGGAACAGTGACGATCCTGCGGTCCACCCTCGACCCGGACACCGCGGACGCCCGCGCCGCCCGGCAGGCCATGCTCGACGCCCTCGGCCAGATCGAGGCCGAGACCGCCGCGGCCGTCGCGGGCGGCGGCGAGAAGGCCGTCGCCCGGCACCATGCGCGCGGCAAGATGACCGCCCGCGAGCGCATCGAGCTGCTGCTCGACCTCGACTCGCCGTTCCTCGAGCTGGCCGCGCTGGCCGGCTACGGCTCGTCCTTCACCGTGGGCGGCAGCGTGGTCGCCGGGATCGGCGTGGTCAGCGGGGTCGAGTGCCTGCTGATCGCGAACGACCCCACCGTCAAGGGCGGCGCCAGCAACCCGTGGTCGCTGCGCAAGACGCTACGGATGCACGAGATCGCGCTGCAGAACCGGCTCCCGGTGATCAGCCTGGTCGAGTCCGGCGGTGCCGACCTGCCCACCCAGAAGGAGGTCTTCATCCCGGGCGGGGCGGTCTTCCGGAACCTGACCCGGCTGTCGGCCGCCGGCATTCCGACGATCGCGCTGGTCTTCGGCAACTCGACGGCCGGCGGCGCGTACCTGCCCGGCATGAGCGACCACGTGGTGATGATCGAGAACCGGTCGAAGGTGTTCCTCGCCGGCCCGCCACTGGTCAAGGCCGCCACCGGGGAGGAGTCCGACGACGAGTCGCTGGGCGGCGCGGCGATGCACGCGAGCGTGTCCGGCCTCGCCGACCACTACGCCGCCGACGAGCAGGACGCCATCCGCATCGGCCGGCGCATCGTCGCCCGGCTCAACTGGCGCAAGGCCGCCGGCCCCGCCACGGCCGTCCCCGAGCCACCCCGGTACGCCGCCGACGACCTGCTCGCGATCGTGCCGCCCGACCTCAAGGCGCCGTTCGACCCCCGCGAGATCATCGCGCGCATCGTCGACGACAGCGACTTCGACGAGGTCAAACCCCGCTACGGCAGCTCCCTGGTCACCGGCTGGGCCGAGCTGCACGGCTTCCCGGTCGGCATCCTGGCCAACGCCCGCGGCGTGCTGTTCAGCGCCGAGGCGCAGAAGGCGGCCCAGTTCATCCAGCTGGCCAACCGCTCCCGCACTCCCCTGCTGTTCCTGCACAACACGACCGGCTACATGGTGGGCAAGGAGTACGAGCAGGGCGGCATCATCAAGCACGGCGCCATGATGATCAACGCGGTGTCCAACTCCACCGTGCCGCACCTCTCACTGCTGGTCGGCAACTCGTACGGCGCCGGCCACTACGGCATGTGCGGCCGGGCGTACGACCCGCGGTTCGTCTTCACCTGGCCCAGCGCGCGCTCGTCCGTGATGGGCGCCCAGCAGCTCGCCGACGTGACGTACCTGGTGTCGAAGGCGTCCGCGCTGGCCCAGGGCAAGCCCTTCGACGAGGACGGGGCGCAGGTGGTGCGGCACGCGATCGAGCAGCAGATCTCCGCCGAGGCGATGCCGCTGGTGCTCTCCGGGCTCGTCTACGACGACGGCATCATCGACCCCCGCGACACCCGCGACGTCCTCGGCGTCGCCCTGTCCGCCGTCCACACCGCGCCGGTCGAGGGCACGCAGTCCTTCGGCGTCTTCCGGATGTGAGCCTGATGATGATGCACAGCGTGCTGGTGGCCAACCGCGGCGAGATCGCCCGCCGCATCTTCACGACCTGCCGGCGCCGGGGGCTGGCCACCGTCGCCGTCTTCTCCGACGCCGACGCGGGCAGCCCGCACGTGCGCGAGGCGGACAGCGCGGTACGCCTGCCCGGCGTCACCCCCGCGGAGACGTACCTGCGCGGCGACCTCGTCATCGAGGCGGCCCGGCGCGCCGGCGCCGACGCCGTCCACCCGGGCTACGGCTTCCTCGCCGAGAACGCCGACTTCGCCCGGGCCGTGCAGGACGCCGGGCTGACCTGGATCGGCCCGAGCCCTTCCTCCATCGCCGCCATGGCCTCCAAAGTGGAGGCGAAGCGGCGGATGGCGGCCGCGGGCGTACCGGTCCTCGAGCTGCTCGACCCGGCGACCATCACCGAGTCCGAGCTGCCGGTGCTGGTGAAGGCGTCGGCGGGCGGTGGCGGGCGGGGCATGCGCATCGTCCGTACCCTTGCCGAGCTGAGCGACGCCGTGGCCGCCGCCGCCCGCGAAGCCGCCGCCGCCTTCGGCGATCCGGGGGTGTTCTGCGAGCGCTACCTGGACTCGGGGCACCACATCGAGGTGCAGGTCCTGGCCGACGCCCACGGCACGGTATGGGCGCTCGGCGAACGCGAATGCTCGCTGCAGCGCCGCCACCAGAAGGTCATCGAGGAGGCACCCGCCCCGCTCGTCGACCGCATCGGCGGCGACCTGCGCGAGCGCCTGCTCGCCGCGGGCCGCGACGCCGCCGCCGCGGTCGGCTACACCGGCGCCGGGACGGTGGAGTTCCTGGCCGACGACGCGGGGGCCTTCTGGTTCCTCGAGATGAACACCCGCCTGCAGGTCGAGCACCCGGTCACCGAGTGCGTCACCGGCACCGACCTGGTCGCCCTCCAGCTCGACATCGCCGCGGGCCGCCCGCTCACCGGCCCGGAGCCGGCCATGACCGGCCACGCCGTCGAAGCCCGCCTGTACGCGGAGAGCCCCGCCGACGACTGGCGCCCGCAGACCGGAACCGTGGTCACCTTCGACATCCCCGGCGTCACGGCGCGGTTCGAGCGCACCTCCGACGGCATCCGCCTGGACTCCGGCGTGGAGGACGGCACCGAGGTCGGGCCGCACTACGACGCCATGCTCGCCAAGCTCGTGGCGTACGCGCCGACCCGCGAGGCCGCGACCCGGCAGCTCGCCGCCGCCCTGTGCCGCGCCCGCCTGCACGGCGTCACCACCAACCGGGACCTGCTCGTCGCCAGCCTGCTGCACCCCGAGTTCCTGGCCGGCACCGCCGGCACCAGCTTCTACACCGACCACCCACCGGCCGCCCTCACCGCCGGAACCGGACCCGATCCCTGCCTGGGCGCCCTGGTCGCCGCGCTCTCCGACGCCGCCCACGAACGCGGCCCGCTGCTGCCCGGCGTGCGCAGCGGCTTCCGCAACATCCCGGTCGGCTACCGCAGCCGCACCTACGCCGCCGGCGACCGCGAGATCGAGGTGCGCTACCGCTTCGGCCGCGACGGGCTCGAGGCGCCCGGCACCCCCGGCGTCACCCTGGTGGAGGCCACCGCGGACGCCGTCGTCCTGGACCACGACGGCATCCGGCGACGGTGGACGGTGGGCCGCTTCGACGACCGCGTGGTGGTCGACGGCCCGCAGGGCACGGTCGAGCTGCGCCGGCTGCCGCGCTTCACCGACCCGTCGGCCCAGCCGCCGGCCGGGGCACTGATCGCCCCGATGCCGGGCACGGTGGTCCGCGTCGACGTCCAGGTCGGCGACATCGTCACGGCGGGCCAGCCGCTGCTGCGCCTGGAAGCCATGAAGATGGAACACGTGGTCCACGCCCCCGAAGCCGGCACGGTGGCGGAACTGCCGGTCCGCGTCGGCCAGCAGGTCGCCCAGGACACCCCCCTCGCCGTACTGGCCGCCGATGGCTGACGAACCCAAACAGGACCGCTCCCGCGCGACGCGCCGGCGGCTGCTCGAGACAACGATCCGCTGCCTCGCCGACCAGGGCTGGGAAACCTCGACCGTCGCCCACATCGCCGCCGAGGCCGGCATCAGCCGCGGCGCGGTCCAGCACCATTTCCGTACGCGCGAAGCCCTCATCCTCGCCGCCCTGGAGCACATGTTCGAGGAACGCGCGGCCCTGCTCGACGCCCTGCCCGACCCCGGCGGCTCCGGCCCGGACCGGGTCCACACGATCGTGACGGGCCTCGTCGACGCCATCGGCGGCGACCTGTTCCGAGCGGCGCTGCAGGTCTGGACCGTGGCCGCTGCCGACCCCGAGCTCCGGGCCGCGGTGGTGCCGCTGGAACGCCACTTCGCCCGCGGCGTGCACGAGCGTGCCGTACGCCTGCTGCGGGTCGACGACAGCGACCCGGGGGTACGCGGCCTGATTCAGGCCACCCTGGACCTGGCCCGCGGCCTGGCGCTGGCCGACGTCCTCACCGACGACTCGCGGCGCCGGGCCCGGGTGGTCCACGCCTGGTCGGACCAGCTCGCGGCCGCCCTCCCGGCCACCTGACCGCGGCGGCCACTCCCCAGAAAGGACTACGGTGGAGTTTGCCTAAATGGGAGACTCAACATATCGTTGCCGACTCGCTGTCGCTGCCCTGCTGCCGTGCCCGCCGCAGGGAGGGCGCTGATGGTTCTGGCAGAGCCGGCCATCGCGGCGCCGACACTGCGCGCACCGGCGGAAATCCGGATGATGTTGGGACCAGAATCGTTGCGGCAGGTCCAAGACAGCGCCGAGCATTTCCGCGGACAGTCCAAAAACGGTTTCCAGCCGCAGGCGCCCGGACTTCTCCAGTGCGATCCGGGCGGCGGCGGTTCACGAGGTCTTCGCCTTCACCGACGAGTTCGCATCCGGCCAGCCCGTCCAGGAACCCGTCTCCTCGACCCGGCATCGGGTCGTTCTGCGGGCGACAAGATCCGGGCGCTGAACGCGAACGCCCGTAAAGGACTGCCGCGACCGGCGCTACAGTGTCTCTCTCAAAGCATCGGCGAAAGCTGAAGTCTTCAGATAGTTGGATGCGAGGTGGAAGTCGAAAGGATGGATCGACACCTCGACGTCATGGTCAACCCCTTCGAATCCGTTCTTCACACCACCAGGTGGCTGTGCGATCAGATCGCCGACATCAGAGATGTTCGACCACCGCCGTGCAGCCCTTGGCCGCACCCCGAGTGGCCCCGGGAGCGGATCCAGCCGGTGGAAGATCGCGTGGGGCAGGGCCAGAGGCGACCCTAGAGTGACCAGATGGTCCACGTGCAGATGCGGGTAGGCGTGCAAGGCCTCATACGCTACGACGGACCCCAAGGAATGTGCGACCACGACAGTTTTTCCAACTCGATTCGCCTGGGCAACGGCATTCGCGACCTCGGTTCTCGCAAGGATTCGCCGCGGCGTGTCTGGGTCCAGATATGCGGAGACTTCTTCAAAGAAGGCACCGATAACGCGTTCGAGTAACACCCTGTTGATGCCTCGAGCGGCGGACATCCGCCTCAACTCCTGCCGTAAACCTCGAGTCACTCGACCCTGCGCCTTCATCGACTGCGGCGACACAGTGTCCAGCCACTGGCCGAGCATCTCTTCCGCAGTAGAAGGGAGCCTGTCGAAGTCGCCGGTTCCTGACTGCGACCCGACCCTACGTAACCTGTGAGCATAGTAGGCCCCGACGACCCCTACCGTCGACGGCAAGGGTCCGAACGCCCCGGCCTCGATCGCAGCGCGCCACTGAACGGACATACTTTCTGCGGCCGCTGAGGGGTTGATGGGCCCTCGATAGTTCCAGACGCCATGCACGACGACGACAGTGCTCATGTCGAACCTATTCCTTCAAAGCCATAGAACCGCAACGTCCCATCCCGCCGTAAATGCCAAGTATCGGTCGTCAGGAGTCACGGTGATCGAACTGACCTCGTCCCAACTGGGCCATACGTCCACGAGTACACCATCGGTCAGTCTCCAAAAGCGCACCGTCTTGTCGGCGCCGCCACTCACGGCCAACGAATGACGGCCAGACCTTGTGCACGCGACAGAGTTGACGGGCCCAGAGTGCCCATTCAGCGGATCGCCGATGGGGCATCTCCTTTCGAGATCCCATAGTCTGACGGTTTGGTCGGCGCCGCCACTGACGGCGATCGTACGTCCGTCCACGGTCGTGCACGCGACGGAGTTGACCGGCCCCGAGTGACCGGACAGCGGATCTCCGATACCGCGTCCCGTCGCCAAATCCCACAGCCTGAGCGTGTTGTCGGCACCTCCACTCACGACCACCGGACGATGCTCGACGAGTGCACAAGCTAGTGCAGTTACCGGACCCACATGACCGGAAAGCGCCATACCCATGTAGTCACCGCTGACCAGGTCCCAGCGCTTCACCAAGGCGTCCGCTCCACCTGTGATGGCAAACGGGTGGTCACCCAAGATCGCTGATGTCATCGCCGTGACTGAGCCGGAGTGGCCTGTCAATCGCGAAAAGATCGGGTTGCCCGGCGTCATCTTCCAGACTGCGACCGTCCCGTCGTCACCCCCAGCCATGACGATGGGATGAGGAGCACTCATCTCACACGCGACCGCCGTGACGTTGGTGCCGTCGCCATAAATAGATGACGCCTTCTGCGAACCGCTCTGAAGGTCCCACACCTGCAGGCGCCTGTCTCTCCCCCCAGTGACGAGGGCAGGCTCGCCGTCAAGCCTTAGGTAGGCCGAAGCCAAGACGGCACCGGCGTGGCCTTTCAGGGGCCGACCCATCTGCTGGCCGCTTCGTAGTTCCCAGATCCTCACCGAGGCATCCACACCCCCGGTGACCAGAGCCGGCCTCCCGTCGATGATCGAACAAGCCGCCGCATTCACCGCGCCGGCGTGTCCCGCCAATGGGGCAGCAAACGCTCGCGCCGGCGCCAAACTCCATACCTCAACAGTCCCGTCGTCCATGGCGGCGATGAACGTGGGGCGTTCGTCCAAAGTGCCACACGTGACCGCTCGCACGGTAGCGGACTGCCCGACAGCCAATGTGCGAATTGGCTCATTGGCCTCCAGGTTCCAAACTCTGATCGTCTGGTCCGAGCTACTTGTGACAGCGACAGGCAAGCCTTTTATCTGCGTGACCGCGACGGAACTTACGACTCCCCTATGCCCCTGCATGGGACGCCCGATGGGCTCGCCGGTACCGAGATCCCAGACACGTACCGTCCGGTCATCGCTCCCGCTGACCGCCACGGGCCTCCCGTTGACAACGGCACACGCGACAGCTCGAATGAACCCGGCGTGCCCCTGCATGGGCAGTCCGATCTGCTCCCCCGTACCGAGATCCCAGACACGTACCGTCCGGTCATCGCTCCCGCTGACCGCCACGGGCCTCCCGTTGACAACGGCACACGCGACAGCTCGAATGAAC
>NZ_JBFAPM010000010.1:265132-286130 GCF_040676695.1 Actinoplanes sp. NPDC049548
AACCCGGCGTGCCCCTGCATGGGCAGTCCGATCTGCTCCCCCGTACCGAGATCCCAGACACGTATCGCCCGGTCATCGCTCCCGCTGACCGCCACGGGCCTCCCGTTGACAACGGCACATGCAACGCAGCCCACCCAATCTTGATGCCCCACCAAGGGAACACCTACGGGTTCACCGCTGGTCAGGTCCCACACGCGGACCGAACCATCGCGGCTGCCGCTCACTGCAACCGGCCGTCCATCCAGGACGGCGGTTGCTATCGCCATCACGGAACCTGCATGGCCTGACAACGTCTGCCGCAACGCGGGGCTGAGCTGACTGCCGGTCGCCCAAAGCGGCCTCACCATTATCGCCGCTCCATCTCGGATTCGTTGAGGCCTCCCACTCCGAATCGGAGCGCGGTGAGATGAAGCAACCGCCGTCGCAGCATCGGCTCGGGGCCCAACAGGTGATGAGCTGCGCGATAGATGGCGGCGGCCAGCCGGGCCGAGTTGCTGCGTGCATGCCCGAGGTATCCGAGCAGCCGGTCCCGATCCGCGAACACCAGGAACTCCGAATCGGTGAGCAGAATGTCGACTCCGCCGGCATCGACCGCATGTTCAATCGCGTGTCGGCGCAAATAGGTCGGAGCATGCTCCCAGGAGCGTCTGCCTTTCACATCCCGCGTCTCCAGCAGTGCTGCAAGAACCGGTCCCGTCAGATCATGACGTTCGAGCGGCGTGATCGGGTATTCTCGCAAGTAGTCGGCCAGGCCCTGGTGATACAGCCGGAGCAGGCTGACGCCGTCCTCGCCGTCCGTTCTTCGAAGATATAAACGGACGTCGTCGCCGGTGAATAGTTGAGGATCCGCCGGCCCGACAGAGGAAACAATCTTCCGCAGCAGCTCGAGCGGCATTCCGTCCCCTTTGGCGTACGCAAGAGCGGCTAACGCTGCGCGTAGATGTGCCGGCCTGGGGTGCGCCGCCAGCTCCATCTCGAGGAGCTGCGGCAGTTCAACCGGCACTCGATCCAGAAGCGCCTCTATGTCCGCTTCCTGCCTCGGCGGGTTGTCGATGATGTACCTTGCGAATCGGCTCGCAATCAGAAAGTGGCCCCAGCGCTTGGCGGCCGAGACGCCCCGTCTCTGCACGTGGTCGGATGCCAAACGCCTCGCCAGCCCGGAGGCGATCCACTCGTCATGTAGCAGTCCGTGGAGGGAGTCCAGCAGATAGCGACGCAGGTCGCGGTACAGCTGCTCGCCGTCGACAACATCGAGATCAATGAGATGTCGCGATTTCTCGGCAATTGTCAGCAGCGGGGAGAACTGATCGAGCCACGGCCGTGTTCCGACGACCAGGCGAGCTATCGCTCTTCCCTCCGCATTGCGTGCTGTCGCGAGAGGAACAAGCAGCAGAACTTGGACGGCGCTCGCTTCGGAACACTCGTCCAACGCGTCAACGATCAAGACGGGCGAGACGGGTAGACGGGAGATTGCTCCAATCAAGGCGGCCGCTGTCCATCCCTCAGGAGGCGCATCCAACTCGAGCTGGCGTGCTATGGAGATGACAATTTCATCTAGGCCCCGCTGGCGTGCATGGATCGCCACAAGAGAGCCATTTGGATTCGGGGGGTCCGCCATCCGACGGCGCACATGGCCCGCAAGACGCTGAAGTGCCGGGTGGGCGGCGCACACGATGGCACCCAAGATCGCGGACTTTCCGGAACCAGCGGCGCCCGTAACGATCATCAGGCCGCCCTTACCGTCATCTTCTAGCCAAGGAACGAGCTCGTCCAAGGCGGCCTGCCGCCCGGTGAAAAAGGCTCCTGCTCTCCCTTGGAAGTGGGCGGCGTCGGCGACGGCATCGGTCAGGAACGGCTGAAGTGGCGGATCCAGTCTTGCGACCTCGTCCGCGATCGGATCTTTCCGATACAACGGATTCGGCAGAATCGGCAGGTACGCCTCATAATGAAGCGGGACAGTAGTCGTCCATAATGACTGACCGCGCAGTCCGTCGCTGATTCGCCGTGCGAACTCACGAAGCGAGACGAAGGGAAGCCGGGGATCCGTACCGAGTCCGTCTTCTCCGCATTGGAGGAGCACGTGGACCGCGGCACGAGTGAAGGCACCTTCGAAAGCCAGTTCGTCCGACCTCGCACCGGCCAGCACCCATGCGTTCAGTTCCTCCTCGTACGGCTCGACCAAGAACTTCAGGTCGCTTGCGCGTCCGGCACCGCACAAGTCAATGAGGAAGAGTGTGGGAATGCCCAGGTCCTGCGAGGAGGACACCCATTCCCGGACATTGTTCGCGCCGGCTCGTCCGCAACTGCCGACGACCTCGACTCGATCCGCCTGCTTTCCGAACCTCCCATGCGAAACGACGTGAACTATCCGGGCATCGAGCCGCTCGTCGTCCAGGACATCGCGAACGGCGTCACTTATCTCTTCTCTGTTCGGATTCTTCTGCACCTGCGTCGAGAAGTCACCCGCCCGGTACTTGCGCAAAGCGTCGTCCACTTGGTCGGCCAGGTCCTCGGCGAACGGCAGGTCGTCAAAATCATTGTCGTTGCCTCCGAACTTTCCCACGCCGATTATCAACGCCCGCCGGCGGCTCGTCGTGGTCATGTCGCTACTGCCGTCTCACCCAACGTGGAGACTCCGGATCCCGTGTCACCGATCTACGGATGCCAGACTGGCAAGACAGCGCCATGATCGCAAGATTGCTGGCGTGTTGCGTGACTCGGATGGGAGAAGCGTGATCGATACGGACGGACGAGGACGCCGCGATGACCCTACGTTCGCCCGCTTGTTCGCGCTTGCAGGTCACAGCTCCGAGGCGACTTAATGTTTGCGTACCAGCCTTTCTGCCCGCGCGCATCGAATCAGAAGGGAGTTCAAGTTCGACTCTCTGTCGTCACACGCAAGGATGAGGCCTCACGGCAAAGTCCGTCCGAACAGCATCTGCGCGTTCAGTCCAGCAGGCGTGGTACTTGTTTAGCTAAGCGGTGAAGAGGTTGGACTGTTTCATGAGCAGACACGTGGGTAGCGCGCGGCACGGCGAGGCGACGAACGGAATCTCGCCCTTGAGCTCTACCGCCCGACGCCTGCGACCTCGTCGGCGCAGACGCGGTCCCTCTCGGCACCAGTCAGCACGACACCGGGCGGCTCCCGCGTCCCCGGGTCGAGGCGGAGACCGCCTTGGTGGTCGGCGTTGACCTCGTCGATGGACCATAAGCTTGGCGAGCGCCTTGGCCTGACAGATGGCGGCTCTGGAAGTCATGGACGTCAGATCCGCTTATGGCGCGATGCCGCGGACACGATCGAGGACTTTGCCTCGAGCGGGCCGTTCGTCCTCGGTTCGCCGCGGCCGATGTCACAGCCTCTGACGAAGGCGTCCCTGGTGACGGTGACTTCGCGGAGGACCTTAAACCGAGTGCACGGGGTCGTGTCGGTCTCCATGCCGTGGTCGGAGTGCGGGCTTTCGTAGAACGGCCGGCCAAGACCTCGTGCCACCTCGGGACCTATGCCGCTCTGCCGTGCCGCCGACCAGCAGGAACGGCGCTGCGCTGCGGCGCAGATCGGCCGCCATGCCGGAGTTCCGCAGCATCGGCGTCCACCAGATCGCCGGCAGGCTCCGGTCGGCGGCCAGGGCCGCGGGCAAGGCGTCCATCGACTTACCGACCAGGGCCACCGACACCGCCGTCTCCCGTTCCGGAGTCGAGCCGACGTACGCGTGGAGAAAACGAGCGCAGCCGGGAGAACCAGACGGCCGGGTCCTGGTGTTCCCGCGCCGGCCGACGCCTGGGCCATTGGACCTCGCGCGTCGTCCAGCCGTGCCGCGCGAACACCGCCCTGGCAAAGTGCAGCAGGGGCCGCTCGGTGGCGTACCGCAGGCCCGGGAGGAGCCGCACGACCCGATCCTCGACATCCTGACCAGCAGGCGTTACGACCGCCCCGTCGGCTCCTGGCACGCAGCGGCCCGTGCGCTTCCGCCGGACCGTTCGTAGACGCCGGCGACTTCGCCTTCGGCCGCCTCGCCGAAGACCCCGCACTCCAACAGGCACTGGATCGCCAGTATCGATCGAAATGGCAAGTCGCTGGGCACGTGGTCACCTGGCGGCCACCCGGCAAGCCAGCTGAGATCGACGGCTTCAGCACGGCACGTCGCTGGGCACCATAATGGCGTGGCGGTCGCCCGGCAAGCCGGCCGAGATCGGCGGCTTCAGCGGCGATGCCGAACTGGGCGCCGCGCTGCACCAGGTCGGCAAGGAAGAGCCCGTATCGCGGCGCAGGTGGCCGGACAGGCCGACTATATCGCCTAGTCCAGACCGGGCCGAAGCAGCACGACCCGGTCCTCGAAGTCCCTGACCAGCAAGCGTTCCCGTCGGCCCGTCGGTTTCTGGTCACGCACGCGATCCGTGCGCCTCCATCCCGACTCTGCGTAGACGCCGACCGCCCGCTCGTTGTCGTCGATGACCCAGAGCTCGAGATGGCTGATACCCCTCGCGCCCGCCTCAGTGTCGACGTGGGCGAGCAGCTTGCGGCCGATGCCGGCGCCCCACGCGTCGGGGTTCACGGCCAGATAGACCACTTCGAGTACGGACGGGTGTACCACCGTGAGCGCGAAGCCGGCCGCTGCGCCGTGCAGCAGGGCGAGATACAAGACGCCGTCCGGAGTGGACAAGCGTCCCTGAATGCCGGGAAGCTTCTCCTCCACCGGCGCGGCCTCTGGCAGGTTGTCACGTCTGGCTGTGGCGCGCGCCCAGATGCCCGCCGCCGCACGCTGCGCGGCAGCGCTGTCATCTCGCGCGATCCGGACGTCCTCACTCGTCATGCCGGACATCGTCCCAGGACGGGTCCAGCACAACGACAAGCTGCTGGCCGTCGACGGCGTGGGCCGCAGCACGGGCCGGCTCCGACGGGTACGTAGGTTGTCGGTCATGAGCGACGTACGGCTGGAGCCGATGACCGAGGACCAGTACGGGCCGTGGCGGGCCGTGGCCGAGGCACACTTCGCGCAGAGCGTCGCCGCGACGGGCCGGTCGGCGCAGGACGCGGCCCGCAACGCCGCCGACACCTACGCGCAGCTGCTGCCCGAGGGGTTCGCCACCCCGGACCACCATTTCTGGTACGCCCGCGACGGCGACCGCCGCGTCGGTTTCCTCTGGATCAAGGTCACCCACGACACCGCCTTCGTCTACAACGTCGCCGTCGAACCGGACGTACGCCGTCAGGGCTACGGCCGTGCCATCATGCTGGCCGCCGAGCGCTGGTGCCGCGACAATGCGCTGACCAGGATCGGCCTGCACGTCTTCGCCCACAACACCGGCGCCCGGACCCTCTACGAGCAGCTGGGCTTCGCCGAGACGGGTCGCAACATGGCCAAGGACCTGTGAGCAGCCGAAGGGTCAGTACCCGCGCTCGAGCATCTCCCGGACGGAGGCGAGCATCTTGAAGATCTCGATGCGCCCGTCGAGGAAGCCGATCCGGTAGTCGGCACCGGTGTGCGGGTGCTCGGCCCGCTCCGGGTCGCGGCGCCCGGCGAAGGCGTCCTCGCGGCCGGTCGCGTACGCCAGCAGCGCGTCGTCCATCAAGATCACCTCCTCCTCGGTCCGCGCGACAATCTCGCACGCGTCGGGAGGCGGCGGCACCGGCTGTCCGCCCGATCCGGGCCCGGCCGATCCGTCAGCTCCTCGACGCTGCGTGATCGCCCGGATGCCGATGCGTGAGGGCGCCGGCCCCGGCGATGTACTATTCACACGGTGTATAGCGGCGCTGGACGGCTGCTTTTGTAGGATCCCCACAACGCAGGCGCCCAGCCATGCGAGATCTGGGACATTGGTCTAGCGCCGGGTTATCCGAGAGGGTGTAGACAGAGCCAGGCGACGGTCCGCAACCCGGGCGTCGCCTTCTGCGCGCGCCTAGTAGGGGGACCAGCCGGTGTTCAGTCGTGTCGCCATCGTCAACCGTGGAGAGCCCGCGATGCGGCTCATCCACGCCGTCCGGGACCTTTCCGCGCAAACGGGGGCGCGCATCGAGACGGTGGCGCTCTACACCGACGAGGACCGCACCGCGACCTTCGTCCGGGAGGCCGACGTCACCTACGCGCTGGGACCCGCCTCCGCGCGGCCATACCTCGACCATGCGGCCCTCGAGCGGGCGCTGGTGGAGACCCGGGCGGACGCCGCCTGGGTCGGCTGGGGGTTCGTGGCGGAGGACCCCGCCTTCGCGGAGCTGTGCGAGAAGATCGGCGTCACCTTCGTCGGGCCGAGCGCGGAGGCGATGCGCAAGCTCGGCGACAAGATCGGCTCCAAGCTGATCGCCGAGGAGGTCGGCGTGCCCGTCGCGCCGTGGAGCCGCGGCGAGGTCGCCACCCTCGAGGAGGCGCTGCGCCACGGCGACCAGATCGGCTACCCGCTGATGCTCAAGGCGACCGCGGGTGGCGGCGGCCGGGGTATCCGCAAGGTGAACTCGGCGGAGGAGCTGGCCGACGCGTACGAGCGCACCAGCCAGGAGGCGCTGCGGGCGTTCGGCTCCGGCGTGGTCTTCCTGGAGCGGCTCGTCTCCGGCGCCCGGCACGTCGAGGTGCAGGTCATCGCCGACGGGCAGGGCACGGCCTGGGCGCTGGGCGTCCGCGACTGCTCGGTGCAGCGGCGCAACCAGAAGATCATCGAGGAGTCCGCGTCCCCGGTGCTGAGCCCCGAGCAGGCCGCCGAGCTGAAGGCGGCGGCCGTGCGGCTCGCGCTGGCGGTCGACTACCGCGGCGCCGGCACCGTCGAGTTCCTGTACCACCCCGGCGAGAAGCTGTTCGCCTTCCTCGAGGTGAACACACGCCTGCAGGTCGAGCACCCGATCACCGAGATCACCACCGGCACCGACCTGGTCCGGCTGCAGCTGCACGTGGCCGCCGGCGGCCGGCTCGAGGGCACGCAGCCCGCCGAGCTGGGCCACGCGGTCGAGGCGCGGCTCAACGCCGAGGACCCGGACCGGGACTTCGCGCCTGCGCCGGGCCGCATCGCGCGGCTGGCGCTGCCCGCCGGTCCGGGCATCCGGGTCGACACCGGGGTCAGCGAGGGCGACACCATCCCCGCCGCGTTCGACTCGATGATCGCCAAGATCATCGCGTACGGGCGGGACCGCGAGGAGGCGCTGGGCCGGCTGCGGCGGGCGATGGCCGAGACCACGGTGATCATCGAGGGCGGCGCCACCAACAAGAGCTTCGTGCTCGACCTGCTGGACCAGCCCGAGGTGGTCGACGGCAGCGCCGACACCGGCTGGATCGACCGGGTACGCGCCGAGGGGGGCCTGGTCAACCACCGGCACTCCGCGATCGCCCTGGCCGCGGCCGCGATCGAGGCGTACCAGGACGAGGAGGAGGTCGCCCGGCAGCGGCTGCTGGCCACCGCGCACGGCGGCCGCCCGCAGGTGCAGCACGACAGCGGCCGGCCGCTGGACCTCAAGCTGCGCGGCGTCGGATACCGCGTGCACGTGGCCCGCATCGGCCAGAAGCGCTTCCGTGTCGGCGTCTCGGCCGGCGGCGACCTGCACTGCGTCGACGTCGAGGTGGAACGGTTCGACGCGCACAGCGGCCAGATGCTGGTCAACGGGCACCGCTTCCGCCTGGTGTCCGCGACGCACGGTCCGATCCACCTGGTCGAGGTCGACGGCGTCACGCACCGCATCAGCCGCGACGAGGGAGGCGTCGTGCGCTCCCCCGCGCCGGCTCTCGTGGTCGCGACGCCGCTCGCGGTCGGCGACGAGGTCGAGGCCGGCGCGCCGATCCTCGTGCTCGAGAGCATGAAGATGGAGAACGTGCTGCGGGCGCCGTTCCGCGCCCGGGTGCGCGAGTGCCCGGTCTCCGTCGGCAGCCAGGTCGAGACCGGCGCCCCGCTGCTGCGCCTCGAGCCGGTCGGCGACGAGGGCGCCGAGGCGGCGGCCACCGGCGGCGGCGAGTCCGCCGTCATCGACCTGCCCGCGGACCCGACCGGCGTGCCGGCGGCGGCCCGGGTCGAACGCGGCCTGCAGGACCTGCGCAGCCTGCTGCTCGGTTTCGACGTCGACCCGCAGGACCGCAAGCGGCTGCTCGCCGGCTACCTGGACGCCCGGGCGGAGCTCGGTGGCCGTCCGCTGCCCGGCGAGATCGACCTGCTGACCGTCTTCGCGGACCTGCTGGAGCTGAGCCGCAACAAGCCCGGCGGCGACTTCGAGGTCGAGCCGGGCAGCCCGGTGCACAGCCCGCGCGAATACTTCCACAGCTACCTGCAGAGCCTCGACGTCGAGCGCGCCGGGGTCACGGAGGGCTTCCAGGCCCGGCTCCGCACGGTGCTCGGCCACTACGGCGTCACGACCCTCGACCGTACGCCGGAGCTCGAGGCGGCCGTCTTCCGGATCTTCCTGGCGCAGCAGCGGATGTCGGCCGACGTCGCCGTCGTCTCGGAGCTGCTGCGGCATTGGCTGGCCGGACCGCAACCGCTCGAGGAGCTCAGCGAGCGCGCCGGCCTCACCCTCGAGCACCTCATCGAGGCCACCCAGGTGCGCTTCCCCGCCGTGTCGGACCTCGCCCGCGGCGTGGTCTTCCGCTGGTTCGCCCAGCCGCTGCTGCGCCGCAACCGGGCCAAGGTCTACGCGGAGGTCCGCGACGCGCTGCGCCACCTCGACCGCAACCCGGACGCGCCGGACCGCGCCGAGCGGATCCAGTCCATGGTGGCCAGCTCCGAGCCCCTGGTACGCCTGGTCGCCCAGCGCATCGGGCGGCCCGGCCGCGACCATGCACCGCTGCTCGAGGTGCTGACCCGCCGCTACTACGGCAACCGTGGACTGTCCGACGTGGCCGTCCACGAGACGGCCGGCTGCCGGTTCGTCGTCGCCGACCACACCGGCTCCGGCGGGGTGACCCGCGTGGTCACCACGGCCGTGGACATCGCCGCCCTGCCCGACGCCGTCGGCGCGATCGGCACGCTGGCCGACGGTGTGGCCGAGCGCGGGCTGGCGGCCGACCTCTACGTCACCTGGGCGGCCCAGCCCGACGCCGACGCGATGGCGGTCCGGCTCGGCGAACTGCTCGCCGGCCACCCGCTGCCCGCCGCCGTACGCCGGATCACCATCACGGTCGCCGGCAGCAGCGGTGCGATGCACCACCACTTCACGTTCCGGCCGGACGGCCCGGGCTTCGCGGAGGACCGGCTGATCCGGGGGCTGCACCCGCAGATCGCGCAGCGCCTGCAGCTGCACCGGCTGCGCGAGTTCGACCTCACCCGGCTGCCGTCGGTGGACGAGGAGATCTACCTGTTCAAGGCCGTGGCGAAGAGCAACCCGGCCGACGAGCGGCTCATCGTGATGGGCCAGGTCCGCGACCTCACCCCGTTGCGCGAGGCCGACGGCCGGCTCGTCGCGCTGCCGGCCGTGGAGGACGCGATCACCACGGCGATCGACGCGATCCGCAACATCCAGGCGCAGCGCCCCCAGAACAAGCGGTTCGACACCAACCGGATCATGATGTACGTCTGGCCGGCGACCGAGCTGTCCATGGACGAGCTCAACGCGCTGGTCCAGCGCATCCTGCCGACCGCCGCGGGGGCCGGGCTGGAGGAGGTCCAGTTCCTGGCCCGCCAGCGCAGGTCGTCGGGCGAGCTGACCGAGGTCGCCGTCCGCATCACCCTCGATCCCGGGCGCGGTGCGCGGCTGCACGTCGGCGAGCCGACCACCGATCCGGTGCAGCCGCTCGACGACTACCGCCAGAAGGTGCTGCGGGCGGCCCGGCGCGGCAACGTCTACCCGTACGAGCTGACCGCGCTCCTCGCCGGGCCGCGCGGCAGCTTCGTCGAGCACGATCTGGACGCCCACGGCGTGCTCGTGCCGGTGGACCGGCCGAAGGGCAAGAACACGGCGGCGATCGTGGCCGGCGTCGTCACCACCCCCACCCCGCGGCATCCCGACGGTGTGACCCGGGTGGTGCTGCTCGGCGACCCGACCAAGGCGCTGGGCGCGCTGTCCGAGCCGGAGTGCTCCCGGGTGATCGCCGCGCTGGACCTGGCCGAGCGAATGCGGGTGCCGCTGGAGTGGTTCGCGCTGTCCGCGGGTGCGCGGATCTCGATGAGCTCGGGCACCGAGAACATGGACTGGGTGGCGGCCGCGCTCAAGCGGATCGTCACGTTCACCCAGGACGGCGGTGAGATCAACATCGTGGTCGCCGGGATCACCGTGGGCGCCCAGCCGTACTGGAACGCCGAGGCGACGATGCTCATGCACACCAAGGGCGTGCTGATCATGACGCCGGACTCGGCGATGGTGCTCACCGGCAAGCAGTCGCTGGACTTCTCCGGCGGCGTCTCGGCCGAGGACAACTTCGGCATCGGCGGCTACGACCGGGTCATGGGTCCCAACGGCCAGGCCCAGTACTGGGCGCCCGACCTGCCCGGTGCCCGCGACATCCTGATGGCGCACTACGACCACACCTACATCGCGCCCGGTGAGTCGACGCCGCGCAGGGCCGCCACCACCGACCCGGCCGAGCGGGACGTGTCGGACTTCCCGCACTCGGTGGCGGGCAGCGACTTCACCACCGTGGGGCAGATCTTCTCGGCCGAGCACAACCCGGACCGCAAGAAGGCGTTCGACATCCGGGTCGTGATGCGTGCGGTGTCCGACCAGGACCACCCGGTGCTGGAACGCTGGGCCGGCATGGCCGACGCGGACACCGCCGCCGTGCAGGACGTCCACATCGGCGGGTGGCCGGTCTGCCTGATCGGCATCGAGTCTCGCCCGGTGCCGCGGCGCGGGTTCCCGCCGGCCGACGGTCCGGACACCTATACCGCGGGCACCCTGTTCCCGCGTTCGTCGAAGAAGACCGCACGGGCCATCAACGCCGCCTCCGGCAACCGGCCGCTGGTGGTGCTGGCCAACCTGTCCGGCTTCGACGGCTCGCCCGAGTCGATGCGCAAGCTGCAGCTGGAGTACGGCGCCGAGATCGGCCGGGCGATCGTCAACTTCCAGGGCCCGATCGTCTTCGTCGTGATCTCGCGCTACCACGGCGGCGCATTCGTGGTGTTCTCCAAGGCACTGAACCCCACCATGACGGTGCTGGCGCTGGAGGGCTCGTTCGCCTCGGTGCTCGGCGGCGCCCCGGCGGCGGCCGTGGTGTTCTCCGGCGAGGTGAACAACCGCACCGCCACCGACCCCCGGGTCACCGAGCTGCAGGCACAGGTCGCGGCCGCCAGCGGCGCGGAACGCGCGGCGCTCAACGCCCGCCTTGCCGAGGTGCAGTCCGCGGTCAGGGCCGAGAAGCTCGGTGAGGTCGCGGCGGAGTTCGACCGGGTGCACAACATCCAGCGGGCGGTCGACGTGGGTTCGGTGGACGCGATCATCAGCGCCGCCGAGCTGCGGCCCCGGATCATCGAGGCGATCGAGCGCGGCATGCGCTGACGCCGGACGTACCGCCGAGAAGGGGCGGGGCCTGAAGGGTCCCGCCCCTTCTTGCTTTTCTCATCGGTAAGTCGTAGCTTACCGTTCGTGGCTACTTACCAAGCCGACGACGGCTGGGACGCCCTGGGCGACCCGACCCGGCGCGCCATCGTGGCGTGTCTCGCCGAGCACCCCCGCGCGGTCGGCGAGCTCGCCGACGTGCTGCCGATCAGCCGGCCCGCCGTGTCCCAGCACCTGCGGGTGCTCAAGGACGCCGGGCTGGTCAGCGACCGCGCGGAGGGCACCCGCCGGGTCTACCGGCTCAACCCCGCCGGTGTGGCCGCCCTGCGCGACCAGCTCGACACCTTCTGGCAGCGCGCCCTGAGCGGCTACCAGGACGCCGCCGAACAACCCGATGAGGAGACTCCATGACCGAGACGACAGCCCCGGTGGTCCACCGCCAGATCGTCGTGCAGGCGCCGATCGACCGGGCCTTCACCGTGTTCACCGAGCGGTTCGGCGACTTCAAGCCGCCGGAGCACAACCTGCTCGGCGCGCCGATCGCCGAGACCGTGTTCGAGCCGGAGGTCGGCGGCCACATCTACGACCGGGCAGTCGACGGCACCGAGTGCCACTGGGCCCGGGTACTCGCCTACGACCCCCCGAACCGGGTCGTGTTCAGCTGGGACATCAACCCGCAGTGGCAGGTCGAGGCCGACCCCGGGAACACCAGCGAGGTCGAGGTCCGGTTCGTGGCCGAGACGCCGGAACGCACCCGGGTCGAGCTCGAGCACCGACACCTCGACCGGCACGGCTCCGGCTGGCAGTCGATCAGCGACGGGGTCGCCCACGACGAGGGCTGGCCGCTGTACCTGTCCCGCTTCGCCGCCCTGTTCACGCCCGCCGCCTGACGCACGCCGCGAGAGGAAGGGGTCAGGAGATCAAGCGGTATCGGTACGGCGAGTACAGAGTCCTCGCCCGCGCGACGGCGACCGTCCTGCGCCGCATGCCGTGCAACCGGCCGCTCTCCTCGATGACCCACGCCCTGCTCCGGGAGGCGCCGACCCAGCCCGCGAAGAGCTGGACGTGCTCGGCTGCCCGGTTCGCGGGCTCGAGGTGGAGCAGGATGTCACCCCGCCGCAGTCGCGCGTAGCTCACCCGGGTGGCGTACCGGGGCAGCTCCCACGTCACGGGCGCTCGGCCCAGCCCGGCCCGTCGCGGGTCGAGCGCCCACGCCATGGCCACGAAGCCGGAGCAGTCGGGCCGGTAGCGACGCCCCCGGCCGATGTCCCACCGGGCCCGCCGGTTGTCCTGCGAGTACGGGATGTCGCGCCGCAGCCAGTCCAGCGCCCGGATCATCACCTGGGTGCGGCCGATCGGCGCGTCGTACCGTGCGACGGCGACCGGCGCCGCCCGCGCGGGCGCGACAAGGAGCAGCCCGGACATCGTCACCAGGGCGATCACGCCGGGAACCCGGCGGCCAACCTTGCTCATCTCTTTCACCCTCACAGGCGTCGACCATCGCGTCCGATCCTGCCGCCGGCGGGCGACCGTGTGCGGCGTTCGGCGGATCTTCCCCGGATCGTGCGGATCAGCCGGGTGGGTGGTCTTGGGGACGGAAACGCGACAGGGCGATGGACCCGGGTCGGCGGCGTTGATATTGCGGTAGGTGCCGCACCGCCGGTTCGTGACGTTCTGGCTGCTCGGCGCGGGAGGAAGCTGTGCCGGACCGCATCGATGTCGACGCGCTCGTACCGACCGTGATGGCCTATCTCCAGGCCCCGGACTCCGCCGCGGCCCGGCGGGCCGTCGAGGAGCATCCGGAGCTGCTCACCGACGAGGCCGAAGCCGTCGTGCTGGCCGTCGCCGGCACGGTGGCCGCCGACCCGGAGACCGCCGCGGTCCTCGGACGTTCCATCGAGATCGCGTACGACCGGTTGCGCAGGTCCCGGGAGCTGGGGATCCCGGCCGCCTTCATCGCCACCACCCTCCAGGAGTTCGTGAACGCGCCCACCTGGCGCGACAGCCGCGCGGTCGTCGAGTCCCACCCGGAGCTGGTGCAGCCCGTCGCCACCGACCTGGTGGCCTCGGCCCTCGAGGAGGCACGCGCGGCCGGTGACGACGACCGGGCCGACATCCTCACCACGCACCTGGAGCTGCTGCTCCGGTGCCGTACGGCCGGGACGGAGCAGGCTTTCCGCGAGCTCGAGTGGCGCACCGCGCTGCAGGGGGTGGGCGACGCGGACCTCCGGGCGCTGCTGCTGCAGCTGGCCACGGCATGGCCTCTGCCCGGGACGCCCGCCGGTCACCGGGAGCGGCTGGGCCGCCTGCTCGCGGCGCAGGATCCGGCGCAGTGGCGGGAAGTCCTGCTCGAAGCCGCGGACACCCTCGCCCAGGGGCCGGACTGGCACGACGGCGAGCAGTACGAGCGGGCCCTCGTCTGCTACGACGCGGCGCTGGATGTCCTGACCGCCGAGACGGACGCCCGGGGATGGGCGCGGGCGCACACCAACCGCGCGAGCACGTACACCCGGCGCCGGCGTGGCGGTGCGGCGGACAACGCGGGGCAGGCCATCGCCGGGTACGAGGCGGCCCTGCGGGTGTGGACGGCGGCGGACGACCCGGACGCCTGGGCGATGGTCCGCAACGACCTCGGCGGCGTGCTGATCGAGTGGACCCGGGGCGAGCGCCGCGACAACCTCGAGCGGGCGCTGCGCTGCTTCACCGACGCCCTCTCGGTACGCACCCGCGAAGCCGCGCCGGTGGAGTGGGCCGCGAGCACTCACAACCTGGGACTGGCCTACAGCGAACGCGTCTCGGGAGACCGCGCGGAGAACGTCGACCGGGCGATCGAGCTCTACGAGTCCGCCCTCGAGGTGCGGACGCGCGACGCCAGGCCCGAGGAATGGGCGGACACGACCAGCAACCTGGCGACCGCCTACGTCGAACGGGTGCGCGGGGACCGGGCGGCGAACCTCGAGTCGGCCATCGCCCTGTTCGGCCGGTGCCTGGAGGTGTTCCGGCGGGAGGCCGCGCCACTGAAGTGGGCGACCACTCACAACGGGCTGGGCGTGGCGTACCGGGAACGGGTCGCGGGCTCCCGGGCGGACAACGTCGAGCAGGCCATCGGCCACTATGAGGCGGCCCTGCAGGTGCAACGCCGTGAGACCGAGCCGCGGCTGTGGGCCACGACGACGTTCAACCTCGGCGTGGCGTACGGATATCGGGTACGCGGAAGCCGCAGCAGCAACCTCGAGCGGGCGATCGCCTGCCTGCTGGACACGCTCGAGGTGAGGACCGCCGAAGCGAGCCCGGTGGAGTGGGCGAGTGTCCAGCACGCCCTGGGCGGCGCCTACCTCAACCGCGTCCGGGGCGATCGCGCGGACAACCTGGAGGAGGCGATCGCCTGCTACGAGCGGGCGCTGAGCGTACGCACCCGGGAGCGGCTGCCGCTGGACTGGGCGGCCACCCAGCACAACCTGGGCGGCGTCCACGCCAAGCGGCTGCGCGGCGACCGGAGGGACAACCTCGAACGCGCGATCGCCTGCTTCGAGGGGGCCCTGCAGGTCTACACCCGGGAGGCGGCGCCGCGGGACTGGGCCATGACGCAGAACAACCTCGGTACGGCGTACCAGAACCGCATCGCCGGCGACCGCCCGGACAACGTCGAGCGGGCCATCGCCTGCTTCCGGGCCGCGCTGACCGTGTACACCAGGGAGGCGCTGCCCTCGGACTGGGCGATGGTGCAGGCGAACCTCGGCAACGCGTACCTCTATCGCGACGACCGTCCCGCGGAGAACGTGGAGGCGGCCATCGCCTGTCACGAGGCGGCGCTCGCGGCGCGCGACCGCCACGCCTCGCCGTGGGACTGGGCGATGAGCCAGGTGAACCTCGCCACGGCGTACCACGTGCGCATCCTCGGTGAGCCGGGCGACAACCAGGAGCGCACAATCGCGGGCTATCTGGCGGCGCTCGAGGTGCTGACCGCCGAGGAGTACCCCGTCGACCGGGCGACGCTCCAGCTCAACGTGGCGCAGCACTATCTGGGCCGGGTGGACGGTGACCCGTCGGAGAACGGCGAGCGCGCCCTCCGGTACGCCGAGTCGGCCGTCGCGGCCCTGCACCGGGAGACCACGCCGATCGAGTGGGCGAGCGCTCAGGAGGTGCTCGGGATCTGTCACCGCGACCGGGTCCGGGGCAACCGGGCGGAGAACCTCGAGCGGGCCCTGGCGTGCCACGAGGCGGCACTGCAGATCTTCACCCGCGACAGCCTTCCCCGCCGGTGGGCGTCGACCATGGGAAACCTCGCGGTCGTGCTGCAGAACCGGGTACGCGGTGACCGGACGGAGAACCTCGAGCGGGCCATCGCCTGCTGCCGGGAGGCCCTCACCGTCCATCGGTTCGAGACGTCACCGCCGCAGTGGGCGGAGAACCGGAACAGGCTGGGCGCCGCCCTGCTGTTCCGGCCGGCCGGCATCCCGGCCGAGAACGTCGCCGAGGCGATCGCCTGCTTCGAGGCGGCCCTGCGGGTCTTCACCCGCGAGGACCGGCCGGCGTCCTGGGCCGCGGTCCAGGTCAACCTGGGCCTGGCCCACGCCCATCAGCTGTCCGGCGACCGGGGCGACAGCATCGAGCGGGCGATCGGGCACTACGGCGGCGCGCTGGAGGTGCACACCCGCAGCCGGTATCCGCAGGAGTGGGCGCTGCTACAGCTCAACCTCGCGTCGGCGTACCGGGTGCGGCCGCACGGCCGGAGCGCGGAGAACCTGGAGATGGCGCTGGCCTGCCTGCTCGCGGCGGCCGAGGTGTGGACCCGGGGCACCGTGCCGGGCCGGTGGGCGTTGCTCCAGCAGAACCTCGCCGCCGTGTACCAGGACCGCGTGGACGGTGAACGGGCGGACAACCTCGAACGGGCCATCGCCTGTCACCGGGCGGCCCTGGAGATCCTCGGCCGCGACTCGGATCCGGTGCAGTGGGCGATGATCCGTCAGAACCTCGGGAACGCCTACCGGGAGCGGGTTCTGGGCGACCGTGCCGAGAACATCGAGACCGCGATCGCCTGCTACGAGGACGCTCTCGAGGTCCGCACCCCCGAGGTGCCGCTCGACTGGGCGATGGTCACCAACAACCTCGGGGTCGCGCTGCTCCACCGGGTGCGGGGCGCGCGGGAGCGGAACGTGGCCGATGCGGCGGTCCGCTTTGCCGGGGCCCTGGCCGTGTTCCGCGAGCGGGGTCTGGCGGACGACTGCCGCATGACCGGACGCAATCTCGGCAACGCGTACAGCGAGATGGGCGAGTGGGAGGAGGCCTGTGCGGCCTACGAGGTCGCCTTCGAGGCGGCCGAGTCGCTCTATGACGCGTCGCTGCTGCAGAGCTCCCGGGAGGCCGAGCTCGGCGACGCCGCCGACCTGTACGCCCGCAGGGCCTACGCGCTGGCTCGCACCGGCCGGGTCCGCGAGGCCGTGGTCGCCGTCGAGCGCGGACGGGCCCGCACGATCGGCGACATCCTGGCCCGGGAGCGGGCCGACCTGGCCGGCGTGGTCCACGACGACCCCGCCGTCCACGCCGCCTACCGCCGGGCCGCGGACCGGGTCCGGGACATCCGGCTGCGCGAGCGCCGGCTGGCGGTGCCGCTCGGTGCCGTCAGCGGAGCAGGCGTGACCGGCCAGGCGGCGTGGGCGGCCGAGGCCGCGGCCCGCCAGGAGCTCGGCGACGCCGCTCGGGCCGCGGCGGCCGAGCTGACGCGGGTCGTCGAGCGGATCCGCGCTCTGCCCGGTCGCGACGGTTTCCTCGCGGCGCCCGGCTTCGCCACCGTCGCCGAGGTCACCACGCCGCAGCGGCCACTGGCGTACCTGCTGTGCACGTCACTGGGCAGCCTGATCCTGCTGGTGACGAAGGCGGCCGAGGACGCCGGCTGCACCGTCGAGGCGATCCGGTGCGACCGCTTCACGACCGACGACCTGCGCGAGATCCTGCTCGGCCCAGCGGACGGCGACGGCACGACCGGATATCTTCCGGGGCAGCTCGGCTCGCCGGAGGCCCTCGAACGTGCCCTGGCCGACACGCTCCCCCGGCTGGGCAGCGGCCTCATGGCGGCGATCGCAGAGCGCCTGCACCGGCTCGGCGCGAGGGAGCTGGTGCTGATCCCGACCGGGTTGCTCGGGCTTCTCCCCCTGCACGCGGCGACCGGACCCGGCGACGACCTGGTTCTTCGGGGCGTTGCCGTCCTGCACGCACCGTCGGCGAGAGTCCACGCGGCCGCCCGGTCCGCCCGAGCCGCCACCGGCGACCGTCCGGTCCTCGCCGGGGCCGGTGACCCGTCGCAGGACCTGGCGTACGCGGAGGCGGAGCTGGACGACGTCGCGACCCTCTTCGACCCCGGCGACCGGCGCGTGCTGTACCGGTCGGACGCCACCAAGGAGAACGTGCTGGCCCAGCTGGCCGGAGCCACCTACGTCCACTTCGCCTGCCACGGCTGGTACGACACCGGCGACGCCCTGGCGTCGTACCTCCGGCTCGCCGGCGAGGACCGGCTGACCCTGCGGGAGCTGCTGGACGACCAACGGTTCGCGGGCGTCCGCCTGGTCGTCGCGTCGGCGTGCCAGACCGGGATCATCGACTTCCAGCGGCTGCCCGACGAGGCCATCGGGCTGGTCAGCGGTTTCCTCCAGGCCGGCGCCGCCGCCGTGCTGGCCACCCTGTGGCCGGTGTACGACGTGTCGACCAGCCTGCTGGTCCACCGGTTCTACGAATGTCACCTGCGAGGCGACCCTCGCCAGGGTGACGGCCGGCCGATGCCTCCGGCCGGGGCTCTCGCCAGCGCCCAGGAATGGCTGCGCACGGTCACCGCGGGCGAGCTGACCCGGCTCTTCACCGAGCATCTCCCCGTGCCGCAGCCGAGCGTGCCGCGCATGCCCGTCGCCGTGGCGGCGGCCGGACGGGCCCGGTTCGGCCTCGCCGACGCGCCCGACGAGCGGCCGTTCGCGGACCCCGTCCACTGGGCGCCGTTCGTCCTGATGGGAGAGTGACACCGTGGGTCTGGAATCAGCGGTCGGCGCCCTGCTACGGATCTGGCCTGACCTGCCCGTCCTCGTCGGACCGGACTGGCCGCGGCTGGAGGAGAAGCTCGACGTCCTCTTCACCCGTATGGCGGACGCCGACGACAACGAGCGCACCGTGCTGGCGAGCACCATGCTTTTGGAACTCCAGCCCTACCCAGCGATCCGGCCGGTCCTCCGGCAGCATCTCGACACCGACGTCCGCATGTACGGGTTACCGTCCGGCGTCCCCCGCGGAGACGGCCGCACGTGGACCTGGCCCTCGGTGCTCGGCGAATACGAGGACGTCCGGTCGCGCGCGGTCGGGGCGCCCCAGGACGCGGAACCGCCGGGTCCGGCCGCCGCCCGGCGCTATGTCAACACCCGGGTGTGCGAACCCGGCAGCGGAGCCGATGTCGCGCAGGACAGCCCGCTGCGCCCCGCGACGCGCTACGACATCCTCGTCAACGTCGGCGCCCGCGACGACCGCAGCCTGCTGGCGGCCGCCGACGCGGACTTCCCGGCCGAGTTGCTGCCTCCCGGCGGACTCTGGCTGAGCGTCGTCGCGCACGCGCCCGGTACATCCGAGACGCCGGTCCAACGATGGCTGTACCTGCCCGAAGAGGGTGACAGCTTCGTCTGCCCGTGCGCGCCCGGGAGTGCCGGCCACGCGTGCACGCCCGGCCAACGGGAGCCCTACGCGGTCGTCCCGCTGACCACGCCCGCCGTGCCGGCGCCCGTGCTGGTCCGGCTGGCGATCTACCACCACGCCGCGGTCGTGCACGTTCACGAGCTGACCCTTCCGATGAGCGCGCCGGCACGGTTCGCGGCTCAGGTGATCTACTCCCTGACCCGGTCGTTCAGCGAGCTCGGCGCGTTCCGCGACCGGACGATCAGCGTCTACACCTGCGGGACGGCCGCCGCCGGCCGGGTCTACGTCAACGGGGTCAGCGCCGAGTCGATGGCGTTCTCCTACAGCGACCAGCAGGCCGAGAACGCCTGCCGGATCGCCCGGACCAGCCTGTTCAAGGCCCACCTCGTGAAGCAGGACGGCGGCTGGGCCAGCACCTACCGGGAGCACCGCAAGGGTCAGCAAGGGTTCGAGGCGGACCTGCTCGCCCTGGCCAGGGTGGGCCGGGACCTGCACGCGAGCATCTTCGGGCGCGGCGACTGGCCGCAGATCCGGGAGACGCTGCTGCACGAGGCGGCCGCCGGGCCGGCCGTGGTGCAGTGCGGGCGCATGTCCACCGAGCGGCTGGCCGTGCCCTGGCAGCTCGTCTACGACCTGCCGATGCAGAGCGGCGACACCACGCCGTACGTGTGCCCCAGCGTGCGGGAGATCGGCACGGCGACGTCGGAGCAGCCCGGCGTCTGCCCGCACGAGGACACGCACCAGCCGCAGGGGCGCTCGGTGCTGTGCCCGTACGGTTTCTGGGGCCTGGCCCACATCCTCGAGGTCCCGCCGCACCAGGGTGAGGAGAACGGCCTGGCGCACGTGGTCTCCGACCGCGCGGACACCCCGGTCGCGACGGTCATCGGGTGGAACCCGCAGCTGAGCCCCGGCAAGGAGAGCAAGGCGGAGGCGCTGCGGCATCTGGGCGCGCTGCGCGGCAGGCTGGGCGTCCTGCCGCCGGAGATCGAGCGCCGCGACGACCTGGGCCGGCGGCTGGCGGGCAGCGACATGGACCTGGTCTATGTGTACGGGCACTGCGAGCGCTCGCTGGCGGAAGGAGCGACCGCCTCCTCCGCCGTCCTGGTGCTCGGCAAGGACGAGTTCTTCACACCCCAGGACGTCAAGCAGTGGGCCGGCTACTACGCCTGGCCGTGGCCGCACTGGCCCGAGCGCAAGCCGCTGGTCGTGCTGAACGCATGCCACACCGGCGAGATCCAGGCCGCCACCCTCGCCGACTTCGTCAACGCCTTCACCGAGACCGCCGGAGCGGCCGGGGTCGTCTCCACCGAGGTGACGCTCGAGCAGGGCCTGGCGGGGTTCGCCATGGAGCTGTTCCTGGCCGAGCTGGCGAACAACGTCTCCGTGGGCCGGGCGATGCGGCGCATGCGCTGGGCCCTGCTCGCCCGCGGCAACGTCATGGGATTGGCCTACACCCCGTACTGCGCCGCCGATCTGTCGCTGCGACGTGCAGCCGCAGCGGACAACTCCGGGAGGAAACAATGAGCCAGACCGTCATCAGCGTGGGTGCCTTCTGCTTCGGCATCGTCGTCGGTTACGTGACGTACAGGTCGCTGGCCCGTTCGGGGCCGACGTCGAGCGTCTCGGACATCGCGGCCGTCGTCGGTGTGGTGGGCGGCGGGGTCGTGACGACCCTCTTCGACCCCGCCGAATCCGACTCCTTCGGCTGGTACGCGATCGGCCTCGTCGCCGGCCTGGCCCTGTACCTGCTGGTGGTCCTGACGCTCGGAAAACGCGTCAGCGAGGCGTCCGGCGGCGCGGTCCTGCTCGGCAGCGACCCGGAGCCCGAGAAGACGCGCTAGGCAGTGTCTTCAAACGATCACCGGCTGACATCATCTGACGCGTGATCCGCCGCTATGAGCTGACTGATGCCGAGTGGGACTCGTTGTCGCG
>NZ_JBFAPM010000011.1:0-285631 GCF_040676695.1 Actinoplanes sp. NPDC049548
AACTCCGCCACATCGGGAAAGAACGTGCCCGGAGCGGACGGGCGCAACGAGGCAGTACCCAGCGCGGCGGCCTCCTCATCACCAGCCCACGCCTTCGCCAATGCAGCCCGGTCCGCACCTACGACCGGGTCCACGGCCACCACCAGCCGAGCCATCCCCACCCCCGGTCACGCGACACAACGTGCCACCACGATGACACAGCGATCAAACAGACAACATGGCACGAACACCCGAGAGTGACCCAAGCCCGCGAACCACCAACTGAAAGACGACGGCCGGAAGCACAGTAGACGGCCACGGACAACCACGGACTCAATCGCCGGTCCCGTTGCTTCAGTCCCAGGTCCAAGGCCCCTGCAGGTTGCCTAGGGGCAAGCGCAAGATGCTGCAGAAACCGGCGCGGTACACGGATCACCGCCGGCGTCTGCGCGGCGAGCGACGGCGAGTCCCCCAATGCGCCCGGGTGCGCAGAGGCGTACACCACCGTGCGGCAAATCCATGGCAACGGCAGCTCCGGCCGCTACATCACCGCAGGTGAGTGTCGGTACGCTGTCCTGTCTTCAAATCCGGTGTGGCTCGATATCCGAGCCAGGCGAGTTCGATTCCCGTCCGCCTCCGCTGACCTGCGTAGGCCCGCCTGAGCTGCTCAGCTCGGTCAGGCGGGGCCTACGGGAGGGCAGGGCCGGGATCTCACCCGCCTGTCACGCGGGGACGATTCCTCAGCCGTGCGGGCACTCCGGCGTTGAGCCACAGCGACACCGCGGCGTCGCGCAGGTCGTGCTGCTAGTCCTCTTTCTCGGCTGTAGCGACTTCGCCGCACGAGCGCCAGGTGCTTATTTGAGCCGGGAGTCTCTTACGGTGATCGGTGCGACGTCGTTGCCGGGGCGTAGGTCAATGCCGCGGATGGCGTCGGAGACTCCGATCCACCCGACGCGCCACGTGCCGGCTGCGGTGTGCCGGGGCACGACGAAGGTCAACTCCCAGATTCCGTCCAGTCGCGTACCGGAGACCAGCCGGCGGGTGCGGGAGTAGATGGCGCCGTTTTTGTCTGCCGAATTGCGTAGCATGCCGTCGATGTTGTCGACGCCGCTGAGGTCATCGGTCACGTGCACTCGCAGGTGCAGGGTGTTGTCAACGTTGTTGACGACGCTCGTCTTGCCGTGCCAACCCAGGCTGGCGGTATCCAAGACGGGTGCGGACTTGTCCGCTGCGGTCCCGGTCACGGTGATCGGCGGAATGTCGAACCCGACGGGATCGCCCGTGAAGGGCTCCACGTACTTGCCGTTATTCCAGTCGTGCCAGAGGCTGCGGGAACGCCCTGTGACGTCTTTAGCTCCAGCGGAGACGAACCACTGTCCTGCCGGCGTTCCCGCTGGCAGCGAGGCGGTGAGTTCGTAGGTTCCGTCACGGGCAGTTCCGGAGACGGGGCTGTTTGAGACGGGTCCCGACGTTCCGGCGGGAGTGCGCAGTTTGACCCATGAATTGACCGCCGTCCCAGTGAGTCCGAATCCGACCTCTTGAATTCCGCTGAGGTCGTCGGTCGCATGAAGGCGCAGTGTGATGGTGTTCTCGGTGCTGTTGTCAACCACCGTGGGAGTGAGCCACTCGAAACCGGCAGGGTCGAAGACGGGTGCCGCGAGGTCTGAGACACCAGTGACCGTCACCGGGGGAACATGTACGCCGATGGTCCGGCTGCTGCCATCAGAAGACCGGCCGTGGAACACGCCTTCGTCATCGGCTTCGTAACCGATGCCGTTTTGCACGATGTCATCGGTGACGATCCGGTGCAGTCGCCATCGGCCCGTGGGCGTACCGACCGGCACGGCGATGCTCACGTTCCACACGCCGTCCCTGTCGCTACCGGCCACCGGCTTCTCCGCTGCACCCTGCAGTTCGATCGTCTCTCCGGCGGGACCGGAGAGAAGGGCGCCGACCGTGTACACACCGCTGATGTCGTCGGTGGCTCGTAAGCGCAGTGTGAGGGTTGCCGGTGCGGTGTTCTTCACCGTGGTGCCTCCGACCCACTTGACGCTCTCCAGATCCAGGACGGGAGCGTGGGTGTCGGAGCAGCTACGTCCGACGAAGTCGTCGTCGTTGCTTGGTACGCAAGCGTTGGTGCCGCTGCCGCCGTCGACGCGGTCCTTGCCGGCGCCGCCGGACAGGGTGTCATTGCCGGGGCCGCCGAGCAGAGTGTCGTTGCCGCCGGCGCCGGACAGCTTGTCATTGCCCGGGCCGCCGTCAAGCACGTCACCACCGGAACCACCGATGATCGTGTCGTTGCCGCCCAGGCCGCAGATGACGTCGCGGGCGTGCGTAGCGCGCAACCGATCGTTGCCCTTGGTACCCACCACCGTGCAGGCCTGGCCGTCGGCCGCCGTGGCTCGCAGCGGCCCTGGCGCCGCCACGGCCGGTCCCGCGCTCAGCAGGCCGGTCACTACCGTGGTCAGCAAGGTGACGGCAGCTCGCTTCATGACGACGGCTCCAAGGGTGTTCTCGACGGGCACCCCGTCTCCATCGGCGCCGAAGGAACGTGATCTGAGCAATGACCCGGCAGAAGATCGTCAGCGCACACGATGTCGTATCGCGCCGTCCAGGCACGGGAGCGGCGCACCCGACGCGGATCGCGGCGCGGGCGACGAACCGTCATGATCGATGACATGGTGGAATCTCTGCGGGCGATGCTCGTCGCCGACCACGTCACCCACGTGCCCGGTGTGTTCGACCCGGCCAGCGCCGCTCTCGCCGTCCGTGCCGGGCATCGAGCCGTGCACCTGTCGGAAGCGGCAGTAGCGGCCACCATGCTGGGGCGACCCGACCTCCGCGCCGCGTCGGCCACCCAGATCGCGGACCGGGCATCCGTCCTCGGTCCGGCGCTCGGTGGTGTGCCGCTGCTCGCGGACGCCGGCACCGGCTACGACAGCCCGCAGGACGCGGTGTGGACCGCGCTCGCCTACCAGCGGGCCGGGATCAGCGGAGTGCGCCTCGTTGACGGGCGGCACGCGAGTCTGGCGCGTGCCCGGATCGCTGCCCTGGCCGAGCAGGTGCCCGAGGTGCTGCTGATCGCCCAGGCCGGCGGGAGCAGCCTCGCGGAGACGATCGAGCGGTGCCGGGCGTACGCGGCCGCCGGCGCTGACGCTGTTCTTCCGGCGGGCGTCCGTGAAGCCGGCGACCTCGGCCGGGTGCGCGCCGAGCTTCCCGGCGTACCTCTGGTCATCGACCGGTCCGAGGCCGCGACAGGGGCCCGCCGGCTGAGCGACACCGAGCTTGCCGGCCTGGGTGTGCGCCTCGTGCTGCATCCGCTCGATGCAGTGCTTGCCGCGCTACGGGCGGCGTCGCTGGCCTACCGGTCGATCGCCGCGAAGGGGCACACTGCGGAGGTCGACCAGATGCCGCTCGCCGTGCTTGCCACGCTGACCGGGCAGTCCGACGGGTCCACCGCCCCACGAATCGGCAAGATCGATACTTAGCGTGAGTCCCTCGGGGGCCTGGGCCGGCTCTTCAAAAGGTTGTCCACAGCGGGATGCCATTGAGGATTCTTCGTGTGGTAGGCGCAGAGTACGTCGCTCTTGTCGACCATCTCGATGATGTATTCCCGCCATCCCACGTAGTTCCTCGGGCTCAGCCCACCTCGGTACCAAATCCATTCGAAGACGTCCAATATCAGCTCTGCAACGGCTTCGACCAGTGGTTTGGCCGGATCAGTCTCGTCCAGGGGCTTGTTGTCGTAGAAGTAAGGACGTACCTCGGGATGGCTGATCAGGGCGTCGTTGACTTTGAGGAACAAGTCGGTGGAACGGTCGTACGCAGCGAGCGCCCGGCTGTTCGTCGTCGCACGGTAGGCGACCCATGCGGACACGCACGACACGAGAAGCGCAAGTGCGGCCAACACATCGGAACCATTCATGCTGTTCCTCCTGAGCGTCCCGCTGTTTACGGCAGGCGACAAGCATGATGCGGGGATTCCGGCAGGCGATGGCGGCATGGCCCGTCGCTGATGATGCCAGCAGGGGTGGCGGCACGATGTCGGGTACACGACCGGACGCGGGTACGGCCGCGGAGCCGGCGCCAAGATCTTCTTGCGTCAGATGTTCTCGGATCATACGATCTCGAGCATGTCGCCCCTTGCGGAGCCCGCGGCCTGGACCGGGTCGCTGCCTGACGCCCACCCGCCGGCGGGCATGGCCATCTACCACCTGCCGACCGGCACCTACGAGACCCGGGCTGCCCTGGCCGTACGCGGCGGGTCGTTCCGTGACAAGCGTCGTTTCGCCGCGTCCGCGGTCCTGGTGCACCACCCGGACGGGGACCTGTTGATCGATGCGGGCTTCGGTGCCGGCGTCGCGGCGCACATCGCGATGCTTCCCCGGCCCGTGCGTGCCCCGTACCAGGTGACTCGCACCGCCGGTCAGCAGCTGGACGCCGTCGGCTACGACCGCGGACGGCTGCGCGGGGTGCTGCTGACCCACTCGCACTGGGACCATGCGAGCGGGCTGGACGACCTTCCGGGCACGCCGGTCTGGATGAACGCGGACGAGCGGCGATACGCCGGCCACCACCGGGACGGCAAGGTCTTCCGGCTGGTCTCCCAGGGTCATGACATTCACGAGTACGCGTTCGACAGCCGGCCCTACCTCGGCTTCGCGTCGAGCTTCGACGTGTACGGCGACGGTTCGGTGGT
Organism: Actinoplanes sp. NPDC049548; assembly: GCF_040676695.1. Taxonomy (NCBI): domain Bacteria; kingdom Bacillati; phylum Actinomycetota; class Actinomycetes; order Micromonosporales; family Micromonosporaceae; genus Actinoplanes; species Actinoplanes sp. NPDC049548. Next base: position 4,679 of record NZ_JBFAPM010000011.1, read on the forward strand.
CGTCGTGCACGCGGGAGGTCACACGACCGGCTCGGTGATCGTCTTCGTGACCGTTCCGTCCGGCTCGCGGTACGCCTTCGTCGGCGACCTGACGTGGCAGATCGACGGTGTCCGCCGCAGGGCCGAGCGGCCGTGGCTCATGAGCAAGCTCGCCGACAGCGATCCTCGGCAGCTGCGCCAGGACCTGCTGCGGGTCATCGCCCTGGAAGGTGTGCTGCGGATCGTTCCCGCGCACGACCTCGGCTGCTACGACGGTATTCCGCTGGTGACGGCCGCCGCCGGGCGATGGCGCTGAGGGCGTACGGTTCGGCGATGCGAGATGCGCAACCATCGACGGCTCGGGTCGAGGGCCCGAGCCCGTCCGTCGAGTCCGAGATCACCTGGCTGTTGCATCGGGCGGCGCAGCGCTTGCGCGGGGTGACCGGGGACGTGGCCGAGCAGCACGGCCTCGCGTTGCGCGACTACATCGTGCTGAGCGCCCTCGACAAGACCCCCGGTCTCACCCAGTCCGACCTCGGTAGATCCCTCGGACTGGACAAGACCACGCTGATGAGCCAGCTGGACGGGCTCGAGCGGAGGGGTCTCGTCGAGCGGCGCAGCGCTCCCGGCGACCGTCGGCTGCGCATCCCCGTCATCACCGCCGCCGGGCAGGCTCTGCGGGCGAAGGTGGCCGACGCGTGTGCCGCCGTCGAGGCGGCGGTTCTCGGCCCCTTCAGCGGGCGCCAGGTTCAGGATCTGCGGCGCATGCTCGTCACGATCATCGGCGACGCCCCGGACCGGGGCTCGTGTCTCTGACCACGGGAGCGCTCAGCCGTTCGGCCGGGACTCGATCGCCTGCAGTGCCCAGCTGTTGCCGTCCGGGTCCCGGAAGTAGACGAACCTGCCCCACGGCTGCTCGTCGACCTCGCTCGCGTCGACGCCGGCGTCCAGCAGCTGTTTGCGGGCGGCGTCGGCGTCGGGCACCACCACCTGGATCTCCTGGGTGCCCGGCTCCTTGGTCGTGATGCCGTCGCCGATCACGATCGAGCAGGCCGAGCCGGGCGGCGTGAGCTGGACGAACCGCAGGCCGTCGCGTACCCGGTGGTCGTGGTCGACCACGAGCCCGACCTGTTGGTAGAACGCCTTGGCGCGATCGACGTCGGTCACCGGCACCGGGATGAGCTCGATCTTCCACGTTGGAGTCATGGACCCCATCGTGCCGGAGAAATGGGGAGCGGGCCTTCGAGGTCTGGCATACGCTCACGCAGCAAGCTCCGGACGGCTGACACGAGAGGGAGAACGAGCATGAGGACATCCGGCGGTTCCCTCGGTTCCTCGTTCGTCTCCATCGCCGGAAAGGCGCTTCGTGTCAGGTCTGTTCGAAAATCCTGTTGACCCGTTCCCGGACGGCGACGACCGCACCCCGGCCGCCGACGCCCACCGCTTCCTCCTGCAGGAGCTGCGGCCTCTTCGGCCGGTCGTCGTAGCGGCCGTCGTCACCACCGTCCTGTGTGCGGCCGTCGAGGTCTGGCTCATCGGGTACGCCGGCCGCCTGGTCGACGCGCTCGCCGCCGGGAGCCGCGACGCGCTGTGGTCCGACCACGGCGCCGAGCTGCTCGCCGTCGCCGGCCTGGTGCTGGTGGTCAGGCCGCTGCTCAACCTCGTGAGCGAGGCCCTGGACGACATGGCGTTCCGGGCCAACGCCCGTCCCCTCGCGCGGTGGCGGGCGCATAGGCATGTGGCCCGGCAGTCGGTCGGGTGGTTCCGCAACGACTTCGCCGGGCGCATCGCCACCTGGGTGCGCGACGGGGGCGATGCCGCCAGTACAGCCGCGTACTCCGTCATCCACACCTTGGTCTTCGTCGTCGCGTACGTCATCGGCTCGGTGTGGCTGATGTCGGCGATCGACGGGCGTCTGCTGCTGCCGCTGAGCGGGTGGCTGCTGGCGTACGCGCTGCTCATGCGATGGGCGGTGCCGCGTTACCGGCGGGCGTCGGAACGGCTCCAGGACGCCGAGTCGGCGCTGACCGGACTGCTGGTCGACTCGTACGCCAACGTGGACACCCTGGCGCTGCTCGGCGGGGAGGGCGCCCGCGCCGACGGCGATCGCCGGGTGTTCGCGGCGGCCCGGCGGGCGCACCTGGATCTGCAGCGGATCGAGGTGACGATCAACAGCAGCATGATGGCGCTCGGCAGTGCGCTGCTCGTCGGGCTGGTCGGGTACGGGATCGCGTTGTGGCGTACCGATGCCGCGCCGCTGGGTCTGGTCGCGGCCGCGCTGGCGCTCAGTTTCCGGATCACCTCCATGGCGGAGTGGCTGCTGGACGCGGTGTCGTCGCTGTTCGGGTCGGTCGGCGCGCTTGGGCAGGCGTTGAAGACCGTTGCGCAACCTCTCGCGGTCGCGGACGCGCCGGGGGCGAGCGCTCTCCGGGTACGCGGTGGAGCGATCACCTTCTCCGCGGTCAGCCACCACTACGGCCGCGGCGCGGGTGGGCTCGACCGGCTCAGCCTCGACGTCGCCGCCGGTGAGCGGGTCGGCATCGTGGGCCGGTCGGGTGCGGGAAAGTCCACGCTGGTCGGGCTGCTGCTGCGGTTCCACGACGCCGAGTCCGGCACGATCACCATCGACGGCGCCGACATCAGGTCCGTGACGCAGGAGAGCCTGCGCGCCCAGATCTCGATGGTGGCCCAGGACGCCACCCTGCTGCACCGCTCGATCCGGGAGAACATCGCCGGCCCGGGAGCCGTGGACGACGCGCGGGTCGAGGCGGCGTTGCGCCGTGCGTCCGCCGCCGGGTTCGTCGCCGCGTTGCGGGACGCCGACGGGCGGACCGGGCTCGACGCGCATGCCGGTGAGCGCGGCGTACGCCTGTCCGGCGGCCAGCGGCAGCGGATCGCCCTGGCCCGGGCGTTCTACCGGGACGCCCCGATCCTGGTCCTGGACGAGGCGACGTCGGCACTGGACTCGGAGGCGGAGGCCGCCATCCACGACACGCTCGGCGAGGTGATGACCGGGCGTACCGTCATCGCGATCGCGCACCGGCTCTCCACGATCGCCCACCTGGACCGGATCGTGGTCCTCGACGCGGGCCGGATCGTCGAGCAGGGTACCCACGCCGAGCTGGTGGACCGCGGCGGACTGTACGCGGAGCTGTGGTCGCGGCAGTCCGGCGGCTTCCTGGGCACGAGCGTGGCCGAACAGCCGACAAATGTCCGGGTACCGTGACAGCGTGGACTCTCGCCGCCGGATCCCGGGGACCGACACCGCGCTCGCCGATCCGCGGCTGGTGGCCGCCGCCGAGCGGGTCGGGCGGGGGCCGGTCAAGGCGGCCGTCGTGGCGGCGCAGCTGCGGGCCCGCTCCGGCGAGATCGAGCCCGAGGACGTCCTCACCGCGGCGCTCGCCGCCCTGCCCGCCGGGCCGCGTCCGGTCCTGAACGCGACCGGCGTCGTGCTGCACACCAACCTGGGCCGTGCCGCGCTGTCACCGGCCGCGATCGAGGCCGTCGCCGGCGCGGCCGGGCACACCGACGTGGAGCTGGATCTGGACACCGGCCGGCGGGCCCGGCGGGGGAGGGACGCCGTCGCTGCCCTCGCCGCGGCCGTGCCCGCCGCGGGTGCGGTGCATGTCGTCAACAACGGTGCGGCCGCGCTGGTGCTGGCCGCCACCGTTCTCGCCCACGGGCGGGAGATCGTCGTGAGCCGTGGCGAGCTGGTCGAGATCGGCGACGGTTTCCGCCTGCCCGACCTGCTGGTCTCCACCGGGGCCCGGTTGCGGGAGGTCGGCACCACCAACCGCACCTCCCGGGACGACTATGCCGCCGCCGTGGGGCCGGAGACCGGGTTCGTGCTGAAGGTGCATCCGTCGAACTTCGTCGTGCGGGGGTTCACCCGGGCGGTGCCGGTGGCGGAGCTGACCGGCTTCGGCGTGCCGGTCGTCGCCGACATCGGGTCGGGGCTGCTCGCGCCGGATCCGTTGCTGCCGGAGGAGCCGGATGCGGCGTCCACGCTGGCGGCGGGGGCCGATCTCGTCGTCGCCAGCGGGGACAAGCTGCTGGGCGGGCCGCAGGCCGGGTTGCTGCTGGGCGAGGCCGGGCTGGTGGAGCGGCTGCGGCGGCATCCGCTGGCGCGGGCGTTGCGGGTGGACAAGCTGACCCTGGCCGCCCTGCAGGCCACCCTCGCGGGGCCGCAGACGCCGACGTGGCAGGCGCTGCGCATGGACCCCGGGGTGCTGCGGGGGCGTACCGAGCGGGTCGTGGGCGAGCTGGTCGCCGCCGGGGTGGCCGCTGAGGCGGTGGAGTCGGTCGCGGTCGTCGGCGGGGGTGGTGCCCCGGAGCTGGAGCTGCCGTCGTGGGCCGTCGCGCTGCCGGAGGAGTACGCCCGCCCGCTGCGGCTGGGCGTACCGCCGGTCGTGGGGCGGGTCGTGCGGGGGCGGCTGCTGCTGGACCTTCGGTGCGTGCCGCCCGACCAGGATCATGCCGTGGTGAGCGCCGTCGTGGGGAAGTGACGTGCACGTCGTCGCGACCGCCGGGCACGTCGATCACGGCAAGTCGACGCTGGTCCGGGCCCTGACCGGGATGGAGCCCGACCGGTGGGCCGAGGAGCGCCGCCGGGGGATGACCATCGACCTCGGGTTCGCCTGGACGACGCTGAGTCCCGGGGGGAGGGTCGCGTTCGTCGACGTGCCGGGACACGAGCGGTTCGTGCCGAACATGCTCGCGGGCGTCGGGCCGGTGCCGGCCGCGATGGTCGTCGTCGCGGCCGACGAGGGGTGGATGCCGCAGTCCGCCGAGCACCTGGCCGCCCTGGACGCGCTCGGCGTGCGGCACGGGCTGCTGGTGGTCTCCCGCGCCGACCTGGCCGATCCCGGGCCGGCGATGCGCCGCGCCGCCGAGGAGCTCGCGGCGACCTCGCTCGGGAGCGTGGAGGCGGTCGCCGTCAGCGCGGTCACCGGGGCCGGGATGGACGAGCTGCGCGCCGCGTTGAGCCGGCTGGTCACCCGCCTGCCCGCGCCCGCCGACGGTCCCGTCAGGCTGTGGATCGACCGCGCCTTCACGATCAAGGGCGCGGGCACGGTCGTCACCGGCACGCTCGGCGCCGGGGAGCTGCGGACGGGGGACGAGCTGGAACTGGCCGGCGCCGCCCGGACCGTGCGGGTCCGGGGGCTGCAGAGCCTGGGGGAGCCGGTCGAGGTGGTCCGGGGGCCGGCCCGCGTCGCGGTCAACCTGCGAGGTGTCGACAAGGACACGGTCGGCCGTGGCGCCGCGCTGCTCACACCGGGGCGTTTCCTCTTCACCGAGCTGGTGGACGTGCGGGTGCACGGCGATCCGGTGGCCGACCTTCCCGGCACGCTCACGCTGCATGCCGGGTCGGCCGCCGTTCCGGTACGGGTACGCCCGCTGGGCACCGACACGGCTCGGCTGCGGCTGGCCCGCCCCCTGCCGCTGCGCATCGGTGACCGGGCGCTGCTGCGCGACCCCGGACGGCATCACGTCGCCGGGGGCGTGACGGTGCTCGACGTCGTACCTCCGGGTCTGGACCGGCGGGGCGCCGCCGCGGCCCGGGCGGCGACGCTGTCCGGGATGGACGGTGTGCCGGACCTCGCGGACGAGCTGCGCCGCCGCCGGCTGGTACGGCGCGACCACCTGGTCCGGATGGGCGTGCCTGCGGCCGGTGACGCGCTGGTGCGGCGCGAAGATGTGACCGGGATGGGCGTGCCGGCGGCCGGTGACGCGTGGCTCGCCGACCCGGAGCACTGGGCGGACCTGGGGGAGCGGCTGGCGGCCGAGGTCGCGGCCTACGCGCGGGAGCGGCCGCTGGAGCCGGGCGTACCGGTGGAGGCGCTGCGGCACCGGCTGGACCTGCCGGACCGCGCGCTCGTCGAAGCGCTGGTGCGGCCGCCGCTGGTCCTCCGGTCGGGGCGGGTGTCGGCCGGGGCGGCGGGGGTGCCGCAGGAGCTGGTCGCCGCCGTGGAGAAGGCGTTCGCCGGCCTGGCCGACCGCCCGTTCGCCGCGCCGGAGGCGTACGCCCTCGCCGAGCTGGGGCTGGGTCCGCGGCAGCTCGGCGCGGCGGTCCGGGCCGGCCTGGTGGTGCAGCTCGCCGACAACGTGGTGCTGCGGGCCGGGGCGCCGGAGCGGGCCGCCGAGGTGCTGGCGGGGGTGCCGCAGCCGTTCACGCTGAGCGAGGCGCGGCGGGCGCTGGACACGACCCGGCGGGTCGCGGTTCCGCTGCTGGGCCTGCTCGACCGGACGGGCGCGACCCGTCGCCTGCCGGACGACCGGCGAACCGTGATTGACAGCGGTGCATGAGTAGGTCATCCTCGGTCCACTAGTTCATTAGTGGATTGGTGGTCACAGTGCTCTTCCGGATCGACCGCCGCAGCGGAACGGCCGTCTACGTCCAGCTCATCCAGCAGGTCCGCCAGGCGGTGCGGATGGGCCGGCTCAGGCCCGGCGACCAGCTGCCCACGGCCCGCGAGGTGGCCGAACGCACCGGCATCAACCCCAACACCGTGCTGCGGGCGTACCGGGAGCTGGAGGTGGCGGGGCTGGTGGAGCCCAGGCAGGGCTCGGGGACGTTCGTGCGCGAGCACCTGCCTCCGCTGCCCGCCGACGTCGCCGAGCTGCGCCGGGAGCTGGCCGAGTGGGTGTCCCGGGCCCGGCACGCGGGGCTCGACCCGTCGGACATCCAGGCGCTCGTCACCGAGGTGGCCGCCGAGCAGGAGGCACAGCATGTCTGACGCGTTGACGGTCGGCGGACTGGTCCACACCTTCGACGGGCGCCGCGCCCTCGACGAATGCTCGTTCACCGTTCCGGCCGGCAGCGTCACCGCGCTGGTCGGGCGCAACGGCGCCGGCAAGACGACGCTGCTGCGGGCGGCGGCCGGGCTGCTGACGCCGGACCGCGGGCGGGTCACCGTCTTCGGCGCGCCCCCGGGCGCCGCATCCCTTCCGCGGATCGGGTACGTCGGACAGCAGGCACCGCTCTACCGCACCCTGACCGTGGCCCAGACCCTGCGCCTGGGCGCCCGCCTCAACCCGCGCTGGGACACGCCGTACGCCCAGCGCCTCGCCGACGCCGCACAGCTGCCACCGGCCGCGAAGGTGGGAACGCTCGCCCCCGGGCAGCGGATGCGCCTCGCCCTGGTGCTCGCCCTCGGCAAGCGCCCCGGCCTGCTGCTGCTCGACGAGCCGCTGGCCCACCTCGACCCGGTGGCCCGCACCGAGGCCGCCGGCGCGCTGATGGCCGAGGTCGCCGAGCACGGAACCACCGTCGTGCTCTCGTCGCACGTCGTCGCCGACATCGAGGGCGTCTGCGACCGCGTCGTCGTGCTCGCCGAGGGCCGGGTCCTCCTCGCCGCCGAGGTGGACGACGCGCTGGCCGGGCACTACGTGGCGGTGGGCGGGCCGGGTGATCTCGCCCCGCTGGACGGCGCGGAGATCGTCGAGACGCGGCCCGACGGCGGCGGGTTCACCGCGCTGGTCCGCATCGCCGAACCGGTACCCGCCGGCCGCCTGTCCTGGCATCGCCCCACGCTGGAGGAGATGCTGCTCGGCTACCTGAGAGGGGTGTCCGCGCGATGACCTGGCTCGCGATCCGCCTGCTGCGGCCGTACCTGATCATCTCGGTTCTGATCTCCGGGGTCTCGACCGCGTTCCTGGTGCACGGCTCGGCCGTCGTGCAGCGGCAGCTCGACGCGCGGGGGATGCCCGGCTGCGTCAACCCGAACCTGTGCTGGCCCACCGGCCCGGCGATGAACGCGATCCTGGGCATGGAGCTCGTCGCCGCCTTCGTGCCCGTCCTCATCGGACTGGTGCTGGGCGTGCCGCTGTTCGCGCGGGAACGCGAGGAGGGCACGGTCGCGTTCGTCCTGTCCCAGTCGGTGTCGCGCCGGCGCTGGGTGGTGACCAAGCTGGCGTGCGCCCTGGTCGCCGGCGGCCTCTGCACCGCGGTGGTCGCCCTGACCTACCGGCTCCTCGTGGCCCGGTACACGCTGCTCGCCAACGATCTCTATGAGCTGCTGGAGCTGCTGCACCTGAACCACGTCGGGTTCATGGTGATGCAGACGGTGTTCACCACGGCGGTCGCCGGTCTGCTCGGGCTGGTGTACGGCCGTACCCTGCGCACCCTGGTCGTGTCGCTGGTGTGGTGGCCGTTCGGCGTCGCGGCCGTCTACGCCGGTGTGGCGCTGCTGCCGGTGGCACCGGGCTCGGGCGTAGCCGGCGACAGCGGCTTCTCCCCGGACGACGACCGCTACTGGACCGCGGACATCTCCTACGCCGACGGCTTCGGCTACGCGGCCACCGTGCTGATGATCGTGTACGTGGTCACCACGGTGCTGCTCGCCCGCCGGGTGGGTCGCCGGCTGGCGGTGTGACGGTCAGCGCGCGACCGTGATCCGGATGGTGGTGGTCAGCTGCAGGCGGCCGTCCGGCGTCCGGGCGGGTTCGAGCTCGGCGGCGGCTGCCGCGGCGGCATCCGCCAGGGACTCCGCGGGGATCCGTCGCACCAGCCGGCGCCCGCCGTGCGAACCGACCCACCGCATCCAGTGGTCGACGTCGCGGAAGTGGCTGATCACCACGTGTTCGCCCGATGACACCGGCTGGTACCCGCTCTCGGCGAGCGCGGCGCCGATGGTCCCCTCGTCCTTGAAGATGCCCGGGTCGGGCGGTGACTCCACGGGACCGGCCGCGTACCGGGCAAGGGCCTTCATCGCCCGCGGATAGTGCGGGTCGTAGCCGGCGAAGGAGCTGAAGGCGAGCCGCCCGCCGGGCTTCAGAAGGCGGCGGTACGCCGAGAGCGCCGCCAAGGGATCCGGCAGGAAGAACAGCACGAGCCCCGCCGTGACGACATCGAAGGAGGCGGGCGGGAAGGACGGGTCCTGGGCGTCCCCCAGGGCGACGGTGACGCCGGGCAGCCCGGCCGTCGACCGCGAGGTCAGCCCCACCATCGCCGGCGAGAGGTCGATGCCGGTCACCCGGCCCTGCGGACCGGCCGCCCGGGCCGCCGGCACGAGCACGGCCCCGCGCCCGCACCCCACGTCGAGCACGTGCTCGCCCGGCCGGATCGCGGCGCGCCGGACCAGCTCGGCGCCCATCGGGGTGAAGAAGTCGACGCCGACGGCGTCGTAGGTGGCCGCCGCCTCGTCGAAGGCGCGGATGAGGTCGGAGTCCATGTCGGCTACGACAGTACGGCCTCACCCGCGCCGGTGGTGGATCAGGTCAGGACACCGCTGAGGCTGGTCCAGGCCGTCCACGAGGCACTGCCCGCCGAGGCCTGCCGACGGGTCCACAGGGCGTTGTCGGTGCCCCGGACGAAGATCTGCAGGCGGCCGTTGCTGTTCTGCGCGGCGGCCGGCTCGTTGGTCAGGACGCCGCCGAGGCTCGTCCAGGCTCCCCAGCTGCCGCCTCCGCCCTGGTAGCGGTACCACAGCGCGTTGTCGGTGCCCCGGGCGAAGACCTGCAGCCGGCCGCTGCTGTTGCGCCAGACGCCCGGGTTGCTGGTCAGGACTCCGCCCAGGCTGGTCCAGCCGGTCCACGTGGTGCTGCCCGCGGAGGCCTGCCGGCTCGTCCAGAGCGCGTTGTCCGTGCCGCGCGTGAAGACCGCCAGGCGGCCGACGGCGTCGAGAGACACGGCGGTGTCGCTGGTGAGGCCGCCACCCAGGCTGGTCCAGCCGGTCCACGTGGAGCTGCCCAGGGAGCTCTGCCGCCGCGTCCACAGCGCATTGTCGGTGCCCCGGACGAAGACCTGCAGCCGGCCGAACAGGTCGAGGGCCGCGCTGGTCTCGCCGTTCAGGGTTCCGCCCAGGCTGCTCCAGGGGGTGAACGAGGCGCTCGCGGCCGACGTCTGGCGGCGCATCCACAGTGCGTGGTCGGTGCCCTCGGCGAAGACCACGAGCCGGCCGAAGACGTCGCGGCTGACCGTCGGGTCGCTGGTCAGGCCGCCGCCCAGGCTGCTCCAGGGGGTGTAGGCGGCGCTGCCGGCGACGACCTGGCGCCGGTACCACAGGGCGTCGTCGGTACCGCGGGCGAAGACGTGCACGCGGCCGGTGGCGCTGGCTCCGGCCCGGGGAGCGCCGGCGAGGCCGCCGCCGAGCCCGGACCAGCCGGACCAGGTGGCGCTGCCCGCGCCGGCCTGGCGCCGGCTCCACAGTCCCTGGTCGGTGCCGCGGACGAAGGCTTCCAGGCGGCCGTTGCTGTTCTTGACGACCGAGACGGCGGCTGCGCCGGTCGGCGCCAGGGCAGCGGCCGGTGCCGCGGGCGCGGCCTGTGCCGGGACGGTGAGAAGCGGTGAGCAGATGGCCGCGGCGGCGGCCGCGACGACGATCCTCCGGCGCAGTGGCGCACGTAAGGCAGGCATGACGGTGCTCCTTGCAGGCGTGGTCGACCCACCGGCACGGTGCCGGTGAGGCGTGCAGGTTCAGCGGAAGCGGTGCGGGGCGCCCGGTCCTGTGGGTCGGTGTGCCGGCGTCCCGGAAGAGCGATGCGGCCGTCCGTCGCGGGTGAGTTCATGCCACTTGCGGCGGCTATCACGGAGCCTAGGCCGGTTGCCCGTGCCGGTTCGGGGAACGGGTACCTTGCCGGCGGAATGGGCTTTTCGGATGATTGCGGATCAACCGTTACGGCTGCCGGTCAGAACGCATAGCGGATGCGGCAGTACGGCGTCACGCGGTCGATCACCTCGGTGAGGGCCGCGACGTGCCGCCCCTTCTCGCCGGTGCGGTAGCGCACGTTGAGCGCACCGTTCTGCGACCGCTTGACCTGCTGCAGGTCCGGGCGCCACAGCACGTCCTCCGCCTTCGGGTGCCAGCCGAGGTTGATCTCGTGCAGGTCCCGGTTGTGGGTTAGGAAGATGACCTCCGCCGCCAGCTGTGCCTTGGCCGCCGGGCCGATCCCCGCGTCGAGGTCGGCGAGCAGGGCCGCCCAGTCGTCCAGCCAGCCGTCGCGGACCACCACGGGGCTGAAGTTCACGTGCACCTCGTAGCCGGCCGCGACGAAGTCGTCGATCGCCGCGATCCGCTCGGCGATCGGGCTGGTGCGGATGTCGAGCAGCTTGGCGTCGCGCGGCGGCATGAGGGAGAAGCGGATCCGGGTGCGCCCCTGCGGATCCCAGTCGAGCAGCTCGCGGTTGACGTGCTTGGTGGCGAAGCTGGCCTTGGCGGTCGGCAGCCACCGGAACAGCTCGACGAGGTCCCGCACGTTGTCGCTGATCCGGGCATCGAGCGAGCAGTCCGAATTCTCGCCGATGTCGTAGACCCAGGCCGCGGGGTCGCACTCGTTCGGCGCCGGCTTGACGCCCTGGCGCCCCACGTGACGCTGGACGTACCCGAGGATCTTGTCGATGTTGGCGAACACCGTGATGGGGTTGGAGTAACCCTTGCGGCGGGGCACGTAGCAGTAGGCGCAGGCCATCGCGCAGCCGTTGGCGGTGGACGGGGCGATGAAGTCGGCGGAGCGGCCGTTGGGGCGGGCGGTCAGCGACTTCTTCACGCCCAGCACGAGGGCCTCGCTCTTGATCCGCACCCAGCGCTTGACGTTGGTCTCGTCGCCGTACAGCTCGGGGATGCGCTGGTGGCTCTCCACCTCGACGCGCGTCGCATCGGGGAAGCGCGCGAGGATCTCGCGCCCGCGGCAGGGCGGCCGCCTCCGGCTCCAGGTAGATCCGCCGGATGTCGAGGAGGTCGCTCACGGGACCGCCACCGCCTCGGGCGCCTCCACCCGCACGGCCGTCGCGCGGGCCCGGCGTCCGGTCGAGGCCAGTCCCAGGACGAGAACCGCGACGCCGCAGCCGGCCATGATCCACCAGCCGGCCCGGGACGCCTCGGCGAAGTGCGCGGCGGACGGCCCGTCGAGGCCCGACGCGACGGCGGCGCCGATGACGGCGACGCCCAGCGCCGCACCCACCTGGCGGCTGGTCGACGCGATCGCCGCGGCGACACCCGCCTGCGCGCGCGGCATCCCGGAGACGGCCGTGTTCGTGATCGGGGCGTTGACCATGCCGAACCCGAACCCGAACAGCACGTAGCCGGTGAGCAGGAGGCCGATCGGCGTACTCGCGGTGAGCTGGGTGAGCAGCACCATGGCGAGCGCGATCGACGTGCCCGCGAGCACCAGCGGCAGCCGCGCACCGCGAGCACCGACGATGCGCCCCGACAGCGGCGCCACGACCGCCGTTACCAGCGCCATCGGCAGGGTCCAGAAGCCGGCGTGCAGGGCCGACAGGCCGCGGACGTCCTGCAGGTACAGCGCGTTGAGGAAGAGGAAGCCGGCGAGCGCCCCGAACGCGCACACGGCGATGAGGGCGGCGCCGGTGAACGGGACGCTGCGGAAGACGTGCAGGTCGAGCAGCGGCTGGGCGCGGCTGTTCTCGTACGGGATCAGGACGGCCAGCGCGACCGCGCCCAGCACGAAACAGCCGATGATCTCCGGCGTCGCCCAGCCGGCGTCGGGCCCCTCGATGATCCCGAAGGTCACCGCGGCGAGCACGAGCAGCACCAGAACCTGCCCCACGGGGTCGAGCCGGCGCGGCCGGGCCGCCCGGGACTCGGGCACGAACGCGGCCGCCAGCGCGATGGCGGCCAGCCCGACCGGCACGTTGATCCAGAAGATGGACCGCCAGCCGAGGGCGGCGACCAGCCCGCCACCCAGCACCGGCCCCAGCGCCATGCTCAGGCCCACCACGCCGCCCCACACGCCGATGGCACGGGCGCGCTCCCGCGGCTCGGTGAAGGTGTTCGTGATGATCGACATGGCCACGGGGTTGAGCATCGAGCCGCCGACCGCCTGCAGCGTGCGGAAGAAGATCAGCCAGCCCAGTCCCGGCGCGACGCTGCAGAGCAGCGACCCCACCGTGAACAGCGCCAGGCCGGTCTGGAAGGTCCGGCGTCGCCCCACCCGGTCGGCGGTCGACCCGGCGAGCACCAGCAGGCTCGCCAGCACCAGCGTGTACGCGTCGATGACCCACTGCAGGCCGGACACCGACGCGTCCAGGTCGGCGCGCAGCGAGGGCAGCGCGATGTTCACGATCGTGGTGTCGAGCCCGACGATGAACAGGCTCATGCAGCAGATCGCGAGCACCAGCTGGCGGCGGCGGGGGCTGAGCTCGGACATTGCTTCATTTGTACAGCCCGGGCCGGTGCATAATGCAGCATTCCCGAGGGTAGGTGCGTCACATGACGACGACCGACCCGGGCACGGTCCGCACGAACGTGCCGGCCCGCCTCGACCGCCTCCCCTGGGCCCGCTGGCACTGGATGATCGTCATCGGGCTCGGCACCGTCTGGATCCTCGACGGCCTCGAGGTCACCATCGTCGGCAACCTCTCCGGGCGGCTCTCCGAGGCCGGCAGCGGCCTCTCGATCACCCAGAGCCAGGTCACCGGCCTCGGCGCGGCCACCTACGTGCTCGGCGCCTGCTTCGGCGCGCTGTTCTTCGGCTGGCTGACCGACCGCTTCGGGCGCAAGAAGCTGTTCATGCTCACCCTCGGCGTCTACCTCTTCGGTACGGCGATGACCGCGCTCAGCTTCGACCCGTGGTGGTTCTTCGTGTTCCGCTTCATCACCGGCGCGGGCATCGGCGGCGAGTACGCGGCGATCAACTCCGCGATCGACGAGCTGATCCCCGCCCGGCACCGCGGCCGCATCGACATCGTCATCAACGGCACCTTCTGGGCCGGCGCTGCGCTCGGCGCGCTGGTCACCGTGCCGATCCTCACCCAGCTGCCGGTCTCCTGGGGCTGGCGGGCGGCGTTCGGCCTCGGCGTGGTCCTCGGCCTGGTCGTCCTCCTGGTCCGCCGGCACGTCCCGGAGAGCCCGCGCTGGCTGTTCATCCACGGCCGCGGCGACGAGGCGGAGAGCCTCGTCCGCGAGGTGGAGGAGACAGTCGAACGCGAGGACCGCGTGACGCTCGAGCCGGCCGAGGACTACATCACCATCCACCAGCGCCGCAGCATCGGCTTCGGGCAGATCGCCAGGACGCTCGTGCGGCAGTACCCGAAGCGGGCCACGCTGGGCCTCGCCCTCTTCGTCGGCCAGGCGTTCCTCTACAACGCCGTCACCTTCGGGTACGCCCAGATCCTGCAGACCTTCTTCGACGTGCCGTCCGGCAGTACGGGGTACTACTTCGCGGTCATCGCCGTCGGCAACCTGCTCGGCCCCCTGACGCTCGCCCCGCTCTTCGACTCCATCGGCCGCAAGATCATGATCACCGGTACGTACGTGCTCTCGGGCGTGCTGCTGCTGGTGACTGCCTGGCTGTTCTCCGCCGGGGTGCTCGGCGCGGTGACGATGACCGCGTGCTGGTGCGTCGTGCTCTTCTTCGCCTCGGCGGGCGCCAGCTCGGCGTACCTGACGGTCAGCGAGATCTTCCCGATGGAGACCCGGGCGCTGGCGATCGCCTTCTTCTACGCGGTCGGCACCGCGGTCGGCGGCGTCACCGGCCCGCTGCTCTTCGCCGAACTCGTCGGCACCGGCAAGGTCGGCGACACCGTGCTGGCGTTCGTCATCGGCGCCGTGCTGATGATCGCCGCCGGGCTGGTCGAGGCGTTCCTGGGCGTCAAGGCGGAACGGCAGAGCCTGGAGAAGCTCGCCACGCCCCTGACCGCCGCCGAGCCGGCCACCGTCACGACCTGAGCCCGCGTAGCCTGGCTCGGTGCTGATCAAGGTGCTGGGCGACTACCACTGCTGGCCGCTGTGGGTCCGTGGCGAGGGCGACGACATCTTCGCCACCCGCGATCCCGCCTCGCTGGGCCTCAGCGACGCTCTCGTCGGCCGGCTGACCGCCTGGCAGCAGTGGTACGAGTCCATGGTCAACTTCGCCGAACCCGGCGACAGCAGGCCCGTCAGCGAAGCCGAGGACGAGGCGTTGGACACCGAGGGGCGCCTGCTCGCCGCACGGGTCGCCGAGGAAGCGCCCCACGCCTCGGTCTGGTATGCCAAGGACCCGCCACCGGCGTGACCGTCGTGTCAGAGCCGCATCACGGACTTGGACTCGGCGAGCTCGGGAGACAGCTCGGCACCGCCGGCCAGGAACTCCTGCAGGGTGCCGCTGTTGCGTCTCATGCACGCGATGTCGCGCTCCAAGCCGGGGTACGGGTCAAAGACGACCTCGCCGCTGTCGTAGGTCTCGCTCCAGAAGTAGCCGTCGCCGTCGAGCGGAGCCATCGGAGCCGCCACGACGGCCGTGCCCGCCGGCACCCGGGCCGGTGCCCCGCCGACCACCAGCTCGAACCGCACCCGGTACAGATGAACCGTGGTCCGGGACCCCGGCTCCGGGGTGCCGATCCGCACCGCGAAGCGGTCCGCCTCGTCGGGGCGTTGCTGTTGACTGACCGGCACCTGCAGCTCGGTGCCGTCGGCGGGTCGCAGCGGCAGGGTGACGTCGTACGACGCCGACACGGCCACCGGTGCGCCGTCGGCGGCGCACTGCTCGATCACCGTCGAGTCCTCGATCGTCATGACCAGCCGGGTGATCACCGACCGCCGGGTGCCGCCGTTGTGCACCGTGAACTCCACTGCGGGCGGCGTGAACTCGATCTGCCCCTCGTCGTCGGTCCCGCCGCTGCTCACGGGGTCCCGGACCACCAGGTCGAGGACGGTGAGGCCCGTCCCGCCCGGCGCGGTCGCCGAGGGCGTCGGCAGCCGACGAACCTCCCCGTGGCCCGCTCCGGCTCGGTCTCCGGCGCCGAACCGGCCTCATCTTCTTCTGTCTGCACCGCACTCCCGTCGTCTCGTTCTTGGAGAACAACGACGTATCGGCTGTGCCGATGTCCATTCTTAATGTCCAGGGTGGACGCGATCGCCATTTTCCCCCGGCGTCTCTATGTCGATCGGCGAGCGACGATCGGGCAGTTCAGGGGGCATAGTTGTTACCCAGCAAGGAGCCGGGATAACGCGGAGAAGATGCCACGATTTAGTGGCTCGGTGCGCTGTTTATCGCGGTAGAGGCCGGGGATTGTCCGGGGTGCAGGTCCACGACCCCGGAGAGGACGAAGACGTGATCACGCGCAACGACATCCCCAAGCTGTACGGCATGGACGTCTACGAGGCGGACGGCGGCAAGATCGGCTCCACCGACGAGGTGTACCTGGACGCCGAGACCGGCGAGCCCGAGTGGCTCGCGGTGAAGACGGGGCTGTTCGGCACCAAGCAGTCGTTCATCCCGCTGCAGCGCG
This sequence comes from Actinoplanes sp. NPDC049548, assembly GCF_040676695.1. Classification (NCBI taxonomy): domain Bacteria; kingdom Bacillati; phylum Actinomycetota; class Actinomycetes; order Micromonosporales; family Micromonosporaceae; genus Actinoplanes; species Actinoplanes sp. NPDC049548. Next base: position 20,826 of record NZ_JBFAPM010000011.1, read on the forward strand.
CAGAGGTCGGCGGCGACCGCATCACGGTGCCGTTCGAGAAGGCGAAGGTGAAGGACGCGCCGCGCATCGACCCCGACGGCCGGCTGTCGCCCGAGGAGGAGGACGAGCTCTACCGCTACTACGGCTTCTCGTCCAGCGGCGGCAACCTCACCCGCGAGGAGACCACGACGACCGGCTACGACCGTGACACCACCACGACCACCGGCTACCACCGGGACAGCTCCGCGACCGGGGACGAGGCCATGACGCGCTCCGAGGAGCGCCTGGTCGCCGACACCCGCAAGGAGCAGGTCGGCAAGGCGCGGCTGCGCAAGTACGTCGTCACCGAGCAGGAGCAGGTGACCGTACCGGTGACCCGCGAGCAGGTGCGGCTCGAGCGGGAGCCGATCACCGAGGCCAACCGCGGCGACGCGCTGGACGGCCCGGAGATCAGCGAGAGTGAGCACGAGGTGACCCTGCACGCCGAGCGGCCGGTGGTCGACACCGAGGCCGTGCCGGTCGAGCGGGTCCGGCTCGGCAAGGAGACGGTGACCGACGAGGAGAGCGTCACCGGCGAGGTCCGCAAGGAGCAGATCGACTTCGACGACCCCGGCACCTCCCGCCGTTGAGCGCGGCCCCCGTCGTTCCCGGCGTCCCGTGGCACCGAGCCGCGGGACGCCGGTGCGTCCGGCATCACGATGCGGCGAGGGTTGACCGCGCCTCGTAGTGGGAAGGCCAGCGCGCAAGCGTCCGCTGGGAGGAGAGCCGTATGAAGATCTGGCCGGGCAACCCCTATCCGCTCGGCGCCACCTACGACGGTGGCGGCACCAACTTCGCGCTCTTCTCCGAGGTCGCCGACCGTGTCGAGCTGTGCCTGTTCGACGACGACGGCAAGGAGACCCGCATCGACCTGCCCGAGCGGGAGGCGCTGGTCTGGCACGGGTACCTGCCGCGAGTGGTGCCCGGTCAGCGCTACGGCTACCGCGTGCACGGCCCGTACGACCCGTCGCGGGGGCTGCGGTGCAATCCGCACAAGCTGCTGCTCGACCCGTACGCGAAGGCGATCGACGGGCACAACGAGTGGAACAACGCGCTGTTCTCGTACCACTTCGGTGATCCGTTCTCGTACAACGACGCCGACTCGGCCCCGTACGCGATGCGCTCGGTGGTGGTGAACCCGTACTTCGACTGGGCCAACGACCGGCCGCTGCGCATCCCGTTCCACCAGACGGTCATCTACGAGGCCCACGTCAAGGGCATGACGATCCGCAACCCCAAGATCCCCGAGGACGTCCGCGGCACGTACTCGGGCCTGGCCCACCCCGAGATGATCAAGCACTTCAAGGCGCTCGGGGTGACCGCCGTCGAGCTGATGCCGGTGCACCAGTTCGTGCACGACAGCGGGCTGATCGAGCGCGGGCTGAGCAACTACTGGGGCTACAACACCATCGGGTTCTTCGCCCCGCACAACGACTATGCCTCGTTCGGCGGCCGGGGCGGGCAGGTCCAGGAGTTCAAGTCGATGGTGAAGGCGCTGCACGCCGCCGGCATCGAGGTCATCCTGGACGTCGTCTACAACCACACCGCCGAGGGCAACCACCTGGGGCCGACGCTGTCCTTCCGCGGCATCGACAACCCGGCCTACTACCGGCTCGTCGACGGCGACAAGCAGTACTACTACGACACCACGGGCACCGGGAACAGCCTCAATGTGCGCCACCACGAGTCGCTGCGGCTGATCATGGACTCGCTGCGCTACTGGGTGACCGAGATGCACGTCGACGGCTTCCGCTTCGACCTGGCGGCCTCGCTGGCCCGGGAGTTCCACGAGGTCAACCGCCTCGCCGCCTTCTTCGACCTGGTCAACCAGGACCCGGTGGTGAGCCAGGTCAAGCTCATCGCCGAGCCGTGGGACGTCGGCGACGGCGGCTACCAGGTCGGCGGCTTCCCGCCGCTGTGGACGGAGTGGAACGGCAAGTACCGCGACACCGTGCGCGACTTCTGGCGCGGCGAGCCGGCCAGCCTGGGCGAGTTCGCCTCCCGGTTCACCGGCTCGTCCGACCTGTACGAGATCGACGGCCGGCGCCCGATCGCGTCGATCAACTTCGTCATCGCGCACGACGGCTTCACGCTCGAGGACCTGGTCTCCTACAACGGCAAGCACAACGACGCCAACGGCGAGAACAACAACGACGGCGAGAGCCACAACCGCTCCTGGAACTGCGGCGCCGAGGGGCCGACCGACGACCCCGAGATCATCAAGCTGCGGGAACGCCAGAAGCGCAACTTCCTCGCGACGCTGCTGCTGTCGCAGGGCGTACCGATGATCGCCCACGGCGACGAGCTCGGCCGCACCCAGCGCGGCAACAACAACGTGTACGCCCAGGACAACGAGCTGAGCTGGATCGACTGGGAGGACGCCCGGCACCACGACGTCCTCACGCGCTTCACGCAGCAGCTGACGAAGCTGCGCGCCGACCACCCGATCTTCCGCCGCCGCCGCTTCTTCACCGGCGCGCCGGCCGGCGACTCGAAGCTGCCCGACATCGCGTGGCTGCGGCGTGACGGTGAGCCGATGACCCCGCAGGACTGGACCGCGCAGTCCGGCATGACGATGACGGTGTTCCTGAACGGCCACGGCATCCCCGAGCAGGACGCCCTCGGCGAGTCGATCACCGACGCCTCGTTCCTGGTCCTGTTCAACCCGTTGTGGGAGCAGGTCACCTTCACCGTGCCGCCGCGCGCATACGGGCGTACCTGGGAGACCGTCATCGACACGGCCGACCCGCTGCTGGCCAACCGCAGGAAGACGGTCCGAGCCGCGGGCAGGCTCGACGTGGGCGGCCACACCATGGTGGTCCTTCGCTGCCGTTACTAAACGGGTTGTGACGCCGGTCGTCCGGCGGCAGGCTGGCCGGCGTGTCCGGAACCGATCTCGCCCGACGCTTCTACCTGGCGGCCGTCCGGCCGTTGCTGGGTGCCCGGCCGCACGCCGCGGCCCTGCTCGGCGACGGCTCGGAGGTGCTCGGCTTCGACGACGACGTGTCGGCGGACCATGACTTCGGTCCCCGGCTGCAGGTCTTCCTGCCGCCGGGCGTGCCGGAGCCCGACCTCGGCGCGCTTCCCGAGACCTTCGAGGGCTTCCCGGTCCGGTTCCCGTACGGCGGCCGCATGGGCCACCAGGTCGAGCTGACCACCGTCGCCGGCTTCTGCACCACCCGCCTGGGCGTCGACCCGGTCGACGGGCTGAGCCTGCAGGACTGGCTGGTCACTCCCACGCAGACGCTGGCGGGGCTGACCGGCGGCGCGGTCTTCCACGACCCGGACGGCGAGCTCGCCCGGCGCCGCACGCGGCTGACGTGGTATCCCGACGACGTCTGGCGGTACGCACTGGCGGCGGGGTGGCTGCGGGTGGCCCAGGAGGAGGCGTTCGTGGCGCGGGCCGGGTCGACCGGCGACGACCTCGGCTCCCGCGTCATCGCCGGGCGGCTGGTCCGGGAGCTGATGCGCCTGGCGTTCCTCGTCGAGCGCCGCTGGGCCCCGTACCCGAAATGGTTCGGTGCCGCCTTCGCCCGCCTGGACCTGGCCGCCGGCGCCGGGCCGCTGCTGGCGGAGGCCCTGGCCGCGCCGGACTGGCGGGCCCGCGAGGCGGCCCTGGTGACGGCGGCGAGCCGGATCGCGGCCGCGACCAACGCCCTCGGCCTCGCCACGGCGGTGGACCCGGCGCCGCGCCCCTACTACACCCGCGACATCCGGGTCGTCGGCGCGGACCGGTTCGTCGTGGCGCTCACCGCCGCGATCGAGGACCCGCCGGTCCGGGCGCTGCTCGAGCGGCTCGGCGTGCGGCGCGGCGGCCCGATCGGTTCCCTGCCGGGCACGATCGACCAGGTCAGCGACTCGACGGACGTGCTCACGGAGCCGGGCCGCTGCCGCGCCGCCGCCCCGCTGCTCGGGCTGGTGTGATCGGATGGGTGCCATGGCAGAACCCGATCTCGGCCGTTTCGTGGCCGCGCAGGACCGCATCTACGAGCGGGCGCTCGCCGAGCTCCGTGCGGGGGACAAGCGCAGCCACTGGATGTGGTTCGTCTTCCCGCAGATCGCCGGCCTCGGCTCCAGCCCGACGGCCCGCACGTACGCGATCCGCGACCTGGCCGAGGCCCGCGCCTACCTGGCGCACCCGGTCCTCGGCCCCCGGCTGGCCGAATGCGCGCGGGCGCTGCTGGACGTCCAGGGCCGCACGGCGGCGCAGATCCTGGGCTACCCCGACGACCTGAAGCTGCGCTCGTCGATGACGCTGTTCGCGCGGGCCGCCGAGGACCCGGCGGTCTTCCAGGCCGTGCTCGACAGGTACTACGACGGCGAGCCCGATCCCGCCACGCTCGACCGCATCTAGGCGCTCGGCACGGTGAAGGGGTCGTGCTCGGCCAGCAGCTTCTCCATCCGCGCCTGGTCGACCCGGCGCACCACCGAGCCGGCCTCCTGCTGGTCACGGACGCACTTGGCGAGCGTGAACGCCGAGGTCACCACGTACAGCAGGCCCACCGCGAGGAAGGCGCGGATCCAGGCGCCGACGGGCAGGTACACGATGCCGGCGGTGACCGCCGTCAGGGACAGGCCGAACGAGGCGATCGACTGCACGTAGAAGGCCGTCGTGGTCCGGGGCTGAGGGTTCGTCTCCATGCTTGAGGAGCCTGCCGTGCCGGTCGTCAACGCGACTGAGTGCGCGTACTCACCTCCGCCATGCAGCAGGATGGCGGGATGGCCGATGTCATCGTGGTGGGCGGCGGGATCATCGGGATGACGGCGGCGCTGCGGTTGCGCGAGCGCGGCGCCGACGTGGTGCTCTGGACGCCGGTCGGCCCCGCGGACACGGTCTCCGCGGTCGCCGCGGCGGTCTGGTACCCGACCGGTCTCGCCTTCGACCCGCGGCTGCTGGCCTGGGCCGGGGCCACCTACGAGTCCTTCCGCCGGCAGGCGCACGACGGCGTGCCCGGCGTGCTGATGCGCGAGACCCGCAACCTCGAGCGGGACGGCGCGACCGGCGAGCCCTGGTGGGCGCCCGCCGCGGGCCGGGTCCGGTGCCTGCCGATCGCCGCGCCGTGGACCCGGGAGCTGCGTTTCGCCGCGCCGATGGCTGAGATGGGCGTGTACCTGCCGTGGCTGCGTGACAGGTTCGAGCGGGCCGGCGGCCGGGTGGTGCGCCGCCGGGTGGACCGGCTGGAGGAGGCCCTGGCCGAGGCGCCGGTGGTCGTCAACGCCACCGGGCTCGCCGCCGGCTCGCTGTGCGGCGACCCCGAGGTGCATCCGGTACGCGGCCAGATCGTGCTCGTCGCCAACCCCGGCGTGTTCGTGTCGGTCCGCGACCAGAGCGACCCGGCCACCTATGTGCACCCGCGCACCCGCGACGTCGTGCTCGGCGGCACCTTCCAGGTGGACGACTGGAACACCACACCGGACCCGGCGACGCGGCACGCGATCCTCGAGCGCTGTCTCGCACTGGTGCCCGAGCTGGCCGGCGCGCCCGTGGTGGGGGAGAAGGTGGGGCTCCGCCCGGCCCGGCGGGGTGGGCCGCGGGTCGAGGCCGAGAAGTGGCCGGGCGGGACGGTGGTGCACGCGTACGGCCACGGCGGCGCCGGCATGACGCTCTCCTGGGGCTGCGCGGACGAGGTCGCCCGCCTGGCCCTCTGACCACGGATCGTTAACCTTCCGTTTACTCAGCGTCCGGTTTAGACTCACGCGCACCCCACCGCGAGGAGATCTGACGATGGAGTCCGAACGCCCGCGTTTGCTGCCCCTGGTGAGCCACGGGCGCGATGAGATGACCTGCCTCTACCGCTGCGGGAACGCCTGCGACCATCCCGTGCCGAACCGGTCCGGCAACCCGTACCTGGGCGACGTGCTGAGCGCGGGGATGACCCGACGCGGACTGGTCCGGGCCGGTGCCGCCGGTGCTCTCGTGCTCGGGCTCGGCGCCGAGGCCACCCCGGCCGCCGCGGCCGCGCCGGCGCCCTCGCGGAGCAGCGGTGGCCGGACCGGCGCGCTGACCTTCAAGCCGATCCCGCCGAACGAGCTCGACACGGTGATCGTGCCCAACGGCTACGACCACGCCGTGGTGATCCGCTGGGGCGACCCGGTGCTGCCCGGCGCGCCCGCGTTCGACGTGCACCACCAGAGTGCCGACCGGCAGCTGCGCCAGTTCGGCTACAACAACGACTTCCTCGGCGTCCTCCCGCTCGGCCGCGACGGCCGCCGGGCGCTGCTCGTGTCCAACCACGAGTACACCAACGAGGAGCTGATGTTCCCCGGCTTCACCACCCTCGAGGCGATGACCGTCGAGCAGATCCGGATCGCCATGGCCGCCCACGGCATGTCCGTCGTGGAGCTGGAGCGGGTCGGCCACACCGGCCAGTGGCGTCCCGTCCGCGGCAGGAGCCTGCCGTACAACCGCCGCATCACCATGCTCGAGACGCCGTTCGCCTTCACCGGTCCCGCCGCCGGCTCCCCGCTGCTGCGCACGTCGGCCGATCCGGCCGGTACGACCCCCATCGGTACGCTCAACAACTGCTCCGGCGGCGTGACCCCGTGGGGCACGGTGCTGTCCGGCGAGGAGAACTTCAACCAGTACTTCGTCGGCGGCGACCAGGCCCCGGCCGAGCTGAAGCCCTCCCTGGCCCGCTACGGCATCAGCACGACGGCCCGGTACCCGAGCGGGTCACGCCGGTGGGAGCGGGCGCAGGAGCGCTTCGACCTAACCCGGCACCCGAACGAGGCGCACCGCTTCGGGTGGATCGTCGAGGTCGACCCGCACGACCCGCGGTCCCGGCCGCGCAAGCACACCGCGATGGGCCGCTTCAAGCACGAGGGCGCCAACGTGATCGTCGCCCGCAGCGGGCACGTGGTCGCGTACATGGGTGACGACGAGCGCTTCGACTACCTGTACAAGTTCGTGTCGGCCAAGCGCTACATCCCCGGTAACCGCCGGCACAACCTGACCCTGCTGGAGTCGGGAACCCTCTACGTCGCCACGCTGACCGGGGACAGCCCGGCCGCCGAGATCGACGGCACGGGGAGACTCCCCTCCGACGGCGCGTTCGACGGCACCGGCCGCTGGGTCAAGCTCGCCTCGGGCGACCGCTCCTATGTGCCCGGGATGAGCGTCGTGGAGGTCCTGACCTACGCCCGCATCGCCGGGGACAAGGTCGGCGCGACCAGGATGGACCGCCCCGAGGACGTCCAGCCCAGCCCGGTGACGGGGAAGATCTACGCCGCGCTGACCAACAACGTGAACCGCGGGGTCGGCACCTACCCGGGCGTGGACGAGGCCAACCCGCGGACCGCCAACCGGCACGGGCAGATCTTCGAGATCACCGAGGACGGCGGGGACCACACGTCGGAGACGTTCACCTGGATGCTGCCGATCGTCTGCGGCGACCCGGCCGACCCGTCGACGTACTTCGCCGGCTACGACAAGAGCGCCGTGTCGCCGATCTCCTGCCCCGACAACGTCGCGTTCGACCGTACCGGAAACCTCTGGATCGCGACCGACGGCAACGCGCTGGGCAGCAACGACGGCCTCTTCGCCACGGCGATCGAGGGCCCGGAGCGGGGCCACCTCAAACAGTTCCTGACCGTCCCGCCGGGCGCGGAGACGTGCGGCCCGTTCCTCACCGGCGACGACCGGTCGGTGTTCACGGCCGTGCAGCATCCGGGGGAGATCACCGGCGCCTCGGTCGAGAACCCGGCCTCCACCTGGCCCGACGGCGACTTCGCCAAGCCGGCCGTGGTGGTCACCTGGCGCCTCGACGGCGGCCCGGTCGCCAGCTGACACCCGGGCGGACCGCCGGACACCCGTCCGGCGGCCCGCAGCGCCCGGTTCAGCGGCCCTGGTCGAGGAACGCCAGGGCGGTCGTCGCGAACAGCGGGGACTGGAACAGGTTGTAGTGGGTGACGCCGGGCAGGATCGCCAGGGCGTGGCCGCCCTTCGGCCGGCCCTCGCCCATCCAGCCGCCGTCGCGGGCGCCGCCGTCGAGCAGGGCGAAGATCTCCACGAAGTGGCTCGGCGGCACCAGGTCGGCGTCCGCACCCATCACCAGCGTGGGAACCTGCAGGCCGCGGACGTCGTCGGTGAAGTCGAAGTCCTGGGCCATCGCCTCGCCGATCTTGTCCAGCAGCCGGGGGAAGTCCTCGGGACGGGGGGCGACCCGCTGGTAGAGCTCATACATCGGGGTTTCCTTCATGAACTCGGCCGCCGCCGAGCTCACCTGGGCCTGCTGCTCGAGGATCTCCGGGTAGGTGGCGTCGCGGCGGATGCCGGCCGACGCCGAGACGAGCCGGCCCACCTTCTCCGGGTGCCGGATCGCCACCAGCAGCGCCACGCCGCCGCCGAGGGAGTAGCCCACCACGTCCGGCCGGTCCAGGCCCAGGTGGTCGATGAGCGCGGCGATGTCGTCGGCCATCAGCCGCACGTCCAGCGGCCGGTCGATGTCGGCGGTGCGCCCGTGACCCTGCAGGTCCACCAGGATCACCTGGTGGTGCTCGGCGAAGGCGTCGGTGACCGGCCCGAACATCTCGCCCGAGCCCAGGCCGCCGTGCAGCAGGACCAGCGGGCGCCCGGTCCCGTGGGTCTCGTAGTACAGGCTGATCCCGTTGACGTCCGCGTACATGGTCGCTCCTCGTGTGCTTCGTGCCGTCTGTCACGGGGGTAGACCGGCGGGACACGGCAGACTCATCGGCGCCCGGCGGAAAAGTTCGGCTAGTTTTGCCGGGTGAACGATGTGGCGCAGCTCGAGGCGTACCGGCCGGAGCTGACCGGGTACTGCTACCGCATGCTGGGCTCGGCCTTCGACGCCGAGGATGCCGTGCAGGACGCCATGGTCCGCGCCTGGCGTGGCCTCGACGGCTTCGACGGACGCTCGGCGCTGCGGTCGTGGCTCTACCGGATCACCACGAACGTCTGCCTCACCATGCTGGGCAGCGCGCAGCGCCGGGTGCGGCCGATGGACCTGGGCCCGGCCGGTTCCGGGCGTGCCACCGATCCGGGCGAGCCGCGTCCCGACGAGATCTGGATGGGCCCGGTGCCGGACGCGCGCGTGCTGCCGGAACGCGCCGACCCGGCCGAGGTGGTCGCCGGCCGCGAGTCCATCCGGCTCGCGTTCGTGGCCGCCCTGCAGCACCTCCCGCCGCGGCAGCGGGCCGTGCTGATCCTGCGCGACGTCCTCGCGTGGTCGGCGAGCGAGGTGGCCGAGCTGCTCGACACGTCGGTGGCGAGCGTGAACAGCCTCCTGCAGCGGGCCCGGGCGACGATCGCGGCGGCCGACACCGGCGCCGAGGTGCAGCGGCCGCTCGACGAGGAACAGCGCGCGCTGCTCGCCCGGTACGTGCGGGCCTTCGAGGCGTACGACCTGGAGGCGCTCACGTCGCTGCTGCACGAGGACGCGACGCTGTCGATGCCGCCGCTGCCGTTGTGGCTGCGCGGGCACGACGACATCACCGCGTGGATGAGTGGCACGGGGTGCGGCTGCCGGGGCTCACGCCTGGTCCCAGTGACGGCCAGCGGCCTGCCGGCCTTCGGACAGTACCGGGCGGCCACCGGCGGCACCGGCCACGACCCGTGGGCGCTCATCGTCCTGGAGATCTCCGGCGGGCGGATCCGGGGCGTCAACAACTTCCTCGACACGGCCCGGCTCTTCCCCCTCTTCGGCCTGCCGCCCCACCTCGACTGACGGACGTCATACGGTGCGCAGGTCGAGGGTGTGCCAGACCATGGCGTCCTCGTCGCCGGTCGCCCACCACAGCACCCCGTTGCGGGCGAAAGCCCCGCTCGTGGCCGCCGTGACGTCGACGGTGCGGCCGGTGGACAGGTCGTGGACCAGCAGGCCCTCGGTGCCGGTGAGGTCCGACGACGCGGTGGCCTCCGAGAGGATCTCGAAGCGGTCGAGCATCGCCACATCGGTGATCGGCGCGCCGGCGGCCGGGCCGGCGATACGGCGCCGTGCCGTGCCGTCCGGGTGCATGGCGTCGATGCGGGCCAGCCCGTCGCCGGTCAGGACCATCACCCGGCACCAGGCCGGACTGCAGCTCGTCAGCTCCATGCCGGTGGTCTCGACGCGCTGCTCCAGATTGCCGGTCAGCGAGCGCATCACGCTGGTGCCGGTCTGGTCGCCGCCGCCGTCGGTCAGCCACGGCCAGGCGGTCAGGGCCCAGGTGCCCTTCTCACGGCGTACGGTGACCTTTCCACCGGCCAGCGGGACCGACCGGATCTCGGTGACGTCCGGCCCGGCCGCGGCCGCCCACCAGGCCCGGCCTTCGGCGAGCACCAGGTCCCACTGGGAGCCGTAGAAGAGCGGGTCGCCGGTGTCGCGGGTGAGGCGCCGGACCCGCGTGCCGGCGGTCGTCGCCGTCCAGATCTCGGTGGGGCCGCCCTGCGCCGACTCGGTCTACACCAGGTCGCCGCCGCTCGCGGCCGTCGCGCCGAACTCGGGGTCCCGGTCGAGCGGCCGGCGGCGCAGCTCGCGCAGGGAGCCGTCGGCCCCGCGCACGACCAGGCGCATGGCGGTCGCGTCCGGGCTGGGGGCGGTGCCGACGCTCGTGCGCGCATCGAGGAACAGCTCCGGGTGGTAGACCGGGCCGTCGGGCAGGTTGCCCGGGATGTCGGCACGCTGCGCGCCGGGCCAGGCCGTCGCGAGACTCACCCGGCCGGGGGGCTCCGGCTTCTGCCGGGACGGGTACGCGATGAGCACCGCACCCGCCACGAGCGACACCGCGAGCCCCGCCCCGCCGAGCAGCCGCCGACGCGTGCTCACTCGTACTGCTGTTTCGGTGCGGCGATCTCCTGCCAGCTCGTCACCCGCAGGTACGGCACGTCGGCGTCGTTGACGGGGTCCTTGCCGATCCGGTCCGAGTACGCGCCCACGACCTGCACCCACGTGTCCGGGGCGACGCCGGCCGGACCGTCACCGGTGAGGCCCACCTTGATCGGGCGCCCGTCCGCCGCGCAGCAGGACAGCACCATGCGCGCGAGCATGGGCTCGCCGCCGGGGCCGGGCGTGACGAAGCCGGTGAGGCGCAGGGTGCGGCCGGTGAGGCTGCGGCCGTGGTCGAACACCGCCCGGGACGCGTAGTCGAGCAGGCCCACGTCGACCGGGTCGCCGGCCGGCAGCGGGGGATAGTCGGACGCCGAGCTCTGGGCGGTGAGGACGCTGCCGGCCTGTCCCGCGGCGTACGAGCCCAGGGCCGGCGGGGCGATGAGGAGCAGACCGAGCACGGGCAGGATCAGCAGCCAGCCGACCCGCGGCTCGTGATGGTGGTCGTGGCCGTGCTCGTCCGTGACGGCGGGGCGGGGGCGCAGCTCGTACCAGAGGGTCATGATCCCGGCGGCGACCAGCAGCAGCCCGGCACCGATGAGGAAGGGCCGCAGGCCCTCCTTGACGTAGCGCAGGTAGAGGTCGCCGACGCCGGCCTTGAGGATCGCCCCGCCGAAGAGCAGCATGATCACCGCCTGGGCCTGCCGGTTCACAGCAGCACCGCCCCCACCGCCGAGCCGACCAGGATCGCGGCCAGCAGGGTCGCCGGGGCGAAGCGCGACGCGAAGCGGCGGCCGAACACGCCGGTCTGCATGCTGATCAGCTTCAGGTCGACCATGGGTCCGACCACGAGGAAGACCAGCCGGGACGTGAGCGAGAACTGGGACAGCGACGCCGCCACGAACGCGTCCGCCTCGCTGCAGATGGACAGCAGCACGGCCAGCACCGCCAGGGCCAGCACCGACACCACGGGGTTGCTCGCGAGTCCGGTCAGCCACCGCTCCGGCACCGCCACGTTGATCGTCGCGGCGGCCCCGGCGCCTACGACGAGGAACCCGCCGGCGTGCATGACGTCGTGCCGGGCGGCGGACCAGAAGGCCCGGCCGCGGCCCATGCCGTCGAGGTCCGGCCGGTGCGGCAGCTTGATCCACTCCGCCTTGCCGAGCCGCAGCCACAGCCAGCCCATCGCGACCGCGACGACGAGGCTGGCACCGCCGCGGGCGACGACCATCTCCGGGTTCCCCGGGAAGGCGACCGCCGTGGCCGTCAGCACGATGGGGTTGACGGCGGGGGCGGCGAGCAGGAACGCCAGCGCGGCCGCCGGGGTGACGCCGCGGCGGATCAGCGAGCCGGCGATCGGCACGCTGCCGCACTCGCAGCCCGGCAGCACCACGCCGGCCAGGCCGGCCGCCGGTACGGCCAGCGCCGGGTGCTTCGGCAGCGCCCGGGCCCAGAACGAGCGGGGGACGAAGACGGCGATGACCGCGGACAGCACGACGCCGAAGACGAGGAACGGCACCGCCTGCACGAGCACCGAGACGAAGACGGTGGTCCAGGTCTGCAGCCGGGGGTCGGAGATCAGTGACCCGAGGGGGCCGCGGACGAGGACCAGCAGCACGAGCACGGCGGCCAGCACCTCGACCGAGCCGATCCGGCGCGGTGCTGCTGCCTCGGGCCGGTCGATCTCCTCGGTGGCGCTGCTCACGGGCACTCCGGGTGCGGTCGGGGGCGGGGCGCGCCCCACGATACCGGGTCCGGTATCCGCTCCCGAGTCCGCGACGCGGGTGAACTTACCTATGCTGAGCTGCGCATATGCATATCCGCCACCGGGTCGGCGGCGACGATGCGGTTGCGGCCGGCGGCCTTGGCGGCGTACAGCGCGGTGTCGGCCCGGGCCACCAGCTCGTCGGAGGTCTCGGCGCCGTCCCACAGCGCGATGCCCGCCGAGAACGTCTGGCCGAGCGGCGTGCCGGCCAGGGCCCGCGCGACGGTGGCGCCCGCCTCACTCAGGTCCGCCCCGGGCAGCAGCACGGCGAACTCCTCGCCGCCGTAGCGGGCGATGGTGTCCACGCGGCGCAGCGCCGCGTGCCAGGCGGCGCTCGCCTCCTTGAGCAGCCGGTCGCCGGCCGGATGCCCGTAGCTGTCGTTGAAGTGCTTGAACCGGTCCAGGTCGAGCACCGCCACGCAGACCGGCCCGCCGTCGCGGCGGGCCCGCTCGAGGGCGCGGGGCAGCTCGTCGTTCCAGGCGCGCCGGTTCGGCAGGCCGGTCAGCTCGTCGGTGCGCGACAGCTCGCGCACCTGCCTGGCCTGCAGCTCGACCTGCCGCACGAGCTGGGCCATGCGGGTCACCACGAGCAGGAACAACGCCGTGGACCCGAGGACGATGGCCGTGCCGTCGGTGACCTCGCCCCGGGCCAGCTGCCCGGCGAGGATCGCCGGAGCGATCAGCGTGGCGCCGGTGAGGGCGGCCAGCTGCAGACCGCCCAGCCGCGGCGGGCGCGGAGACCCCGGGCGGCTGAGGTCCCGGGCCTGCGGGTGCAGGGCGCCGACGCCGAAGAGCGTGAACGCGGACAGGAAGATCATGTCGAGGCCGCGGCGGAACCAGACGACCTCCTCCATCGCCCAGCCGGCGTCGCCGAGGTTGCCGAGCACGACCCAGGTGGTGTCCCCGAGCAGGAAGGCGCCCAGCGACCCGGCGATCCACCAGAACGCGGGGCCGCGTACGCCGCCCGCCCGCAGCAGCCGGGTCAGCATGGCGAGCAGGAGCAGGTCCCCGACCGGGTACGCCACCTGCACGGTGCGCCCCAGCACGGTCATGTCGGCCTGCTGCGCCGCCGGCTGGATCACGTACACCCAGGCGAGCAGGCCCAGGCCGGTGGTGATCGTGGTGGCGTCGACCAGCGCGGTCCGGTTGCCGCCCGGCTCGCGGCGGCGGATCAGCAGGGCCAGACCCAGCGCGCAGGCGGGGTAGAGGGTGAGGAAGAACGGGTCCGCGGGCGTCGGCATGTCCTCCCAGCCGAGCGCGTTCTCGACGTAGACCGCGACGGCGATGCCGCTGGAGTTGGCGAAGATGCCGAGTGCGAAACACCACCAGGGCAGCCGGTCGGACACCGGCAGACGCCGGACCCCGAACAGCACGGCGGCGGCGCCGGCCCAGCCCACACCGACCTGCCAGGCCGTCGTCCACCTCGGGTCGTCGGGCAGGACCTGGTACGCGGCGATCACCACGACCATGGCGCCGGCGTAGGCCCGCCAGTTCCCACCTCGCATGTACGCCCCGTTCCCGACGCAGGTCAACCGGCTCAGTCAACCGGCCGCGGGTTGCCGCCCCGGGTGCCGGACGGGTGCGATCGGGGTGCGACCCTACGATCGTCCGGGTGACCATCGACTCCCATGCCGCCGCCGTCGCCGCCGCCCACGAGGTGGCCGCCGCGCTGGCGCCCGGCGTGATCCCGCGGGACCGCGACGGCGCCGCCACCGTGCCGTCCGACGCCCTCGCCGTGCTCGACTCGTCCGGCCTGCTGGCGATCACCGTCCCGGCCGCCGACGGCGGTCCCGGCCTCGGCCCGCCGACCCTGGCCGAGGTGGCCCGGATCATCGCCGCGGTGGACCCGGCGATCGCCCAGGTGCCCCAGGGGCACTACCTGCTCGTCGATGTCCTCGCCGTGCACGGCGACAAGCAGACCCGCACCACCCTGTACGGCGAGGTGCTGGCCGGCCGGCGGATCGGCAACGCCCTGGCCGAGCGCGGCGGCCGGCACGCCCAGGACCTGAGCACCCGGCTGACCGGCGGGCGGCTCAGCGGCCGCAAGTACTACACGACCGGCGCCCTGACGTCGGCCTGGATCGCGGTCAGCGCGCTCGACGACGACGGCCGGCTGGTGCTGGCGTTCGTGCCCCGCGACGCGGCGGGCGTCACCGTCGGCACCGACTGGGACGTGATGGGACAGCGCGCCACCATCAGCGGCACGGCGACCTTCGAGGACGTCGAGGCGCCGCTGACGCTGGACTACGCGAGGGCGTACGAGGTGCCGCAGCAGCTCGGTGCGCGGGCCCAGCTGGTGCACGCCGCGATCGAGGTCGGCATCGCCGGGGGAGCGCTGCGCGACGCCCGCGCGTACCTGCGGGAGAAGGCCCGTCCGTCCACCGAGGCGGTGCGTGCCGGAGCGGCCACCGCCGCCGACGACCCCCACGTGCGGCACCGCTACGGGCGTGCCGCCGCCCGGGTGCGGGCGGCCGAGGCGCTGCTCGCCGACGCTGCCCGTACCCTCGACGAGATCGGTCTCGTGCCGGCCGACGCGGCCGCGGCGGCCCGCGGTTCCCTGGCCGTCGCCGCGGCGAAGGCATTCGGCAGCGAGGTGGCGCTCGAGACGGCGTCGGACCTGTTCCAGATGTGCGGCACGAGCGCCACGGCGGCCAAGTACGACCTCGACCGGCACTGGCGCAACGCCCGCACCCACAGCGTCCACGACCCGCTCGACTGGAAGTACCACCACCTGGCCGCCTACGACCTGGCGGACGTCCAGCCGCCGAACCACGGTCAGCTCTGAGCTCGTCGTTCCACCCGTACGGTGAGCCTGGCGGGCCGCTTCGTTTCTGGTGCACACGCCGGCGAGGCGCCATTCGCACGGAGGGTGCCGAAACCCGCGCGCCATCGCCGGCAGCGGCGTGGACCTCGGACCACCGCAACCAGAACGGCTTCGGCCCACTGCGGCTCGGCAGATGCTCGACGGTGAGCCGGATGACCGTCTCCCCGGCATGCCATTGGCCGGCGGCGATCACCCGGTCGACGACCTCGCGGATCTGCGCACACGTCATCGTCGTGACGTCCGCGCCCGGCGACAGGCGGACCGCGTCGAGCAGGGCGGTCCAGAAGCTCCGGCCGGTCCGCGAGGCAGCCCCTGCACCGGACGACGCTGGGGCAGCGGTCGTGCCACCAGTAGATATGTGGCCGAGATGAGTTCGTCATCGACAGTTTCCGCTGAAGGTCTCGTTCGCCTTTCCGCCCGTCATCGGCGGCGGCTGCCGCGTTGGTTCGGTGGGACAATGGCCGCTGATCGGATGACGCCGCCGTATTCGCGTGCAGGGAAGCGGCGGTCGGGTGGTGACCCTTTTCTGGTCGCAGGGATTGCCCGGCTGTCGCGTCCGGCGGGAGGGTGGTGGGCCGCCGGCTCGCGCCTGCTGCGCGGCCACCGTCTCGAGTCGGTGCTCCGCTGCGCCGGTGCTTCGAACCTTGCCGTTTGCAGGTGCGGTGCCTCGCCCCGGGTGGTCGTCTGGTGCTGAATTGTCCGGCTGGTCGGGATGATGAGTTGGGCCACCCGGATACGTGATGCTGGGCGGCGCTCCGGGTCGCCGATCACCGGGGTGCGAGTCGCCGGGGTGGACGTCGCTGAGGTGCGAGTCGCCAGGGTGCGAATCGCCAGGGTGCGGGTCGCTCAGGCGCGAATCGCTGGCGTGCGGGTCGCCAGGGCGGGGGCCGCGAGGCCGGAGGTGATGAGGGCCGGGCTGCGGGTTCGCGGACTGGTCCGCGGTCTCGCGTGGCCGGCGCACGCGCCGGGAATGACGTCGCACCAAGCCCCACGAGCGGAGCCGTTCATGCTCGCGCCGGAACTCTTCAGCGGCCGGCGAATAATTGCGACGCAGCGTCCGGTCCCGCACATTCTTCATGGGGAACAATGCGAGCTGCGTCATTCCTCCATTGTCTCAGGCGTCCCTCAGGAGCCACGAATGCGACGGTTCGAATTTCATATCAAGAAATGATCCGTGGTCGACTGGATGATCCGCTGATCCGGCCTTACGAAAACAGCAGTCGGGGCGGAACGACAAGCTAAGCGGGTACCGCCGCGACGAACTGCATGGTGGTACGCAGGTCGAACCCGAGCCGCTCGTAGAGGCGGATCGCTGCGGTGTTGTCCGCGGCGGCGTGCAGGAACGGCACCTCGCCGCGGGCCCGGATGCCGGCGGCCACCGCGGCGACCAGGCGGGTGGCCAGGCCGCTGCCCCGATGATGCTCGTCGGTGCAGACCGCGCTGATCTCGGTGTGGCCGGGCACACGCATACGCTCGCCGGCCATGGCCACCAGCGTCCCGCCCCGCCGGATCCCCAGGTAGGTGCCGAGGGTCAGGGTGCGCCCGCGGAACGGTCCCGGCCGGGTCCGGGCCGCGAGGTCGAGCATCTCCGGCACGTCGGCGGCGGTGAGCGGGTACGCCTCCGGGTCGGGCTCGCCGTGGTACTCGGTGCCCACGAGCTGGACCCCGGGCGCGCCGCCGGTCGACACCCAGCCGGGTGGCAGCGGGACCGCGGGCGCGGCGACGAGCGCCGGATCGGCGGGTCCGGCCAGGGCCGCCAGGTCCCGCCACGCACGCGGGTCGGCTGGGTCGTCGACGGCGGCGAACGGGCTGATCTCCGGGTCGAAGCGGGCCGCCCGGCCGCGCCGGTCGGCGTGGACCTTCTGCGGGCCGGACAGCGCCGCCCACACCGGGTTGTCGAGGGGATGCACCCCGGAATCCTCGCAGGAACGCCGGACTCAGGCGGGCACGGCGGCCGCGGCAGTGGCGGGGATCTCGGCGGGCCAGACCGGCCGGGAGAACAGGTAGCCCTGGCCGTACGGGCAGCCCATCGCGGCCAGCACGGCGCGCTGCTGTTCGTCCTCGATGCCCTCGGCCACGACGGCCAGGTCGAGGTGGCGGGCCAGGGTCACGATCGCGTCCACCAGGGCCCGCTGCTGGCTGCCGGCCAGGATGTCGTCGATGAAGGACTTGTCGATCTTCAGTACGTCGACCGGGATCTGGCGCAGGTAGCTCAGCGAGCTGTAGCCCGTACCGAAGTCGTCGATGGCGATGCGGACGCCGAGCGCCCGCAGCTCCTCCAGGTCCGCCCACACCTGGTCGGCGTCGCGCAGCACCAGGCTCTCGGTGATCTCCAGCAGCAGCCAGCCGGGCTCGGCGTCCGCGGCGGCCAGCGCCTCGCGGACCTGGCCGACGAAGCCGGGCTGGCGGAACTGCCGCGCCGACACGTTGACGCTGACGTAGCGCAGCGACGAGCGCGGGGCCTCGGTCTGCCACTGGGCGAACTGGCGCAGGGCCTCCCGCAGCACCCACGCGCCGATGCCCACGATGGCGCCGCTCTCCTCCGCGAGCTCGATGAAATGGTACGGCGCCAGCAGCCCCCGCTCCGGATGCTGCCACCGGATGAGCGACTCGACGCCGACGACGGCACCCGTCCGCACGTCCACGATGGGCTGGTACTGCAGCACGAACTGCCGGTCGTCGACGGCCTCCTGCAGCGCGGTCCGCATGGCGAGCCGCTCCACCATCGCGGTGTGCAGGTCGCTGCGGTAGCGCTGCCAGCCCGCCTTGCCCGCCCCCTTCGCCAGATAGAGCGCCAGGTCCGCGTGGCGCAGCAGCTCGGTGGGGCTGTTCGCGTCCCGGCTGGTGGCGACGCCGACGCTGGCCGCGCCGCTGACCACGTGGCTGCCGCCGAGGCCGTCGCTGACCTCGACGGGTGCGGTCAGCGCGGCGACGATGCGGGCGGCGACGTCCTCGGCGGCGCCCGGCTCCCCGGCGTCGGCGACGAGCACGGCGAACTCGTCGCCGCCCATCCGCGCCGCGGTGTCGCGCGCGCCGATCGCCTGGGCGATGCGCTGGCCGACGGCCACGAGCAGCTGGTCACCGACGGCGTGCCCGAGCGTGTCGTTGACCTCCTTGAAATCGTCGAGGTCGACGAAGAGCACGCCGAGATGCGTACCGGCGCTGACGGCACCCGCGAACGCCTGCTCCAGCCGGTCGCGGAACAGCACCCGGTTGGCGAGGCCGGTGAGGCCGTCGTGGAACGCCTGGTGGGCCAGGTCGTTCTCCAGGCGGCGCCGCTCGGTGACGTCGCGGACCGTCAGCACCAGCCCGCGTACCGTCGGGTCGTCGCGCAGGTCCCGGGCGAGGCACTCGACCTGCAGCAGGCGGCGGTCGCCGCAGACGACGGTGAGGTCGGAGCCGTCGCGGTGCCCGGAGCGGGCCCGTTCCAGCAGGGCGGCCAGCTCGTCGTGGTGGGTGTCCGCGACGATCCGCGCCAAGGGGGAGCCGGTCAGGTCGGCGCGGCCGAGGACGGTCGCGGCGGACGGGCTCGCGTACCGGATCCGGTCGTCGTCGCCGACGATGAGGACGACGTCGGAGGCACTCTGGATGAGGGTCCGGAAGTACGCCTCGCCGTCGCGGCGGCTGATCTCGCCGGCCAACGCGATCCGCTCCACGATTAGCGCGACCTGGGCGAGCAGCGCCTGCACGGCGGGGCGGACGGCGCGCAGGGTGCCCACCGGCGCCGCGAGCTGGATCGCCGCCCGGTGCGGGGGCGTGCCGGGCACCACCATCGCGGCGTGCAGGGCGTACGGGAATCCGGTGGTGGCCGGGTCGGCGGCCTCGAGCGTGACACCCAGCTCGAGGGTGCTCGCGTCCTCGAGGGGCACGGAGTCGCCGGTGACGATCGAGTACGGCTCGTCCGGCGGCATGATCGCCGCGATCGCGGTCTTGGCGGCGGTGAGCACGTCGTCGGCGGTGGCGGCGGCCGCGAGGGCGGCGGTGGCCCGGCGCAGGGCCCGCTCGCGGTGGTTCGCCCGCCGCTGCTCGCCGAGCAGGCCGGCCACCCGGGCCATGACGAGCAGGACCATGGCGGCCGAGCCGGCGGCGATGACCGGGGCGTCGACGACCTCGCCGGTCAGGTGCTGGGCGAGGAGCACGCCGGGCGCAATGAGCGCGGCGAGCGTGAGCAGCGCGAGCCGGCGTGGCCCGGTCGCGGGCGCGGCTTCCGCGGGGGCGGCGTCCTCGGTGAGCCAGGTCATGGAGGGGTGCAGCGCGGCCATCCCGGCGACGGCGTAGAACACCACCCAGCCGAGGTCGATGGGGCCGCCGACGGCCCACTGGCTGTCGAGGCGGGCGAGGCCGTACACCACGTCGGAGACCAGCACGCCGACGATGCTGAGGCTCAGCAGGCGCAGGACGGCGGGCTTGCGGCCGGGCGCGGCGAGCAACCGGAGCAGGATGGCCAGGGCCAGCACGTCGCCGAGCGGGTACGCGACCGACACCGCCTTCTCGGCCAGGCTCAGCTCCGCCGCCCTGGTGTAGGGCGCGATCAGGTAGACCCACGAGAGCAGCCCGAGGCCGACGGTCGGTACCAGCGCGTCGAGCAGCGCGGCCCGGTTGCGGTCGCCGGAGCGAGCCCGGACGAACAGCAGCAGCCCACCGGCCAGCAGCGGGTAGACGAGGACGTAGAGCACGTCGGCGGGGCCGGGGAACGGCGCGTCGCGGCCGTGCATGGTCTCGACGAAATACACGGTGTCGCCGGAGACGAAGAACGCGAGCGATGTGGCGATCAGGTACCAGGGCAGGCGCTGGGCGGGGCGGTGGGCGCGGACGCCCAGCACGATGGCGGCGGCGCCGGAGAAGCCGATCGCGGCCCAGGCGTACATGTGGGTCGCCGGCCAGGCGTAGAAGACACCGGCGAGCACGATCATCCAGAGGGCGAAGCACACGCGGGCGTATCGCGTGGTCATGCGGGCTCCGTCCGGCCGGGGTGTGCCTATCACCCCTCTGTTCGGCGCACCGGAGCCGGTTCTGACCGGCTATGGCGAACCGCACCCGGATTACGACCAGTCCTCCGCCGCCGTGGTGATCGTGCGGTCGGTCGCGGCCGCCTCCTCGACGGCCAGCGCGATGAGGTGGTCCTGCGCGCCGTCGGCGAGGGGGTAGGGCGCCGGGGCGGTGCCGCGGACCCACGCGGCGGTGGCGTCCAGCAGCGTGGCGATGGCGATCTCCTCGTCGTTCCAGCGCCGCCCCTGGTACGGGTTGCGGTAGAGCACCTCGCCGCCGAGCGTGATGGTGTCGGTGTCGAAGCCGTCGAGGTCGAGGTCGTACCCGGTCTGGCGGCGTACCAGAGGGGTGCGGATGACCGTGCGCGGTGCGGTGAGCCGGACCACCTCGTCGTCGCGCAGCTCGCCGTGGCTTCCGCGGACCAGCAGCCGGCGGAACCGGAGCTGGTTGTGCCACTGGTTGTCGGTGAAGTCGTAGACGCCGGAGCGGCCGTCACCGAAGTCCATCGTGGCGATGGTCGTGACGGCGCGCTTCGGGTCCGGGTCGTCGGTCCAGCCGTCGCGGGTCAGCGGGTCGACCAGGGGAGCGGTGGTACGGCTCGCACGCACGGTCACCGGTTCCCGCCCCGCGCCGAGCAGCCCTCGGATGAGCGAGACCGCGTGGTACATGTGCGTCGACGAGACCTGCACCTGGCTGGGGATGCCGATCAGGCCCTGGCGCACCGCCTCCGCGCGGGCCGCGTGCGCCGGCATCAGCAGATACTGCTCGGCGACCTGGACGAGTCCGGACCCGCCGACCGCGGCCCACAGCGCGCGTAGCCCGTCGGCGTCCGGAGCGGGCGGCGTCTCGGCCAGCACGGGCAGCCCTCGCTCCACCGCCTCGGTGATGATGCCGGGATTGGCGTCCCACGGCACCGCGGTGACGACGAAGTCGGGACGGGCCTGCTCGACGCACTCGGTGAGCGACTCGTACGCCGGCACGGGCAGCGTCCGCGGGGTGCGCACCACCGCTCCGGCGCAGTCCAGGCCGTCGAGGTCCGCGGCGAGCCGCCAGAACATCTCCGCGCGCCAGCCGGCGCCCACGATCGCGAACGAGGTCACCGGCGCACCCTATCGGTCGGATGGGGCGTGCACCCGCCCGGCGAACTCTGTTTCATATCCTTGTTTCAGACCCTCACGACACCAGCCTGCCAACGGGCTTGACAAGGACGTTTCACAATTGTTTCCTGTCGATGGCGGCGGGTGCCGTTGTTTCATATTGTTACAGAGGAGTCCCCATGAGGCGGCGAGCATTCGGCGCGGCGGTCACCGCCGCGGTCCTCCTGCTGGCGCCGGGCACCGCCCAGGCCCAGCGCGACCGCATACCGCAGGCCCGGGTCTGGGTCACCACCCCCGACCGGGCCGAGCAGCTGCACGAACGCGCACCCGTGTCCTTCACGCGGGGCGACAGCGACCTGACGACGATCACGATCGACCCGAGCACCACCTACCAGCGGATGGACGGCTTCGGCGCCTCCCTGACCGACTCCGCCGCAGCGGTGCTCCACCGGCTGGACCCGGCCGCCCGCGACGCCGCGATGCGGTCGCTGTTCGACCCCCGGCAGGGCATCGGCGTCAGTTTCCTGCGCCAGCCGATCGGCTCGTCCGACTTCACCGCCGCGAGCGCGCACTACACCTACGACGACGTGCCCGCCGGGCAGACCGACTTCCCACTGGCGCACTTCAGCATCGCGCACGACGAGGCGCAGATCCTGCCCCTGCTGCGCCGCGCCCGGCAGCTCAACCCCCACCTCACCGTCATGGGTACGCCGTGGAGCCCGCCGGCGTGGATGAAGACCAGCGACACGCTGATGGGCGGGCACCTCAAGGACGACCCGCGCATCTACGACGCGTACGCCCGCTACCTCGTCAAGTATGTGCAGGCGTACGCCCGGGCCGGGGTGCCGATCGACTACCTGACCATCCAGAACGAGCCGCAGAACCGGCACGACGGCGGCTACCCGGGCGCGGCGGTGCCCGTGCCGCAGGAGGCCAAGGTCATCGAGGCGCTCGGGCCGCTGCTGCGCAGGGCCAGCCCGCGCACCAAGATCCTCGGGTACGACCACAACTGGAGCACGCACCCCGGCGACGTCGGCACCACGCCGCCCGGAGAGGACCCGGAGACCGACTACCCGTACCGGTTGCTCGCCTCGCCGGCCGCCAAGTGGCTCGCGGGTACGGCGTACCACTGCTACTCGGGTGACCCGAGCGCGCAGACGGCGCTGCACGAGGCGTACCCGGACAAGGGCATCTGGTTCACCGAGTGCTCCGGGTCGCACGGGCCTGCCGACACGCCGGAGCAGGTCTTCCGCGGGACGCTCACCTGGCACGCCCGTACGCTCGCGATCGGCACCACCCGCAACTGGGCGAAGTCGGTGGTCAACTGGAACATCGCCCTCGACCACACCGGCGGCCCGCACCTGGGCGGGTGCGGCACCTGCACCGGCCTGCTCACCCTGCAGGCGGACGGCAGCGTCACCCGCGACGCTGAGTACTACACCATCGGGCACCTGGCGAAGTTCGTGAAGCCGGGTGCCGTGCGGATCGCCAGCACCTCGTTCGGCACCGTCGGCTGGAACGGGCAGATCATGGATGTCGCCTTCCGCAACCCGGACGGGTCGACCGCGCTGGTCGTGCACAACGAGAACGACAACCCGCGCTCGTTCGCCGTCGCGGTCGGCGACCGGTCGTTCGAGTACGAGCTGCCGGGCGGTGCCCTGGCCACCTTCACCTGGCCGCGGGGCGCCTTTGCGGCCGACCGCCCGGTGGCGCTCGAGGATGCCACGGCGACCGCCTCCCCTGCCGGCGAGAACGCGGGCGCCGCGGTCGACGGCGACGCATCCACCCGCTGGTCCAGCGGCGCCGCGCAGGCCCCGGGGCAGTACCTGCAGGCCGACCTCGGCGCCACCCGGTGGTTCCGCAAGGTCGCCGTCGACAGCGGCGACAACCTCGGCGACTACGCCCGTTCCTGGGAGCTTTCCGCCAGCACGGACGGCGTCCACTGGCGCACCCTGGCCACGGGTACCGGCACCGGCCAGCTGATAACCGTGGAGCTTCCGCTCACCCGGGCCCGCCACCTGAGGATCACGAACACCGGCAGCAGCGGCAACTGGTGGAGCATCGCCGACCTGCGGCTGTACCGGTAGTCACAGTTTCCCACCGGTCCGTACGGGAACCACGGGCCGGTGGGAAACCGCTGGAAAGCCCTGACCGTCGCGCTCGTGGCCGGGTTCATGACCCTGCTCGACGTGAGCATCGTCAACGTCGCCCTGCCCTCCATCCGCGCCGACCTCGACCTGAGCTCGGGCGGCCTGCAGTGGGTCCTCTCCGGGTACGCCCTGACCTTCGGGCTCCTGCTCGTGCCCGCCGGCCGCTTCGGCGACGCGCGGGGACGCCGGGACGTCTTCATCGCCGGCCTCGCGGTCTTCACCCTGGCCAGCGCCGCCGCCGGGATGGCGAACGGCGCCCTGTGGCTCATCGTCGCCCGCCTCGTGCAGGGCGCCGCGGCCGGCGTGGTGAACCCGCAGGTCTCCGGGCTGATCCAGCAGCTGTTCAAGCCGGCCGAGCGAGGCCGCCCGTTCGGCCTGCTGGGCGCCACGATCGGCGTCTCCACCGCGGTCGGCCCGCTGCTCGGCGGGCTGCTGATCCAGCTCCTCGGCGCCGAGCAGGGCTGGCGCTGGATCTTCTACATCAACGTGCCGATCGGCATCGCGGCGATCGTGCTGGGCCGGATGTGGATCCCGGCCCGCGCCCCGGAGCAGCGCGACCGCGAGAGCCTCGACCCGGCCGGCGTGGGCCTGCTCGGCGTGGGCGTGCTCCTGCTGCTCCTGCCGCTGGTGCAGGAGCGCGAATGGCAGGGCTCCGCGAAGTGGCTGCTGGCCGTGGCCGGCGTGGCGGTCCTCGCCGGTTTCGTCGCCTGGGAGCGCCGCTTCGCCCGCCGAGGGAACACCCCGCTGGTGGATCTCGGACTGTTCGGGGTGCGCTCGTACGGCCTGGGCGCGCTCATCGGCCTGTTCTACTTCGCCGGGTTCACCACCATCTTCTTCATCTACACGCTGTACCTGCAGAGCGGCCTGCACTACAGCGCACTGGCCGCCGGCGTCGCGATCACCCCGTTCGCCATCGGCTCGGCGGTCGCGTCCGGCGCGGGCGGTCGCATCGTCAACCGGTACGGCCGCCCGCTCGTCGCCACGGGCCTGGCCCTGGTCGCCGCCGGCCTGATCGCCACCGTGGTCGCGCTCCACTTCGTCCCCGGCCACAACGCGGGCTGGGCCGCCGCCGTGCCGCTGCTCGTCGCCGGCGCCGGCAGCGGCCTGGTGATCAGCCCGAACCAGACCCTCACCCTCTCCGAGGTCCCGGTACGCCGGGCCGGCAGCGCGGGCGCCGTGCTGCAGACCGGTCAGCGCATCGGTACGGCCCTGGGCATCGCCGTGGTCGGCGCGATCTTCTTCAACCGGCTCGCGGCCAACGGCGGCAGCTGGTCCCTGGCCTTCCGCACCTCGCTGCTGGTCACCATCGGCTTCGTCCTGGTGGCACTCGTGGCCGCGCTCGTGGACGTCCGGTCGGCCCGCACCCCCGAGCGCGAGAGCGTGGGAGTGTCGTAGGCCGCCCGCCGCCCGCCGCTCACCCGAAGTAGTGCCCCTTGTCGAGGTCGTCGAGCAGCCCCGGCCCGGTGGGCTGCCAGCCGAGCAGCTCCCGCGTGGCCGCGCTCGAGGCGGGGCTGTCGAGGCCGACGAAACCACCCAGCCAGCCGAAGTGGCCGCCCGCGTCGGCGGAGGGCACGGAGGCGACCGGTACGCCGAGATGCCGGCCGATCACCTCGGCTACGGCACGCATGGGCACCCCCTCCTCGGCGGCCGCGTGCAGCACCGACCCGGCCGGTGCCTGCTCGACCGCCAGCCGGAACAGCCGCGCCGCGTCATGGCGGTGTACGGCCGGCCAGCGCTGTCCGCCGTCATCGACGTAGCCGGCGAGACCCTTGTCGCGGGCGACTCCGACGAGGGTGGCCAGGAACCCGTTGTCACCCTCGCCGTGGACGGTCGGGGGCAGCCGGAGGACGGACGAGCGGACGCCGCGCGACGCGAGCGAAACGGTGAACTGCGCGGTCGCGTGCCGGGTACCCGGGCCGGCGCCCTCTCCCTGCACCGACCCCTCGTCGCGGCCGTCGCGCTCGGTGACCACCTCTCCCGGAGCGAGCCCGAGCAGGCCGGATGCGATCACGAGAGGCCTGTCGGAGCCGGCCAGCGCCGCGCCGATCGTCTCGACGGCCCGCCGGTCGGTGTCGGCCGCGCCCTGGAAGTCGCCGGAGAAGGCGATGTCGTGCCGGAACGCCAGGTGAATCACGCCGTCCGCCGTGGCGGCCGCGTCGCGCAGTGTCTCCTGGTCGTCGAGGGTGCCGCGCCGCACGGCGGCGCCGGCCGCCGTCAGGGCCGCGGCCGAGGAGTCCGACCGGGCCAGCCCGGTGACCCGGTGGCCCGCGGCGAGCAGCTCGGGGACCACCGCCGAGCCGATCCAGCCCGAGGCGCCGGTGACGAAGACGTGCATGGGATACCTCCGCGTTGATGTCAGTGACTGCCATGACCATAGCGCGCGATGTCAGTGACTGTCATCCACTAGGATCGAGCCATGGGGCGATGGGAGCCGAACGCGCGCGGCCGGCTGGAGCAGGCGGCGCTCGAGCTCTACGCCGAACGCGGCTTCGAGAACACCACCGTGGCGGAGATCGCCGCACGCGCCGGGCTCACCGAGCGCACCTTCTTCCGGCACTGCGCCGACAAGCGCGAGATCCTGTTCGCCGGCGCGGGAAGACTCACCGAGCTGGTCGTCGGTGCGGTCGCCGCCGCGCCCCCCTCCGCGTCGCCGATCGACGTCATGGCCGCCGCGCTGGAGGAGGTGGGCACCATGTTCGAGGATCGCTACGACTTCGCACGGCAGCGCCACGCCGTCATCGAGGCCAGCGCCGAGCTCCGCGAACGCGAGCTGATCAAGATGGCCTCCCTGGCGGCTGCGCTCGCCGCCGCCTTCCGCCGCCGCGGTGTCCCGGCCACCGCCGCCGCCCTGACCGCCGAGGCGGGTGTCGCGGTGTTCCGCATCGCGTTCGAGCGCTGGGTCGCCGGCAGCGGAGAACCGGACCTGGCGCATCTCCTCCGGGAGTCGATGGCCGAGCTCAAGGCCGTCACCTCAGGACGTTCGGGACCTTAGACCCTCAGCGGCGGGCCGGATCCTGTCGTAGCGTCGCATGCATGACGACGGCTACGGAGGACCTGACCAGCCTCGGCCGGCTCGACGACGCGGACGTCGCGAGCCTGGACGCCTGGTGGCGCGCCAACAACTACCTGACCATCGGCCAGATCTACCTGCAGGGCAACCCCCTGCTGCGCCGCCCGCTCACCCCCGAGGACATCAAGCCCCGGCTGCTCGGTCACTGGGGCACCAGCCCGGGACTGTCGCTGATCTACGCGCACGTCTCCCGCCTCATCCGGCGCACCGGCCGGCAGGCGATCTACCTCGCCGGCCCCGGCCACGGCGGCCCCGCCCTCGTGGCGGCGGGCTACCTCGAAGGCACCTACAGCGAGATCTACCCGAGGGTCACCCAGGACGAGAACGGCATGCTACGCCTCTTCCGGCAGTTCTCCGCGCCGGGCGGCATCCCCAGCCACGTCTCGGTCACCACGCCCGGCTCCATCCACGAGGGCGGCGAGCTCGGCTACGTGCTCGTGCACGCCTTCGGCGCGGTCATGGACAACCCGGACCTGGTCGCGGTCGCCGTGGTCGGCGACGGCGAGGCCGAGACGGGCCCGCTCGAGGGGTCCTGGAAGGGCGTCTCCTTCATCAACCCGGCCCGCGACGGCGCGGTGCTGCCGATCCTGCACCTCAACGGCGCCAAGATCGCCGGCCCCACCGTCCTCGCCCGCAAGGACCGCGCCGAGGTCCGGTCCCTGCTCGAGGGCCACGGCTATGAGATCATCGAGGTCGAAGGCGACGACCTGCCCGGCATGCACCACCGCTTCGCCGCCGCGCTCGCCGACGCCTGGGCGAAGATCCACAGCATCCAGCAGGCCGCCCGCGGCGGCGACTGGGACGGCACCCGCCCCCGCTGGCCGCTGATCATCCTGCGCTCCCCGAAGGGCTGGACCGGACCCGACCAGGTCGACGGCGTCCAGGTCACCGGCACCTGGCGCTCCCACCAGGTGCCACTGTCCGGCGTCAAGGACAACCCCGAGCACCTTGCCATCCTGGAGAGCTGGCTGCGCTCGTACCGGCCGGAGGAGCTCTTCGACGACACGGGCGCGCCGGTGGACCTGGTACGCGCCCTCGCCCCCGAGGGTGACCTGCGGATGAGCGCCAGCCCGCACGCCAACGGCGGCCGGCTCACCCGCGACCTCGACCTGCCCGACTTCCGCGACTACGCCGTCGACGTACCCCACCCGGCGGAACTGCGCGCGGAGTCGACCCGCAGGCTCGGCGAGCTCATGCGCGACATCTACCGGCGCAACCCCGACACCTTCCGGCTCTTCTGCCCGGACGAGACGAACAGCAACCGGCTGGGTGCCGTCTTCGAGGCCTCGGACCGCGGCTTCATGGAACACGTCACGGACACCGACGTGCAGATCGGCCGCGACGGCCGCGTCATGGAGGTGCTCTCCGAGCACAACTGCCACGGCTGGCTGGAGGGCTACACCCTCACCGGCCGGCACGGCATGTTCGCCACGTACGAGGCGTTCGCGATGGTCAGCGCCTCCCAGACGGTGCAGCACGGCAAGTGGCTCCAGGAAGCCAAGCACCTGCCCTGGCGCGAGAAGGTACCCAGCCTCAACATCCTGCTGACCTCGACGGCATGGCGTAATGACCACAACGGCTTCTCCCACCAAGGCCCCGGCCTGATCCAGGTCGTCCTCACCCAGCGCGGCGACGTGGCCCGCGTCTACCTGCCGCCGGACGCCAACACGCTGCTGTCGGTCGCGGACCACTGCTTCCGCTCCCGCTCGTACATCAATCTTATCGTCATTGACAAACAGCCCCAGCTGCAGTGGCTGACGATGGACGAAGCCGTCGAGCACGCCGCCCGCGGAGCCGGCATCTGGGACTGGGCCGGCACCGACGACGGCACCAGCGACCCGGACATCGTCCTCGCCTGCGCCGGCGACGTCGTCACCATGGAGACGATCGCCGCCGCGCAGATCCTCCGCGACCGACTCCCCGGATTCAAGGTACGGGTCGTCAACGTGGTCGACCTGATGACCCTGATCCGCCCCAAGGACCACCCGCACGGCATGAGCGAAACCCTGTTCACCGAGCTCTTCACGGACACGGTCGACGTGATCTTCTCCTTCCACGGCTACCCGGGCGCGATCCACCAGCTGGTGCACGGCCGCCCCGACGCCGACCGCTTCCGGGTGCGCGGCTTCATCGAACAGGGCACGACGACGACGCCGTTCGACATGACGGTCCGCAACAGGGCATCCCGCTACCACCTCGTGATGGACGCGATCAACAACAGCAAGCGCCTGCCCCGCGGGGCCAGCGACCTCAAGGCCTGGTGCGAGGCGCAGCTCGAACGGCACGAGGAGTACGTGGTGCAACACCTGGAGGACATGCCCGAGGTGCGCGACTGGGTGCTGGGGGACTGGGCCACGCGGGGCTGAGGACGGCGGGGTGCGGGAGCCTGTACGGCCGCCGACGGTCACCGAGAGTAGATGGCTTCCCGCATCCGCCGCGCCGTAGGTGCATGGGGGCACAGCTTGTACATCGCCTGCAGACGATCCGGGTCGAAATCCGTGAAGTCGTCGACGGTGAAAGGCCGAGGCTCGGGTTTCGGCTCGAGAATGTCGTCGTAGTTGAACTCGAACTTCATCGTGTCGGCACAGAGTGAGAGGAGGCTTTCGAGCGCCTCGATATTGTTCTCGCCGTTACCTGTCCGCTGATCGATGGTGACGGCCGCATTCTCCAGCCTGCTCAGTCGATGGGACTCGGGCACCGAAGCCTCGCAGGAGTAGGTCCCATCGTTCTCCGCCCACGCCTTCTTGAGAGAGGTGAACGTCTTCTCGTTCCCCGAGTCGCCGACCGAACACTCGATCGTGAACGGCGGCGGCGCGGGCGGGGCCTCGGCACGAGCAGGCGCGGAAGTGGTCCGCGCGACAGCTGGAGACGTAGTCGTCACCGGAACCGCCGAGGTGACAGCAGGCGAGGCTACGGGACGCGGTGCATCGATGGAGGGCGCGCTCGTGGACGCAGAGTCATGTCTCAGGAGCAGCGGTATGCCGATCCCGCCGGTCAGGACGATGAGCGCGACCGCAATCGCCGTCCCCAAGGGGTGCTTGACCTTCTTGCGGTTACCTTCCGACCGGGCCGGGATTGCGGCGACCGGCTCGGGGACGACTTGAAAGGCGGCAGGAAGGTCATGCGTGAACCGGCGAAGGTCATCGTGCCACAGCGTATGGTTCACCGCGGCCGAGCGTTCCTCGAACTCCGGGAAACTGATGTATCCCTGAGCGGCAGCGTCGCCGAGGCGTTCCACAACGTAGAGCCGTTGATGCAGCGTCGCGCGGCGAGGCAGGTCGGCCGTGAACGGCGAGAGCTCGTCGGCCCACACCGTGCGGCTCGCCGCCGCGGACCGTTCCTCGAACTCGGCAGGAGTGATGCGCCCCTCGGCCAGTGCTCTGTTGAGGTGCTCGACAACCCGGTCACGCTGGCTGTTGCTGGCGCGGACACGCTGTGAGGTCACGGCCGGCTCCCCGTCTTCCGCAGTCCCGGAATCCGGCGACAAGCCGAGTGCCGATCGGTACTCATACAAGAACGATCGTCCGCCCGTGACACAAGTTGAGCATCTGAGGAGTCCGCCCCTTCCCGCCCCTTTGGCACGACAGCCCCCCCACCCATTCCGCTCTATCCCCGCGCCGAACGCGAACGTTCCGGTCGTCGCGTCGCGTGTCGTTTTCCAGTTCGCTCTCGCTCGGACGTCGCTTCACCGCGGCCGTTGTCGGTCAAGGTGGCCGGCGGCCAGGCTGAACCGTGGCGGGTGCTTGATCCGTACCGTTGCGCATGAAGGTCTTGCTGGTAGAGCACGACGACGCCGTAGCCGGACCACTGATCGACGGCCTGGCCCTGTACGGCATCCTCGCGGACCACGTGGCCACCGGCGCGGCCGCACTCGCCGCACCGCCCACCGACATGGTGCTGCTCGACGCCGCTCTGCCCGACGCCGACATCTGCCAGCGCCTGCGCAGCACCGTAGGCGCGCCCCTCATCGTCCTGACCGCGGGCGAGGAGGGAACCGACCGCGCCCAAGCCCTCGGCGCCGACGGCTACCTGCCCAAGCCGTTCAGCGTGCGGGAACTGGTCGCCTGCATGCGAGCGGTCGGCAGCCGGTCCCGTCCTGCGCCGGTCCAGACCTGCGGCCCGCTGACGATCGACACCGGCACCCACGAGGTCCGAGTCCACAAGATCCCGGTCCCGCTCAGCCCCAAGGAGTACGACCTCCTGGCATTGCTGGCCCAGGAGCCGGGAGCCGTGGTGCCGAGGCGCCACATCCTTGAACGGGTGTGGGGACCGGCGTTCCCGGGTCCCGGCAAGACACTCGACTTCCACGTGGCCAGCCTGCGGCGGAAGCTGGGCGATCCCGGCTGGATCGAGAACCGGCGAGGCATCGGCTTCCGCCTCGCGATCCCGGTGTGATGCGGCGTCGGTTGATGGGTTCTGTTGCGGGGTGGGATTGCATCGGGTTGGTCGGCTGGGTGCGTTCGCGGTAGGTGGGGTGGTGGCTCTTTATGTTTCGCGCGGAGCGCGGGGGAGCGTGGGCATCGTTGATTGAGCGACCGTGGCTGTGTTCCGGGCGTGGCTGTGTTCCGGGCGTGACTGGGTCCCCGCTGTGACTCGGCTCCCGGTGTGACTGGGCTCCGCCCGCGACTGCGTTCCGACCCGGACTGCGCCCCGGCCGGGACTGCGCCCGGCCGCGCTCCGTGCCGGCCTGCCCCCTCCAGTGTCGGTTCGCCTTGGCTGAGTTGGGCGGGATGTCGTTCCGCGATCCACTTCGACAGGTCAGTTGCGCCTTGCGTGGCATCGGAAATCCTTAAGTCTTTCTTATCTTCCCGGCGTAGTTGATCTGTGGCTGAGAGTCCTGCGTGGTTCGGGTTACCACGGAGTACCGACATGGCCGCATCCCGCAGTCGCGGAGGAGCAAGTCCGATGCATTCAGGTGTCCTAGGGAGTTCGATGCTCCCGCATCAGCGGACGATCATTCGGCGAAGACGGCTGTGGGCCACTGTGGTGGCTGCCATGTCGCTGATTCTCCTCGAGCCCCGCCAGGCGCGGGCCGATCCCGGCGTTCCCCTACCGCCCAACGGCCTCCTGTCCGACCGAGGCGTCGGCGTGGTCTCGGAGGCGGACCGCGATTTCGTGGTCAAGGTCCGCCTCGCCGGTCTGTGGGAGATACCGGCCGGCGACATGGCGCGGCGCAAGTCGGACGACCCCCGAATCCGCGGCATCGGACGCGAAATCGCAAGGCAGCATCGCGTACTCGACAAGCTCGACCGTGACGCGGCCAAGAAGCTGAGAATAAAGCTCCCCGACGACCCCAACGCCGACCAGCAGGGCTGGCTCGCCGAGATGAGCGATGCAAGCGGCCCCGACTTCGACCAGATCTACATCGACCGCCTCCGAGCCGCCCACGGCAAGATCTTCCCCGCGATCGCCACCATCCGCGCCAGCACCCGCAACGACTCGGTCCGCAAGCTCGCACAGCAGGCCAACCAGTTCGTGATGACCCACATGACGTTGCTCGAGAGCAGCGGCATCGTCGACTACGCCGCCCTCCCCACAGCGCCACCACCCGCGGCGGCCAACGCGAAGTCTCCGCCCACCAACCGCGTGCTGTCGGCCGCCACCTCGCGCGTCGCCACGCCCCTGATCTTCGTGGTCCTGGTCGTGGGTCTGTTCGCGCTGTACTGGACGATCCGCCGCGGACAGCAGAGCCGCCGCCGACCCAGCCGCCGATACGGCGGCCATCTCAGACGCTAGCCGGCAAGGCGGGTCGCGCGGCTCGCAAAGGGCTTGTTACCCGGGCGAGTGAAGGTGCGCGGCCCGGCTGGCCAAGGCCGGTTGCCCGGCTGACGAGGATTGGTTGCTGGCGAGCGAAGGCGCGCGGCTCGCAATGCGGTCGACGACTCATGCGGCTCGGTATACACCGCGACGATCTTCGGCGCCTGTTTGGTCACGGCCACAGAGCTTCCCGCATCCAGCCGCCGTCGGTCGTGGCCGTATACCTCAAGCGTGTGTGCCGGCGCTGCCTGTCGCCCTGCCAGAACTCGACCTGGGCGGGAGTAAGCGTGTACAGCGTCCACTCCGGAACGACGAGGTGGGGTTCGGCCTCCAACGCGGCCACTGCCTGGGTGGTGCACTGCTCCAGCTCAGCGGGGTCCTTCAACGGCTGGCTCTGTCGTCCGATACTCGCCTCCGCACGTGAACCCAGTGGCCGAGCCAGGAAGTCAGCGGCACTGCGCTCGGCGGGTTCTGGTGCGACCCTGCCGCGCACGCGAACCTGCCGGGCCTGCTGAGGCCAGTAAAAGGTGAGGGCGGCAGCGGGGTGGCGTGCCAAGTCCTGACCCTTGGGGCTGTGGGCGTGAGATGCGAACCGCCAGCCGTGTTCGTCGAGGTC
This sequence comes from Actinoplanes sp. NPDC049548, assembly GCF_040676695.1. NCBI lineage: Bacteria > Bacillati > Actinomycetota > Actinomycetes > Micromonosporales > Micromonosporaceae > Actinoplanes > Actinoplanes sp. NPDC049548. Next base: position 53,875 of record NZ_JBFAPM010000011.1, read on the forward strand.
CTTGAGGATCAGGACTCGGGCGTCCGGCAATCCGTCGCTGCCTACGGTCGCCAGTGTCATCGCATGAGGCTCGGCAACGCCGGCAGCGAGCGCGTCGGAGAGCCATTGGACGAAGAGGTCCTCGGGCCGGTCGGGTGCCTGGGACACCGGGAACGGCTGGAGGTCGCCGGCAAAGACGGGAATGCTCCGCAGCATGCTTCTCATGTCGGTCAAAGTTGAAGCTCTTCCAAGCGTGTGGAGATGGCCAGGGCGCGATGAAGCACATAGGTGTTCGCTGAATGACTGCTCTCGATCGGATGCGTCGCGCTGGGCCCGCGCGCGTCCTTCTTCGGCGGTGGGGCGCGGTAGGGGCGGCTCACGGTCGGCCCACGATGAGGCGCAGGGATCCCTCGAACTGCAGCTGGGTACGCAGGTGGCCGTATCGGGCGTCCCAGGTGCCCGACGCCAGGTCGGACCGCAACGCCTCGACAGCGCGCCGTTGAGCGGCGTCATCGACGAAGTCCCAAGCGGACTGGGCGGCGCGCACCTGGGGATCGAGGAACTGTTCCGGCCGGCCGTAGAAGGCCTCGGTGAAGCCGTCGACGCAGTCGAACGGGATGGGAACATTCATGACCTCTGCCGTTCTTCCGATCGCCTCCGCGATCTGCGCGATGGCGGGATACCTGCGACGTTCGGCGGCGATGAGCTCGGGTGCGTAGTCGGCCAGCCACAAGCGGTCCAGTGCATCCCCGTCGAACGTCAGCACCGCCACTCGATCACGAGCGACCCGCCGCAGCTCGGCCAACCCTCGGTCGAGGTCGGTCCATTGGTGAACCGTCACGGTGGCCATGGCGGCGTCGAACGAGTCGTCGTCGAACGGGAGGTGTTCCGCCGTCGCGTTCACGGCGGGTGCGGCTCCGGGTGGGCGCTGCGCCCTCATGGCGGCCGAGGGTTCCACCGCGAGGACGTAACGGCCGGCGGGTTCGTAGGAGCCGGCGCCCGCGCCCACGTTGAGAACTGTGCGGGAGTCGCCCAGCGCCGTATGGACGAGCGCGCCAATCCTGGGGTCGGGACGGCGCTGTGCCGCATACCCGTGGCCCTTGGTGTCGTAGTCGAAGTCCCCGGCAGTCGGCGGACGGCGGGCGGTCTCGGGAAGGGTGGTCATCGGCGCTCCTTGCGGCGCGTCAGCCAGCGCATGACCTCGAGGGCGTGCGAGGCCGGCTCGGCGATGGGATGGAAGACGTGCTCGACCACGTCGTCGGACACGATGAGGGTGAGCCGCCGGTAGAGCGTCATGTCGCCGGCGGCGAAGGTCGGAAGGCCGACCGTTTCGGCCAGCGTGAGCCGAGGGTCCGGGATCAACGGGTACGGCAGCCTGAGGCGGAAGACGAGCTCGCGCTGGTATCCGGTCGATTGGGCGGAGAGCCCGAACACCCGTGCCGCGCCGGCTTTGAGCAGCTCGGTGTGGTGATCTCGAAACCACGACGCCTGTTCGGTGCTGCCGCGCGCGCCGGGGATCTCGAGCAAGCCGTTGGGCAGGTCGACCCCCGGACGGCCGGTCAGGGGGTAGACGAAGATGACGCTGCGTCCCTTGCCAAGCGCGCCGATGTCGACGGGCGTGCCGTCCGTGCCGTAGAAGTGCACGTGCGGCAGGCGGGTGCCGACGAGATCCGCCGGATCACTGACTCCGGCGTCGTTGTGTTTGACGACCCGGCTCGCGGCGGCGTCGAGCCGTGCGTCCAGCGCTTCCCGTTGTGCGGTGAGGTGTCCGATGCGCTCCTGCAGCCCCTTGATGGCGCTTCGGTAGGTCGCCAGAGCGGCGGCGCACACGTCAGCTTGATCGTTGCCGTCGGCGAGGGACTCGACGAAGGGCCGAGTCTCTTCCACGGTCAGGCCGAGGGCGGTCAGCTCCCGGATCTGCGCGACCATGCGCTCGGCTATCGGCTCGTACTCTCGGTAACCGTTCTGCAGCCGTCGGGGCACGACCAGCCCCGCCGACTCGTAATAACGCAAGGCCCGGACCGTCGTGCCGGTCCGTCTTGCCAGCTCTCCCACCCGCATTCCGCGACGATAAACCCGCACCCCAAGGTACGGGTCAAGGTGACGAGGCTCGCCTGTGGACAACGGTTGTTCGATCTTCGAGGCCTGCCAGACTCGTCGGCACCCGACCCGGAACCGACCACGGGGAGTCAGCAATGACCTTGAAGACGAGAATCGCCGTTGCCTCCGGCGGCGACCATCATGCGTCGGGCGAGACAGATGACGTCAGCCGAACGAATGACGCTTTTCGGATTATGGACGCGAAGTGCGCCTATCGTCGAGGCCTGTGCATCGCTCGCGAAGCAGGCGAGCAGCCTTGGGAGGAGTGGCGGGTGATGGACGGGGACGAGCGGACGGGCGCGGATGTGGTCCGCGAGGTGATCGTCGCGCTGTCACCGCAGGAACTGCCGTTCCTCGAGTCCGTGTTCAGTTCCTACCGAGCCGACCCGTGGACTCTCGAGGACGACGCGAGGGTTCCTGCCGATGAGCGCGTCCCGTGGGCGCCGTTCGCCATGGGATTCGTGGGCCAGAGCATCGTCGGGGGACTGCGCGCGGAGGGCTGGCTCCTCTCAAGAGGCACAGCGCCGGTGACGCCTCAATCGACGATGCCGAAGTTGACGAGCGCGGCGCCGGCCACGCATGCGTCGAGGCCAGCACCGCCGAATGCCCCGCGGTGGCGGATGCGAGGTCCGTCCCGATGGATCCGGCGGCCGCGATGGGAGGACCTGGCGGAGGTGCCCGATCTCCTCCTTCCGGCACTGGAGGAACGCCACCTGCAACGGATCTGGACGGACGCCGTGCGGGCGGCAGCCGTCAAAGGGCGGTCAACGGCGGATCGGGAAGCCTTCGCTGCCGCCGTCATCGCGGGTCTCATGATCAGTCGACCACCGCTGGTCAGCCGTACGCCGGGGCAGCGACGGCCATGAGATCAGAGGCAGGCTGCGGGAACGACACTGTGACGTTGCGTAGCTCTGTGAGCCGCCGCGGTAAGTGGTTCCCGTCGCTGGATGCATGTGCGGCAACGCGAAGGCGACGGTCAGGAGAACAGCTTCGTCAGCCGTGGCGCCAGCGAGTTCCACCGGGAAACAATGCTGCGGTGCACCGGGCCAACGAATACTACGGGCACTCGCACGTCCTGGCTCGTTATTGCGGTGTCCCGACGGATCCGCCGCCGCGGATGCACGGCTACCTGCAGCACGGGTGGAACATCGGCGACGGGATGGCCGGCGACCACGAGTACGTGCCCGGTGTGCCGCTGTTCCTCTGGTCCGAACGCACCCGTCGTCGCGCGTGGTCGCTGGGACGGCGGGAGACGTACGTGGTGGGGGCGCCGTGGGCCTACCTGCTGCGGCTCAGACCCGAACCGGAAAATGCTTCCGCCCGCTCGGGGACCATCTGGTACCCGTTCCATGGCTGGGAAGGCCAGCACGTGCTCGGTGACCACGCGCGGCTGGTCGCACGGATCCGAGACACGGAACCCGGCCCGGTGACGGTCTGCCTCTACTGGCAGGAGTTCCGGACCCCGGCCGTCCGGCGGCGCTACGAACGTGCCGGCTACCGCGTCATCTGTCACGGCTACCGCGGCGACGCCCGCCGGGAGGGTGACGCCGACTTTCTGGACCGGCAACTCACGGAGCTGCGCCGACATCGCCGCGTCGCCTCCAACCGGCTGTCCAGCGCTGTCTGGTACGGCATCCTCGCCGGCTGCGAACCGGCCGTCTACGGCGATCCGATGGTTCTTGAACGGGAGGACCCCACCCACGGCGGCCAGGCGCGGATACGCCGCCAATGGGCCGCTCTGCATGGGGAAGAGGTCGACACGGGGATCGCGTACGCGGCCGCCGTTGACGAGCTGGGCGCCGACCGGCTGGTCCCCGCCGGGGAGCTACGCCGCCTTCTGCGCTGGCCACGGCCGAGTTCGCTGCCGAGGGTGCTCCGTGAAGCCGCCCGAGCGGGTCAGGGGTGACGAGGTGGCTGTCGGCCTGATCCGCCGACGGCTGTGCACACCGGCATGGCCGACTGCTGCGGCGTGGTGATGACTTCACTCGGGAGGCGCCGCGCGGAATGCGAAGAGCCTTCGGATGCGAGGAGAGGCGGCTCAGTGAACGTCCGAATGATCGGTGGCGAGATGCTCGTCTGGTCTGACCTGGACGAGTCGCACGGACCCGGACCGGTCCGGGGCGCTGCTGTCGCTCCGTTCTTGGAAGCGGCTCGAGGTCGCACGCTCGTCCTGGGCCCGCACTCTCCGGCCCTGGTGGCGTCCCTGGTCTCGGGGATAGGGCCCGACGGCGGTACGGTGCTGCCCGTCGTAGCCGACTCGGCTGGCAGCAGCTCCGGGTTTGCCTCCGCAACGGGAGACGGCAGACGTCGAGATGTGACCGTACTGGTCCGTGGTGTACCGGACGCCGAGCACCTTGCGCGGTGTCCGGGTCTGACCGTCCTGTGCGGGAGTCCCGCCGGGCTCGCCGCAGAGGGAGTCTTCGACACGATCGTCGCCCTCGACGGGCTCGAGCGGCTGAACTCGGTCGAGAGTGACCAGCTCACCTGGGCCGAGATCCTGACCCGGTTGAAAGCTGTTCTCAGGCCCGGTGGCCTTCTCATCATCGGGCTCGCGAATCCGCTGGGGCTGCATCGTTTGCTTGCGGCGCCGCGCCCGCTGGCCGATTCCGATTGGACGCCCGCCCCGGACAGCACCCGTCCCGCCACGGCTGAGGCGCTTACCCGGATGCTCGGCGGCGCGGCCGAGACGTATGCCTGCTATCCCGACCCGGTGGCCCCGGCGCTGGTCTTGCGCGGCGACGCCTCTGGTGGCACGGCGGAGGCCGCGCTCGCGCGGATCTACGGCCGAGTTCCTGGAGTGGATGCGAGTCGCACGGCACCGTCCGTCTTGGTGGCCGCGTCCGGCCAGGTGGTATCCGAGTCCGAAAGTGTTCGCATTGGAAGCGAGCCCAGCCTCCTCCTAGCCGACCCTTATCCATGGGCTCTTGAGAGCTTGCGTCAAGCCCAGCCACTTGCTCCCGGGTGGATCGTCGTCGCCACCGCGGACCGCGCGGCCCTACCGTCGATGGTCGATCGGCTCGGCGGGCCCTCCGGCCGCACGCTCGAGAGCCTGATCGCCGAAGCGGCCGCCCGCCGGGATCTTCCTGCCGTGCGTGCGTGCTTGACCGCCTGGCGGGGGAGCCCGGTCGCCGGTGTACTGGCGAGCCAGGTGATCCGTGGACGGGACGGTTCGCTCACCCCACTGGCGCCTTCCTCGACACCTGCTCAGGCCCTGCGCGACCTCGCATCCCGCCTGCTGGGCGGCACAGGTGGTCTTGCGTGGCCGGCGGTCCGGGACGCTGCGGACCTAGCCGACATCCTCGCCGCCATGACGGGCAGCGAACTCGGCGACCAGGGAGACCTGGACCGCGGTGAGCTGGACCGCAGTGAGCCGGACCGGGGAGGCCTGGAACGCGGTGAGCTGGGCCGGGGTGAGCTGGGCCGGGCCGAGTTGGACGGCAGTGAGCTGGGCCGGGGTGAGCTGGACCGGGGAGAGCTGGACCGCGGCGAGCAGGACTCCGGCAGCCTCGATGCGCGCGCCCGAGCCGACCATGGCGGTGTTCGCAGCCGCGGCCTGGCGCGCGACGGTGGTGTTCACAGCTACGGCGATGTCGGCGACGGCGATGTCGACGACCGCAGCGAACTCGACAACGGCTGCCCCCTGCTGCCTTTCGCCGAGCTGCTGGCCGAGCGTGACCGCCTTGCCCGCCAGCTTGCCGAGGCGCGCGCTCAGGCGGCGTTCTTCGAGTCCGAGCTGACCGCCCGCGAGGCCGACCTGCGGGGCGCGCGGCGGACGGTGGAGATGCTCAGCGGAACGGGCCCAGCTCGGGCGGGGCAGGCGTTCGTGGGCGGGGTACGCGCGGCGCGACGATTGCTGCGGCGTCATGGGTGACCTGCGGCGTGGCGGCTGGTGCGGTTTCATGGTCGGCTGCGGGCGCGGTGATGGCAGCGGCGGCCTCGGTGACCTCGTCGTAGATGTTCTCGAGGCGGCGGGTCTGGTTCTTCAGGTCGAAATGGGCCCTGACGTGGGCGCGGGCTTGGCGGCCGAGGCGTTCGCGCAGGTCATTGTCGGTGAGCAGAGTTCGCAGATGCGAGGCCAGCGCCGCCCGGTCGCCCTCCGCGCTGAGCAGGCCCGTGGTGCCCTGGATCACCGCCTCGGGGATGCCGCTGTGCACCGTGGAGATCACCGGCACGCCCCGGGCCGCGGCCTCCAGGAGGGTCGTCGGGAGGCCTTCGCTGTCACCGTCGGGTGCCGTGCGGGAAGGCGAGGCGAACACCTTCGCCGCGGCCATGCACTCCTGTGCTGCGGCGTGGTTCAGGGCTCCTGCGAATGTGACATCCACGCCGAGGTGCGCTACCCGGGCGCGCAGGGGGGCCATCAAGGGGCCGTCGCCCACGAGCAGGACTCGCGGGGCGAGGTCGGGCAGCATCGCCACGGCTTCCACCAGGTCGTCGAGGCCCTTCTTGGGTACGAAGCGGCCGACGAACACGACGTCCCACCGCTTCTCCACCTGGGGGAGCGGTGGAATCGGCACGCCGGTGTGGTGCACCCGTACCTTCGACGGGTCGGCGCCGCGGGCTATGGCCAGGCGGCGGATGTGCTCCGAGACGGCGAGGATTATCGCCGCGCGGCGGAAGACCGATCGCAGGTTACGGCGGTAGCGGACACCCTTCATCCCCTTCGCGTACGGCTGCCGGGTGACGTCGTGGCCGTGCAGCGTGACGATCAGGGGTACGCCGAGGTCCGCGGCTGCCCGGCTGATCAGCCAGCCGTCGCCGCCGAAGTGGGCGTGCACCACGTCGGGGTCGAGGCTTGCGAGGACGCGGCGCAGGTGTGGGGACCGGCCGGAAAGACGGAGCCGCAGGAAGCCGGCATCGGAGCCCCGGGAAGCCTGCCGGTCGGGCTGCTGCGAGCCGAGGGCGTCCCGGCCGCCGGCGGATCTGCGCGGCTTCGCGGGGCGTTCCGGGAAGACGATCACGTCGCTCTCCTCGGCCAGCGGCGACGGCACCTTGACCGCGCCGAGAAAGCGCGCGTGCCAGCGGGTCAGGGCGTGGGCCTGTGCTCGGACGAACGTCTCCGAGGGCGCGAGCAGGCCGCTGCGCCAGACGACGACTCTGCTCACCGGCGCCCCAGGACCTTGTCGCGGAGGACGTGGCGCAGGTGCGGTGGGATCGCCCAGATCTGTGCGTGGGTGACGTAGTCGATGGCGCTGGGACGGCCGTACGTGCGGGCCTCGCGCAGCAGCTCGCGGAAGACCCGGGCGCTGCGGGTGGGCGCCGCCATGGAGCTGAGCACGCTCATCGTGAACGCGGCGTACGCGCGTGGGGTGAACAGCGCCCGGTTGCCGCGCAGCCAGGCGAGCTGCGACTCCCACGGCATCTCCAGGCTGATCCGTTCCCGGTCCTCGTCCTGGTGCCACACGACGAGCGGTTCGTCGGCCATGACGAGCGCCGTACCCTCGGCTTTGATCGCGCGCAGGGTCCAGTCGAGCTCCTGTTGGCGGCGCAGGCCCACGGTGAACGGGACCTCGCGCAGCAGGTCCGTCGTGGCGAGGATGGTCGATGTCTGGATGAAGCCCTCGCCGTGGAAGAGGCCCCGGCGCACGGTGAAGTACTCGCTGAGGTGCTCGCCCTCCGCGGGTAGGCGGCGGGGCATCACGAACTCGGCTCTCGGCGTACGGTTCAGCAGGGGGGTCGCCACGATCGGCCGCGCGACCCCGGCGGTGGCAGCGAGCTTGAGCTGGACGGCGAGCTTGCCGGGTAGCCACTCGTCGTCGTCGTCCAGAAGGGCGGTCCACGGCGCCCTCGCCTCGCGGACGCCGGTGTTGCGGGCGTTCGGCGCGCCGCCCTTGACCGGCAGTGCGACGAGCCGGACCCGTGGGTCGCCCACCTCGGCCAAGGCCTTCGGCGTCGCTTCGTCGGGGCCGTCGACCACCAAAACGATCTCGAAGTGCGGCATGGTCTGGATCAGGACGCTGCGGACCGCGCGGGTCACCAGCTCGGGGCGGTTCCGGGTCGGGATGACCACGCTCACCTGGGGGGTCTCCATGACGACGGAACGCTAACCGGGCTTGCCGACCGGGATCTGAACACCAGATGGCCTGGCGCGTGACGTGCATCGACGAATGTAATGTCCTCCGCATGCACGTGCGTTCCGCTGCCGTCGCGCTGCTCGTGGCGGCTTCCGCGGCCGTCGTCGGCCTCACCTATCCGGCGACCGCGGCGATGCCCGCCTGCGCGACCGCGGGCGTCGATCACGCCGTTCCGGCCACGTCCCCGGCGGGCGTGTCTGCGGCGGGCGTGTCGCGGGCGGGCGTGTCTGCGGCGGGCGTGTCCTGGGCGGGCGTGTCTGCGGCGGGCGCGTCTTGGGCGGGCGTGTCTGCGGCGGGCGCGTCCCGGGCGGGTGCGTCTCCGGCAGGCGCGTCGTTGGTGGCGCTGTCTCTGGCGGAGCCCGGTGACCCCGTCAAGTGGTACCGCGTGCGGCCCTCGTTCGACGGCCAGGAGGAATACCTCTTCGAGATCGCGGAACGCTTCCTCGGCGACGGCGACCGCCTCACCGAGATCTTCGAGCTCAACAAGGGCCGCCTGCAGCCGGACGGGCAGCGGCTCACCGTGCCCGACCAGATCGAGTCCGGATGGGTTCTGCAGCTCCCCCCGGACGCCGAAGGCACGGGCGTCGAGTTCGGGCCCCTGCCGACGGCTGCACCCTCGCAGCCCGCAGTGGCCCCGTCACAGTTGGTTGACGAAGGGCCGAAGGGTGGCGGCGGTTCCATGCTGCTCTGGATCCTGCTGGGGTTGGGCGTCCTGCTCATCGCCGCCGGTCTTGGTCTCGCCATCCTGCTGGCCCGGCGCCGGCACGGGGTTCCCTCGACCACCGGCAACGTGCGGCTTCCCCGGCAGCGCACCGGGTCACCGCTGGTGGTCGTCGACTCCGCCGCCTCCTGGACGGTCGACCGCGCGCTCCGGGTGCTCGTCACGGCCGTCGGTGGGGGCGCGGTGCCTCCTGTTTACGGCGTCTCCGTGGATGACGAGCGGATCACCGTACGTCTCGTGGTGCCGGGTGTGAGCGCACCGGCCCCCTGGGTGGTTCAGGAAGGCGGCCGGCGGTGGGTCGCTGAGCTGCGCGACCTTCAAGCTCTGCCGGCCGACGTGAGTGCGCGGACGCCGTGTCCGCGGTTGGTGACCCTCGGCACGCTGTACGGGACTCGGGAGCTGGTCGACCTCGGGCAGGCCCCGGGAGTCATCGGGATCGCGGGTGACGGGGACGCCGCCGCTGTCTTGGTCGCGGCGTGGGCCGCCGAGTTGACCAGCAGTCCGTGGTCGGACGGTGTACGGGTCGTCGCCGGCACACTGGGTCACGTCGTCGCCCCGAGTGCCCGGGTGGCGTCCGTCCCGACCGTGGCGGAGGCGCTGACCGCCGCCGAGGGAGACTCCTGCGAGCTGGGGGTGCTGCTGCTCGGTGCCGTCCCTTCCGACCGGGAGCTCGAGCGGGTTCAGGCGCTGGCTTCGCGCGCGGAGGCGGCGTGGGCGGTGGTGGTGCTGGGCCGCACCGGTCTCGATCGGTGGCGATTCACCCTCCGGGAGGACGGTCGGCTCGACACCGGGCCGCTCGGCCTCCTCGTCCTCGTCCCCGGCATCACCGCAGGGAGCGGCGGCTGAGCCGGCCACGCCAGCGCCGTCGTGACGGTGGCGGTGGCTAAGCCGGCAGCTCCAGCGCCGTCTTCACGGTGGCGGTGACGGTCAGGTACCCGTCCAGGTTGGTCACGTCGAGAACGTACCGGATGCCGGTCTGCGGCGCTGCCAGCCGGAACCATCCGCCGCGGGCCGTCAGGCGCCGGTGGGTGTCGACGAACAGGCTGAGGCCCGCGGAGTCGCAGAAGGCCACGTTCGTGAGGTCGGCGACGAGTTGGTTGCTTCCGTCCTCGAGGGCCTCTTCGATCGCCGTGAGCAGCATCGGCGCGGTGTCGTGGTCCAGGTCGCCGGAGATGCAGAGCACCCGGACGCCGTCTGCCGGGTCGTGGGTGGTGACGCTGAGTGTGTCGGGCATCATCCCGCCTGGTCGTCCGCTCGTGAGGTCGGTGGCACGGTCCGCTTCGCGGCGGCCGCCGACCATTCCACCAGGAGCAGGGTGAGGTCGTCGGCCGGGGGGCCCGCCTGGTGTTCCAGGACCGTGTGGGACAGGCGGCGCAGCGTCTCGGGCAGGGGGAGGCCGTCGTTGGCGTGGTGCTCCACGGAGTCGGCGAGGCGCTGGACGCCGAACTGTTCGCCGGCTGTGTTGCGGGCCTCGGTCACCCCGTCCGTGTACAGCAGGAGGCGGTCGCCGGGGGTCAGGCGGGTCTCGCCGTACGTGCTTCTCGGGTCCTCGATGCCCAGGGGCGTGCGGCGTCCGGCGGTCAGGGTCTCGACGACCTTGCCGGCGCGGAGGACGAGCGGCGGGGGGTGGCCGGCGTTCAGGTAGCGCAGGACGCCGGTGTCGAGGTCGAGCTCGGCGAGGATCGCCGTGGCGAAACGTGCGTCCGGGAACTGGCGCAGCAGTTCCTCGTCGGCGGCGCGGGCCTGGTCGAGCAGGTCCCCGCCCGCTCGGCGGGTGGCGCGGATGTAGGACAGGACGACGGCGGCGGCTAGTCCTGCGCGGAGCCGGCGGCCGGCGGCGTCGAGGACGACGAACTGGGGCCGCCTCGCATCCACCGCGTAGTCGTAGGCGTCGCCGCCCACGTCGTAGGTGGGTTCGAGGACGGCCGCCACGGCGAAGTCGGCGACGCTGACCGTCAGTGGGGGCAGCAGCTGCCAGAGCAGCTCCGCGCCGGGCGTCATCGGCCGGGTGCGGCGGGCCAGGTCCAGGTGGTCGCCGCGGGGGGTGGTGGTCGTGATGAGGTGACCGACCAGGCCGGCGAGGGTCTCGCAGGCGCGGGCCAGCCGCTCGTCCTGGCGGGCGCCGGGCGGGAGTCGCACGTCCAGGACGCCCAGACGGTCCGTGCCGTTGACCATGGGGGCCCAGCGGCGGTCGTCGCCGGGCATCGACTCGACCAGGGCGAATGCCCGGCCGGCGTCGGTGCCGTCGATGGGCTCGGGCGCGGGCGTGGGCCGGCCGGGCACGGCGAGGGGTCGCAGGGACCGCTGTTCCGGGTCGACCAGGTAAGCGGTCATCTCCAGGCCCGAGCCGGCGGCGGCTCCGGCGAGGATGCCGGCGAGGTCCTCGGGGCGCCACAGGTGGGAGCGGTCGAGCAGCTCCTGGACGATTCCCCACCACTGGCCGCCCTCGATGTCCATGCGATCACCCTACGTCGCGGCGGGGCCGGAAAGGTTTCTCCTGCGGTTCCGCCGGGCACTGGGCCGCCGTGGATCTCCGCTACGAGCTGCGCGAACGGATCGGTGTGGGCGGCATGTCGGTCGTCTGGCGCGCGCACGACGAGGTGCTCGGGCGGGACGTGGCGATCAAGGTGCTGTCCGCGGCGGCGGCCCCGGACCCGGCGCAGCTCGGCCGGATCCGCCTGGAGGCTCGGGCTGCGGCGGGGCTGCGGCATCCGCACATCGTCGACGTGTACGACTACGGCGAGACTCCGGGCGAGCCGCCGCTGCCGTACGTGGTCATGGAGCTCGTCGAGGGCCGCACGCTGGCCGACCTCATCGCGCAGGACGGGCTGCCCTGGCGGACCGCGGTGCCCATCTGTGCCCAGGTCGCGGCCGCGCTCGCCGCTGCCCACGCCCGCGGGGTGGTGCACCGCGACGTCAAGCCCGGGAACGTGATGGTGACGGCGACGGGGGCGAAGCTGCTGGACTTCGGCATCTCGGCCGCGGCGGGTGCGGCCGACGAGACCGACGGCGAGGTGCTGGGCACGCCCGCGTACCTCGCGCCGGAGCGGCTCGACGGCGGCCCGGTGCGTCCGGCGACCGACGTCTACGGCCTCGGCCTGCTGCTCTACCGGGCGCTGGCGGGCCGGATGCCGTGGCAGGCGGGGACGGTGACGGAGATGGTCCGCGCCCATCTCTACGCCGAGCCGGGTCCGTTGCCGCCGATCGACGGGTTGCCGTCCCACGTGGCCGAGTTGTGCCGTCGCTGCCTGCAGAAGGATCCGCGGAAGCGGCCGAGCGCCGCGGAGGCGGCGGAGGTGCTGGCGGAGGCGGCCGGCCTGACGCCGTTGCCGGTGCCGGCGGCGGGAGCGGACACCGTGCCGATCCGCCGGCCGCTGCGGTGGCGCCGGCTGGTGGGCGCGGCCGCCGCGGTCGTCGCCGTGGGTGCCGCGGCCCTGTTCTGGTCGGTGCAAGGTCCTGATCCGGTACGCGGGGGAGCCACCCCCGCCGCCGCGGCCGCGGAACCGACCGTCGCCGCCGGGGCACCCGCACAGCCCCGCTGCGCCGTGCGGTACACGGTCCGTGGCACGACCGGCGGCCGGTTGGCCAACGCGGTGGCGGTGGTGAACACGGGACGGACTGCTTTCGCCGACTGGCGCCTCACCTTCGCCCTGCCGTCCGGCCAGCGCCTGGTCCGCGCCTGGGACGACCGCTGGCGGCAGCAGGGCGGCAAGGCGCAGGTCCGGGGAGCGGTGCTCGCGCCCGGGGCGACCGCCACCACGGGCTTCGACGCGGCGTACGACAAGGATGCCGCCACGTTCCCCTCTCGCTTCGAGGTGAACGGGGTCGCCTGTGAGCCGATCCTCGCCGCCGTCACGCCGACTCCGGGCAGCACCGCGCGGCCCGCGCCGGCTCCCAAGGCCGCGGCCGGGAACTCCGGTAAGGGCAGCGCCGAGAAGAAGAGCAAGAGCGGGGGGAAGGGCAAGGCGAAGGGAAAGGCCAAGAACAAGGGCAAGGGGAAGAGCGGTAAGGGCTGACCACCCCACTTTCGTACGGTTGAAGGAAAGTTTCTCCACCGCACAGAGAAGTTTCTCGATATCGAGGGTTTCCTTTGTCCCAGGCGCTGGGTTAGCGTCGCTTCACGTAACACGGGTGATACGTCGTGTTATCGCGAGGCGCGTCTATGTCCGCCCCTGGGGAGGGATGCCGCATGCGTACCGGAATCTGGCTGATCGGCGCACGCGGCTCCGTCGCCGTCACCACGCTCGTCGGCGCCGCCGCGTTGCGCGCCCGCCTCGTCGAACCGGCCGGCTGCGTCACCGAGCTGCCGCAGTTGCGTGGTGCGCCCCTGCCCGCGTGGAGCGACCTCGTCTTCGGCGGCCACGACATCGCCGCGCTGCCGCTGCTCAAGAAGGCGGAGACGCTCGCCGCCGCCGGTGTCGTGCCCGGGCGGCTCGTCGCCGCCCTCGCCGACGAGCTGGGAGCCGGCGAGCAGGAGCTGCGGCCCCTGCCGGCCGGCGACACGCAGGCGGACACGGCCCGGCGTATCAGCAGGGACCTGCGCGACTTCCGGCAGCGTCACCGGCTGGAACGGGTGGTGGTGCTCAACGTCGCCACCACCGAGGCGGCCGTCGCGCCGCATCCCGCACACGCCTCCCTGGCGGCGTTGCGGGAGGCGCTCGAGGGCCGGGAACCCGTGGTGCCGCCCAGTGCGCTGGCCGCGTACGCCGCGTTCGAGGCCGGATGCGCCTTCGTGGACTTCACCCCGTCGACCGGTGCCCGGCTACCCGCCCTCGCCGAGCTGGCCGAGCGGGCCGGCGTCCCGTACGCGGGCAACGACGGCAAGACGGGCGAGACCCTGGTGAAGTCGGTCCTCGCGCCGATGTTCGCGCTGCGCAACCTGCGTGTGACGAGCTGGTCGGGGCTGAACCTGCTCGGCGGCGGTGACGGCGCCAACCTCGCCGACCCGGGCGCGAACGCCGCCAAGGTCGCCAGCAAGCAGCGGGTCCTCGGCGACGCGCTCGGCTACGAGCCCGAGGGGACCAGCCGCATCGAGTACGTCGCGGAGATCGGTGACTTCAAGACCGCCTGGGACCTGGTCACGTTCTCCGGTTTCCTCGGCACCGGCATGCGCCTCGAGTTCACCTGGCACGGCTGCGACTCCGCGCTCGCCGCACCGCTGGTGCTGGACCTGGCCCGGCTGACCGCCGCCGCGCACCGCGCCGGGCGCAGCGGCCCGCTTCCCGAGCTCGGCTTCTTCTTCAAGGACCCGCTCGGCGACGGCCCGTCCGCCCTCGCCGCGCAGTGGGAGGCCCTCGCCGGTTTCGTCGCCGGGCTGCACCGATGAAAGCGCCGCTGCGGACCTTCGCCGAGCTCGTCCGCGCGCCCGCCGCCCTGTCGGTGCCCGGCGACGTGGTGGCGGGAGCCGCCGCGGCCGGCACGCTGGGTGCCCGCAGCGCGGGGCTCGCGGCCGCCTCGGTCTGCCTCTACTGGGCGGGGATGGCCGCCAACGACTGGGCCGACCGCGACCTCGACGCCGTGGAACGCCCCGAGCGGCCCATCCCGTCCGGCCGGGTGACGGCACCCGCCGCGCTGGGTGTCGCCGCCGGGCTCACCGCAGCGGGCCTCGCCGTCGCCGGCCGTACGGGTGGGACGCGTGCCCTCGCCGTGGCCGTGCCGCTGGCCGCGGCCGTGTGGGCGTACGACCTGCGGCTCAAGAACACCGCTGCCGGGCCGGCCGGGATGGCTGCCTGCCGCGCGCTCGACGTGTTGCTCGGCGCGAGCCCCGGCAACCCCGTCCGTGCGCTGCCGGCCGCCACGGCGATCGGGCTGCACACGTACGCCGTCACCGCGCTGTCGCGGCATGAGGTGGCCGGCAGTCCCGCACCGACGCTGCCCGTGGCGACGCTGGCCACCACGGCCGGGCTCGCCGGAGCCGTGGCCGCTCGTGGCGGTGCCCCGGCCGCCGTGCTCGCCGCGCAGTACGCCACCGGGTTCGGCCGCGCGCAGGCCGCCCTCTTCTCCGACCCCTCCGCGGGGCGGGTGCGAAGCGCCGTCGGGGCCGGGATCACGGCACTGCCGGCCCTGCAGGGCGCCCTGACCGCCCGAGCCGGCCGGGCCCTCGCCGGGCTCGCCGTCGCCGCGGCCGTGCCGATCGGCCGGCTGCTCGCCCGCAAGGTGTCGCCCACATGAGCACCCTTCGGTACGGCTACGGCACCAACGGGTTCGCGAACCACCGGCTCGCCGAGGCCATCGCGGTCATCGCCGACCTCGGCTACTGCGGCCTGGCCCTGACCCTCGACCACGACCACCTCGACCCGTTCGCCCCCGGCCTGGCCCGCGATGTCGCCGCGGTCGCCGACCTGCTGCGCGACCGCCACCTCGGCGTGGTGGTCGAGACCGGCGCCCGCTACTTGCTCGACCCGTGGCGCAAGCACGCGCCCACGCTGCTGCACGACGACCGCAAGCTGCGGCTCGACTTCCTGCGCCGGGCCGTCGCCGTCGCCGCCGACCTGGGCGCGGAGGCGGTGTCGTTCTGGGCCGGCGTACGCCCGCCCGAGGTCGACGAGCGCACCGCGTGGCGCCGCCTGGTCGACGGCTGCGCCGAGATCACCGACGTCGCGGCGATGCTCGGGGTGCCGGTCGGGTTCGAGCCGGAGCCCGGGATGCTCGTGGAGGACCTGGCCGGATGGCACCGGCTACGCGCGGACCTGGGCGACCCGGCCGCGTTCGGGCTCACCCTCGACATCGGTCACTGCCGCTGCCTCGAGCCGGACCCCGTGCCGCAGTGCGTGGCGGACGCGGCGCCGTACCTGGTCAACGTGCAGATCGACGACATGCGACGGGGCGTGCACGAGCACCTCGAGCTCGGCACCGGCGAGATCGACTTCCCGCCCGTGCTGCGGGCCCTGATCGACGGCGGATACCGCGGCCTGGTCGCCGTCGAGCTGCCCCGGCACTCCCATGCGGCGCCGGCCGTCGCCCGGGCATCCCTCGCGTACCTGCGGGCCGCCGAGGAGGAGGCACAGCCGTGACCCTCGAGGAGCTGCGCGCCGTGGTTGCCGGCGTACCGGAGAAAGCGTGGCTGGACGACGCGGAGGCCCGCGTGCGCGCCGACCCGGACACCGTCGCTCCGCTCTTCGCCCGCGCCGGGCGCAAGCTGGGCCGACAGCCGCTGCCGGACCGTCCGGGATGGACCGCCGGGCAGGCCGGACGGGTACTGCTGCTGGCCGCGCTCGCCGACCCCGGACGGATCGCGGAGCTCTACTGGTACGGCGACGCCGCCGAACGCCTGGCGGTGCTGCACGCGCTGCCGCTGCTGGAGCTGGGCGACGCTGGGGTGCCGCTGGCGGAGGACGCGCTGCGCACCAACGACCCACGGCTCGTCGCGGCGGCGCTCGGGCCGTACGCCGTGCACCTCGACGCGAGCACCTGGCGCCAGGGCGTGGTCAAGTGCGTGTTCATGGGGATCCCGCTCAGCGTCGTGGACCGCCTCGACGACCGCGCCGACGCCGAGCTGACGGCCATGCTCTCCGCCCTGGCCCGCGAGCGCGCCGCTGCCGGTCGCCGCATGCCGGCCGACGCCCTCGCGCTGCTCAACCGGCACCTGCTGCGCAAGGAGGACTGATGCGCGTCTTCGACCCGCACATCCACATGACCTCACGGACCACCGACGACTACCGCCGGATGGCCGAGCACGGCGTTCAGGCGGTCGTCGAGCCCGCCTTCTGGCTGGGGCAGCCCCGCACGAACCCCGGCTCGTTCGCCGACTACTTCGACTCGCTGCTCGGCTGGGAGCCGTACCGGGCGTCGCAGTTCGGCATCCGGCACCACGCCACCCTGGCGCTGAACCCCAAGGAGGCGAACGACCCGCGCTGCAAGGGCGTGCTCGACCTGCTGCCGCGCTACCTGGACAAGGACGGCGTGGTCGCGGTCGGCGAGATCGGCTACGACTCGATGACGCCGGCCGAGGACGAGGCCTTCGCCGCCCAGCTCGACCTGGCTCTGGAGTACGAGCTGCCGGCGCTCGTGCACACCCCGCACCGCGACAAGGCGGCGGGCACGAAGCGCACCCTGGACGTCGTGGCGGCGTCCGGCATCGAACCGGGCCGCGTCGCCGTCGACCACCTCAACGAAATCACCGTTGCCCTGGTCCGCGACACCGGCTGCTGGCTGGGGTTCTCCATCTATCCGGAGACGAAGATGTCGCCGCCGCGGATGGTCGAGATCCTGAAACGGTACGGGACCGAGCGGGTGCTGGTGAACTCCGCCGCCGACTGGGGACACTCCGATCCGCTGCTGACCGTCGTCACCGGGCAGGCCATGCTCGACGCGGGATTCACCGCCGACGACGTCGACCGCGTCCTGTGGCGCAACCCGGTCGAGTTCTACGCCCAGTCCGGGCGCCTCGACCTGGCTCCGGTCACCCCCGGCGCCGCGTACGCGGGAAGCTCGATAGCCCGGGGAGGCAGCTGATGCGCCTGCGGCACCGCGACGGGCAGACCGTGCACCTGTCGTACTGCACCAACGTCCACGCCGGGGAGAGCCTCGAGCAGATCCTCGAGCAGCTGGACACGTACGCCGTGCCGATCCGGGAGCGGCTCGGCACCGACGTGCTGGGGCTGGGGCTGTGGCTGGCCGCGCCGGTGGCCGCCGGGCTGGCCTCCGACGTCGCCGACCGGCAGCGGCTGCGCAAGGCCCTGGTGGCGCGCGGGCTCGAGGTGGTGACGCTCAACGGGTTCCCGTACCAGGCGTTCCAGGCGCCCGTGGTCAAGCACGCGGTCTATCAGCCGGACTGGACGACCGCGCACCGGTTGGCGTACACGTTGGACCTGGCCCGGATCCTCAGCGACCTGATGCCGGCCGACGCGGCCCGGGGGTCGATCTCGACCCTGCCGCTCGCGTGGCGCGAGCCGTGGAACGCGGCGCGGGCGAGCGCCTGCCGGCGCGGCCTCGACGAGCTGGCCCGCGGCCTGCACCGGATGCCGCGGCCGATCCGCGTGGCGTTCGAGCCGGAGCCCGGCTGCATCATCGAGAACACCGCCGAGGCGGTCGCGCTGCTCGGCGAGGCCGACACGTCGGTGCTCGGCGTCTGCCTCGACCTGGCCCATCTCGCCTGTGCCTGGGAGGAACCCGCGCTCGCACTCGGCCGGCTGCGCGAGGCCGGGCTGCCGGTGGTCAAGACGCAGGTGTCCGCGGCACTGGCCAGCACCGACCCGAGACGCGACGCCGCCGTGCTGGGGGAGTACGTCGAGCCGCGCTTCCTGCACCAGACCCGCGGCCCGTTCGGCCTGTCCACCGACGACCTCGACGAGGCGCTGATGACCCCGGGCGGCGACGAGCAGCCGTGGCGCATCCACTACCACGTGCCGTTGCACGAGGCGCCGACGCCGCCGCTGCAGACGACGGTCGGTGTGCTCGTCACCGCGCTGCGGGAGCTGGTCAGCGGGGACACCGCCGAGTGCGACCACTTCGACGTCGAGACGTACACGTGGCATGTGCTGCCGCCGGCGTCCCGCCCGGACGGACCGGAGGCGCTCGCCTCCGGGATCGCCGCCGAACTGTTCTTCGCCCGGGCCCAGCTGACCGCGCTGGGGCTCGCGAGCTCACAGGGGGTGTCGTCATGAAACCCGTGGTGGTCCTCGACGTCGTCGGCCTCACGCCGCGGCTGCTGCCGCACATGCCCCGGCTGTCCCGGCTCGCCGGCCTCGGCTTCCAGGCCCCGCTCGGCACCGTGCTGCCCGCGGTGACGTGCTCGGTGCAGTCGACGTTCCTGACCGGCACACTGCCCGCCGGGCACGGCATCGTCGGCAACGGCTGGTACTTCCGGGACCTCGGCGAGGTGTTCCTGTGGCGTCAGCACAACGCGCTGGTCCGCGGCGAGAAGGTCTGGGACGCGGCCCGCGCCCTGTCACCCGGCTACACAGTCGCGAACATCTGCTGGTGGTACGCCATGGGCGCCGAGGTCGACTGGACCGTCACGCCCCGGCCGATCTACCACGCCGACGGACGCAAGGACCCCGACTGCTACACGTACCCGCCGGGACTGCACGACGAGCTGCCCACGTTCCCGCTCTTCAGCTACTGGGGCGCGAACGCGGGGATCGCCTCGTCGGCGTGGATCTGCCGGACGGCCGAGCACATCATGGCCGCGCACGACCCGGACCTCACCCTGGTCTACGTGCCGCACCTCGACTACGACCTGCAACGGTACGGCCCGTCGTCGCGCCGGGCCGCCAGGGCGGCCGCCGAGCTGGACGCCACCCTCGGCCCGCTGCTCGCCGCGGCGGACGCCCGCGGCGCGACGATCGTGGCCCTCTCCGAGTACGGCATCACGGACGTCGCCCGCCCCGTCGACATCAACCGGCTCCTGCGCAGCGAGGGCCTGCTGCACGTCTACACGCAGGCCGGGATGGAGTACCTCGACCCGTGGACGTCACGTGCCTTCGCCGTCGCCGACCACCAGGTGGCCCACGTGTACGTGGCCTCACCGGACGACATCCCCGCGGTCGCCAAGCTCTGCGAGGGCCTGCCGGGCGTCGCCGAGGTGCTGGACCGGCCGGGACAGGCCGCGTACGGGCTCGATCACGAACGCTCCGGCGAGTTGGTCCTCGTCGCCGAGCCGGACGCCTGGTTCACCTACTACTACTGGCTGGACGACGCATCGGCACCCGACTTCGCCCGCCTGGTCGAGATCCACCGCAAACCCGGCTACGACCCCGCCGAGCTGTTCTTCGACCCCGCCGGGCCGGGCGCCGCCAAGGGCCGGGCAGCGCTGGCGCTGCTGCGCAAGAAGCTCGGCATGCGCTACACGATGAACGTCGTCGGCCTGGACGCGGGAGCGCGCGCGGTCCGCGGCTCGCACGGGCGCCTGCCCACCGACCCGCAGGATGCGCCGGTGCTGCTCTGCTCCGACGCCTCGGCGGCCCGCGCCTCGATCGCCGCCATCGAGGTGAAGGGACTGCTGCTCGAGCTGGCGGGGCTGGGCTCATGACCGTCGACATGGCCCCCGAGACCGACGCGGCCGGGCTGGCGCGGCGGTGCGAGTCGGCGCTGATCGCGTACCTGGACCGCCAGCGGCCGCACTGGCCGGACGGCACCCCGCGCGGCGTGCTCGACGCGGTCCGCCGGTTCGTGCTGGCCGACGGCAAACGGCTGCGCCCGATGTTCTGCTACTGGGGCTGGCGCGGCGCCGGCCAGCCCGACGGCCAGCCCATCGTGGCGGCCGCCGCGGCGCTCGAGCTGTTCCACGCCTTCGCCCTCATCCACGACGACATCATGGACGGCAGCAGCCTGCGCCGCGGGCAGCCGACCGTGCACCGCCACTTCGCCGAGCTGCACACCCGCCACTCCTGGCGAGGCGAAGCCGTCCGGTACGGCCACAGCGCCGCCCTGCTCTGCGGCGACCTCTGCGCGGCCTGGGCCGACCACATGTTCCACGAGTCGGGGCTGCCGATCGAGTGGATCCATCGCGGGTACCGGCTGTTCACGGTCATGCGTACCGAGGTGATCGCGGGCCAATACCTGGACCTCGTCTCGGGCGTGGGCGACGGCTCGGTGGCGGGAGCGCTGACGGTGATCCGGATGAAGGCCGCCCGTTACACCGTCACGCGGCCGCTGCAGATCGGCGCGGGCCTGGCCGGGGCGTCCCCGCACCTGCAGGCGGCGCTGCAGGCTTTCGGCGACCCGCTCGGTGACGCCTTCCAGCTGCGCGACGACGTCCTCGGCGTGTTCGGCGACCCGGCCGTCACCGGCAAGCCGGTCATCGACGACCTGCGCGAGGGCAAGCCGACCGTGATGGTGGCGATGGCCCGTGACCGCGCCGGCCGGGCCCAGGGCGCCCGCATCCGGGAGCTCTTCGGCAACCCCGCCCTCGACGACGCCGGCGCCGAGGAGCTGCGCACGATCATCGAGGCGACGGGCGCGCGCGACGGCATCGAGGACCTCATCCACCGGCGCGCCGCCGCGGCCATGGCGGCTCTCGAGCAGGCACCGCTGACCCCGGACGCACGAACGGCCCTGGCCGCCCTCGCCTCGTCGGTGGTCTCGCGCCGCCGCTGAGATCACTGCAACGTTTCGAGGACCCGCCTCCGTCATGAAGGACATGAAGGGAATTCGGCGGCACCGCACGGCACGCTCACCGCGATGGGCGCGCTGGTGCCTCGTCCTCGGCGCCCTGCTCGTGCTGGGCAGCGGCACGGCGGTCGCCGGCACCCGCGTGCTGCTCGGCTCGGCCACCAAGACGGTGACGAAGCGCAACCTGCTGGGCACGATCCGGCCGCAGGTGAAACACGTCACCATCAAGGGGGCCAAGACCATCATCCTGGCCGGCCTCGACACCCGTCCCCGCCAGGATCCGAGCCAGCTCACGCGGTCCGACTCGATCATCCTGCTGCACATCCCGGCGAGCCACGACGCGGCCTACCTGATCTCCCTGCCCCGCGACACCCTCGTGCGCATCCCGCGCTTCGACAACGGCAAGGTCCCCTACGCCGGGGGCGAGAACAAGATCAATGCGGCTTTCGCGTACGGGAGCAGAGGCCTGACCGGAGACGCGGCCCTGACCGGCGGCTTCACCCTGCTCGCGAAGACGGTGCAGCAGCTGACCGGCATCACCCCGGACGCCGGCGCGATCATCGACTTCCAGGGTTTCCGCCACGTCGTCGACGTCCTCGGCAAGGTCTGCATGTATGTCGACGAGGACACCACCTCGATCCACATCGGCACCGACGACCGCACCGGCAAGCGCGCCGCGCCATACAAGATCAATCCCGACGGCACGGTCAACCACAGGATCAGGGGCGTGACGCCCAACATCTACCGCAAGGGCGACCACTGCTTCACCCCGGCCGAGGCCCTCGACTTCGTCCGCCAGCGCGACCTGCTCGCCAACGGCGACTACGACTACGGCCGCCAGCGCCACCAGCAGCAGTTCCTCAAGGCGGTCGTCAAGAACATCGTCGACAGCGGCCTGACCTCACCCACGAAGCTCCCCGGGCTGCTCAAGGCCCTCGGCAAGACGATGACCGTCGACGACGGCGGCATCCCCCTGCAGGACTGGGTCTTCGCCATGCGTTCGGTCCGTCCGGACGACCTCGTCACCATCAAGACCAACAACGGCACCTTCAACAGCCGTACGGTCCCCGGCGTCGGCAGCGCCGAGATCCTGAGCGACACGAGCAGGGAGCTGATGAAGGCGGTCAAGAACGACCGCGTGGACGAGTTCGTCCTCGCCCACCCCACCTGGGTCACCAAGAGCTGACCGGGGACGAGCCGGCCGGCCCGACCGGTAGGGTTCGGCCGTGAGTGCGACGTCGCCTCGTGTGCTGGCCTCGGGCCTCCGAGACGTGGTGGACGCTGTCGAAGAAGATCTCGGCCGGCCACCACGCCTGGTGGAGCTGCTGGAGATCCTGCGTGACGGCGCCCGGACGCTGCCGGAGGGCGCGTTGGCCGACGCCCACCCGGACGAGATCAAGAGCTTCGTCGAGCGTCCCCGCGCCCGTGCCCGCGACACGACCGTGGTCGGCGAGCTGAACGACAACGCGTACGCGGTCGCCGCGGCGGCGTTCCACCACTGGTGGCAGACGGGCTCCGGTGCGCCGATAAGCGCTGCCGACCTTGCCCCCGCGATCCTCGATGCGCTTCGCCACGTCGGATCCGCTCTGCTCGAACCGCCTGAGGTCGCCCGGCTCACCGCGATCACGGTCCAGCTCCGGCGTGCGAAGGCGCGGGCTCGCATCGCCGACATCCTGGCCGTGCCCACCGGGGACGCGGGCTACCACCTGGTCGTCCTCGTCTGCCGGAACAGGTTCGGTGCCGGCTTCGGGGTGATCGGCGGCCGGTACCCGCTGCGGACCCCTCCCGGTGACCTCGCCCCGGCGGCGACCGGCATCGTCCGATACAGCGACGAAGAGGCGATCGCATCCGGCCGATGGCGCATCGTCGGGGCTGACGAACGCCTGCTGCGCCGCTTTCCCGCCGAGCCGGAGATCTACCACCGGCCCCAACCGCCGATCCCCGGCGTGCCCCGGATCGGCGAGTTCGGGGCCGCGGAGACCCCCGCCGGCCGCCTGCGCGACTTGACCGCGGCAGAGGCGCGCATCATCGATCTCCAGGGATACCCGCAGGTCTCTCTGCACGAGCAGTTCGAAAGTCTGCTGGCCGATCTTTCTCACCGCCCCGGTGGCTAGCCCGCCGGCCCCGGATGAGCCTGCGTTTCGGCTCGTCAATGGTCGACCGGGCCGACGAGGCATTGCACTGTGCCCGGTCTGGGTGTCAAGGGCCCTGCCCCTGCCGGCCGCCGAACCGGGTTCGCTTCCGGTGCCGGTCCGGTCGCACCGGCCGCCTTCTGGATCCCGCGACTCGCCGAGACGGTCGCCTGTCTGGGCACACCATCAGCTCGTCGTACGGACTGTGGCTGCCAGGCCGGCGTGACCGCGCAATCCGGGCGGCAGAAGAGGAAGCCGCCACGCCGGACGTTGCTCACCCGGCTACGTTGTCGGACGTGCAGACTCCTGGCCTCGGCAGTGCTGGGCGAACAGCTTGCCGCTCCGTCCTCGTCGGCTATGACGACCCTGCGCACGATGACTTGCATGAGGCGATCGCATCTTCCTCGCACTCCACCGACCGGCGCGTCACCGATCCACGCCTACGACCGCGACGTCATGAACGCATTCCTGGCCGACGGCTACGACGAGTGGCGCGTCGAGGTTGAAGGTCGCACCATGTCCGATTCCTGGACGAACCGACTGTCAGCCGAAATTCCTATGGCTACCGTGTGTACCGCGTACTGACGAGGTGCACTGCGTCCGCCATATGCGGGATGAGCAGCCGGTAGCCCACACCCCGTCCACACGGCGGTCAACCCGGCTCGTGACTCACCGGCCCCTGACCGCGGCGGATGAAAGCGCCGGATCTCGTGGCTCCTCGCTGTTTTCGTCATGCCGAACATGCTGATCGTCCAGTCGGCCGCGAATCATTTCTCGATATGAAATATCCGCGGTCATCATCGTTGAGTCCGGGTGGCCGCCGGGACAATGGGGGGATGGTGCAGCTCGCATTGTTCCCCACGAAGAATCTGCGGGAACGCTCGCTGCGTCGTCATTATTCGCCGGCGGCCGAGAAGTTTCGACGCGAGCATGAGCGGCACCGCTCGTGGGGCTTGGTGCAACGTCATTCCCGGCGCTTGCGCCGGCTGCGCGAGGCCGCGGGTCAGTCCCCGGGCCCGCATCCCGGCCGTGACCTGTGCCTCGATGACCTGTGTTCTGGCGATCCCCGTCCTGGCGATCCCCGCCCCGGTGACCTTCATGCAGGGGCGCTGGTCAGGATGACGTATGCGGCTGATGCAACTGATCATCCCGAGCGGCCGGAAAGCCCCGCACCAGAGGACGATCTGAGGCCGGGCACCGTCCCTCAGAAGGGAAGAGCGCAAAGCAATAGCCGGGATGGTCGCCGGTCTCAGGCGTCGGCCACGAAACAGGCGCGGGCCGCCGGCCCGCCACGTCCCACCGGAAGCGACAGTCGCGGATTCTGCCGGGCATCCCGTGCGGCCGGAGAACGGGCGCGGTCGCAGTCTGCCCACCGCTTCCATGAGCCCGTATGTTGTGGCGAATCTCCATCCTCGACCATTGCCGTACCGAACCAGCAAGGTGGCTGCCGCCGATCACTGTGGAAAGCCGGACGAGGCCCACCGCTGAAGCTGTCACCGGTAGATCCGGCGCACTCCATCACGGCAGATCCGCGCATTCGTAGCGTCCGCGTCGATGTGGCGGACGGTGACACAACGTCATCCGGTGCGAATGAGGTGCATCCGCCACCTATCGATGCTCGTTGTCGCGGGCCTGACGGACAGGGCGGTGTATTTGCTCGACGTGCTGCCTGGCCGCTTCGACGTGCGGGTGGCGGGACCGAGCGGACGCCGGATGACGTGCGCGCGGTGTCAGTGGCAGTGATGCTCGGGACTGCGCAGAGAGGGCGCGAGCCGAAATGGTGGTGCGGGGAATCGACGGCTGTGTGCAGAGTTGCCCGGTGAATCTCGACGAGGAACTGATCGAGCTTCGGCGGGAGATCCACCGTCACCCCGAGCTGGCGGGTGCGGAGCGGGAGACGGCGGGGCTGGTCGCGGAGCAGCTGCGCGCGGCCGGGCTCGAGGTGACGACCGGTGTCGGCGGGCACGGGGTCATCGCGGTGCTCGACGGTTCCGCGGACGGTCCGACGGTGGCGTACCGGGCGGACATGGACGCCGTCGACGCCCGCACGAATGTGCTGCCCATCCCGCGGTCGGGCCGGGTCTTCGACGAGGGCTTCGCCTCGCGCGTCCCCGGCGTCGCGCACCTGTGCGGGCACGACCTGCACACCGCCATCGGCGTCGGCGTCGGCGTCGCCCGGACGCTGGCGCAGGGTCATGAGCCGGTACGGGGCCGGGTGGTGTTCGTCTTCCAGCCGGCCGAGGAACCCCTGCAGGGCGCACGCGCAATGCTCGCCACCGGCCTGGTGCAACGACTCGCGCCGCGCGAGTTCTACGCGCTGCACTGCAGCCCGTTCCCCTCCGGCACCATCGCGGTCTCCCCGGGGTACGGCCTGCCCGGGCTCGACCACGTCCGCATAGTGCTGCCGGGCGGCGACGACGCGGCCGTCGGCGCCGTCGCGGCCGAGGTGGCGGGGCTCGGCACCGTCGAGTTCCCCCGAAGCATCGACGAGTACCACGGGCGATTCCACGCGTTGCTGGCGCCGGACATCGCCGCGACGATGCAGCAGACGGTGAGCGTCGCCCACTGGACCGAGGACACGCCCGCCGTCAATGTCCTGCTCCGCGTGTGGCCGCAGGAGCGGCTTCCCGGGCTGCGCGCACGGATCAAGCAGCTCGCGGCGGACGCCGGCGGGCACGTGGAGCTCCCGGGCGATCCCGTTCCCGCCATGGTGAACTCGGCGGAGCTCAGCACGGCGGCCGGCCGGTACCTGAGCACGGCGCTCGGGCCGGAGTCCGTCTTGTGGGCTCGGGCATCCTGGCCCTTCAACTGCGAGGACTTCGCGCTGTTCCTCGACGAGGCGCCGGGAGCGATGCTCTACCTCGGCGTCGCGGACACCGGGACAGGGATCAACGGCGCGCCGCACGCCCCGGACTTCGCCGCCGACGAGCGAGCGATCGGTCACGGCGTGCGCGCCATGGCCGGCTTACTGGCCAACCGGCTGGCAGCCCGGCCGGCCGAGGGCGACTGCCTCGGGCTCTGATCCGAAGGCGCGTCCCGCTCGGAAGGCGTCCCGCTCGGAAGGCGTCCCGCTCCGAAGGCGTCCCGCCCAGAAGGCGCGTCCCGCCCAGAAGGCGCGTCCCGCCCAGAAGGCGCGTCCCGCCCAGAAGGCACGTCCCGCCCGGGCGACGACACCGGCGCAGTGATGCGGGGCCACCGTTCGGGGGTGCCGCGCGGCGCGGATCGGTAGCGCCGCCGTCCGAAGTGGCATGATCTCGCCATGCGTGAAGTGGTGGACGGGGTCTTCGAAGTCGGTATCGGCTATGTTCACGTCCACCTGGTGGTGACGGACGACGGCGTCGTCCTGGTGGACACCGGGCTGCCCGGCCGGTCGGCGCGGATCGGGCGGGCCCTGCACGACATCCGGCGCAAGATCGGCGACGTCAGCACGATCCTGCTGACCCATCATCACGTCGACCACACCGGCGGGCTCGCCGAGGTGCGGCGCCGGTCCGGGGCGCGGGTGGTCGCCCATCGCGACGACGTTCCGTACGTGACCGGGGAAGCCCAGTTCGTCGTGCGGCATCCGGTGGTGAGGCTGGTCGGCCTGGTCCTGGGCAAGGCCGAACCGGCGCCGGTGGACGAGGTCATCACCACCGCCGTGGCCTCACCTCTGCCCGGGTTCACCGCCGTGCACACGCCCGGGCACACCCCGGGCCACCTGTCGTACCTTTTGGACCGGGACGGCGGCGTCCTCTTCGCCGGCGACGCGGCCGCCGGGGGCCGGAGCGGCAGGATCGGCAGTGCGCCGAAGATGGTGTCGGCCGACCTCGAGGAGGAGCGGCGCAGCGTGGGACGGCTCGCCGCCCTCGACTTCGAGCACGCCGTCTTCGGGCACGGCCCCGCCCTGGCCGGCCGCGCCGTCGAAGCGTTCCGCTCCTACGCCGCCGGGAAGTAGCTCCTACGACGCGGCGAAGTGGCACCTACGCCGTCGCGAAGTAGCGCCGCGGGACCCGCGCCGGGGGCCCGCGGACACCGTCGCGGTCAGGCGGTGAACTCCGCGATGGCGGTTCGCAGTGCCGCGCTGGCGGCGGCCAGTTCGGTCGCGGCTGCTCGGGCGGTGTCGGCCTCCCGGGCCGTGACATCGGTGCTGGCAGCCAGCACGGCGATGGTGTCCGTGATGCGTGCACTGCTGTCCGCCGCCTGGTGCAGGTTCTCGTTGATGTGGCGAGTGGCGACGGTCTGCTCATCGATGGCTGCGGAGATCGTCTCCTGGAAACCCTCGATGCGGCGGATGACGTCCTTGACGGCATCGATGGCTTCGACGGCGGAGCCGGTCCCGCTGCGGATCGCCTGCACCTTGCCGGTGATGTCGCCGGTCGCCCGGCCGGTTTCCTGGGCCAGGTCCTTGACCTCGCCCGCCACCACGGCGAAGCCCTTGCCGTGGGTTCCGGCCCGGGCCGCCTCGATCGTCGCGTTGAGGGCGAGCAGGTTGGTCTGGGCGGCGATCCCGGTGATGAGACCCACGATGTTGCTGATCTCGGCGGAGGACTCGCCGAGCTGGGCGATGGTACGACCGGTGTCCGCCGTGGCCGCCACCGCCTCGCCGGCCACCTCCGTGGCAGTCTCGGCGCTGCTGGCGATGCGGGCGATGGCGTTGCTGACGTCGGCGCTCCCGTCGACGACGGTGCGCAGGCTGGTCAGCACGTCCCCGGCGGCGGCCGACACCTCGGTGGCCTGGGCCCGCGCCACGTCCGCCGAGGTCGTCATCCGGTCGGCGATGCCCGATACGCGGGCGGACATCTGCTCGACGGCTCCGGCGCCTTCCAGCACCTGCCGCACCGCCGTCTGCAGCGACTGGCTGCTGCGATCGACCGCAGCGCCCAGCAGGCCCAGTTCGTCGCGGCGGCGAAGGCCGACGCGGGCGGTGAGGTCACCTTCGGCCAGCCGGGCCAGGGTGCCGACGACCGCACGCAGCGGCCGCACGATGGACCGGGTGACCGCCACCGCGGCGACGATTCCGAGCAGGATCGCGGCTCCCAGCGTGCCGAAGAGGGCGGCGTTGCTGGAGCGACGGGCGTCGTCCATCTCCTCGGCAAGTGCCTTCTGCCGGCCGGCGGTGGAGTCCTGCAGGCGGTCGGCGATGTCGATGGTCCCCGTGTACGCGTGATCCGAGGCACCCTCGTTGACGCTCTTCATGGCGGCCCTGCGGCCCGCGGCGGTGTCCTGGCGCAGCAGCGCCATGATCTCGTCATCGGCGCGGAAGAAGGTGTCCCAGATCTACCGCAGCGGCGCCGCCGTGGCCCGTTCGCCGGCCGTCAGCGGCACCGTCTCCAGAGCGTCCAGCGCCTGATACAGCGCCGCCTTGGACGCCAGCTCGCCGGCCCTGTTGTAGGCGGTGGGCTCGGTGGCGGCGGCACCGCCCACCGTGCCGGCCTCGGCGATGACCAGTCCCTGCCAGCCGGTCACCTCGGCGACCTGGTAGAGGAACTGCTGCACCGCCTCCCGGGCCGCCGCCAGCTTCGCCAGATCCTCGCCGACCCTGTCCTGGGTGCGCATGCCGGCCCAGCCGGCTCCGGCGGTCACGCCGAGCAACACGATCAGCAGCCCGAACGACACGGCAAGCCGGCTCCCGACCCGCATACGGCTCACCATCGGATGAATGCTCCTCGATCTGGAAGGTCTCTTCACCGAGACCATCGACGCCATCCCGGGTGCCTTGAGGCAGACCTCCGGCCGTGATCGGTGAACTCCGCCACGGCGGACCGGCGTCGTCGGCGAGCCGGAGGAGTTCGCGCTACGTGCCTGGACGGCGGGGTGCGGCCAGCCAGCGGACGTGCAGATCGGCGTAGCGCACGGGGTCCACAGCGGCGGGGTCGTCGAGGAGGTTGACCAGCAGGGCGCCGTTGCCGAGCCGGCGCGCCCCGGCTGTGACGTCTGCCGCCGGGGAGGCCGGCAGATCGAGACCGGTACCCAGGTAGGTCCACCAGCCGAGTTCCGCCGGCCATCCGCCGACCGGGTGTTCCGCGTCGTGGATGCCCAGGTCCCACACCTGCTCCATCGACCATTCGTCGAGGACCCTGCCCTGCTCGGCGTCCAGGCGCTGGGCGACGTCGAGCCACAGGCCGGTCAGGCGGCGGTGCAGCTCGCGGAACGCCTCGGCCTCCGGTGTGGGGCGGCGGTGGCAGAAGGTGGCGTCCAGCGCCCACATCAGATGGCCGTCCTCCAGGTTGAGGAAGATGTCGACCTCGTCGCCCGTCCACAGCTGACCGTGTTCGGCGCCGGTCGCCATGGCGTCCAGCGCCCGCTGCGGATCGTCGACCGTTCGCAGGTCGGCGTCCGGGTTCGTGAACAGGTTGATCAGCCCGTCGGGGCGGTGCGGGTGCATGCCGCGCCGGCTCGCCAGGGCGTACACGTCATGGAGGGCCGTCCGCGGCGCGACCCGTGCCGGCACGCGGATCTCCCAGATCCAGTCCGATCCCACGGCGGTGGCGGATCAGACGGCGAGGGGGTCGGGTGCCGGGTACGGCTGGCGCAGCGTGAAGGCCTCGGGCGACGGGCCGGTGCGGGACAGCAGGTCGAGGCGGTCGCTCGCCTGCGTGATGGTCGGCACCTCGCCGGCGGGGATCCACCACAGCACCAGGTGCGGCCGGTCGAGCGGCAGGAACCAGTCGCGCCGCCGGCGCATGGGCTCCAGGTGACCCGACCTGTACGTGTAGTCGCGCAGGGATTCGACGGACTCCCACACCGTGAGGTTGACGATCACGTCGGCCTCGAAGGGCCGCAGGGCGGTCGCGTCGCCGGACTCGTCCTGCAGGCGCCACACGAAGCCGGGGTGGCGGTCGGCCAGGCCGTGGATCTCGGGGAGCAGCGCTACGAAGTCGGCGAGCTCCGGGCTGTCGAGGGGTGCGCGCAAGCGCGCGATGTTGAGCTGGGCGAGGTGGTGGGCCGTCATGCCGAGCAGCCTATCGCTCTATGTCAAGCAGAATTGTTTTTAGACGTGATGGTGACGCAGCAGCCCTCCGGACCCGGATCGAGGCGGGCCACGTGCCCCTCGTCGCCGACCAGGCCCTCGAGCAACGCGAGGTTCAACCCGCAGACCAGCGGCGGGTACGCCTCCGCCAGGGCGTGGAACGGGCAGTTGTGCAGCCGCACGACGGCGTCCGGATCGGTCACCGGCTCGTACCCGAGGGCCCGGAGCCGCTCGAGCAGCGGTCCGCCGGCGAGTTTCGCGCCCTGCTCCCGCGCTGCGGCGTAGACGGCGGGCTCCGCGCCGAGGTCCTCCACCGCTGTCGCCAGGACGTCGGCCAGCAGGCGGTAGTCGCGCGGGGGGATCGAGACCGCGTACTCGGCGCGCGAGCGTCGGTAGAGCTTCGGCGGGCGACCCGCGCCCGGTCCACCGGTACGGGGACCGTACGCGACCTCGAGCAGCCCCGCGTCGACCAGCTTGTCCAGGTGGAACGCGGCCAGGGTGCGGCCGATGCCGACGGCGCCGGCCACGTCGTTGCGGCTCACCGGCTCCGGGGACGCCCCGACGTACTCGTACACGGCCCGGCGCACCGGTTCCCCGAGCGCCGCAACGGCGTCTAGCGACATGAGGGGACGCTACCGCGCCACACTGACGGGATGTCGGGAGCCATGGTCACCGTCCTCGAGTTCGTCGGCATCTACGTGTTCGCCACGTCCGGCGCGTTGCTGGCCGTACACAAGGGCTTCGACGCCGTGGGGATCGTCATCCTGGCTCTGCTCACCGCGCTCGGCGGCGGGATCCTGCGCGACCTGATCATCGGGGACACGCCTCCGGCAGCCTTCACGAACGTGGCCTACCTCGTGATTCCGCTGGTCGCGGCGGTGGTCACCTTCTTCGCGCATCCCCTGGTGCGGCGCCTGACGTTCACCGTGCTCGTCTTCGACGCCGCGGGCCTGGGACTGTTCTGCGTCACCGGCACCCTCAAGGCGCTCGACTTCCACCTGGGGCCGGTCCAGGCGGTGCTGCTCGGCATCACGACCGCGGTCGGCGGCGGCGTGCTGCGCGACATCACCGCCCGGGAGACGCCCGCCTTGCTGGTGGTCGACACCGAGCTCTACGCCATTCCCGCCGCGGTCGGCGCCGTCATGGTCGCCGTCGCGCACGAGGCCGATCTCGCGACACCCGTCGTCGCGGCGGGCGCGGCGACGTTCGCGTTCCTGTTCCGCGTGGTCGCCATGGTCCGCCACTGGACCGCCCCCAGCGCCTGGGAACCCCGCCGTCGCCAGGACTAGCCTCGGGAAGATGACCGGAGAGGACGAGGCCATCGCCCGGGCGGTCCTTCCGCTCCTCGGGGAGCACGAGGCGCTGACCATGGCACAGATCGCGCGGGCGGCCGGCATCGCCGAGACCGAGCTCCGCGCGGTCTTCGCCGACAAGGAGGCCGTCATGCGGGCCTGCGCGGCCATGATGACCAAGACCATGGCCGCGTTGGTGGATCCCGCCGGATGAGGAACGCCTGCGCCTTCCCGCCGACGTCCTCGCCGAAGCGTTCCTCGGCATGACCGCTGGTATCCGCGCGGACCGGTCCGCGCCGACCGCCGGACAGATCGTCGACCTCTTCCTGCGGGGAGCCCTACCCGACCGTCTCCATGGCGGGGGAGTCGAGCCGCTGGGGCTGGGCCGTGCGGGACAGCCGCAGCCAGACCACGAAGCCCCAGATGACGAACCCGGCGTAGACCGCGTACAGGACGGCTGACGGGTAGTAGCGGAAGTGCAGCAGCTCGGGAACGCCGACCAGGTCGACCGCGATCCAGCAGAGCCAGAACTCGACCCAGCCGCGGGCCATCGCATACGTCGCCAGGATCGAGCCCACGAAGATCCAGGAGTCGGCGAGGTAGTACCACCACGGGACCGGGAAGCCCGCTCCGACGGCGCGGAAGACGAAGAAGCAGAGGACCACCGCGGCCAGGGCCAGGGGTAGGACCACCGCGCGCTGGCGGGGGGTGGCCCAGTGCGGCACCACCGCCGCGCCGCCCGGGTCGAGGCGGTTGCGGCGCCAGCGCCACCAGCCGTAGACGCTGGTGGCGATGAAGAAGACCTGGCGGGATGCCTGGCCGTAGAGCGGGGTGCCCTGGTCGTTGCCGAGCGCCTGGCCCAGGAACACCGTGAAGAGCAGGACGTTGCCGACGATTCCCACCGGCCACGCCCAGGCGCTGCGGCGCAGGCCGAACAGGGCCGAGCCGAGGCCGAAGGCGTTGCCGACGATCTCCCGGTAGTAGATCGCCTGAGTGTCGGTGACCTGCCACTTCGCGTCGTAGAACGCGGTCAGCATCGTGTCCAGCCAGTGCATCCGGACCACCTCCGTGTGCGGACAGAGGTGCACGCCGGGGAGCGACCGCGCACGCGGGTGACGAACCGTCCGCGTGCTGCCTCCCATCCGGACTTTCACCGTCGGTCCCGGAATTCCACCGGGTCAACCGGCCGCCGGCTGCGGTCGGGTCGCGGACTGTCACCGCCGGTTCGGACTTTCACCGACCCCGGAGCACGCTGAACGATGGTGCTGGATCGGATGCTAGTCCCGTTTCGGGCCGGCGCCGGGACAAGCGACGAACGCCACATCGCGCCGCGGCGCAACCCTGCCCAACGAGGCTGCCGGACCGCGGTGACGGCGCCGTGGCGGGGCTCGCGGCTGCTGACAGTTCGGGCGTGCATCCCTTGTCGGCACGCGCATCGACGACCACGATCGTCGGCGCCACGCCGACAAACGCGGCCGGACAAGCCCCGCCGACAAGCGCCGCCGCACGAACCCGGCCGGACGAGCCCCGCCGACAGACGCGGCCGGACGAACCCGGCCGACAAGCCCCGCCGACAAACGCGCGGCGCCGCGCGGAAGACGGAAGGATCCGACATCACGTGTCGTACATCCCCTCAGCGTCCGGTGAGGCCGCGACGATCGATCTCAGCGGGCGCTGCGTCGGGAGCTCCTACGTCCTGATCTGCCCGGTCGGGCAGGGCGCCACCGGGACGGTCTGGCGCGGTCTGGAGCAGAACTCCGGCGACCAGGTGGCGGTGAAGCTGCTGCACGAGGGCCTGTTGCGCCAGCCCAAGCTGGTCACCCGGTTCGTGCAGGAGCGGTCGATCCTCAAGATGCTGCGGCACGAGCACATCGTCGGCGTCCGGGACCTGTTCAGCGTGGGGGAGTCGCTCGCGCTGGCCATGGACTTCGTGGGCGGCGGCAGCCTGCGGGAACGGCTGCGCGCCGCCGGCACGCTGGAGCCGGCCGAGGCGGCGCGGCTGCTCGCCCAGGTGGCCGCGGCGCTCGCCCAGGCCCACTCGCTGGGGGTGGTGCACCGCGACGTCAAGCCGGACAACATCCTGCTGCACGTCCGCGCCGAGCGGGCCGACGTGCGGCTCACCGACTTCGGTATCGCCCGGGTCCTGGACGCCCCCGGGGTGACCACCCCGCACGCGGTGATCGGAACGCCGCACTACATGGCCCCGGAGGCGATCAGCGGCGGCGACGCGACGCCCGCCGCCGACGTGTACGCCCTCGGCATCGTCCTGTTCGAGCTCGTGGCGGGCCGTACGCCGTACACGGGGGAGCCGTTCGCCGTCCTGCGCGGACATCTCGACGAGGCGCCCCGGCGCCCGGACGGCATGCCGGACCCGGTCTGGCGGGTGATCGGCCGGTGTCTCGGCAAGGACCCGGCGACCCGGCCGTCAGCGGCGGAGCTGGAGGTCATGCTGCGGGACCTGCGCGAGGAACAGGCCGGCGTACCGGCGCTGACCGCCCCGCCGGCCGCCCCGGAGGCCGCCGTGTCCGCCGTGACGCCGCCGCGGGGTGCCCGGTCCCGGCCCAGGCGCCGGCCTCCGAACCGTCCCCGCAGCTGGGCGTGGGGCCGCCGGGGCGCGCTGGCCGTCCTGGTCGCCGGCACGGTCGCCGGGTCGGTCCTCAGTGGGTACAGCGCGTGGCAGGTGCAGGAGAACCGCGCGGCCGGCAACCAGGCGGCGCTCCCGGGAACCGCCCCGGCCGCTCCGGACCGGTCCGCGCTGCCCGCCGCGAAGACGGCCACCGGGGCAGCGCCCGCGGTCGGGGCCCGCGGAACGGGCTCGGACGTGCCCAGCCTCGCCGCGCACCGCGCTTCCGCGGACGGTGCCGGCCCCGATGTCGCGGCGTCGGTGGGCGCCGGGGTGGACACCGGCGCCGGCAAGGTGAGCGGGGACGCCGACGTCGCGTTCGGACCGTACCGGTGCGGCGAGGAGTACGAGTGGGATGTCGGCCACCCGGTCCTCGCCCAGCCGTGCCACGCCCTGGGCGGCAAGGTGCGGGTGATGGGCCACATGGAGGCCACGCCGGGAGTGCAGGCCGACGTCTCGCTGACGGTGCGCGACGCCCGGACCGACGAGGTGGTGGCCGGCCCGTACACCTGTGAGGGGCTGATGTTCACCGACTTCGCGCTGCAGCAGACGTGCGGCCCTGCGGACCTGGCCGCGCCGCACGGGCATCGCTACGTGGTGGTGCAGACCTGGCGCTACACCGGCCGCTCGCTGCTGCCCGGAGGGACAGCGCGAGGCCTCGAGTTCGACTGGTGAGCCGTAGGCTGGCGGCATGACTGCAGCGCTCTGGCAGGGGCCGGCCGTGGCGCTGGTCAACCTGTTCGACGCCGACGGTGGCATCGACGCACCCGCGACGGCCGCCCACGCCGCCCGGCTGGTCGCGGCCGGGTTGCGGGCGGTGCTGGTGAACGGCAGCACGGGCGAGGCGTCCACATTGACCGATGCCGAACGGGTCGCGCTGGTCACCGCCGTGCGGGAGGCGTGCCCCGGCGTGCCGGTGCTGGCGGGTGCTTCCGGCGAGTGGCGGGGTCAGGCCGCGGCACGGGTACGCTCGGCGGCGCAGGCGGGCGCGGACGCGGTCCTCGTGGCACCGCCGCGGCTCGGCGGCGACCTGGGTGCCTTCTACGCCGCGGTCGCGGAGGCCGCCGGTTCGCTGCCGGTGCTGGCGTACCACTTCCCGCCGGTGGCCGGTGGGCCGGTGCCGGTCGACGTGCTCGCCACGCTGCCCGTGAGCGGGATCAAGGACTCCAGCGGCGACCCGGTCCGCCTCGGCGCGGAGCTTCAGCTGGGCTGGGACGGCGCGGTCTACTCCGGTGCGGCGGCGCTGCTGGGGTACGCCGGGTGGCTGGGCGCCACCGGGGCCATCGTGGCGGCGGCGAACCTCGTACCGGAGGACTGCCTGGCGGCCTGGGACCGGGACGCGGCCGCCCAGCTGCGGGTGTTGCGGGCCGAGCGGGAGGCGAAGGCGGCGCCGGGCGGCCTCAAGGCCGCGGTCGCCGCCCGTTACGGCACGTCGCCGTTCCGCCGGGAGGGCTGACCCCAGTCCCGCAGCACGTCCGCCACCTCGACGCGGTCGCGGTCCGGGTCGGGCGCCGGGCGTGGCGGTGCCGCGGGTGTCCGGCCGAAGCGGGGCGCCGGGGCCGGCTGCAGCTCGGTGCCGACGGCGACGAACGTGCCGCGCTCATGGTGGTGCGGGTGCCCGGGTGCCTCGACCGGCGAGAGCACCGGCGTCACGCAGGCGTCCAGGCCGTCGAAGACCGTGGCCCACTCGTCTCGCGTACGCCCCGCAAACGCCTCCGTGAAGCGCTGCCGCAGCACCGGCCAGTTTGCACGGTCGTACTGTTCGGGCAGGCCGGTGTCGCCGTCGAGGCCGAGGCCCGCCAGCAGGTTCGCGTAGAACGCCGGTTCCAGCGCGCCGACGGCCGTGAACCCGCCGTCCGCGGTGGCATACGTGTCGTAGAACGGCGCGCCGCCGTCCAGCAGGTTGGTGCCCCGCGGCCCGTCCCATCGCCCGGTGCCGACGAGGCCGTGCAGGAACGCCGTGAGCAGCGCGGAACCGTCGACCATGGCGGCGTCGACCACCTGCCCGGCACCGGAGCGTTCCCGTTCCAGCAGGGCGGCGAGCACCCCCACGACGAGCAGCATCCCGCCGCCGGCGAAGTCGCCGAGCAGGTTCATCGGCGCGTGCGGTGCTGCCCCGGCGCGGCCGAGCGGCTCCAGCACGCCGGCCAGCGCGATGTAGTCGATGTCGTGGCCGGCGCGGTGCGCCAGGGGGCCGTGCTGGCCCCAGCCGGTCATGCGGGCGTACACGAGACGGGGGTTGCGCCGCAGGCACACCTCGGGTCCGAAGCCGAGACGCTCGGCGACGCCCGGCCGGTAGCCCTCGACCAGGACGTCGGCGTGGTCGGCGAGGCGCAGCAGGTCGGCCACCCCGGGCGGCGACTTGAGGTCGAGCGCGGTGACCCGGCGGTTGCGCTGCAACGGGCCGCCCGGGGGCGGTGCGAGCGGGTCGGCGGCCGGCGGGCCGGGCCGGTCCACCCGCACCACGTCCGCGCCCAGGTCAGCGAGCATCATGCACCCGAAAGGCGCCGGCGCGAGCCCGGCGAGCTCGACGACCCGGACGCCGGCCAGTGGTCCCCGTCGGTCAGCCATGCCGGGAATTGTCACCCGGCGGGCGACTCCACGTGGGCCTCCGGGCCGGGGAACACCAGCGCCTCGTGGTCGGTGCCCAGCCAGCGGACCCGGTACGGCGGGGTGCCGTCGGGGTGCGGGACGTCCACGATGACACCGACCCGCTGGGGGTCGCCGAGGTGGATTCCCTTCAGGACGAGCCGGTCTCCGGTGTGCGCGATCATCATTCCTCCCGTCTGCCGGTGCTGGGTCCGAGCCCAGCATTGCCGGGGCGGCCCTCGGTGTCAGGCCCGGGGGACATGTCTCATCGGGTGATGCTCATTCGGGACATAGGCCTCTGTCGTTCATGCGGGCGGGGGACGAACATGTCCCGCGGAGGTGAGGCCCGATGCTGCTGACACTGATCATCACCGTCGCCCTCCTCGCCGCGTTCGTCCAGGTCCTGTGGCCGGACCCGACCGACCGGCCGGACGGGAGCGATGCCGGGAGCGGCGCCGGTGAGCCGGCCCGCGAGCCCGAGACGCTCGAGGGCGCCCTGGTCGCCCAGCTCGCCACCGGTGACATCACCCGGCGGCAGTACGTACGCGCGATGGAGATCCTGGCCGCCCGCGACGACGAACGGCATCCGCTCGCCGTGCCTCCGGACACCGGACCGGCGGCCACCGGAGGCTGACGCCCGGGCCGGCGGGCTCGATCAGCCGCCCGCCGGCGGGAGCACGGCGAGCGGGCAGCGCGTCGCGCCGATCAGGCCCTGCACGGTGTGCCCGAGGGGTTCGCCGCCGTGGTCATCGCCGCGCGCCGCCACGACGAGCAGGGAGGCGCCCGAGCTGAGTGCGCACAGGGCGCGGGCCGGATCGTCGTCGTGCCGGATCTCGCGCTCGGCCGCGGCGGCCTCGTCGTCGCCGAGGTGGTCGTAGAGGACCGCGGAGAGCAGCCGATCGGCGTCGCACATCGCCTCCCGCGCCGAGCCGCGCCCGCCCCAGACGTGCACGACGCGCAGGGGGACGGAACGCCGGCGGGCCTCGGCGGCGGCGTACCGCAGGACGGGACCGCACGTGGCGTCGTCGCAGACGGCCGCGACGACTGCGGCGCGGGGCTCCGGACGGGCGCATCCCGGCACGACGACGGCCTCCCCGGTGTCACCGGCCCCCGCGTTGCGCCGTGTGGTGGTCAGTTTGAGGATCGCTGAGGCGACATCTCCGGCGTTCACGCCGGTTCCGGACAGTCCTGTGGTCATGGTTCACCCGTCCTCGGACGACGCGTGTGGTTAGCGTCACTTTCAGCATGGCGCGTTTCCGCGGCCGCGGCCAGGGTCCGAGGACCCCGGTACGGCACGACCGGGTGATTCAGCCGGCGGCCACGGCTCGGCAAGGTTCCGTTCACCTTCGAGGACGACGATCCGCCGATGACGGTACGCACACCGGTCCTCGCCTCGGCCGCCCGGGAGGTCGCGTTCGGACTGCTCGGCACGATGGGCGATCGCTGGCGGCACACCCGGGGCGTCGCCGAGCGGGCCGGCGAGCTGGCGTCCGCGCTCGACCTCGACGCCGACATCCTGGTGTCCGCGGCCTGGCTGCACGACATCGGGTACGCCGCCCCGGCCGTCGTCACGGGCTTCCACCCCCTCGACGGCGCCGACCACATCGCCGGGCACGGCTGGCCACTGTCGATCGCCGCGTACGTCGCCCACCACTCCGGGGCGCGGTTCGTGGCGGCGGCGCGCGGGCTGGCCGAGCGGCTCGCGGCGTACCCGTACGAGGAAGGCCTCGTGTCGGACGCGCTGACGTACGCCGACCAGACGGTGGGCCCGCGCGGCGACCGGGTGAGCGTCACGGACCGGCGCGCGGAGATGCTGCGGCGGCACGGCCCCTGCTCGTGGAACGCGCGGGTGGACCATCTGCGCGGGCCGTACCTGGCGGCGGTCGCCGAGCGCGTCGAACGTCACCTGGCGGTCATCCACTGACGTCGATAACGTGGCAGGTCCCGCCGGATCCGAGGAGAGGTGGCGACGTGCCCGTAGCGAAGACCAACGGCGTCGAGCTGGCGTACGAGACACTGGGCGACCCGGCGGCACCACCGCTGCTGCTCATCATGGGCCTGGGCGCGCAGCTCATCGACTGGCCGCAGGAGTTCTGCGAGCTGTTGGTCGGCCAGGGCCTGTACGTCGTCCGCTTCGACAACCGTGACACCGGCCTGTCCACGATCCTCGACGAGCTCGGGGTTCCCGACCTGACCGCCCTGCGCTCCGGCGACCCGTCCTCGGTGCCCTACCTGCTGGCCGACATGGCGGCGGACACCGCGGGCCTGCTGGACGAGCTCGGCATCGCCCGGGCGCACGTCGTGGGCGCCTCGCTGGGCGGCATGGTCGCGCAGCAGCTCGCCATCGACCATCCGGAGCGGGTCGCGAGCCTCTGCTCGATCATGTCGACCACCGGTGACCGTGCCGTGGGCCGCCCGACCCCGCAGGCGGCGGCGCTGCTCGGCCGCCCGCCGGTGACCACCCGTGAGGAGGTCCTCGCCAACGCGGTCTCCGGTTCCCGGGTGATCGGCTCGCCCGGTTTCCCCGCGGCCGAGGAGGAGCTGCTGCGCCGGGCGTCGGCGAAGTACGACCGGTCCTACCGTCCGCTGGGGACGCTGCGGCAGTATGCGGCGGTGCTCGCCTCGCCCGACCGCACTCCGGGTCTGCGGCAGGTGAGAGTGCCGACGCTGGTCATCCACGGCGAGGACGACCCGCTGGTCGACGTGAGCGGCGGCCGGGCGACGGCCGCCGCGGTCCCGGACGCGCGGCTGCTCACCGTGCCCGGGATGGGCCACGACCTGCCGCGCGCGCTGTGGCCGCGCATCGTCGAGGCGATCGCCGGCAACGTCCGGCGGGCGGGTGAGGACGGCCGCTGAGGGCGGCGGGGGCCCGGCGAGCGGGTGAGGACGGTGCGCCTCAGGCGGGCCGGCGGGCAGGTCAGGACGGCCGCTGAGGGCGGCGTGCCTCAGGCGGCGCGGGCCGGGTCGCCGGTGAGGCGGTGGTGGGCGTAGGTCGCCGCCCAGAGCACCATGCCGATCACCAACAGCACGCCCGCCACCCGGTAGTCGCTGCCGGCGCGGCCGGACAACGGGCTGGCCAGGTACGCACAGAGGACCGCGCCGAGCACCGGGATCACCGTCGGGGCGCGGAAGTGCCGGTGCTCGACCCGGTCGCGCCGCAGCACCAGCACGGCAACGTTGACGATGGTGAAGACGCAGAGCAGCAGCAGCGACGTCGTCCCGCCCAGCGCCGCCAGGTCGGCGAACCAGATCAGCCCGAACGCCACCAGCGTGGTGAACACGATTCCCACCCAGGGCGTACGCCGGGAGCGGTGCACCCGGCCCAGCACCCTCGGCAGCACCCGCTCGTTCGCCATGCCGTAGAGCAGGCGGCTGGCCATCAGCATGTTGATGAGCGCCGAGTTGGCCACGGCGAACATGGTGATGAAGGCGAAGATCGTCAGCGGGAACGCCGGCGCCCCCGCCGACACGACCTTGAGCAGCGGCGCGTCGCCCTCGCCGAGGTCGGCGGGCGTGACCAGGGCGATCGACGAGATCGCCACCAGCACGTAGATCAGTCCGGTGATGCACAGCCCGGTGAGCATCACCTTGGGGAAGATGCGCACCGGGTCCTTCGTCTCCTCGGCCATGTTGACGGAGTCCTCGAAGCCGACCATCGCGAAGAACGCGAGGGCGGTCGCGGCGGTGACCGAGAGGAACGCGTTCTCACCCGGCGGCGCGTGGAACTCCACCAGCCGCGACAGGTCTCCCTCGCCGCCGCCGAGCGCCCACGCACCGATGCCGATGACGATCAGCAGGCCTGTGAGCTCCACGCACGTGAGCAGGACGTTGAGCTTGACACTCTCGCCGACGCCCCGGAAGTTGATCAGTGCGATGAGGGTCATGAAGGCGATCGCCACCGCGGTCAGCCCGAGCCCCTCACCCAGCGACAGGTCGAACGCCTCGGCGAAGTTGCCGGCGAAGGCCTTCGAGGCGCTGGACGCGGAGGTCAGCCCGGAGCACATCACCGCGAAGGTGACCATGAAGGTCAGGAAGTGCACGCCGAAGGCCTTGTGGGTGTACAGGGCCGCGCCGGCCGCGCGCGGGTACTTGGTGACGAGCTCGAGGTAGCTGAACGCGGTCAGCAGCGCCACGACGAACGCGAGCAGGAACGGCAGCCACACCGCGCCGCCCACCTCGGCCGCAACCTTGCCGGTGAGGGCGTACACGCCCGTGCCGAGGATGTCGCCGACCACGAAGAGCAGGAGTAACCCGGGGCCGATCACCCGGTTGAGCGCCGGCTCGCCGCCGGTCGTGGTCGCGTCCTGGGTGCCCGCCTCTGCCATGGTCGCGTACCTCCCCGGTTTCGAGCGTCGTACACCTCGGCCGATAAGTCGAGCATGTCTTGTTCTCGGCGGGGCCGTGCCGCAGGATCGGTGCCATGCGCATCGTGCTGGCCGCGAACCCGGAAGCCGACGAGCCGTGGGTGGCCGACGCGGCCGCCGGACTGGCCCGGCAGACCTCAGGCACGGTGGCGGTGGTCGCCGTCGACGAGGTCGAGATCGAGCGCCTCGCCGCCGCGCCCCGCGGCGTCTTCACCGAGCGGGCCGAACGCGCCGCGACGGCCGCGGTGGACCGGCTGGCCGCCGCCGGCGTCGAGGCGACGCGGACCGTGCTGCCCGGCCGGCCGCTCGAGCGCATCCTGGCGTTCGCCGACGAGCAGCAG
This sequence comes from Actinoplanes sp. NPDC049548, assembly GCF_040676695.1. Classification (NCBI taxonomy): domain Bacteria; kingdom Bacillati; phylum Actinomycetota; class Actinomycetes; order Micromonosporales; family Micromonosporaceae; genus Actinoplanes; species Actinoplanes sp. NPDC049548. The sequence goes on from NZ_JBFAPM010000011.1 coordinate 95,093, forward strand.
GCCGATCTGATCGTGGTGGGCTCGAGCACCCGGCCGCGGGTGGCCGAGCGCCTGCTGGGCAGCGTCCCGCTCGACCTGATCAAGAAGTCCCCGCGGCCGGTCGTGGTGGTCACCCACCCCCGGTCGTCCTGAGCGCGCCCCGGTGCCCGCCGAGGCCGCCGCGACCGGCGAGGCAGCCTCTCAGTCGGCGGGCGGCAGGCCGAACACGTCGGCCAGGCCGGTGACCTGGATCGCCTTGCGCACCGGCTGGGACGGGTCGACCAGCGTCAGCGTCACGCCGGCCGCCGCCGCCGAGTTGCGTGCGCTCACGAGAGCGCCCAGGGCGTACGAGTCGATGAAGGTCAGCCGGCTGACGTCGACGTGCAGGTAGCGGCAGCCGCTGCCCCGGGCGGCCGCGGCGAGGCTGTCGCGCACCTCGTCGGCGCAGTCGAGGTCGAGATCTCCGTCGAGCGCCGCGACGAGCAGTCCGTCGGTGGTGACGTCCTCGTACGCGACCAAGGTGTTCCTGGTCATCTGCCCGAGAATAGCCGCGATCCCCGTGATCGGCTCGCCGGGAGTCACCCGCCCGAAGTCACCAGACGGCGAAGATGCGCGCCTGGCCGCCGGACCCCTCCTCGAACGGCAGCAGGCCGACGACGACTGTGGCGCCGTGCCGCGGGATCGACGCGAGGTTCGCGAGGTTCTCCAGGCCGTAGCGGTCCGCTCCGGTCAGCGTGACGTGCACGGGGAAGTCCTCGGAGCGGCCCGGGTCGATGCTCAGCGTGTCGACGCCCAGGCTCCGGACCGCGCGCTTCTCCAGCAGCCATTCGCAGGCGTCCGCGCTGAAGCCGGGGAAGTGCAGCACGCCGCCGGCGTCGGTGCCCCGGTACGCGTCCACCGACCCCACCTTCGCACCCCAGCCGGAGTGCATGAGCACGGCCGCGCCTCGCGGGATGCGGCCGTACCGGCGCTCGAAGGCCCGCAGGTCGCCGACGGTGACCTCGGCGTCGGGATCGGCGGCGGCCCTGCCGGCGATGTCCACCACGACCGCCGGGACGATCAGCTCCTCGAGGGTCAGCTCCGTCGACAGCCGCCCGCCGGGTGTGAAGTGCCCCGGCGCGTCCACGTGGGTGCCGGTGTGCTCGACCAGCCGCCACTCCTGCATGTAGTAACCGTCGTCCTCGATGGTCACGTAGGTGCGCCGGCGGGCCTCCTCGCCGTCGGCGAACGCCGGGAACGTGGTGGTGAGCGGGTAGGTGAGGTCACGCAGGCCGCGCCGGCGGCCGGTCAGCGGCGACGCCGCCTGCGCGGGTCCGGGCAGGGCGGCACCGCCGGCCACGGCGGCGGCGCCGATGAGTGCGGCGCGACGGGACATCCGCCCGCCGCGGGCCTGGCGCAGACATTCCTCGGTGCACATGAGCTGCTCCTGTCGGGTTCAGAGCGGGCCGCGGTCCACGAAGCTGAAGGTCAGCGTGTTGGGGAAGTCGCCGGTCTCCTCGACGTACACCGCCCGGCGTTGCTCGCTCCATTGCACCAGGCCGTACGCCTCGTTGGCGATGGTGTACGTCGGCCGGCCCTTGTCGTCGTGGCCGTCGGCGGCATTGATGGAGAAGATCGTCGCCTTGGTGAAGGCGCACGCGGTGGCGACCAGGGAGCCCGGGCCGTCGGGGTTGATCTTCACGCCGAGGCAGCGCTCCCGCCCCTGGTCGTCGGGCCGCACCGCCTTGATGACGTAGTCGACGCCGTAGGACTCCAGGACGAACAGGGCGTCCGGTCCGGTGCCGTCGGAGGCCCGGGCCGGGCCGGTGGCCGGCAGGGCCAGGTCCCGGTCGATGTCCGCCATGTGCAGCAGGGTGCGCCGGGTGCCCACGAAGATGCCGTCGGCGTCCGCCGAGGGACCGGCCGAGACGGGGACGGGCTGCGCCACCGGGTCGGACGGCGCCCTGGCGGTCAGGAACAGGGCGACGCCGCCGCCCAGCACGGCGAGGGCGAGCAGGACAGTCGCGGCGACCAGGGCACCGCGGCCGGTGCGCCGGGGCCGCGTGGCCGGTGCGGGCGGCGGGGTGTGCCAGGCCTCGGGCGGTTCCCCGGCCGGGCGGGGCGGCGCGGGTGGCACGGGCGGCTCGGCGACCGGCTGTGGCCCGGCCAGCAGGGCGTCGAGCAGCTCACGGGCGGTGGGACGGTCGGCCGGGTTCCGCGCCAGGGTGCGGCCGACCAGGTCGCGCAGCGAGCCGGGCACGCCGGTCAGGTCCGGTGCCCCGGTGAGGATGCGCACGGCGGTGGCCGGGGCGGAGTCGGCGGCGAAGGGCGTACGACCGGTGGCGGCGTACGCGATCACGGCGCCGAACGCGAAGACGTCGGCGGGGAAGCCGATGGCCCTTCCGGCGTCGGGCTCGAGGCGTTCCGGCGCCATGTAGGCCACCGTGCCGATCATCTGGTCGACGGCGGTGTGCCGGCTGGTGGCCTCGAGCGGCCGGGCGATGCCGAAGTCGATGACCTTGACGCCGCCCCGGGCCAGCAGCACGTTCGCGGGCTTCAGGTCGCGGTGGATGACGCCGGCGCCGTGGATCGCGGTCAGCGCGGTGGCGATGCCGACGGCCAGGCTGTGCAGGGCGGCCCCGGCGAGCGGCCCCTGCTCGCGGACGACGGAGGCCAGGCTGGGCCCGTCGACGTACTCGACGACCAGGTACGGCGGATCGTGGTCCGGGTCGGCGTCGAGCACCTCGGCCGTGGAGAACGGCGGCACCTGCTGGGCCCGGTTGACCTCGCTGCGGAACCGGCCCCGGAACTCCTGGTCGTGGGCGAACTCCGGCCGGACCATCTTGACGGCGACCTCGCGGCCGTCCGGCGCCGCGCCCAGGTAGACCGTGCCCATGCCGCCCTGGCCGAGGCGGGCGTGGATCGCGTAGCGGCCGAGCCGGCGCGGGTCACCGGGAAGCAGCGGCCGGCTCATCGATCCCTCACCTCACCTCGCGGGGCACACCGCTTGGCACCCTACCGGCCGGCCAGCAGCTCACCGAGCGCGGACACGAGCCGGTCGATGTCGTCGTCGAGGGTGCCCAGGCCGAAGCTGACCCGTAGCAGCCCGGTCGTTCCCGCACCGCACGGGACCGCGCTGGTGGCGGCGGTCAGCCTCCGGGTCAGGGGATGGGCGCAGAACTGGCCTGCGCGTACGCCGACGCCGTACCGGTCGGCCAGCAGGTTCGCCACGACGGCCGGGTCGTGCCCCGGCAGGGCGACCGACACGATCCCGACCCGGGGTACGGCGCCGCCGAAGATGCCGGCCTCCACGGCGCCCGGCACCCGCGCGAGCCCGTCGCGCAGGCGGCCCAGCAGCTCCTGCTCACGCTGGTGCAGCGCGTCGCGGTCGGCCCGGCCCAGCGCCGCGCACACCGCTGCCAGCGCGACGGCGCCGAGCAGGTTCGGGGTGCCGCCCTCGTGCCGCGCCGCGCCGGAGGCCCAGGTCACCTCGCCGGGACGGTCGCCGACCACCGCGCTCGCTCCACCGCCCGCGAGGTACGGCGGTGCGGCGTCCAGCCAGTCGGACCGGCCCGCCAGCACGCCGGCGCCGAACGGGGCGTACAGCTTGTGCCCGGAGAAGGCGAGGTAGTCGGCGCCGAGGGCGGTGAGGTCGACGGGGGAGTGCGGGGCGAGCTGAGCGGCGTCGACGACCACTCGCGCGCCGTACGCGTGCGCCACGTCGGCCAGGCGGCGCACCGGCCACACCTCGCCGGTCACGTTGCTCGCGCCGGTCACGGCCAGCAGCGCGGGGCCGTCCACGGTCCGCAGCGCCTCCTCGAGCGCCGCCACGGCCGCGTCCGGGCTGTCCGGGCACGGCAGGCGGTGCTGCCGGGGCCAGGGCAGCAGGTTGGCGTGGTGCTCTCCGTCGAAGACGATCGTGGTGGTGCCCGGCGGCAGCACGCGGGCCAGCAGGTTCAGCGCGTCGGTGGTGTTGCGCGTGAACACGACCGTGTCACCGGCGCGGGCGCCCACGAACGACGCCACCAGGTCGCGGGCGCGCTCGTACTCCAGCGTGGAGGTCTGCGAGCGGATGCCGGCGCCGCGGTGCACGCTGCCGTACCAGGGGAGCAGGTTCTGCACGGCGTCGGCGGCGGCGTGCACGCAGGGCGCCGAGGCTGCGTAGTCGAGGTGGGCGAACCGGACGGTCTCGCCGGCGGACTGAAGGCTGATGACGTCCAGGTCGTGTCGCAGGGCCAGGGTCACGGGAACCTCCGCGAGGTCAGGGACCCCCACGGGGTCCGCGCTTGCCCGCGTCGGTGCCGACGCCGGCCCGGTCCTCACCCGGGGCACCCCATCGCGAACGGAAGGGTTGCCGGCCAGCGAGCCGGGGCTTGACGCTGGCGCTCATGACCTGCACCGAAGGTAGCAGAAGATCGTCAGCACGTCCGTAGCAGCCGGGTGAGCACTCGGGTGCCGAACTCCAGCGCCGCGGCCGGCACCCGCTCGTCGACGCCGTGGAACAGCGCGGTGAAGTCCAGCTCGCCCGGCAGGCGCAGCGGGGCGAAGCCCAGGGGGCGGATGCCGAGGCGGGCGAAGGACTTCGCGTCCGTACCGGCCGGCATCAGGTACGGCAGCAGCCGCGCACCGGGGCCCTCGGCCTCGACGGCGGCGGCCATCGCGGCGACGAGGTCACCGTCGAACGTGGTCTCCACGGCCGGCAGGCTGTCCCACTCGATCGCGACCCCCGGGCCCAGCACCCGCGCCAGCTCGGCGCGGAACGCCTCCGGCCGTCGAGTTCGGCGCGGGCGACCGGCGGCACCACGTTGGACTTGGTGCCGGCCGCGACGATGGTGGCGGTGGCGGTGTCGCGCAACGTCGGCTCGATCAGCCTGGCCAGGTGCCCGAGGCGGCGGACGGCGGCCTCCGGGTCGGCGGGATCGAACGGTACGGCGGTCAGCTCGGCCACCCCGGTGAGAAGCTCGCGGACCGGGTCGGTGAGCACCACGGGGAACCGGTGGGCGTCGAGCCGGGCCAGCGCGCGCTCGGGGCCCGGCCCGCCGTGGGTGCCGGGGTTGGTCGTGTCGATGGCGATGAGCTCGGTGGCGAGCGTCACGACCTCGTCCGCCGGATGCGAGAGGGAAAACACGAGGAAATTGTCGTACCCCTTCGGCAGAGTGTCAGGGGTGGAATCGCGTACCGCTCCTGACACTCCCGGGCTGCGCAGCTGGCTGCCCGGCTTCCTCACCCTGGCCGCCATCTGGGGGACCAGCTTCCTGTTCATCAAGGTCGGCGTCCGCGAGCTGCACCCGCTGTGGCTCACCTTCGGCCGGGTCGCGGCCGGTGCCCTGACGCTGCTCGTCATCCTGCTGCTCACCCGCGACCGCCTGCCGCGCGACCCGCGGCTGTGGGGGCACCTCGTCGTGGTGGGCGCGCTGGGCGTGACCTTCCCCTTCACCCTTTTCGGGTACGGCGAGCAGCGGGTCTCCTCCGTCCTCGCGGGCATCTGGAACGCCGCCACGCCCCTGGTCGCGTTGCCGCTGGCCGCGCTCGTGTTCCGGACGGAGCCGTTCACCCGGCGGCGCGCGACCGGGATCGGGATCGGCTTCGCGGGCGTCATGGTGGTGCTGGGCGTGTGGCGTGGCGTCGGTGGCACCGAGCTCACCGGGCAGCTCATGTGCTTCGGCGCGGCGATGTGCTACGCCGTCGCCATCCCGTACCAGAAGAAGTTCGTCGCCGGGCGCGCCGGCAGCGGGGTCTCCATCGCGGCCGCGCAGCTCCTCATGGCCCTGCTTCAGCTGAGTCTTGCGGCACCGCTGTTCGCCGGCGCACCGCCCGTGCCGTCGTCGCTGTCGCTGGAGGTCGTGCTCTGCGTCCTGGCGCTGGGCGCGCTCGGCACGGGGCTGGCGTTCGTGCTGAACTTCCGGGTGATCCGGCTGGCCGGGGCGAGCACGTCGGCCTCGGTCACCTACCTCATGCCGGTGGTGGCCACCGTGGTCGGCGTGTCCGTGCTGGGTGAGCACCTGCGGTGGTACCAGCCGGTCGGCGCGCTGATCGTCCTGGCGGGAGTGGCGACCTCCCAAGGGGTGTTCTCTCGCCGGAAAACGGCCATTTCGTCCAATTCCGCGACCGCTAGTGATCTTCCAACTACGGTGAGTGCTGCATCTGTCGGAAGAGCGAAAGGTATGACATGAAGCTGGTCAAGGGGCTGGTGCTCGGCATGGGCGCGGTCGCTGCGGCGCTGGTCTTCACCGCGGGACCCGCGAGCGCCGCCGTGAGCGGCGGCCACGACGACGTCAACGTCGGCGTGCTGAACGGCAACTCGGTCTGGGTTCCCGTGCACATCCCGGTGAACGTCTGCGGCAACGCCATCGCGGTCCTCGGCATCGCGGGCGGCGCGGCCCACTGCTCCAACCACTGATCCACCGTTTTCTCACGGCCGGCGCCCGGAAGCGGGTGGCACGCAGGATCACCCGATCCGGGCGCCGCGCTCATACCGCCTCAGTTCTCCTCCACGAGTGCCGATCAGATGACGTGCGGCGCCACTGTGCCGCCATCGGACCGGAGGGATTGACCACGTGCGGCGGTTCAGTATCGGCGCCCGGCTGTTCGGGACCTTCGCCGCGGTTCTCGTGCTCCTGCTGGGCGTCGCGGCCATGGCCTTCGCGACCATCGTCGAGCAGCGCAACTCCGCCAACGACGTCCGGCGCCTCGAGGTGCTGACCCGGCAGGCGGAGGAGATCAAGACCCACGCCGCGACCCTGAGCGGCTGGCAGTCGAGCTACATCAACGACATCTACCGGCTCGGCGCGGCGCGCGCCCTGGGCGGCGACTCGGTCGCGTACAAGGCGTGGCAGCAGGAGCGCGACGCGTTCCGCGCCTTCCTCGGCCGGGTCGACTCCGGCGCCTTCACCGGCGCCGAGCGGGCGTTGTTCGCGCAGGTCGGCAAGGAGCTGGACACCTACGTCGCGGTCAACGAGAAGCTCGTGACCGCGTACAAGCCCGGCACGCCGCAGGCGCTGTGGAACGCCGACCAGATCGCCATGTACGACAGCTTCAACAGCTACTACCGGACCATGGTGGCCGCCCAGAAGCTCGCCGCGTCGGTCGACGCGCGCAGCGTGGAGGCCGTGCGGGTGTCCGCGAACGACGCCACCCGCGCGCAGTGGGCGATCGGCGTCGCCACCGCGCTGGCGCTGCTGCTCGGCGCCCTGTCCGCGTACGTGGTCACCCGCAGCATCGTGCGCCCGGTCGGCGCCGCGCGCGATGCCCTGCGCCGGGTCGCCGCCGGAGACCTGACCGAGGTGCCGGCCAGCGCCTGGCGCGACGAGGTCGGGCAGATGGCCGCCGCGCTCGGGCAGGCGGTCGGCTCGGTACGCGCCATCGTCTCCGACGTGGCCACCCAGGCGGACGCGCTCACCCGTACCTCCGCCGAGCTGGACGCGGTCTCCGCGGCGTTCGCCAAGGCGGTCGGCGACACCTCGCAGCAGGCGGGCCTGGTCGCCGGCGCGGCCGAGGACGTCAACCGCAACGTCGACACGATGGCCGCCGGCGCCGAGGAGATGGGCATCTCCATCCAGGAGATCTCCCGCAACGCCACGAACGCGGCCGGCGTCGCCGCCGAGGCGGTCCGGGCCGCCGAGACCGCGAACGGCACCGTGGCGAACCTGGGGTCCTCCTCGTCGGCGATCGGCGACGCCGTCCGCCTGATCACCAGCATCGCGGAGCAGACGAACCTGCTCGCGCTCAACGCCACCATCGAGGCGGCCCGGGCCGGCGAGCTCGGCAAGGGCTTCGCGGTCGTGGCCGGCGAGGTCAAGGACCTGGCGCAGGAGAGTGCCAAGGCGGCCGAGGAGATCGACGGCCTGGTCCGGGCGATCCAGGGCGACACCGAGGCGGCGGTGGGCGCGATCGAGAAGATCGGCGGGGTCATCGCACGGATCAGCGACTACCAGACCAGCATCGCCGGGGCCGTGGAGGAGCAGACCGCCACGACCGTCGAGATGGGCCGGGGGGCGGTCGCCGCCTCCAGCGGCACGGCGAGCATCGCCGAGAACATCCGCGCGGTCGCCGCCGCCACGTCGGTCACCTCCGCCGAGGTGGCCCGTGCCCGCGAGGCCGCCGCCGAGCTCACCCGCATGTCCACCACCCTGCGCGACGCCGTCGGGCAGTTCCGGTACTGAGGATGCAGATGCGTACAAGGATCACCGCCGCCCTGCTCGCCGTCGCCGTCGCGACGCTGGCCGGGTGCACCGCGGCGCCGGTCACCGTCTCGTCCGACGCGATGACCGGGCTGGGCCACGAGACCATCCATGTCGGGATCGCGTACGACAGCGCGGGCCGGGGCGACAAGAGTTTCAACGACATGGCCGGTGCCGGCCTCGACCGGGCGAAGAAGGAACTGCTCGTCGAGGCCACCGAGGTCACCACCAAGTCGGAGGACGACGAGGGCCGGGCGGCCGCGCTGCGTGAGCTCGTCAAGGCCGGCAGCAACCCGGTGATCGCGGTGGGCTTCCTCTACGCGGGCGCCATCGGCACCGTCGCCAAGGAGAACCCCGGCACGTTGTTCGCCATCATCGACGACGACTCCGTGCAGGCGAAGAACGTGGTGTCGCTGCTGTTCTCCGAGGAACAGGGCTCGTACCTGGTCGGCGTGGCCGCGGGCCTGGCCACCAGGACCGACCGGGTCGGCTTCGTCGGGGGCGTGGACGTACCGCTGATCCGCAAGTTCGGGATCGGCTTCGCCGCCGGCGTGCACAGCGTGGACCCGGGTATCAAGGTCGGCGAGCGCTACCTGAGCAAGCCGCCGGACTTCAGCGGCTTCGGCTCGCCGGACAAGGGCAAGGCGGCCGCGGCCGCGCTGCTCGCCGACGGCGCCGACGTCGTGTACTCGGCGGCCGGCGGCTCGGGCCAGGGCGCCCTGCAGACGGTCGCGGCGGCGGACGGCGCGTGGGCCGTGGGCGTCGACTCCGACCAGTACGCCAGCGCCGGCGGTGCGGTGAAGGAGCGCATCCTCACCTCGATGCTCAAGCGCGTCGACAACAGCGTCTTCCAGGAGATCCAGGCGTTCATCAAGGGAGACCGCTCGGGCGGCGCCAAGCGCTACGACCTCAAGGTGGACGGCGTCGGCTACGCCACCTCCAACCCGGCGCTCAAGCCGTACGAGGCGAAGCTCGAGAAGGCCCGCTACGGCATCCTCAGCGGTGACGTCGAGGTGCCGACCAGCTGATCCCATCCGGCGGGACGCAGGGGACCGGGGTGTTGCGAAAAAGCCTATCAACACGATAGGAAAACTGGGTGACCCTCACCGCACCCGCCCCGCCCATCGCCGGCGCCCCCGCGAGCGGACCCCGCGCGCCCCGGACCGGCCGGGCATCGCGGCGCAGGCGCTTCGTGCTGCGCGTCGTCTCCCTGCTCGTCCTGTACGCCCTCTGGGAGGTGACCGCCCGCGTCACCCGCAACCCGGCGTTCATCCCCGCCCCCTCCGCGGTGTGGCACCAGCTCGTCGTCACCTCCACCACCCACGACGGCATCCGCGGCTACAGCGGGCACCTGCTCGTCGAGCACCTCGGCGTCAGCCTGCGCCGCATCCTCATCGGCTCGGTCATCGGCGTCGCCGCCGGCCTGGTGCTCGGCGTCGTCATGGGCACCGTCACCTGGATCCGCGTGGTCACCGAGCCAGTGGTCACCTTCGTCCGCGCGCTGCCGCCGCTGGCGTACTTCAGCCTCTTCATCATCTGGTTCGGCATCGACGAGACGCCCAAGCTGTGGCTGCTGTCCATCGCGGCCCTGCCGCCGGTCGCCGTCGCCACGGCCGCCGCGGTCCTGTCCGCACCCACCGGGCTCGTCGAGGCGGCCCGGGCCCTGGGCGCGAGCCACCGCCAGGCCGTCCGCGACGTGGTGCTGCCCCACGCGCTGCCCGAGATCTTCACCGGCGTTCGGATCGCCGTCGGCGTCGCGTACTCCTCCGTCGTGGCCGCCGAGACCATCAACGGCGTACCTGGCATCGGCGGGCTCATCCGCGACGCCCAGCGCTACTCCCAGACCGACGTGGTCGTCCTCGGCCTCTTCGCCATCGGCCTCTCCGGCCTGCTCATCGACGCCCTGCTGCGGACTGCCGAGAACCGGCTGATCCCGTGGCGCGGCCGAAGTTAAGGAACCCCCGCATGAAGAAGCTCGGCCCCGTTCTCACCGCCGCGCTCCTGCTGGCGACGGCGGCTTGCGGCAACGGTGCCGCCAGTGGCAACACCGATCCGGCGAAGAAGACGATCCGGCTGGCGTACCAGGCGTTCCCCAGCGGCGACCTGATCGTCAAGAACCAGGGCCTGCTCGAGAAGGCGCTGCCCGGGTACCAGATCACCTGGACCAAGTTCGACTCCGGCGCCAGCATCAACACCGCGTTCGTCGCCAAGAGCATCGACATCGCCGCCATCGGCTCCAGCCCGGTCGCCCGCGGGCTGTCCGCGCCGCTGAACATCCCGTACCAGGTGGCGTTCGTGCTGGACGTGGCCGGCGACAACGAGGCGCTGGTGGCGCGCAACGGCAGCGGTGTCACCGACGTGGCGGGCCTGCGCGGCAAGAAGATCGGTACGCCGTTCGCGTCCACCGCGCACTACAGCCTGCTGGCCGCCCTCGACAAGGCCGGTGTCAAGGAGTCCGAGGTGACGATCGTCGACCTCGAGCCGCAGGACATCCTGGCGGCGTGGACCCGCGGTGACCTCGACGCCGCGTACTCGTGGCTGCCGTCGCTCGACGAGCTGAAGAAGACCGGCAAGGTCCTCATCACCAGCCGGCAGCTGGCCACCGCCGGCAAGCCGACCCTCGACCTGGGCGTGGTCTCGACCCCGTTCGCCGAGGCCCACCCGGAGGCCGTCGACGCGTGGCGCAAGGTCGAGGCGCAGGCCCTGGACCTCATCGCCTCGGGCCCCGCCACCGCGGCCAAGGCGGTCGGCCAGGAGCTGAACCTCAGCCCGGAGGAGGCGCAGAAGCAGCTCAGCCAGGGCGTGTTCCTCAAGCCCGCGGACCTCGCCACCGACGAGTGGCTGGGCACCGAGGCCAAGGTCGGCAAGCTCGCCGACAACCTGGTCAGCGCCGCCGAGTTCCTCAAGGGACAGCAGAAGATCGACGCCGTGCCCGACCTGGCCACCGTCCAGAAGGCGATCTACGTCAAGGGCCTGCCCGGTGTCCTCGGCTGAGCCCGCGGTCGTCCTCGACGGCGTCGAGCACGCGTACGGCGACGTCACCGCCGTCGGCCCGGTCAGCCTGACCGTGCCGGCGGGGGAGTTCCTGGTGCTCGTCGGCGCCTCCGGGTGCGGCAAGAGCACCCTGCTGCGGCTGATCGCCGGGTTCGAGCACCCCACCACGGGTACGGTGCTCGCCGGCGGCCGCCGCCCGGAGCCCGGGCGCGGCGCCGGCCTGGTCTTCCAGCAGCCCCGGCTGTTCCCGTGGAAGACCGTCGGGGGCAACGTCGAGCTGGCCCTGCGCTACGCCGGCCTGCCCACCGACCGGGTCGGCGAGCTGCTGGCCGCCGTAGGCCTGCCGGACGTGGCGCACCGGCGCACCTGGCAGATCTCCGGCGGCCAGCAGCAGCGCGTGGCCATCGCCCGGGCGCTCGCGGCCGACAGCCCGCTGCTGCTGCTCGACGAGCCGTTCGCCGCCCTGGACGCGCTGACCCGGGAACGGCTGCAGGAGGACCTGCGCCGGGTCAGCGCCGAGACCGGCCGGACCTGCGTCTTCGTCACGCACAGCGTCGACGAGGCGGTGTTCCTGGGCAGCCGGGTCGTGGTGCTCACCGCCCGGCCCGGGCGGGTCGCCCTCGATCTCGGGATCGACCTGCCGCGCACCGGGGTCGCGCCGGAGGAGCTGCGGGGGCTGCCCGCGTACGCCGCCCTGCGCTCCGAGATCGGTCACGCCGTCCGGTCGGCGGCGACCGTCACGGTGCCCTGAGCGCCGCGACCACCGCCGCCACGGCCTGTTCCGCGCCGGGGCCGGCGTCTCGCAGCGGGCGCAGTGCGGCCCGGAGCGCGACGTCGGCGTCCCGGCCGAGCACGCCGCGCAGGGCCACGGCCACGGCGCGCCGGTCCTTGCCGGCGGGCTCGCCGAGCCAGGCCCGCACCTCCCTGCCCAGCGGGGTGTCCATCCGCACCGGCTCCCCGGTCCCGTCGGCCGCCCGATCGAGGGCTTCGTCGAGACCGGGGGCACCGGCCACCCCGGCCTCGGCGGCGAGCCGGCGCACCTCGGCGACCGCGACGCGGCGTTTGCGCTCGTCCGGTGCCGCCTCGGCCGCGGCGGCCAGCTCGGCGAAGCGGGGACCCGGGCGCAGCAGGTCGGACGGGCGTACCGGGCTGACGAACCACGGCTCGATCCGCGCCGCCGTCAGCGGCTGTCCGAGCAGGTCCTCCGGCAGCCGGACGCCGGTCAGCCGCTGCGCGAGCACGAGCGCCTTCGCCTCGGCGTCGCGCCAGGTCTCCTCGTCCTCGCCGGCCGGCTCCCGCAGCCCGATCGCCTGCATGAGATGCCGCAGCAGCTCCGGGTCCGAGCCCCAGGTGAGCTCGTGCGACGGGTACGCCGGGTCGAACGCCACCGTCGTGGTGCCGCCCACCGCATAGGTGAACCGCGGCGCGCCCTCGTCGTCGCGCAGCACGGACAGCGCCTCGGTGCCCCGCGACACGGCCTCGAGCAGCAGATGATCGGCCCCCTCGGCGCCGCCCGGCTCGATCACGACGGTCCACCGGCCCAGGTTCGCCGCGGCGGCCCGGCCGTCGAGCTGCTGCCCGTCGCAGCGGGTGACGGTGTCCGGGTACGCGCCCATCCGCCGCAGGGCGTCCCGCTCGTCGACGCCCTTGACGAAGGTGAGGCAGAACTTGCCGCCGAGCTCGGCCACGCGGGCCCGGGCGTGCGCGAGGTCATCCACGCCCCGAAGCGTATCGCCGGACGGCCCCGGGTATATCGGGCCGCATGAGTGCGGTCCCACCGGGCGTCGCCGGGCGCTACCAGCTCGGCGAGTCGCTGGGCATCGGCGGCATGGGCCAGGTGTGGGTCGCCCGCGACGAGATCCTGGACCGCCGGGTCGCCGTGAAGGAGATCGTGCTCCCGGCGGACCTCGTCGCCGCCGAGCGCGACGCCGTGCACCGCCGCATGCTGCAGGAGGCGCGCGCCGCGGCCCGGCTCAGCCACCCGAACGTCGCCCAGGTCTACGACGTCTTCGAGGACGAGGGCCGGGCCTGGATCGTCATGGAGTACGTGCCCTCGCGCTCCCTGGAGCGGGTGCTGCGCGAGGACGGCCCGCTCGAGCCCGAGCGGGTCGCGGTCATCGGGCTGGAGCTGCTCGGCGCGCTGGAGGCGGCGCACCGGGCGGGCGTACGGCACCGCGACGTCAAGCCCGCGAACGTCCTGCTCGGCCCGGACGGCCGGGTGGTGCTCACCGACTTCGGGATCGCCTCGATCGAGGGCGACAGCGTCATCACGACCAGCTCGGAGCTGGTGCTCGGGTCCCCGCAGTACATGTCCCCGGAGCGCGCCAAGGACGGCACCGCCGAGCCGGCGTCGGACCTGTGGTCGCTGGGTGCGACCCTGTACGCCGCGGTCGAGGGGCGTTCGCCGTACCAGCGTCCGTCGGCGATCGGGACGCTCACCGCGCTCGCGGCCGACGAGCCGGACCCGCCCCGGCGGGCGGGGCCGTTGCAGCCGGTCCTGAACGGGTTGCTGCGCAAGGACCCGGCGGAGCGGACCGACATCGCCGAGACCCGCCGGCGGCTGCGGGCGGCCGCCGCCGTCGACCCGACCGGGCCCGTCCCCGCCGCGGGTCCCGCTGAGGCGGCCCGGCGGCCCGGCAAGATCGTCCTCATCGCCGCGTCGGCGTTGCTCGTCGTGCTCCTCGTGGGTGCCGTCGTCTGGCTCGTGACCCGTCCGGAAGCGCGGACCCGTACCGCGACCCCGGTGCCCTCGGTGGCAGCCACCCAGGGCCGGCCGGCACCGTCCGCGCCCGCCTCGGCGACGTCACCCGCCCCCGCCTCGGCCGCCGCCCCCGCCGCGACGACCCGGGTGGCGACGTCCCCGGCGCGGCCGACGACCGCCGCCACGGGGCGCACGCTGCCGCCGCGGCCGGCCGGGTGGCGCGACTACCGGGACCGCACCGGCTTCGCCCTCTACGTGCCCGAGGGCTGGCGGCGGTCCCGCGAGGGCACGATCGTCTACTTCCGCGACCCGGCGACCGGCCGGGTGCTGGGCATCGACCAGACCGACGACCCGCAGTGGAACCCCGTCGCGGACTGGCGTGGCAAGGCCGACTACCGGGTGAGCAAGGGCGACTTCCCGGGCTACGACGAGATCCACATCCGCGAGGTCCGCTACTTCCGCAAGGCGGCGGACTGGGAGTTCACCTTCGACGGCAGCAGCAGCCGCCAGCACGTGAACAACCGGGGCTTCGTCGTGGACGCGGACCAGGCCTACGGCATCTACTGGCAGACCCGCGACGCCGACTGGGCCGCCACCCGTGACGACCTGCAGCTGGTCTTCGACAGCTTCCGCCCGGCCGGCGGCTGAGGGCGTCCTCAGTAGCGGTCGATGGTGGGGATCAACGGGTCGTTCGGGTCGAACTTGCCGGCGGTGAGCTTCCACGCCTTCAGGTACGAGCCGTCGTGGAACGACGCCTCGAGGGCGTCGTTGATGAAGGTCCGGAAGTCGTTGTCGCCCTTCTTCACGCCGATGCCGTACGGCTCCTCGGTGAACGGGCTGCCGGCCAGCGCGAACTGGCCCTCGTTGGACGCGATGAGCCCGGTGAGGATGACGTTGTCGGTCGTCACAGCGTCGACCCGCTCGTTCTGCAGCTCCTCGACGCACTTCTGGTAGGTGTCGAAGAGCTCCAGCTGCTTCGCGGAATCCTGCAGGTACTTCACGATGGTGGCCGCCGGCGTCGAGTTCTTCACCGAGCAGACCTTCTTCTTGCCGTCCTTCAGCGAGTCCGGCCCGGTGATGGAGGTGTCGTCGATCCTCACCATGAGCGTCTGACCGGCGACGTAGTACGGCCCGGCGAAGTCGACGACCTGCTTGCGCTTGTCATTAATCGTGTAAGTAGCCACCACGATGTCGACCCGGTCCTGCTGGAGCACCTGCTCACGGATGGTCGACGGCGTCTCGGTGTACTCGATCGCGCTCGTGGGAATGCCCAGCGACCGGGCGATGATCTTCGCGATCTCGACGTCGAAGCCCTTGATGACGCCGGTGTCGGGTTGCTGGAGGCCGAAGCCGGGCTGGTCGAACTTGGTGCCGACGCGCAGCCTCTTCGCCTCGTAGAGCCGCTCCATGGTCGAGCCGGCCGGGAAGGGGGTGCCGTCGCCGGTGGAGTCGGAACTGCCCCCACTGCACGCCGCCGCGGCCATCGCCAGGGCCAGCGCGCCCACCGCCGCAGTGATTCGGGTGATGCGCATTGTCGTGGATCTCCGTCCCGGGGGTTGAGCCAGCCGAGCGTATTTCCCCAGGTCGGCGCCTCGCCTCCGCGTTTCGGCGAGCGCGGGCCCACGAAAATCCGCCGGCCGGCGGCGAACGGTCAGCCGTCGTGCCACCAGAGGGTCACATGCTCCTCACCGAGCGGGCAATGTCAAAGCTGCGAACCGCCGGTGGCGTCGATCAGACCCGTGGTGACTCAGCGGCATCGTCCGAGGCCGGGAACGTCACGGCGCCGGCGCCGGCCACCTCCTGCGCCGCGGACGCGTCAGAGGCCGTGCGGGGCGATGGTGCGGTCGAGGACGTCGTCGGCCGGGCAGCGGTTGCGCATGACGTAGCGCTCGATGAAGCCGGCGACGGCGTCCCGCAGCTCGCGGGAGACGCCCTGCCGGGCCAGTGCCTCGTACGCCGCCAGGAAGCACGCCTTGGCCGCGGCGCCCAGCTGCGGGTCGCTCAGGCCGTCGCGGGCGGCGCGCTCCCACAGCCCCGGGATGGTCCGCAGCGGCTCGGTGGCGGTGAGCACCTGCACCGCCGCCCGCGGGTCGTCCATCAGTGCCGCGGTGACCGCCACCGGCACCCGCCAGCCCCCGCCGGGCTGGCGGTCGGCCACGTCCAGCTCGAGGTGGCGGCGGGCGGCGACCGGGGGCCGCAGGGTGCCGAGGTGGCGGGTGAGGTCGGCCACCACCGGCCGGTCGCCGGGGCCGGAGCGGGTCCACTGCCGGAAGGTGCGGTCGGTGCCCTTGACCGGCGCGTCCATCACCAGGGCGGTCCAGTCGGCGCGCGGGTCGGCGGTGCAGGGCCGCAGGCGGCGCAGGGCCTGGCGGTTGCTGCGCCAGCCGGTGGGCCGCCTGTGCCGCAGCGGGGAGTTGGCGAACGCCGCCGCCAGGACGGGGGCGAGCGCGTGGGCGAGGGCCCAGCGCCGGCGCAGACCGAGCAGGCCGTCCTCGTCGAGCCCGGCCTCGAGGCCGATCCGGATGCCGGCGGTGGCCCACGCCGGCGACGGGCCCACGATCCCGGGGTCCACGTCGTCGGAGCCCTCCTCGAGCACGACGACGCGGTGCCCGTTGATCAGCGGCAGGGGCAGCGGCAGGTCCTCGGCGAGGCGGGCGATCGCGACGTCGATGCCCGGCGACGGCGGGCCGCTCACCACGACCACCCGCGGCGAGCGGGCGGTGAGGAACCCGTGGCGCAGGCGGGGGCGCTCGGTGAGCAGGGAGCCGGTCAGCGAGCCGGGCAGGCCCGGATGGGAGAGCAGCAGGTCCACGGCGGCGCCGACGAATCCCGGCCGGGCGGGCTCGAACGCGGCGTCGGCGATGAGCCGCTCGGCGGCTCGTTCAGTCAAAGAGATCATGCCGCGCTCCCTGGTCGATGCGGGCCACCATCCTACCTCACCGATAGAAATTGTGGGCCACGTCCCATCGCATCGAAGGACTCGCATCGCCGACTGAACAGATAGATAAAGTGGGTCATGCCCATGCGTGGATCCGTCCCCCTGACCGTCGCCGCGACCCTGCTGGCCGGCGCCCTCGCCGGCTGCCAGGACGGCGGTGGCGGCGGCTCGTCGTCCGCCGCGTTCGACCCGGCGACCTGCCAGGGCGGCACGCTGTCCGTGCTCAACCAGGGCGGCATCACGCACCTCGACCCGGCCCGCCTCTACACCTCCGGCGGCGGCAACATCCCGTCGCTGCTGTTCCGCACGCTGACCACGCGCACCGACAGCTCCCGGACGATCGTCCCGAGCGCCAGCCACGCGCCGACGAGCCCCGCCATCGCCAGCAACCCCACGACGGTGACGGCCAGCCCGGGCAGCGGCAGGCCGGACGTGACGGCCACCAGGCAGGCGGCCGAGCCCAAGCCGGCCCACCGGGCCCCGGTCAACCGGCGCGCGGACACGAGAGGTCGGATGCCGGTCCGGGACGCGGCGGGGGGCGGCGGGGCCGACTCGATGATCGTCATGGCACGTCATCGTGCCGACCGATGGCGGCTGTCACATCGCTCTGCGGACAGCACCGCCGAGGGGCATCACATGGACCACCGGCGAAGCAGAACACGGCACCACTACGACTTCAGGCATACGTGAGGCGCCGGCCGGCCGGCGCCGTCGACCTAGACTGGCCATCATGGCGAGCTGGTACGAGTCGCACATCGACCGCAAGATCCGCGAGGCTCAGGAGCAGGGCCAGTTCGACGACCTGCCGGGTACGGGGAAGCCGCTGAGCGACCACGGCCGCGAGTACGACGAGGACTGGTGGGTCAAGGACTGGCTGCGCCGCGAGGGTGCGACCGCCGGGGCGCTGCCACCCACGCTGGCGTTGCGCCGCGAGGCCGAGGACCTGCGGGAGACCGTCGACCGCCGCACATCGGAGCAGGACGTACGCGCGTACGTGGCGGCCCTGAACGAGCAGCTGCGCAAGGCACGCGCGGGGCTGCTCGACGGGCCGCCGGTGCTGGTGCCGCCGCTGGACCCGGACGAGGTGGTCCGGGGCTGGCGGGAGCGGCGGGCCTAACCCTTCTCGGTCAGCTTCAGCGGGTCCGCGGTCAGGGTGTCGCAGCGGACGAACGCCAGATGGATCTTCACGTCGGTGAACCACAGGACCGGCAGCGTCAGCGGCGGGGGTTGCTCGGGGGTGAAGGTCACCGGGAAGAGGCCGAAGAGCTTGCCCTGGAACTTCGGCGTGTAGAAGCGCACGTTGCCCTCGGTGGTCAGCTTGTTGCTGTCGATGACCGTGGTCCGGCCGCCCGCCTCGGGGACGGTCAGCTTGAACGGCTCGGTCACCGACTTGTCCATGCTGAACTTCAGGGCCTTGAGGTTGCCCTGGGCGGTGGGCAGGTCGATCACACCGTCGTAGGTGGACTGGTACATCGTCAGCGACTTGCCCTCGAGGGTGCCGCCCTGCAGGGAGACCGTCGGTACGTCGTCCGGACTCGCCACCTTGAAGACGCGGGGGCCCAGGCAGGGGATGTCCGACAGGCTCGGCGCCGGGGACGGCGACGCCGAGCCCGCCGGTGCGCCGGTGGAGGCGCTGCCGTCCGGGGTGGGCTTCCCGCCGGGGGTCGTTGCGGGGCCGGACGGCTCGGTGGGGGCCGGCGCGGAGGTGCTGGGCGTGGGCTCCTCCGGGGCGGACGGGCCGGCCGACGGGGTGGCCGACGGGCTCGCGGTCGCGGTCTCCTCGTCGCCGATGCCGAGCAGGTCACCGACGCCATCGACCAGCCCGTTCCAGCCGTCGACGATGGGGTTGCCGGATTTCCCGTCACCCTCCTCGGCCTCTTCCGTCTTCGCCGGCGAGCTCTTGCCCGGCGTCGACGGAGAGGCACTTCTGCGGGCGGCCACCGGCGCGGAGGTCTGGGCGCGGACCTTCGACTTCGCCTTGGCCTTCGCCTTGGCTGCCGCCGCAGAGGCGGACGACTGCCGGGAGGCCTCCTTCTTCGCGGCGGCGGCGGGGCGCGAGGGCAGCCCGTCGGGGCACTCCTCGTCGGCGCGGGCCGGGGTGCGGCTGCCCGCGACCACGGCGGCGGAGAACACGAGCGGCACGAGGGCGATGACGAAGGCCTTGCGGTGCACGCCGCCCGAGGGCGGGAGGGGCGGCTGCGGGTCGTCGCCGTGCGGGGCGTCCGCGCCGGTGAAGCCGGGCACGATGCCGGGCTGGCTGGACGGGCGCAGTGCCGCGGTGTCCTCGGCCGACGGCCCGGGCGGCGGTGCCCCGTAGGGCAGTTCGGGCGCGGTCTCGGCCGGGTCGTGGGGTTCGGCCACGTCGTCGGGAATTGGGATCTGTGGCTGCGGCTTCTGCGGGGACCACGACAGCACCAGGGCGCCGCCGAGGATGCCGAGCAGCATGCCGAGGGCGAAGCCGCCGAAGTTGAGGCCGATCAGCGAGTAGACCGCGGTCAGCAGGCCGAGGATGCCGTAGAACAGGCGCTGGGCCGGCGTCACCCAGGTCAACGCGCCGCACAGGAGCAACAGCAGCGGCAGCAGGTACGACAGGAAGCCCTCGGGCCCGAAGTGAACCTGCATGTCGCCCAGCGTCAGGTTGGCGCTGAAGAACAGCTCCAGCCCGGAGAGCAGGAGCAGCAGCCCGCCCCAGAAGGGCCGGGTCCGCCGCCAGTGGCGGAAGCCGCCGCCGGCCGCCGTGCTTGGTGTTACCACGTACTCCTCCAGTCAGGTGGTGCTCGGCCGCCCCCGGCATGGGTGAGGCCCGCGGACGGTGCGCTCCGCGGGCCTCGGGTCGTGCGTCAGAAACACTCCGCCGGCTTGCCGTCGGCGCCGGGCAGGTTGACCTTCAGGTTCAGGCCCCGCAGCGTGAACGTACCCGCCGAGGTGGACACGGCGGTCTGCTTCAGGCCGGTGATCGTGACGCTCTTGGCCTCCTGGCCGAAGGCGCCCGTCTCGCCGTGCGCGTCCTCGCCGCCGAGGCCCAGCGTGGAGGCGTCCTGGCCGATGTTGATCTGCTTGAACTCCGCGTCGCCGCTGAGCTCGCTGACACCGATCAGCAGGTTGGTCGCCTCCGCCGGCTTGCCCTCGTCCCGGCCGGCCCGGATGGTCAGGCTGATGGGCAGGCCCGGCGTCTTCACCGACTGGCACAGGTTGTACAGCTTGGCCGAGGAGATGCCGGAGACGGCGACGGGGATGCCGCTGCCGTCCTTCTTCTTGTCCTGGCCGCCGTACTGGGCGAACCCGTTGCCCTCGAGCTTGTCGGCGGAGATTTTGAACGACTGACCCGAGACGGCGAACGAAGCGGCGAACGCCCCGTTGGCCATCCCGAAGACCAAGGCACCGGCTGCCACGGCGGGCACCGCCGCCGCTACGGCGAAACGGCGCCAGTTGGTGCGACCGTAAGCCGGATCGCCTTGCGCATCCTTCACGGATCCTCCTCGTACGTGGGGAACGGCTCGGCCGCACCGCCATGCGGCTCGCATCGCGGTCGACTCCAGAGTCGCTTGCGGAAGTGAGACACGTCGATGCGGCCGTCTTAACGTGCGGGAAGTGTTGCCTCTACCGGGTGGTGCGGACAAGGGGTCCGGCTACCGGCCGGTAACGTTCCCGAAACCAGGACCATTACTGTGCGTGAGCGATGACGGGGTCCGGGCCCGTAAGATGCGTCACAATTGGACACTTCGGTCGGCAAACTCACATGTGAGCGTCACCACACGTGTACAAACGTTGAAGGTTACGGATCGGTAACAACTTTCAGGAACCTTTCAGGTCTGTGCACGGCGCGTGCGCAGAGCGCCCCCTTCAGATCGGGGCGTTCAGTGCCGAATTACCTCAGGTCGGGACCATGCGAGGGAAGGGCAGCGGGCGGTGAGCGGAGACGAGCGGGAGCGCCTGGCGGCCCTGCACGAGTACCGCTTGCTCGACGCGCCCGCCGACGACGAGCTCGAGGCCGTCGTCCGGGTCGCCGCCATGGTCGCGGGGGTACCCACCGCGACGCTCAACCTCATCGACGAGCACCGGCAGTGCCAGCTCACCACGACCGGCTTCGAGGGCGGCGACTCCCCGCGGGCCGACTCCATGTGCGCCGTCCGCTTCCAGACCGGTGAGTTCACGTACGTGCGCGACGCGAGCCGCGACCCCGTCTACGCCGCCAACCCGTGGGTCACCGGCCTCCTCGCCGACGTGCGGTTCTACGCCTCCGCGCCGCTGGTCACGCCCCAGGGGCACGCGCTCGGCACGCTGTGCGTCTTCGACTCCGAGCCCCGCGAGCTCGACCCCGGCCAGATCGCTCGGCTCAAGGACCTCGCCCAGGTGATCCTCGCCCTCTTCGAGCGCCGCCGGCAGGCCCGCGAGAACGCCCGGCTGCTCGCCGAGGCGGAGGCGCGGCAGGAGCTCACCGACGCGGTCCTGGAGACCATCGACGTGGCCGTCGTGGCGGCCGACCCCACCGGGCACCTGAGCATGTTCAACCGGGCCGGCCGGGCCTGGCACGGGCTCGACGCGGATGCCTCGGTCGACCCGGAGGAGCTCGCGGACCGCTACCGGCTGTTCCGCACCGACGGCGTCACACCGCTGGCCGCCGACGAGATCCCCCTGCTGCGGGCGCTGCGCGACGGTTCGGTGCAGAACGCCGAGCTGGTCATCGGCGCACCCGGGCACGGGTCGCGGCACGTCGTCGCCAGCGGCCGGGCCATGGCGGCCCCTGACGGTACGCCGCTCGGCGCGGTCGTGGCCATGACGGACGTGACCGCCGACCGGTCCCAGCGCCGGGCCCTCGAGCGGGCCCACGCCGACCTGGCCGCCACCATCGAGGAGCTGCGGCGCTCGAACACCGAGCTCGAGCAGTTCGCCGGGGTCGTGAGCCACGACCTGGCCGCCCCGCTCGCCGTGGTCAACGGCTACCTCGAGCTGCTCACCGACGAGTACGGCGGCACCCTGGGCCCGCAGGCGCAGAAGTGGATGGGCTCGGCGACCCGGGCGATCGCCCGCATGCAGGGTCTGATCCAGGGGCTGCTGACCTACGCCCGGGCGGGCAGCGAACCGTGCCGCCGGGAGAAGGCCGACCTCGGCGACATCGCCCAGCAGGCGCTGAGCGACCTGCGCGACAGCATCGCCACGGCCGGCGCCGAGGTGGCGGTGGCCGGCGACCTGCCCCGGCTGGCCGTCGACCCGACCCTGATGCGCCAGCTGCTGCAGAACCTCATCGGCAACGCCGTCAAGTACCGCCACCCCGACCGGCCGGCCCGCATCGAGGTCGCGGCAGTGCCCCACGACGACGACTGGCTGGTGACCGTCACCGACAACGGGATCGGCATCGCCGAGCCTGACCGGCGCCGGGTGTTCGAGATGTTCGCCCAGGTCGAGCCGGGTGCCCGCGCCGGTCACGGGGTCGGGCTGTCGACCTGCCAGCGCATCGTCGAGCGTCACGGCGGACGGATCTGGGCCGAGGACGTGCCGGCCGGCGGCACCGCCATCGCCTTCACCCTGCCGGGCGCCTGAGGTGGGGAGCATGCGGCGCCGCGCGAATGCCGCCTTCGTCGTGCTCGTGACGCTCTTCGTGGCCGTCGTCATCGTCCAGATCGTGGTGGACGACCGGCTGCGCGTGCAGCACGCCGAGCACACCACGAGGCTGGAGCGGGCACGCGACGCGAACACCGCCGTGCTGCAGCATCTGACCGACGCCGAGACCGGCGTGCGGGGCTTCCAGCTGACCGGGGAGCCGGCGTTCCTGGAGCCGTACCAGCACGGCCGGGTGGGTGCGTTCACGTCGTTCGACCGGGTGGCGGCGGAGATCACGGACCCGGACGTGCGGCGGCTGCTCGACGAGGAGCGCGCGAGCGCCTCGCAGTGGCTGTACGCGTACGCGACACCGATCGTGATCGCCGGTGAGGCCGACCCCGGCTACTCGCGCACCGAGCGCGGCAAGGCGCTGTTCGACCGGATCCGGACCGCCAACGCCGCGGTCGACGAGGCGATCGCCGCCGAGCAGCGCTCCTATGCCGCCAGGTCCCGACGCGAGTCCGGTCTCGCCCAGATTCTGTTCGCGGGCCTGGGAGCCGTGCTGCTCGCGGTGGCGGTGGTACTCGGACTGTGGGGCCGGCGCTCCCTCGTGGGGCCGCTGGAGCACATGCGGCTGACACTGGACCGTCTCGCCGGTGGGGAGCTGTCCGCGCGGGCCGTCCCGTCCGGCCCCAAGGAGATGCGCGCCGTCATCGGGACGCTCAACCGCCTGGCCGCGGAGACCGAGCGCCTGCACGCCGCGGATCAGGCCCGGCTCGTCCGTACGGAGCTGCGGCAGGCTGTCGCCCTGGAGCTGCGCGACAACGCCGACGCCGCGCTCAGCTCCCGCCGGGTGGTCCGGCTGATCGGCGAGGCGCTGGGTGCGGACGCCATCCACGGGCGGATCTGCGTCGATGCGGCCGGCGGTGTCGAGGTGTGCTGGCCGGACGCCGTGCCGCTGCTGCCGCCGCAGGCCGTCACGAGGGTGTTGAGCGGCGAACCGGGTGTGGTCATGACCCTGCCGGACGTGCCCGGGATGCTGGCCGTGCCGCTCGGCGGGGACGCCGACTGCCCGCCCGGTCTGCTCTGCGTGGTGCGCCACGACCGCCCCGACTGGTCGGCCGAGGACCGGCTCCTGCTGGCCACCGTCGCCCGCGAGATCGACCATGCGGTCCGCCAGTACCGGCTGAACTACCGCCAGGAGCGGCTGATCGCCGAGATGCGCGTGCTCGACGAGCGCAAGGACGCCTTCGTGGCGACCGTGACCCACGAGCTGCGGACGCCGCTGACCAGCATCCTCGGCTACACCGAGATGCTCACCGAGGGCGACGCGGGCGACCTGAACCCGATGCAGCAGCGCGGCCTGTCGGCGATTCTGCGCAACGCCCACCGGCTGCACGAGACGGTCTCGGACCTGTTGCTGCTGGACCGCGCGAACCACGTGATGAGCGACGGTGCCGTAGCGGTGGATCTCGCCGCCGTGGCGTCCACCGTGCAGGCGGAGTTCGCGCCCGTCGCGGGGGCCCGCGGCGTCGGCTTGACCGGTGAGGCCGACGGCGTGGAGGTCGCCGGCGACGCGCGCCAGCTCGAGCGGGTCCTGCGCAACCTGCTCGACAACGCGGTCAAGTTCACGGGTACGGGCGGCCACGTGAGCTACCGCGTCCACGCCGACGGGGACGTCGCCGTCATGGCGGTGACGGACACGGGCATCGGCATCCCGGACGCTGACCTGCCCGGGCTGTTCACGCCGTTCCACCGCGCCGCCAACGCCATGGACCGGGCGGTGCAGGGTTCCGGGCTTGGGCTCGCGATCGTGCGCACGATCGTCACGGAGCACGGCGGCACGGTCTCGGTGGAGTCGAAGCTCGACCGGGGCAGCACCTTCACGGTACGGCTGCCGCTGCGGACCTCCGACTGACCCGTGCTTGTGTTGACACAAGTCACCCGATCTGCTTTTGTATCAACCCTCTGGCACAAGGAGGGTCGAGATGGCGTCCGTGGTCACCGTGGTGGTCGCGATCCTGCTGGTCCTGGCGGTCGCCGCGTTGCTCGTCGTGCGAGCGGTCGGTCCCGGCCCGTTCTCGGCCGGGACGACCGCCGCGGGAGGGATGTCGCTCGCGCGGATGCCGGGTGAGCGCCGGGCCGTCCGCTGGCGCTGGGCCGGTGTCGCCGTGGGCCTGGCCGGCGCGGCCGCCGTCGCCCGGACCGACCAGCTGGGTCGTGGCGTGCTGCTCGCCGCCCCGGTCTTCGGGCTCGGCGTTCTCGCCGGCGCGCTGGCCGGCGAACTCTCCCGGCCCGCACCCGGGGGTGCGCAACGGGTGGCCGTGCTGCGGGTCAGGCGGTTCACCGACTACGTGCCGCGCGTGCTCAGCGGCACGGTCGTCGTCGCGATCCTGCTCCTGGCGGGGCTGACGGCGGCGACCACGGCGATGGCCGGCGCGGACGACCAGGGCCGCGCCGGCCGGGCGCTGACGTGTGTGAACGGTGACTTCTCGAGCACGTACACGCCCTGGCCCGGCGGCTACTACACGCTGCCTGGCGCGGTGTGCGTCCTGGCCGGCCTGGTAGCGGCGGCGACCGTCCTGCGCCGGGTGGCGCGGCGCCCTCAGGAAGCCTCCGGTGCGGCCGCCGACGACGCGCTGCGGCGCCGCTCGGCCGAGGTGGTGGTGGCGGCGACCGGCGTCTCGGTGCTGGTACCGCTCTTCGGCGTCGCCCTGACCGCGGACCTGGCCCTCAGCGCGCAGGCGGCCGACTGCGCGGTCCTGTGGTGGGAGGCCGGGGGACATGCCCTGAGCGCCGTGGCGATCGTCGCCTTCGCCGCCGCCGCCTGGTGTGCCGCTTGCCTGCTGCTGCCGGCCCGCACCGCCCGATGACCGGCCGGCCCACGCTCGCCGTCTCCGCGAGCGACCCGACGCCGCCGTACGAGCAGGTTCGCCGCCAGCTCGCCGACCTCATCAGCAGCGGGGTGCTGGCCCATGGTGACCGGCTGCCGGCGCTGCGCCAGCTCGCCGGCGACCTCGGCCTGGCGGTCGGCACGGTCGCGCGGGCGTACCGGGAGCTCGAGGCGGCCGGCCTGGTCGTCTCCCGGCGCGGCGGCGGCACCCGGGTGGCCGACCGGCCGTCGCGCCCGCCGGGCGGCGAGCACGACGAGGCGGACCTGCACCGCGCGGCGGAGGAGTACGTGTGGCGGGCCCGCGCGGCGGGAGCCGACCGCCCGGCCATCGTGGCGGCGCTGCACCGGGTGCTGGACAGCCTGCCCTGAGCGCCGCAACCGAGAAGCTCCGCGACCTGCAACCGTCGCGCAACCGGACGGCCGAACGATGGAACTCCCCCGATCCGAGGAGTTTCATCCCATGCGCATGCGCCGTGCAGCTGTCGCCGCCCTGCTGACCGCCGGGCTCGTGGTTCCCGCCGTCTCGACTGCCGCCGTAGCCTTCGCGCACGCGCCGGCGTCGGTGGGCGCCGCCAGTCACAAGGCCACCCCGAAGCCCAGCAAGACCCCGAAGGCCGCGAAGCCGGTCCGGTTCACCGCTTCCGGCACCGTCACCGCCGTCGACGCCGAGGCCGGTACGGTCACCCTGCTCGCCAAGGGCGGCACCAAGGACGTCCGCAAGCAGACGATCACCGTGTCCGTGCCCGCCAAGGCGTCGATCCGCGTCAACGGCCGCAAGGCGACCGTCGCCGCCCTGGGCTCCGGCTTCAAGATCGAGGTCGTCGGCCGCCGTACCGGCACCGACTACACCGTCGAGGTGCTGCGCGCCAACGGCAAGAAGGTCGCCAAGCCGGCGCCGAAGCCGAGCGTCACGCCGACTCCGAGCACCAGCCCGACGACCGAGCCCGGCGACGACTCGGGCACCGAGCCGACCGACGAGCCGACCGACGAGCCGACCGACGAGCCGTCGGACGAGCCGACCGTGGAACCCAGCGCCGAGCCGACCGTGTGAGGTCGAGCGACGAGGGAAAGGGGACGCCGGTGACGGCGTCCCCTTTCGCGTTCCTCAGCGACGCACCTCCAACGCCCGGGCGCCCAGCAGGCGGGCCCACCACGGGCGCGGCTGCGCCGAGCGCAACGGCGGCATCCCCGTCCGCTTGAGGCTCACCCAGCCGCCCGGTCCCATCGTCACGGACCCGATCGCCGGCCGCCGGCGCAGGGCGACAGCGGCTCCCACGGCCGCCACGGACACCGCCGCGGCGCCCAGCGCCGCGACGCCGAGCCGGGTCACGTCGACCGCCGGCCGGTAACAGACGCGGTCGGGTTGCACGACGAACGCGCCGATCGTGTGCTCGTCCCGGCGTACCGGGACGACCTGCGCGGGAACGCTGACAACCATGACATGCTCCCTCCCGGCTCGTTCGTACCGCCGTGCGAGCGCCCGCTGGTAGGGCCTGAAGGCCCCGATCCGCGGGGCGCGTGACTGAGCGCGTGAGGTGGCGCGGAGTCGATCGGGTTCCGGCGTAGGCGCCGACGGTGCACGCCGGCCTCCTGCCGGCCGACAAGGTCGACCACGTACACGCCCTGCAAGCCGGTGGTCGGCGGGTGCTGCTGGTCGCCAGACGGCGTCAACGACGCCCCCGTCCTGGCCGCGGCCGACCTGGGGGTCGCGATGGGTGCACGAGGCTCCGACGCGACGATCTGAGCGCCCTGACGGCCATGACAGCCCTGTCGCGCCGCGCCCGCCGCCTGGTAACGGCGAATCTGACGATCGCGGCTACGGTCATCACCATGCTCATCGCCTGGGATCTGTTCGGCCACCTACCCCTGCCGCTCGGCGTGGCCGGACATGAAGGATCCACCGTCATCGTCGGCCTCAACGGGCTGCGGCTGCTGTCGAGCCGGGCCTGGCGCCGCGCCGGCACCGGTACGGGTGCCGGGTCGTGAGCCGCCGGAGTCGCCTCAGCACCGGCCGCGACACGGCATCCGGTTGCACGGTCACCGTGTGCCGCGGCTGCTGCTGCGGCACCGCCAAGGTCGCCGGAGCAGACCACGCCGCGCAGCTCGCCCGGCTGCGCCAGGCGCTGACCGGCTCGGCGCAGGTCCGCATGAGCGGCTGCCTCGACGCGTGCGCGTACGCCAACGTCATCGTCGTGCAACCCTCCGCCGAAGGCCGGCGGGCCGGCGGCCGGCCGGTATGGCTCGGCCTGGCCAACGACCCCGGCGCTGCAGACGACATCGCCGCATGGATTCACGCTGGTGGCCCCGGCATGGCTGAGCCGCCCGACGTGCTCGACCTCTACGTGATCACCCCGGCTCGCCCGGTTCGCCAGCAACTGGCCTGACCTGGCCGCGCCGCCGACGGTGTCTCGGCTGAGGCGCAGAGCCGCAGGAGGTGGATGCCGTGGTGGTTGTGGGACGGGAGATGCTGCTGAGGCTGCGGCCGTACCTCCCGGAGCGTGTCACGGTCACGGGCAGGGCCGGGCGGGCAGGTTTAGTCCGCAAGTGGCGCCGCGGGTCGACGCCGTTGTCGATACTCGAAGGGTCCGGTGTTTTCGCGGGGGAGAGGCCTTATCCGTGACCCACGTCAGCCCTGTCTGCGCCACGCCCACGGAGATCGAGTTCGAGCTCGTCGGGAACCTGGCCCGGTCCCGGGGCACGACCGTCGAGTCGGCCAGCCCGCAGGACCTCTACCAGGCGCTCGCGCTGACCGTGCGCGACCACCTCGTGGATCGGTACATCCGGACCACGGAGGCCCACTACGCGGCCAACCCGCGCTTCGTGTACTACCTGTCCGCGGAGTATCTGCTGGGCCGGCAGCTCGGGCAGAACCTGCTCTACACCGGCACCGCGGACGTGGCACGGTCGGCGCTGGAGGCGCTGGGGGTGGACCCGGCCGACGTGGCGGCGCTCGACATCGAGCCCGGGCTGGGCAACGGCGGCCTGGGGCGGCTCGCCGCGTGCCTGCTGGACGCCCTCGCCACCCACGACATCCCGGCCGTCGGCTACGGCATCCGCTATGACTTCGGGATCTTCAAGCAGGCGTTCCAGGAGGGCGCGCAGCACGAGCGACCCGACGACTGGGCGTACTACGGCAACCCATGGGAGTTCCCGGCGCCGGACGACCAGCAGCGGGTCGGCTTCTACGGCTCCACCGAGCCGGGGGAGGGCGGGCGGGGCACCTGGACGCCCGGCGAGGTGGTGCTGGGCGAGCCGAGCCACATGCTGGTCCCCGGGTACGGCACCGGCACGGTGAACATCGTCCGGCTGTGGCGCGCCCGCGCGGCCCGTGAGTCGTTCGACCTGTCGCTGTTCAGTGCGGGGCAGTACGGCGAGGCCGTCGAGGCGATCGTCCGCGAGGAGAAGATCAGCAAGGTCCTGTACCCGGACGACAGCACGGAGCTCGGCCGTGAGCTGCGGCTCAAGCAGCAGTACTTCCTGGTCGCCTGCTCGCTGCGGGACATCATCCGCCGCTACCGGCTGCGCAACGACGGGTGGGACGCATTCGCCGACAAGGTGGTGATCCAGCTCAACGACACCCACCCGGTCATCGCGATCCCCGAGCTGATGCGCATCCTCGTGGACGAGGAGGGCCTGGAATGGAGCAAGGCCTGGTCGATCACGCAGCGGGTCTTCGCGTACACGTGTCACACGCTCCTGCCCGAGGCCCTGGAGACCTGGCCGGTGTGGCTGCTGCGCCGGCTGCTGCCGCGGCATCTGGAGATCATCTTCCTGATCAACCACCTGTTCCTGCAGCAGGTCGAGCGCCTGCACCCGGGTGAGCCGGAGCGGCTGCGGCTGCTGTCGATCATCGAGGAGGGCGGCGAGCAACGGGTACGCATGGCGCACCTGGCCGTGATCGGCAGCTTCGCGGTCAACGGGGTGGCCGCCCTGCACTCGCGGCTGCTCACCGAGACGACCCTGCGGGCCTTCGCCGACGTGCTGCCCCACCACTTCCACAACGTCACCAACGGCATCTCGCCCCGGCGCTTCCTGCTGGTGGCGAACCCCGGCCTCACCCGGCTGGTCAGCCAGCGGCTCGGCGGCTCGGAGTGGCTGCGCGACCTGGACCGGCTCGCCGAGCTGGAGTCCGCGGTCGGCGATCCGGACTTCCGGGCCAAGTGGCAGGCGGTGAAGCGGCGCAACCGGCAGGAGCTGGCGCAGTACGCGCTGACGGCGACCGGGGTGAGCCTGGACCCCGACGCCCTCTGCGACGTCATGATCAAGCGGTTCCACGAGTACAAGCGGCAGGTGCTGCGGGTGCTGCACGTGATCGTCCTGTACCACCGGATCAAGCGCGGCGACCTGGCCGGCGTCGTGCCGCGCTCGATCGTCTTCGGCGGCAAGGCGGCGCCCGGCTACCACGCCGCCAAGCGGGTCATGCGGCTGGCCAACGTCGTCGCCGGCGTCGTGAACGCGGATCCGGACGTCGCGCCGTACCTGAAGGTGGCCTTCCTGCCCGACTACAACGTGACCCGGGCGGAGCTGATCATTCCCGCGGCCGACCTGTCTGAGCAGATCTCGATGGCGGGCAAGGAGGCGTCCGGGACGAGCAACATGAAGCTCGCGCTCAACGGGGCGCTGACCATCGGCACCCTCGACGGCGCGAACGTCGAGATCCGCGACCGGGTCGGTGCCGAGAACTTCTTCCTGTTCGGCCTGGACGCGGCCGACGCGGCCGCGCTGCGGGCGGGGCCCTACAACCCCAGGTCCTACTACGAGCAGGACTACGAGCTGAAGGCGGCGATCGACGCCATCACCGGCGGGCCGTTCGCCTTCGACGGCGGGGACATCCTGGTCGGGGACCTGCTGGGCTACGACGAGTACCTGACCCTGGCGGACTTCCGCTCCTACACCGACTGCCAAGACGAGGTGGCCCGGGTGTGGCGCGACCAGGACGAATGGACGCGCCGCGCGATCCTCAACGTCGCGCGCAGCGGCTTCTTCTCCTCGGACCGGACGATCCGCGACTACTGCCGCGACATCTGGCGTGCGGTGCCGGTGCCGCCGAAGGAGGCCTGACCGCCGTGCGCGGCCGCCCGGGGTTCGCCGGGCGGCCGCGAGGCTTTGTCAGCCCTTGACGCTGCCCGCGAGCAGCCCGCGGACGAAGTAGCGCTGGAGCAGCAGGAAGATCGTCACCGGTACGATGATCGACACGAAGGCGCCCGCCGACAGCAGGTGCCACGCCGTGCCCCGGGTGCCGCTCAGGTTCGCCAGCGCCACCGTGATCGGGGCGACCGCGTCGCCTCCGCCCGCGAAGGTGAGGGCGACCAGCAGGTCGTTCCACACCCACAGGAACTGGAAGATGCCGAACGCGGCCAGGGCCGGGCGCAGCAGCGGCAGCAGCACCTTGAAGAAGATCGACACGTGCCCGGCGCCGTCCACCCGCGCCGCCTCCAGCAGTGTCGACGGCACCTCCCGCATGAAGTTGTGCAGCAGGTAGATGGCCAGCGGCAGGCCGAAGATCGAGTGCGACAGCCAGATCGTCCAGAAGGTGTTCGCGAGGCCCGCGTCCACGTACAGGGTGAGCAGCGGGATCAGCGTCACCTGCAGGGGCACGATCTGCAGGGCGAAGATCGCCAGGAACAGGATGTTGCGGCCCGGGAACTTGATCCACGCGAACGCGTACGCCGCGATGGTCGCCAGCGTCAGCGGGATGATCACCGAGGGGATCGTGATCACCAGCGAGTTGACGAAGTACGAGCCCAGCCCCGCTCCGTTCTCGGCGTCGAGCACGTCGCGGTAGTTGTCCATGGTGAGCGTCGGGTTGGAGAAGAACGTCCACCAGCCCGTCGTCTTGATCGCCCGCTCCGGCCGGAACGACGAGACGAGCAGGCCGAACGTCGGCAGCGTCCACAGCACCGCGATGACGATCGCGGCGAGCGAGGCCCACGGAGAGCTGAGCTTGCGCTTGGCGACGGCCGCCGCGGACAGCTCCTTCTTGTCGACCGGAACCACCGTCGCCGGCGGGGTCGTGGTGGTCATAGCGCCTCCGATCGGCGGAGCTGCCGGATGTTGTAGACGACGATCGGGATCACCAGCAGGAACAGCAGGGCCGCGAGCGCAGCTCCGAGGCCCTGGTTGTCGCTGCGGAAGCTCTGGCTGTAGAACTCGTTGGCGATGACGCTGGTGTTGAACTGGCCGCCGGTGGCGGTCCGCACGATGTCGAAGACCTTCAGTGTCCCGATGCCGATGGTGGTCAGCACGACGACCACCGCCGGGCGGATCGCCGGCAGGGTGACGAAGCGGAACATGCCCCAGGCCGTGACGCCGTCGAGCCGGGCGGCCTCCACGATGTCGTCCGGGATCGCCTTGATGGCCGCGGACAGCACGGTCATGGCGAAGCCGGCCTGGATCCAGATCATGATGACGATCAGCAGGAACGTGTTCAGCGGTGACTCCACCAGCCACTGCTGGGGACTGCCGCCGAGCCAGACCAGGATCTGGTTCAGCAGCCCGATCTGCTTCACGTTGCCCTGGTCGGGGCGGTACTCGTAGACGAACTTCCAGATGATCGACGCGCCCACGAACGAGATGGCCATGGGCAGGAAGATCAGCGCCTTGGCGGCCGACTCGAACTTCGACTTGTCCACCAGGATGGCGTAGAGCAGGCCGACCGCGGTAGCCACGAACGGCGTGACGACGACCCAGAACACGGTGTTGCGCAGCACGGTGAGCTGGTCACCGTCGGTGAAGATCGTCTTGTAGTTGTCCAGGCCGATGAACGCGTTGCCGGCCGCGTCGAAGAACGACTCGTAGATCGTGCGCACGCCCGGGTACACCAGGCCGACCAGCAGCATGAGCAGGGTCGGTGCGAGATAGGCGTACGCGGTCCAGCGGTCGGCGCGGCGGCCGCGGAACAGGGTGGCGAGGAAGAGGATGATGCCCACGACCGCGGCGAAGAGCAGGATCGCGGCGAGCATCAGCCCGATCTTCGCGGCGTTGGTGTCGGCGGTTAACACGCGACCCGTACCTCCTTCTAGGAGCAAGGGGGCCGGTCACCTCGCGGCGACCGGCCCCGGGACGGCCCTAGCTCACTTGGGCCAGGCGTTCTCGATGTTGTTGACGGTGGTCTTGGTGTCCTGACCGGTCACCCAGCTCGTCGCCTGCTTCCAGAACGCGTTCGAACCCACGGCGGCCGGCATCTGGTCCGAGCCGTCGAAGCGGAACACGGTGTTCGGGTCCTTGAGGATCGTCGCGGCGAGCTTGTCGATCGGGTTGCTCAGGTTGTTCGGGTCGATGCCCTTGTTGGCGCTGACCCAGCCCTGCGAGACCTTCGCCTTGATGTTCGCCCAGGTGTCCGTGGACAGGTACGTCTGGAACGCCTTGACCTCCGGCCGGTCGGCGAACGCGAGGTTGAACTCGCCGCCGCCGAGCACCGGCTTGCTGCTCGCGTCCTTGCCCGGCAGGTAGAAGGCGAAGACGTCGCCGTCCTCGGCCACCTTGACGTCCTTGGGGAAGTTCGCCGCGTAGAAGCTCGCCTGGCGGTGCAGGGAGCAGGTGTTGCCGTCGACGATCGGCAGGCCCGCGTCCTGGAACGCGGTGGTGGCGATGCTCTTGACATCCCCGAGGCCGCCGTTGACGTACTTGTCGTTCTTCAGGTACTCGCCGACCGCGTCCAGGGCCGCCGTGGACTCGGGGCCGTTGAACGGGATCTGGTGGTTGACCCACTTGTCATAGGTCTCCGGCCCGTAGAGCCGGAGCATGAAGTCCTCCATCCAGTCGGTGATCGGCCAGCCCGTGGCCTCACCGCTGGCGATGCCGGCGCACCACGGCTTGCGGCCGCCGTCCGAGGCGATCTTGTCGGAGAGCTGCTTGAGCTCGTCCAGCGTCGTCGGGACCGTGTAGCCCTTGTCCTTGAACTCGCTCGGCGAGTACCAGACCAGCGACTTCACGCTCGCGCCGGAGGGCGCGCCGTAGAACTTGCCGTTGACGGTCGCGTAGCCCTTCCAGTCCTTGCCCCAGAACTTGTCCACGTTCGCCGCGACCTCGGCCGGCGCCTCGACAGCCTTGCCCGTGGCGACGAGCTGCTTGAGCAGGCCCGGCTGCGGCACGATCGCGAGGTCCGGCGGGTTGCCCGCCTTGGCGCGGACCAGGATCTGGGTCTCGAAGGACTTGTCGCCCTCGTACTTGATGGTCACACCGGTGCAGTCCTCGAACGGCTTGTACGAGTCCTTGTACGCCTTGTCCTCCGGCGTCACGATGCCCGTGTAGACGGAGACCGTCTTGCCCTTCAGATCGCCGTAGGACTTGAACTGGGCGCAGTCGATGGACTGGGTCGCCGTGGAATTGTCGTTCGAGTCGTCACTGCCGCCACAAGCGGCCAGACCGAACACCAGGCCCACGCCGAGCGAGCCGGCGAGGGCGCCGCGCAGGCGCGGACTCCTGGAATGACCGAACATACCTCTCCCTATGTCACATCACGCCGGGGCGTGACAACACCGTCACCGTCTCCGGTTCCCCCGGCTGTCAGTCAAGAGCGGGCAGCCGTCTTTCGCAATGTTTCCGGTTGATCAACCGAGTAACGATTCGGCACCGGAGCAGGGCCGTTCTTAAACGTTTAAGAAAGCTAAAAGTGCCCTTGTGCTGACGGAGAGGTGATATTCAGCGAGGCATATCGATGTATGAGCATGCTGGGCTCGCAAGATCTTTCAGCGCAGGCCGGCGCGAAGCGCGTAACCGAAGCCCCGGTGGGTCACGATCAGTGGCGGTCCGAGGCGGTCGAGCTTGTGGCGCAGGGACCCGACGTACGCGTCCACAGCGTCCGTGCCGGTGCCGCCGTGCCCGCGTACCGCCTCGCCGAGCTCGATCCGGGGCAGCACCCGGCCGGGGTTGCGCAGGAAGTGGCGCAGCAGCCCCGCCTCGGCGGGGGAGAGGCGCACCGGCGCGCCCGCCCGGCGTACGCGCAGGGTGTCCTCGTCGAGCTCGACGTCGGCGTGCCTCAGCGTCCGGGCCTGCGGTGCCGCCCCCGGCCGGTGTGCCAGGCCGCGGACCCGGGCCAGCAGCACGCCGAGATCCACCGGCTTGGTGATCCAGTCGTTGCCGCCGTACGCCACCCGCGCCACGAGGTCGGCCGGGGCGTCGCGGGCGGTCAGGAACACGACGTCCGCGCGGCTCCCGCCGGCCCGCAGCCGCCGGGCGACGTCGACGCCGGCGCCGCCGGACAGCATGACGTCGAGCAGCACCAGGTCGGGCCGGTGGACGG
The DNA here is from genome assembly GCF_040676695.1 of Actinoplanes sp. NPDC049548. Lineage (NCBI taxonomy): Bacteria > Bacillati > Actinomycetota > Actinomycetes > Micromonosporales > Micromonosporaceae > Actinoplanes > Actinoplanes sp. NPDC049548. Next base: position 129,542 of record NZ_JBFAPM010000011.1, read on the forward strand.
TGGTGTGCGCCACGGCCTGGGCGGCGGTCGCCGCAGTGTCCACGGCGAAACCGTGGAACGTCAGCACCGTGGACAGCAGATCGACGACGGCCGGCTGTTCGTCGGCCACGAGGATGCGAGGACTGGTCATGACCGGCCATGAGATCAGAGCGGCATGAGCACCGCGTGAACGTTGTGACCATTCATTGACAGATGGTGATATGGACCATGCGCGTCCACGGCCTGCTCACCCTCGTCCTGCTCGTCGCGGTCGCCGTAGTGGTCCCCGGCGCTTCCGCCTACGCCGGTGCCGCCGGCGACTATCCCGAGTTCCCGTACGCCCCGACCGCCTACGCCGAGCCGCACCGCGGACAGGTGCACTTCAGCCCGGCCGGCGGCTGGATGAACGACGTCAACGCGCCGCTGTACGCCGACGGCGTCTACCACCTGTTCTTCCAGCACAACCCGCACGGCCTGCAGTGGGACACCATGCACTGGGGCCACGCGGTCAGCCCCGACCTCGTGCACTGGACCCAGCGGCCCATCGCCCTCGAGCCGGGCGTGCACCCCGGCGACCTGTTCTCCGGCGGCGGGGTGGTCGACACGGCGAACACCTCCGCGCTGCGGACCGGCGACCGGGCCCCGATCGTCGTGTTCACCGGCACCGACGGGGTCAGCGTCGCGTACAGCAACGACGGCGGGGACACCTTCCAGGCGTACGACCACGGCCGCAAGGTCATCACCATGCCGCCCGAGAGCCGCGACCCCAAGGTCTTCTGGCACGAGCCGACCCGCCGCTGGGTGATGGTCGTCTGGTCCGGCGCGGGCGGCAACGCGGCCCATTTCTACACCTCACCCGACCTGCTCACCTGGACCTTCGCCAGCCGGTACGCGGCCGGCTGGCTCTTCGAGTGCCCCGACCTGTTCCCGCTGCGGGCCGACGGCACCGGCGCCACCCACTGGATCCTCAACGACGCGAGCGGCGAGTATGTCGTCGGCTCCTTCGACGGCACCACCTTCACCGCCGACGATCCCGCGCCGCGACGGATGGACGAGGGCGACAACCGCTTCGACGGCAGCATCTACGCGGGACTCACGTTCAGCAACCTGCCCGGCGGCCGGACCGTGCAGATGGCGTGGATGCCGGGCAACCATGGCAGCGTGTGGACCGGCAGCGCGACGTTCCCGGTCGAGCTCGGGCTGCGCGGCTACGCCGACGGGCTGCGGGTGACGAGGACGCCGGTCGCCGAGATCGGCGCCCTGCGCGCGGCGACGACCTCCTGGACGGACCGCACGCTGACCGGGGACGGCGGCGGCGACCCGCTGGGCGGTGCGTCGGCCGACGCGTACGAGCTCACCGCCGAGTTCGACACCGCGAGCGCCACGGCCGCCCGGTTCGGCTTCCGGCTGGGTGTCCGGCCCGACGGCACGTCCACCCGCGACGTCTTCTACGACCGGGCGGCCGGGACGCTCGACGGTGCCGCGCTGGCTCCGGAGGCCGGCCGGGTCCGCGTACGGCTGATCGTGGACCGTGGGCAGGTCGAGACCTTCGGCAACGACGGGCGGCTGTCGGTCACGCGTACGGTCGCCTTCGAGCCCGGGGCGTACGGTCTGCGCGCCGTCGCGGAGGGTGGCAGCGTGCGGCTGGTGTCGATGGCGTTCACGCCGTTGCGGTCGGCATGGGGGGTCGGGGAGCCGACGCTGCGGGGCGACGTGGCCGGGCCCTGGCACGCCTCCGGTGGCGCCTGGACCGACACCGCCGACGGCAAGCGGGGTGAGGCGCCCGGCGACGGGTTCTACCTGGGTGCGAGCACCGGCACCGACTTCACGTACGAGGGTGACGTGCGGCTGGACACCGCCACGGCGGCGGGACTGACCTTCCGGGGTCACTACACGCTCAATGTGGACGCGGCCGCCGGGGTGATGAAGCTGTGGCGGCCGGGGCGCGACATCGCGGCGGTGCCGGCGCCGGTGTCCCGGGGCAGGTTCCACCATCTGCGGGTGGTGGCCGAGGGCACGCGGTTGCGCGGCTACCTCGACCACGCCGCCACGCCCCTGATCGACGCCACCGACGACGCGTACGCGTCGGGGCCGTTCGGTCTCAACGTGTTCCAGGGTGCGGCGGTGCTGCAGAACCCGACCACGCACACGGCGGGCTGGCAGCAGAACCTCGGTGGCTCCTGGGCTCCGGCCGCCGGTTCCTGGACCGCGCCCGGTGGCGGCGTGGCGGGCCGCCGTACCGGTGACGGGTTCTACCTGTCGGGGCGCAGCGGCGCCGACTTCACCTACGAGGCCGACCTGCAGGTGGTCTCCGGCCGGGCGGCCGGGCTGACGTTCCGCGCGACGCCGGACGCCGCCGGTCAGTACACCGCCAACATCGACACCGACGGGTACGTCAAGCTGTGGCGTCCGGGCCGGGACATCGCCGTCTACCCGGTGGCGATCGTGCCGGGGCGTACGTATCACCTGCGGGTCGTCGCGAGCGGTGACCGTTTCGAGGTCTTCCTCGACGGGCGAGCGGCGCCCGTCATCAGCGCCACCGACGACGCCTACGCCGCGGGGCTGTTCGGCGTGAACGTCTTCGACGGCAGCTGCCTGATCCAGGGCGTGACCGTGCGCTGACCGGCCCCCCGGTCAGACGTATCGGCCCACCATATTGATGGTGATGGAACTCTCGAACGACCTTACCCCCGTGGTGACCTCGGTGCTAAATCGAGTTGTCCCCATCAGACGGAGGAGGGTACGGATGTCCACAGACCATCGACCCCGGCACCGCGTCAGGCACGCGCTGGCCGCCGTCGTCCTCGTCGCCACGCTCGGCCTGCTCGGCGTCCCCGCGTCGGCGGGTACGCAGGGCCACCCCGGCACCGGACCGTTCAGTCCCCAGGGGAGCTACACCGCGGTGTGGAGCCGCGCCGACGCGCTGAAGGTCCACTCGGACGCCACCAACACCAGCCCAGTCATCCCCGCGACCTTCCCGGTCATGACCGACCAGGTGTGGATCTGGGACACCTGGCCGCTGACCGACCTGTCCACCGACGTCGTGACATACCGCGGCTGGCACGTCATCTTCTCGCTCACCGCGCCGCGGACCATCTTCTTCGGCGACCGGCACTGGCAGGCCAGGATCGGCTACTTCTACTCGCGCGACGCGCGCACGTGGACCTACGGGGGGAACCTGTTCCCGGCGGGCTCGTCCCTCGGCTCCCGCGAGTGGGCCGGATCGACCGTCCTCAAGGGGCGTGACGAGGTCCAGACCTTCTACACCGCCTCCGGTCACGACAACGGCGGCGTCGACCCCAACGACCCGCTGCAGCGCCTCGCCACCGCGAGCGGGCGCATCCACGCCAACGCCAGCCGGGTGTGGTTCACCGGCTTCACCAACCACAAGATCATCGCCGAGCCGGACGGCCGGATGTACCAGACGCTGGAGCAGTCGCAGGCCGGGCCGATCATCTACGCCTTCCGTGACCCGTTCGCCTTCCGCAACCCCGCCGACGGCCGCGTCTACCTGCTCTTCGAGGGCAACACCGGCGGTGTGGCGGGCGACTACCGGTGCACCGAGCGGGATCTCGGGCCGCTGCCGCCGGGGCACACCGTGCCGGCCGACTCGCGGTTCTACACCGGCAACATCGGGCTCGCCGAGGCCACCAGCACCAACCTGCGCAGCTTCCGGCTGTTGCACCCGATCCTGTCGGCCAACTGCGTCAACCAGCAGACCGAACGCCCGCACCTGGTCTTCCACCGGGGGCAGGTGTACCTGTTCACCATCAGCCACATGTTCACGTACGCGCCCGGACTGACCGGCCCCGACGGCGTCTACGGCTTCGTGTCCCGCACCGTGCGCGGCGACTACCGCCCGCTCAACGGCAGCGCCCTCGTGCTCGGCAACCCGGCGAGCCAGCGCCTGCAGCAGTACTCCCACTACGTGATGCCGAACCTGCTCGTGGAGAGCTTCATCGACACGATCTTCACCCAGCCGGGCGAGCAGGCACCCGTCTACGGCGGCACCCTCGCACCGACGCTGCGCCTGGAGTTCCGCGGCGCGAACACGTACATGGTCCAGCAGCTGGGCTACGGCTACATCCCCGCTACCCGGACCCGTCCCTGACCGGCCGGCGTGGCCGGGTCACCGGCCCGGCCACGCCAGCGCCACGACGCCGTCAGCCGCGGCCGCCGGCGACCGCCTGCGCGGCGTCCACGACGGCCGCGGTGACCGTGCGGGAGTCGAACACCTCGGGGTGGTAGCTCGCCGTGATGTGCAGCGCGTCGTCCAGCTCGTCCATCGCCACCGTGATCCCGCGGGGACCGGAGGGTGAGACGACCCCGATGATGCGGGCCTGGTCGTGCAGGGACCATGGCAGAGCGGCGAAGGAGTCGTTACGGCCCAGGTACGTCACGGTCAGGTGCGGCCGCGCCGGTGTGGCGGGAGTGACGGCCCGCGAACGGCCGGGGGTGCGCAGCATCGGTGCGCCGACCCGGTGCAGTGCCGAGCGGAGGTTGTGCAGACCGAGCATGGTCAGGACACGGCGGGACCGCACGAGCTCGGCGACCGCGGCGGCGACGGCGGCCGGATCCTCCGGCGAGGTGGGCCGCACATGCTCACCCCACACGAAGTTGCCTTCCACCGTGAGTCCCGCGGGTAGATAGCGGCGCGCATCCACCAGCACGACGAACCCTGCCGGATCCGGTTCACCCAGGTTGCGCCGCATTGTCGCGTACATGGCGGAGAACAGCACGGCCGAGACCGCGACGCCCGGGGCGTGTTCGTCACGCCACTTGCGCACCTGCGTGAGCGTCCCAGGGGCGGACGCCGCCGAGGCGTACGCCACCGTGAGGTGCCGGCCTGCGCCGGACGCGGCGGAGGTCGCGGGCGGGGGTGGGCGACGGATCCGGACCGCGGCCGGCAGGCGCCCGGGGTGCCCGCCGAACTGATGAGCGAAGGCCCGCACCCACGGCAGGCGGTCCGGCCGCGGTACCGGATAGGTGGCGGTGCGGCCGGTGGTTGCCGCGGCCAGCACCTCGGCGAGCAACGCGTCGGTGACGCGGGCATCTCCCACGGAGTGGCTCGCCCGCAGGCCACCGAACCTGCCTCCGGCGGCCAGGACCATCGGCCGGTCCTCGAGGACCTCCGCGTTCAGCACCCGCGCGCACGCGTCCGCGTCCAGGCCGGCACCCATGGGCACGATGAGCCTGTCCACCCACTGCGCGAAGCCGGTGGCCGACAGGGGAACCCACCGGCCGCGCCGGTGGTCGAGCCGGCAGACGAACCGGCTGGTGGGCCGCTGCGCATGCAGGGCGATCAAGGACCGGCGTACGGCGTCGACCGGAACGTCGGGAAACGGCCCCAGCACCCGGAAGAACTCGACCGAGGACCATGCGGCGTCGCGCGCTGTCACTCGGCGGCCGGGCGAACGGCTGGTGATCCAAGGCATGCGGGGTGCACCTCGGCGGGAAGGCCGACGGTCCATGGACCGCCGGCCCGGTCGATGGTGGGAGCCGCAGCTGCGGCGGGCCGATTCGACCAGCATATCGGGCAAAAGCGCTCTTATCAGCGCGCTTGCCGGGAAGGGGGTGCGGCGCGCCCATGGCGTGGCCGGCCGGCGGCCCAGACCAGCGCGCCCACGGCGAAGACGACGAGCCCGGCCAGCACCGAGGCGCGCGGCAGCGTGGCGGCCAGGAGCAGGCACCCGGCCAGGCCGACCGCCGGCACCGCCCGCCGCCCCAGCGTCAGCGCGGAGGCGTTCGCGATCGCGTAGTACACCAGCACCCCGAACGACGAGAAACCGATGGCGCCGCGCAGGTCCACCAGCAGGACGAGGACCATCACCGCCACCCCGACCGCCAGCTCCGCCCGGTGCGGCACGCCGTGCCGTTCGCTCACCGCGTCGAACACCGCGGGAAAGTGCCGCCCGCGGGACATGGCGAAGGTGGTCCGCGACACGCCCAGGATCAGCGCGAGCAGGGCGCCGAAAGTGGCCAGCGCGGCGCCGGCCCGGACCACGCCGGACAGCCAGGACGCGCCGGCCGCGGTGACCGTGTCCGCCAGCGGCGCCGCGGAGCCGGCCAGCTGCGCCGGGCCCAGAGTGCCGAGCACCGCGAAGGCGACCAGGGCGTACAGCACGAGCGTGACACCGAGCGCGATCGGCACCGCGCGGGGGATCGTGCGCTGCGGCTCCCGCACCTCCTCGCCCAGCGTGGCGATGCGCGCGTACCCGGCGAACGCGAAGAAGAGAAGTCCGGCACCCTGCAGCACGCCCCAGGCGTCGACGGGCACCGTCCCCCCGCCGGACCGTCCGCCACCGGTCATCCCGGCCGTCACGACCGCCAGCAACACGACGATCACCACCGCGACGATCACCCGGGCGGCCGGCATCGACTTCTGCACCCCGGCGAGGTTGAGACCGGTCAGCGCGGCGACGGCCAGCACCGCGAACACCTTCTCGTGCCCCGGGGCGACGTACGCGCCGAAGGTCAGCGCCATCGCGGCGCACGAGGCGGTCTTACCGACCACGAAACCCCAGCCGGCCGAGAAGCCCCAGAGGTCGCCCAGGCGCTCACGACCGTACACATAGGTGCCGCCGGACGACGGATAGAGCGCGGCGAGCCGCGCCGAGGAGATCGCGTTGCAGTACGCGACCAGCCCGGCGAGCGCCAGCGCGACCGGCAGCCACGAACCGGCGGCCGCCGCGGCGGGAGCGAACGCGGCGAACACCCCGGCGCCGATCATCGCCGAGAGTCCCACCACGACCGCGTCGGCCGTGCCCAGCCGCCTCGTCAGTCCGGGCGTCATTTCCGCCTGTCCTTCGCCCTCACGGGGTCGAGCAGTCCTGCGTCGATCACGGCTCGGCTCACCGTGCCGGCCAGCTCTGCGAACCGGGCACAGCCGGAGGGGCCCAGCACCTCGTACGCCGGCAGTGCCAGCAGGTCGGTGCGGTCCTCCACCCACTGTCGCTGCTTGCGGCCCGCCTCGGTGAGCGCGAGCCTGTCGCCGGCCTCGAGCAGGCCGCGGGCGCGCAGGCGGCCGACCGTGGCGTCCCACTCGGCGGTGCTCCAGCCGCGGGTTCGGCGCAGCACCTCCGCCGGGACGGCGCCCGTCGCCGCGTGCAGCACGAGGGCTTCGATCCCCGAACATCCGGAGAGGAGCAGCGCCGCGACGTGGCCGTCGCCTCGGAACTCGCGGAGCAGCGTCTGCGCATGCCACAACACCAGATGCGGTTCGCTGGGCCACGGCAGCGCCGAGGTCGCCGCGAACAGGGAACGCCCCGCGGGATGACGTTGCGCCGCTTCGGCCGCCTCCCGGGCCAGGACCGCGGCCTCCGCCGTCTCCGGCGAAGCGAGCAGATCGGGGCCGCAGGCCCGCCGGAGTGCGGCGTCGGCCGCCTCGAGGCGGGCCCGCAGGATGTCCGCGGGCGTGGCTGCCCGCCACGCGGCGGGAATCGCGGCCCGTACCAGCGCGGGGTTGAAGTTGAAGAACGTCGCGACGACGGTCTCGGCACCGACCGGCCCGAACGCGGCGGCTCGAGAGGCGAAGTAGCCCATCCGGTCGCGCAAGCCGAGGGCCGCGTACCGGTCGCGGGCTTCCGGGGCGAAATAGATCATGCCGTGGATCGGCTCGGCGGCCCGCCAGGCGATGCGGGCCAGAGCGGGTTCGACGGTTCGCCGCGGGAGCCGGTCGGGGTCGGGCATCACATGCTCCTCCAGCGCCGGTGGGGACGGGGCCGCCGTCCACCATACGGTGGCGCGGGCCGGCGAAATGCGGTGGCGGCGGCGTGGCCGGCGGCCGTAGGGTCGCCCCCGACGGCGACCTCGAATCTGCGGGAGACGACATGCGAGACCTCGGCACGCTCCGGCTGACCAGTCCGCTCCCGTCCTTTGAGGATCTCCTTGTCTCGTACGCTGAATCTCGGCGTCCTGGCCCACGTCGACGCCGGTAAGACCAGCCTCACCGAACGCCTGCTCTTCGACCACGGCGCCATCGCGGCGCTCGGCAGTGTCGATGCGGGCACCACCCGCACGGACAGCGATGAGCTTGAACGCGAACGCGGCATCACGATCCGGTCCGCGGTCGCGTCGTTCCGGCTCGGGACCCTGCGGGTCAACGTCATCGACACACCCGGGCACCCGGACTTCATCGCTGAGGTGGAGCGGGCACTCGCCGTACTGGATGCTGCGGTGCTCGTGCTCTCGGCGGTCGAGGGTGTGCAGGCGCAGACCCGGGTGCTGCTGCGCAGCCTGCGCCGGTCGCAGCTGCCCACGCTGCTGTTCGCCAACAAGATCGACCGGCGCGGGGCGCGTACCGGCGGGCTGGTCGACGACGTGCGCGCCAAGCTCGGCGTGGACGTCGTCGCGATGAACGGCGTCCGCGCCGCCGGCACGCCGGGCGCGACGACCTCGCCGGACCGCTCCCTGGACGAGCTGCGCGAGCACATCGCGGGCGAGACCACCGCCGGCCGGCTGCATCCGCTGTTCTTCGGTTCGGCGTTGACGGGGGAGGGCGTCGGCGATCTCACCACCGGTCTGTCCACGCTTCTGAGACCTGCGCGCCCCGCCGGCGGCGAGCCGCGCGGTGTGGTCTTCGCCGTGGAGCGGGCGCCGAACGGGGAGCGGGCCGCCTGGCTGCGGCTGTTCGCCGGGGAGGTGCGGGAGCGCAGGAGGCTGCGGCTCAGCCGGCCCGGCGGGGCGATCAGCGGCCGGGTCACCGGGCTGACCGTCGCCGGCGGGGGCGACGTGCTGCGGGCGGGCGACATCGGCCGGGTCCGGGGGCTGGCCGGCGTACGGGTCGGCGACCGGCTCGGCGAACCCGGCCACGCCGCCGCGGCGCGGTTCTCGCCGCCCGGTCTGGAGGCGCTGGTCCGGCCGGTGCACCCCGGGCAGGAGGCCCGCCTGCACGCCGCTCTGGCCGCGCTCGCCGACGAGGACTCGCTGATCCGTACCCGGCCGGCGGGTGACGGGCAGAGCTCCGTCCAGCTCTACGGCGCGGTCCAGCGTGAGGTGATCGCCGAGCGGCTCGTGCGCGAGTTCGGGATCGAGGCGGCCTTCGGCCCGATCCGGCCGGTGTTCGTCGAGCGGCTGTGCGGCACGGGCCGGGCCGAGGCCGTGTTCGACAAGCACGGGGGCAGCGACTTCTGGGCGACGGTCGGCCTGCGGGTGGAGCCCGGGCCGCCCGGCTCCGGTCTTCGGTACGTCCGCGACGTCGAGTGGGGCGCCCTTCCCCGGGCGTTCCACACGGCGACCGAGGAGGCCGTCCGGGCGACCCTCGAGCAGGGCCTGTACGGCTGGGAGGTGCTGGACTGCACGGTGACGGTGACCCGCGCCGGGTGGAAGTCGCCCACGTCGACCGCCGCCGACTTCCGCGGGCTCACGCCGATCGTGCTGCTGCGGGCGTTGCAGGCCGCCGGAACCCGGGTGCACGAGCCGTGCCAGGCGTTCGAGGCGGAGGTGCCGGGAGCCACCCTCGGCGCGGTGCTCGGCCGGCTGACGTCCCTCGGCGCGGAGGTCTCCGGCTCCACGCAGCGCGGCGAGTCCTGGATCGTGTCGGGTCAGGTGCCGGCCCGGTCGGCGCAGGAGGTCACCCGCGCTCTGCCCGGGCTGACCCGCGGCGAGGGCGCGTGGTGGACGCGGCCCGGCCGGGACCGTCCCGTCCGGGGCCCGGCGCCGGTGCAGGCCCGCCGCGACGGCAACCCGCTGGACCGCGACGAGTACCTGCGCTTCCTCAGCAACCGGTCACTCGCGTCGTGAGCGGTCCCGGTAGGTCCATGTCGCGCCGCCCAGTGCCGACTTTCGCTGCTGCGGGATGTGCGGCGCCGCCGGCACGCCGCCGAACGGGGGAGTGGGCGCGGCGGCCGGGCGGCTCGCGGCCGCACCTTTCTCGAGCCGGGCCGCCAGGTACGCCGCGGCGGCCCGGTCCTCGTCGGTCGGGGTGGCCATCAGCGCGTACACCAGGCCCAGTACGGCGAAGATGACCGCGAGGCCGATCGGGATCAGCATCGTGGTGGCCGCCGTGCCCGACGGTGTGCCGTCGAGGGCGCCCGGGCGTACCGAGAGCGCCGCCATGCCGGTGAAGTGCATGCCGTTGACCGCGATGCCCATGATCAGGGCGGCGCCGATGATGACGACCGGCTTCTGCACGGTGACGGTCAGCCAGAGGGCGACGGTGGCGGCCACCACGGCGATGACCACGGAGGCGATCACTTTGGTGCGGTCGTAGCCGAGCTCGCCGTTGAGGTGCATGGCGTACATGCCCATGTAGTGCATCGCGGCGACGCCCAGCCCGGCGAGGAGGCCGCCCGCGCCGATGCGCAGGGCGCGGGCCCGCTCGCCGCCGAAGACGACCAGCATCCCGGCCCCGACGGCCGCGATCGCCAGCAGCGCGCTGGCGGCGGTGAGCGTCGCGTCGTAGCGGATCGGGGTGCCCGGCACGCTGAACCCGAGCATGGCGACGAAGTGCATGGTCCAGATGCCGGTACCGCCGATGGCGACCGCCGAGAGCGTCAGCCACCAGAGCCGGCCGCCGCGGGTGTGCGCGGCGCGCAGCCGGGTCGCGCAGATCAGCCCGAGCAGGGACCCGAGCGCCGACAGCGTGTAGCTGACCGCCGGTGTGACCCATCCGTGCTGGAAATGGTGGATCTCCATGTCGGTGTCCCCCCCCAAGATCGGCGTACCGATGCATCCTGCCCGCTGATCAGGGGTTTCGCAGATCGAGGAGGGCGGGCACGGGAAGATCCGGCCGTTAGGACGAGCGGGCGGCGGCCCGCCGGACGAGCCGGCGAGGGGCCGGGCGGGCACTCGTTGCGTCGTTGCGGGGCCTCGTCCAACTGTCGGGACGGCATCGGCCCGTCCGGTCGATACGACCGTCTTCGGGTACTCTTGTGCGCCAGGCCGAGGGGCGCTGCGACGGGCATGACCCGCCACGCTCGGACTGGAACCACACCGACCAAGGGCGCCTCCGAGAACTCCGCGGAGGTGGTCACTGTGTCAAGCACAACGCAGAGCCGGGGCGACGTGACGGCGACGCTGCGCCGGCTGATGGCCGAGCGGGTGCTGGTGCTCGACGGCGCCTGGGGCACCATGCTGCAGGGCGCGAGGCTCACTCCCGCCGACTACCGCGGCGAGCTCATCGCCGCCGACCACCCCAAGGACGTCACCGGCGACCCCGACCTGCTCAACCTGACCCGGCCGGACGTGATCCTCGACGTCCACCGGCAGTACCTCGCGGCCGGCGCGGACATCACCACGACGAACACCTTCACCGCGACCAGCATCGCGCAGGCCGACTACGGCCTCGAGTCGCTGGTCCGCGACATGAACGTGCGCGGGGCCCAGCTCGCCCGGCAGGCCGCCGACGAGGCCGGCGGCAGGTTCGTCGCCGGGTCCGTGGGCCCGCTCAACGTGACCCTCTCGCTGTCGCCGCGGGTCGAGGACCCGGCCTACCGGACGACCACCTTCGACAAGGTCAAGGCGGCGTACGCCGAGCAGATCTCGGCGCTGGCCGAGGGCGGCGTCGACCTGCTGCTCATCGAGACGATCTTCGACACCCTCAACGCCAAGGCCGCGATCGCCGCCGCCCGCGAGGTCGCCCCGCAGCTGCCGCTCTGGATCTCGGTGACCATCGTCGACCTGTCCGGGCGCACCCTGTCCGGGCAGACCGTCGAGGCGTTCTGGCGCTCGATCGAACCCGCCGAGCCCCTCGTGGTCGGCGTGAACTGCTCGCTCGGCGCGACCGAGATGCGCCCGCACGTGGCCGAGCTGGCCCGGCTGGCCGGTACGTACGTCGCCGCCCATCCCAACGCCGGCCTGCCCAACGCGTTCGGCGGCTACGACGAGACCCCGGCCCAGACCGCGGGGCTGATCCGCGAGTTCGCCGCCGAGAGCCTCGTCAACATCGTCGGCGGCTGCTGCGGCACCAGCCCGGCGCACATCGCCGAGATCGCCGGCGCGGTGCGGGGCAGCGCCCCGCGCCAGGTTCCCGAGCCCGCGCGCACCACCCGCTTCAGCGGCCTCGAGCCGTTCTCGATCGGCCCGGACACCGGCTTCGTCATGATCGGCGAGCGCACCAACGTCACCGGATCGGCGAAGTTCCGCCGCCTCATCGAGGCCGACGACTACCAGGCCGCCGTGGACGTCGCCCTCGAACAGGTACGCGGCGGGGCCAACCTGCTCGACGTCAACATGGACGCCGACCTGCTCGACAGCGAGCGCGCCATGACCACCTTCCTCAACCTCATCGCGACCGAGCCCGAGGTGGCCCGGATCCCGGTGATGATCGACAGCTCCCGGTGGAGCGTCCTCGAGGCCGGCCTCAAGTGCGTGCAGGGCAAGGGCGTGGTCAACTCGATCAGCCTCAAGGAGGGCGAGGAGCCGTTCCTCCTGCAGGCCCGGAAGATCCGCGACTACGGCGCCGGCGTGGTCGTGATGGCCTTCGACGAGCAGGGCCAGGCGGACACCGCCGACCGCAAGGTCGAGATCTGCGCGCGGGCGTACGACCTGCTGGTGCAGCAGGCCGGGTTCGCGCCCGAGGACATCATCTTCGACCCCAACGTGCTGGCCGTGGCCACCGGCATCGCCGAGCACAACGGCTACGCCAAGGCGTTCATCGAGGCCCTGCCGCGGATCAAGGAGCGTTGCCCGGGCGCGCGCACCAGTGGCGGCATCTCGAACCTGTCGTTCGCCTTCCGCGGCAACGACGTGGTCCGCGAGGCCATGCACTCGGCGTTCCTGCTCCACGCGGTCCGCGCCGGGCTCGACATGGGCATCGTCAACGCCGGCCAGCTCGCGGTCTACCAGGACATCCCGGCCGACCTGCTGGAGCTCGTCGAGGACGTGATCTTCGACCGCCGCGAGGACGCCACCGACCGGCTCGTGACGTTCGCGTCCACGGTCACCGGCTCGGGCACCAAGCGCACCGTCGACCTGTCCTGGCGCGAGACCCCGGTCGCCGAGCGCCTGTCGTACGCGCTGGTCCACGGCATCGTCGACTTCGTCGAGGAGGACACCGAGGAGGCCCGGCAGCTGCTCGACCGCCCCCTCGACGTCATCGAGGGCCCGCTCATGGACGGCATGAAGATCGTCGGTGACCTCTTCGGCTCCGGCAAGATGTTCCTGCCGCAGGTGGTCAAGAGCGCCCGCGTCATGAAGCGCTCGGTGGCGTACCTCGAGCCCTTCATGGAGAAGGAGAAGTCCTCCGGGCGCGGCCAGGGCAAGGTCGTGCTGGCCACGGTCAAGGGCGACGTGCACGACATCGGCAAGAACATCGTCGGCGTGGTGCTGGGCTGCAACAACTACGAGGTCATCGACCTCGGCGTGATGGTCCCGGCCGCCAAGATCCTGGACACGGCGGTGGCCGAGGGCGCCGACGCGGTCGGCCTGTCCGGGCTGATCACGCCGTCCCTGGACGAGATGGTCGCCGTGGGCGCCGAGATGCAGCGCCGCGGCCTCACGCTGCCGCTGCTCATCGGCGGCGCGACGACGTCCCGGCAGCACACGGCGGTGCGGATCGCCCCGGCGTACGAGGGTCCGACCGTGCACGTGCTGGACGCCTCGCGCGTCGTCGGCGTGGTCTCCGACCTGCTCGACCCGGGCCGTGCCAAGACCCTGGACGAGGCCAACCGCGCCGAGCAGGAGCGCCTGCGCGAGCAGCACGCGAGCCGGCACAGCCAGCCGCTGCTGAGCATCGAGCAGGCGCGTGCCAACCGCGAGGTCGTCGACTTCTCCGACCTGCCGACGCCCGCCTTCACCGGCGTGCGCGTCGTCGAGCCGGACATCGCCGCGCTGCGGGAGATGATCGACTGGCAGTTCCTGTTCCTCGCGTGGGAGCTCAAGGGCAAGTTCCCGGCGATCCTCGAGCAGCCGGTCGCCCGCGAGCTCTACGACGACGCCAACGCCATGCTGGACAAGATCATCGCGGACGGCTCGTTCCGGGCGCGTGGCGCGTACGCGTTCTGGCCCGCCCGCTCCGAGGGCGACGACATCGTCCTGGACAACGGCGTCCGCTTCCCGATGCTGCGCCAGCAGACGGAGAAGCCGCAGGGCCGGGCCAACCGCAGCCTCGCCGACTACATCGCGCCGCAGGAAGACCATCTCGGCGGTTTCGCCGTCGCCATCCACGGCGCCGAGGAGCTGGCCGCCCGCTACGAGGCCGAGCACGACGACTACCGGTCCATCATGGTCAAGGCGCTGGCCGACCGCCTCGCCGAGGCCTTCGCCGAGCATCTGCACCTGCAGGCGCGCCGCGACTGGTTCGAGCCGGACGCCGCACCGGCGATCGAGGACCTGCACGCCGAGCGGTTCCGCGGCATCCGCCCGGCGCTCGGCTACCCGGCCAGCCCCGACCACAGCGAGAAGAAGGACCTCTTCGAGCTGCTCGGCGCGCAGGAGCTCGGCATCGGCCTCACGGAGTCGTACGCGATGACCCCGGCGGCGGCGGTCAGCGGCCTGATCTTCGCCCACCCGCAGTCGCGGTACTTCACCGTGGGCCGGCTGGGCCGCGACCAGATCGAGGACTACGCGGCCCGCCGGGGCCTGCCGGTCGAGGAGATCGAGCGCTGGCTGCGGCCCAACCTGGCGTACGAGATCTCCTGACGGTCGCGGTATCAGCTCCGGCGGCGCCGTGCCAGGAAGAAGGCGCCGCCGGCGACGACCATCGCGCCGACCACGACCCAGATCCACCAGGTGCTGGACGCGTCCGACGTCTCGGACACCGGATCCGCCTGTACCACCGGGGGAACGCTGCTCGCGCTCGCAACCGGAGCGCTGCTCGCGGGTGCGGCCGCCGTCGACGCCGGCTTGGGACCAGGCTTCAGCGTGATCAGCGGCGCGGGGTTCTCCGGCTCCGCCTCACCATCCTCGGGCACCTCGATCCAGCGGGAGATCTCGCCGTCGCCGTACGTCTCGAGGGTCTTGAACGGCAGCCGGGTCTCGCCGTCCGGCAGCTTGGCGATCTTGACCTTCCACTCCGCGTCGGTGCCGGCCTTGAGCGCCTTGCCCGCTACGGTGAAGCCGTCGGCCGTGCGGGTGAACGTCCACCCGGCCGGCGCCTTGACCAGCGTGACCGCCTCGGGGGCGATCCCCTTCGGCAGCACCACCCGCTCGCTCTTGATGCCGGCGGCGTCGTTCTCGGCCTCGCCGTGGAAGGTCAGCGTCACCTCGCTCGCCCCGGCCTGCTTCTTGTCGGCACTGACCTCGACGTGCGCGGCGGCGGGCCCGGCGAGGGCGAGCACCCCCCATCCCGCGAGGACACTGACCGACACCAACCGGAACCTGGTACGCACGCCTGACCACCTTCGAGAAGAGACGACTGCCTGGCATACAGTCGCACGGCGGCGCCGGAAAGTTCCGACGCCGCACTAAGGTCGGGGCGTGACCGAACGACCTCTGCTCGCCGTCGACGCCCCGAGCCTGTACTTCCGGGCGTTCCACGGCATTCCCGAGTCCGCCGCCCGCACCGAAGCGGGTGAGCCGGTGAACGCGGTCCGGGGCTTCATGGACATGCTCGCCCAGCTGATCCGCACCCGTCGCCCGGGGCGGATGGTGTGCGCGCTGGACGCCGACTGGCGCCCGGCGTGGCGGGTCGCGCTGGTGCCCTCGTACAAGAAACACCGGGTGGCGCACGGGGACGTCGAGGAGGTTCCCGCGGCGCTTGAGAAGCAGATCCCGGTCCTGCTGCAAGTGCTCGAGGCGGTCGGCGTCCCGGCCTTCGGCGTCGAGGGGTACGAGGCCGACGACGTGCTCGGCACGCTGGCGGCGACCCAGCCGGCCCCGGTGGAGGTGGTCTCCGGCGACCGCGACCTGTTCCAGCTCGTCGACGACTCCCGCGGCACCCGGCTGCTCTACTGCGGCCGCGGCGTGGCCAAGCTGGAGGACAGCGACGACGCGGCGGTCCAGGCCAAGTACGGCGTTCCGGCCCGGTGGTACGCGGACTTCGCGGCGATGCGCGGCGACCCCAGCGACGGCCTGCCAGGCGTGCCGGGCGTGGGGGAGAAGACGGCGGCCCGGCTGATCGCCCGCTACGGCGGCGTCGAGCAGATCGTCGCCGCGCTCGACGACCCGGCCTCGGGCTTCGCGCCCGGCCTGCGCACCAAGCTGGCGGCGGCGAAGGACTATCTCGCGGCCGCTCTGCCGGTGTGCCGGGTGGCCCTGGACGTGCCGCTGCCCGACTTCGACCCGGAGCTGCCCCGGGCGCCGAAGGACGCCGACGCCCTGCTGGCCCTCGCCGAGCGGTGGAATCTCGCCGGTTCGGCGCGTCGGCTGGTCGACGCGCTGGCACTTTGACCGTATGTTGCCGATGTGCCACCTCTGTGGGGCCGAGCTGACGCCGGAACCTAACGGCCGTTAAGCTCACTGTCGTGACGGTCGAGCGGATCCTTCCCACCGAAGAGGCGTACGAGTTGCTGGGGCTCACCCGGGAGATCGCCGAGGGCGAGCTGTCGCCACGGGTCGCCCGGTACGAGCAACAAGGCGAGTTCCCCCGCGACGTGCTCCGCACCATCGGTCGCGCCGGGCTGCTCGGCCTGCCGTACCCCGAGGCCGACGGCGGGGGCGGTCAGCCGTACGAGGTCTACCTGCAGGTCCTCGAGGTCCTGGCCGGCTCCTGGCTCGCCGTCGCCGAGGCGGTCAGCGTGCACACCCTCGCCTGCTTCCCGGTGGCGGCGTTCGGCACCGAGGGGCAGCGCAAGTCCCTGCCCGACATGCTCGGCGGCGAGCTGCTGGGGGCGTACTGCCTGTCCGAGCCCCAGGGCGGCAGCGACGCGGCGGCGCTGACCACCCGGGCCGTGCGCGAGGCGGACGAGTACGTGGTGACCGGCACGAAGGCGTGGATCACCCACGGCGGGCAGGCCGACTTCTACAACATCTTCTGCCGCACCGGGGGTCCCGGCGCCGGCGGCATCTCCTGCCTGCTGGCCGACGCCGACACGCCCGGGCTGCTGCCCCAGACCCCGGAACGCACGATGGGCCTGCGCTCGTCGCCGCCGGCGCAGATCGTGCTCGACGACGCCCGGGTCCCGGTGGACCGCCTCGTGGGCGACGAGGGCGCCGGCTTCCGCATCGCCATGCAGGCCCTGGACGCCGGCCGCCTCGGCATCGCGGCGTGCGCGGTCGGGCTCGCCCAGGCGGCGCTCGACCACGCTTGTGCGTACGCGAAAGAGCGCTTGCAGTTCGGCCGGCCGATCGCCTCCTTCCAGGGCGTGGGTTTCATGCTCGCCGACATGGCCACCCAGATCTCGGCGGCCCGGGCCCTCCTGCTGGCCGCGGCCCGCCTCAAGGACGCGGGCCGGCCCTTCTCGACGGAGGCGGCCAAGGCGAAGCTGTTCGCCACCGACGTCGCGATGAAGGTGACGACCGACGCCGTGCAGGTGCTGGGCGGGTCGGGTTATGTCAGCGATCACCCGGTGGAGCGCTGGTTCCGGGAGGCGAAGGTGCTGCAGATCGTCGAGGGCACCAACCAGATCCAGCGGCTGGTGATCTCCCGCGCCCTGACGCGCGACTGAGCCGCCGCCGACCACCTGCGGGCGCCCCTGCCTCGACCGGTATCTTGACGCCGTGGAAGAGATCGACCGGGCGATCGTGGGCGCCCTCACCGCGGACGGCCGGCTGTCCTACACCGACCTCGCCGAGCGCGTCGGCCTGAGCGTGTCGGCCGTGCACCAGCGCGTCCGCCGCCTCGAGCAGCGCGGCGTGATCAGCGGCTACACGGCCACGGTGTCGTACGAGGCGCTGGAGCTGCCGCTGACTGCGTTCGTGGCGATCCGCCCGTTCGACCCGTCGCAGCCGGACGACGCGCCGGAACGGCTGGCCCACCTCGCGGAGATCGACTCCTGCTACTCGGTGGCGGGGGAGGACTTCTACATGCTCCTCGTACGGGTGGCGAGCCCGGCTGATCTCGAACGGCTGCTGCAGGAGATCCGGACGGCCGCCAACGTGACGACCCGTACGACGGTGGTGCTCAGCACGCCGTACGAGAACCGGCCGCCCCGCATCGCGCCGGCCGGACCCGCGGCCGGCTGACGGTCCTCTGCGGTCCACTGTGACCGGCGTCGCGCTCTGAGCTCGGTCGGCGCGCGCGCTCGCCCGTCCCGACAAGGCTAGCCTCCTAGGATGCCCAGCGGGGTGTGACACCGGCTCCGGTTCGGGTTAGGAGCGTGCCGACGGGATCCGGGTGGAGGCTAACAGTCGGCGGTGCACCTCGCGTTCGACGAGGACGGGCAGGAAGTCGCGCACGGTCGCGTTCGTGAACGCTGCGAAGACCTGCGCGACGTGCTGGGCGATGACTGCGACCGGAAGCTGCGGCCACCGCTGACGCAGCGCCTCGACGACTCGGCCGGGAGCCTCTGGATCGGGTGTGACCTCTGCGTTCATGCGTTCACGAAAGCGGAGCGCCGGAAGTGCGGTCAATCACCCGCGAGGGCTCGTCACCCGATAGCGCCGACGGGAATTCCGGTTTGTCGCGTCCTGTGAGCGGTCGGTCATGCGACAGGAGCCCGGTCAGCGTGGTGCACGTGTCGGTGGGACCGCCGTGATCAGCCACCTGCTGCTGCGGTGCCGAACTTGGGCCCGCCGCACCAGGAAGCCCGGCCCGGAGATCCGGCGGACGGTCCTGCCGGCCAGCAGGATCCCGAGCCGCCGCGCGCACCGCCGGGCGGACGCTGCGGCGTCGGCCGTGATCTGCCATCGCCCTCCGGGCCCGATCGGGCGGGCCGCCACGAGGTCGCGTCGCAGCGCTTGGAGTTCCGCCAGGTGAGTGTCCAGGACGGAGAGAACCTCGCTGTGCATTGCCGCCACCTCGCCCATACGCAATGTCATCAAGTGAACGCATAACGTGAGAACGCGGGCAGCCTACGCTCGGATTGCAACGAGAACATTGCCGCGGTTTTGCGCGATACCCTGGGCTGCTCGGCTTGTCGCCGGATGGCAAGCTCGTGTCCCGTGACTCAAGATCTCGTGGGGGCTCGCTCGTGAGGGCGGTCATCGTCGCGGCCGCCGTCGCCTTCATCGTTTCGCTGTTCGGCACGCCGGTGGCGATCCGGGTCTTCAGCGCGCTCAAGGCCGGGCAGCCGATCCGTTCCCTCGGCCTCGCTTCGAACGAGGGCAAGAAGGGCACCCCGGCGATGGGTGGGGTCGCGTTCATCGTGGCGACACTCGTTGCCTACGTCGCCGGGCACCTGGCGTTGACCACGCTGCCCGAGCGGCAGATCGCGCAGGAGAAGCCGACCATGACGGGCCTCGTCCTGCTCGGCCTGCTGGTCTTCTGCGGCGCGGTCGGCTTCGTCGACGACCTCCTCAAGGTCCGCAAGCGCAACTCCGACGGCCTGTCCGCCAGGGGCAAACTGCTCGGCCAGGCGATCATCGGCACCGGGTTCGGCATCACCGCGCTCTATGTGGCCAGTACCAACGGCCAGACCGTGGCCAGCGAGCACATCTCGTTCATTCAGGACATCAGCTGGCTGAACGTCGGCAAGGTCGGCTCGGTGATCGCCTTCGTCTTCGTGATCACGGCGATGTCGAACGGCGTGAACCTCACCGACGGCCTCGACGGCCTGGCCACCGGTGCCTGCACGCTCGTGCTCGGCGCGTACGCGCTGATCGGGTACTGGCAGTACCGGCACTGGTGCGCCGACGAGACGTACGTCCGCGCGCACGACTACTGCTACCAGGTACGCGACCCCCTCGAGATCGCCATGATCGCGGCGGCGGCCGCCGGCGCCTGCGTCGGCTTCCTGTGGTGGAACACGTCCCCGGCACGGATCTTCATGGGCGACGTGGGCGCGCTGGGGCTCGGGGCTCTGATCGGCGGGCTCGCGGTGGCGACCCGCACCACGCTGCTCTCGATCCTCATCGGAGGGCTCTTCTTCATCATCACGATCACCTGGGTGATCCAGATCGTCTCGTTCCGGACCACCGGCAGACGTGTCTTCCGGATGGTGCCGCTGCACCACCACTTCGAGCTGGGCGGGTGGAGCGAGGTCAACATCGTGGTCCGGTTCTGGACCGTGGCCGGCGTCTGCGTGGCGGCCGGCCTGGGCGTGTTCTACTCGGACTTCCTGGCGGCGGCCGGATAAAGCCCCGCGGCGCACCGGGTACCGCGCGCGCGGGGCAGACGTCATCCTAGGATGCTCTAGGCGATGTGCGGTAGGCTCACGCTCATGGAGAAGCCCGAGCCGGCGGCGAAGAGCCGCGAGGACTACCGCCAGATGCCGCCCCGGATCACCCCGGAGGAGATGGTCCCGGCGCAGCCGGTCGTGCAGGCCCCGTACGACCCGACCGACGGCGACGACGACCAGTGGCACATCCGCCGCGGCTGGACGGCGTGACGGCGGAGCGTCTCGAGGGCGGCAACAACGCCGACGAGGTGCTGCGCATCGGGGACACCGTGCGCAAGCCGTGGACCGCGGCGACCCCGGCGGTGCACGCGTTTCTGCGCCATCTCGCGGCGAAGGGCGTCGAGGCCGTGCCGGAGGTCGTCGGCCGTGACGAGCAGGGCCGGCAGGTCCTGCGGTACGTCCCCGGTGTGCTCGGCGAGCTCGCGCCGCCGATGACCTCCGCGGAGCTGGTACGGCTCGGCGGTGTGGTCCGCGCGTTGCACGACGCGGCGGAGGATTTCGTGCCGCCGGCGGGTGCGCGGTGGGACGTCGCCATCCCGGCGGACGGTGCCGACCTCGTGTGCCATCAGGATCTCGCGCCGTGGAACCTGATCCGCGACGGGGACGTGTGGACCTTCATCGACTGGGACGCCGCCGCGCCCGGGACGCGGTTGTGGGATCTCGCGTACGTGGTGCAGGCGTTCGTGCCGCTCGTGGCCGGCGGTGATCCGGGTGTGGACGGGCCGCGGGTGGCGGCGGTCGCCGACGGATACCGGCTCGGTGCGGCGCAGCGGAAGCTGCTGCCGGACAAGCTCGAGGAGCGTACGCGGGCGATGGCCCGGCTGCTGGAGGACGGGTGGAGGACGGGCGCGCAGCCGTGGTCGCGGTTGTGGGCCGAAGGCCACGGGGAGCACTGGGGCGGTGCGGCGGCCTACATCGGCGCGCACCTCGACGTGTGGCGTTCAGTCCTCTAGGGACGCCCGTGCGCATTCGGTGACGTAGGGGAGTGCGAAGACGTCCCGTCCGGCCAGGTCGGGGTGGGTCTCCGTGAGGTCTCGTACGCGGTCGAGCAGGGCTTCGCGCTCGTCGTCGGGCAGCAGGATGACGTAGCTGCGGGAGGACACGAGGGCGAGCAGCCGGTCGAAATTCAGCCGGTGTGTCCAGCGGAAGACCCGGTGCTCGACCGGTCCGAACGGCGGCCCGATGTCGGTGCGGCGGGGTTCCTCGGGGGAGTTGAGGATCTCGCCGAGGCGCCGGACCCAGTCGTGGGTCTCGTCGCGCAGGTTCCAGATGAGACCGAGGCGGCCGCCGGGGGACAGGACCCGGGCGGTTTCGGGTACGGCGTGAGCGAGGTCCACCCAGTGCCACGCCTGGGCGCAGACGACGGCGTCGACGCTGTGGTCCGGCAGTGGCAGGTGCTCGGCGGTGCCGATGTGTGCCGGTACGCCCGGGAGCACCCGCCGCAGCTCGGTGAGCATGCCGTCGGAGGGGTCGACGGCGGTGACGGGGAGGCCGCGGGCTGCGATGGCGCGGGTGAGTTTGCCCGTGCCGGCGCCGAGGTCGAGGACGCGGGGCCGCCCGGGTGGCAGGAGCCAGTCGAGGGCCTCGGCCGGGTAGCCGGGCCGGCCCCGTTCGTAGGTGGCGGCGGCGGGTCCGAAGGAGGCGGCTTGCGCGGCACGGTCGACCATGCGCCCATCGTGCCATCACCTCTATCTCAGGATCCTAGGATGCCTTACGCGATGTGCGCCGGGTCTCCGGGGAGTGGCGGGGTTTCAATGACGAGCCCTTCGGGCACTGAATTCACCGACAAGAACAAGAACAAGTTCGAGTCGATGAGAGGTTGACGATGAGCTTCACGGACAAGGTCAAGAACAAGGCCGAAGAGCTGACCGGCAAGGCGAAGCAGGGCATAGGCGACGCCACGGACAACGAGCGGCTCATCGCGGAGGGCCAGGCGCAGGAGACTTCCGCGCACGCCAAGCAGGCCGGCGAGCACGTCAAGGACGCCGGCAAGGATGTGCGCGACGCGTTCAGCTGAGCCGTACGGAAAAGGGCCCCGGGAGATTCTCCCGGGGCCCTTTCGTCATTCCGCGATCTGCTTGCGCCACCAGTCCTGGCCGGACTCCGGAAGCGTGTCGATCGGGTCGTAGTACGCGTAGAGCTTGTTGAGCGCCTCGGGGTCCTCGCGCTCGATGGAGGTGCGGTAGTTCTTGGTCCAGTACGAGATGCCGTGCTCGCGGTCGTACTCGGCGACCATGTGGACCCAGCGCTTGCCGACGAACGGGACGTCACAGACGATCCGGGGGGTGGCGTAGCCGGGCAGGTAGCCCATGATGTCGTGCTGCAGCTGCTGGGCGTACCAGACGGGCACGCGCCAGTGTTCGGCGTTGGGGATCATGTCGCACATGTAGAAGTAGTACGGCAGGATGCCGGCTTCGCCCTGCAGGCCGAAGCAGAGGTCGAGCAGGTCCGGTGTCGTCGCGTTGACGCCGCGCATGAGGACGCCCTGGTTGCGGACGTCGCGGACGCCGACTTCGAGCAGGGTGCGGGCGGCCTTGGCGACCAGGGGCGTCAGTGAGTTGACGTGGTTGACGTGGGTGTGGACGGCGAGGTTGACGCCGCGGCGTTCGGCGGTGATGGCGACGCGGTTGAGGCCTTCGACGACGTCGGGCTGGAGCCAGTGCTGGGGCAGACCCGCCAGCGCCTTGGTGGCGAGCCGGATGTCGCGGACGGTGGGTACGGAGAGCAGCCCCATGAGGTACGTCTCGAGCTGCTTCCAGGGCACGTTGGCGACGTCGCCGCCGGAGACGACCACGTCGCGGACGCCGGGGTGGGCCTTGAGGTAGGCGAGGTGGGCGTCGTAGCGGTCGACGGGCTTGAGGGTGAGTTTGAGCTTGTCGACGGTCGGGGTGCTGTTGCCGACGAGGTCCATGCGGGTGCAGTGGCCGCAGTACTGGGGGCAGGTGCTGAGGAGCTCGGCGAGGACCTTGGTGGGGTAGCGGTGGGTGAGGCCTTCGGCGACCCACATGTCGTGCTCGTGGAGGCTGTCGCGGGTGGCGTGGGGGTGTGACGGCCAGTCGAGGTGGCGGTCGGTGGCGACGGGGAGCATGTAGCGCCGGATGGGGTCTGCGTAGAACGACTCCGTGTCGGGGGTGCGGTCCGGCACCATGGTGTTGAGCATCTGCGGCGGGATGAGCATGGACATGGTGGCGAGCCGCTGCATGTCGGTTTCGAGGTCGGCGTAGAAGGCCTCGTCGAGCAGGTCGCCCATGACGGTGCGCAGTTGCTTGATGTTCTTGACGCAGTTGACGCGTTGCCACTGGGCGTTCTCCCACTGGGCCTGGGTGATGTCGCGCCAGCCGGGGAAGCGGGTCCAGTCGGGTTCGGCGAGGGGGCGGCGCCGGTATTCGTACGGCTGGCCGGCGGTGGTGTCCGGGGTCGCGTCCAGCTGCGGCAACGGTGCCTCCTGGGGTCGGGGTGTGATCGACTCCGACGATACTGGAGAATCTCCGGTCTAGAAACCGTCGGCCCGGAGGATTTACGGTGTACCGGCGATCTGGCAGCTTGTTTCTCGTGAGGATGGTGGGCATGACGTTCGCGGTGGGGCTGTCTCGGGTCGTCGAGCCGGCGGGTGTGCTGCCCCAGGCGGCGTGGAAGCTCGACGCGCGCCCGGAGCTGGGTCCGGACGAGGTGCGGATCCGGGTGGAGCGGCTGAACCTGGACGCGGCGAGTTTCCGTCAGCTGGCGGGCAAGCACGGTGGTGACGGTGCGGCGGTGCGGGCCGAGGTGCTGGAGATCGTGCGGACGCGCGGCAAGATGCACAACCCGGTGACCGGGTCGGGCGGGATGCTGATCGGTGTCGTCGACGAGGTGGGGCGTGAGTCGCCGTTGCCGGTGAAGCCGGGTGACCGGGTGGCGACGCTGGTGTCGCTGACGTTGACGCCGCTGGTGATCGACGACGGGCTGGAGCGCTGGGACGGCCGGGGTGAGCAGGTCCCGGCGTCGGGGCACGCGATCCTGTTCGGCCGTTCGGTGGTGGCGGTGCTGCCGGACGATCTGGCGCCGGAGCTGGCGCTGGCTGTTTTCGACGTGTGCGGGGCGCCGGCGCTGACGGACCGGGTGGTGCGCGAGTACGCGGACGGCGGCGCGCCGGTGTCGGTGGCGGTGCTGGGTGGTGCCGGTAAGAGCGGGTCGCTGGCGTTGACGGCGGCGCGGCTGGCGGGTGCCCGTACGGTCGGGGTGGTGGTTTCGGACGCCGAGCGGGAGTCGCTGACGGCGGCCGGGCTGGCGGACCACGTCGCGGTGGCGGATGCGCGGGATCCGGTGGCGGTGTCGTCGGCCGTGGTGGCTGCGCTGGGTGGTCCGGCGACGGTGACGGTGGTGTGCGTGGACGTGCCGGGTTGTGAGCACGGGGCGATCCTGAGCACGGCCGACGGCGGCACGGTGATCTTCTTCTCGATGGCGACGAGCTTCTCGGCGGCGGCGCTGGGCGCGGAGGGCCTGGCGGCGGACGTCACGATGCTGGTGGGCAACGGGTACGTGCCGGGTCACGCGGAGTTCGCGCTGGATGTGGTGCGGCGCACTCCTGCCGTGCGGGCGTTGTTCGAGGCGCGGGTTTCGGCACACTGACGGTCATGACTTCTCCTTCGGTGCTGTACACCCAGGGCCGGTTCTATTCGGCGGCGGATCCGCGGGCCACGGCGATGCTGGTGCGCGACGGGCGGATCGCGTGGCTGGGCGGGGCGGCGGATGCGCCGTCGGCCGATGCGGTGGTGGATCTGGGTGGCGCTCTGGTGACGCCGGCGTTCGTGGATGCGCATGTGCATGCCACGGACACCGGGTTGGCGGCCGACGGCCTGGATCTGTCGGGTGTGCGGTCGGCGCCGGAGTTGCTGGCGGCGGTGGCGGCGTTCGCGGGCACGCGCGGGCCGGACGCGGTGGTGCACGGTCACGGCTGGGACGAGTCGACGTGGGCGGTGCAGGCGCCGCCGGACGCCGACGAGCTGGAGCGGGTGGCCGGCGGGCGGCGGGTGTATCTGTCGCAGGCGTCGGTGCATTCGGCGCTGGCGTCGCGCTCGTTGCTGGCGGCGTGTCCCGGCATCGAGGGGGTGCCGGGGTACGCCGCGTCGGGGTGGGTGCGGGAGCAGGCCCATCACGCGGTGCGGGCGGTGGCGCTGGGGTCGTTGTCGGCGGCACAGCGGGAGGCGGCGCAGCGGTCGGCGTTGCGGTTGGCGGCCTCGCGGGGGGTGGCGGCGGTGCACGAGTGCGCCGGTCCGGGTACGTCCAGCGAGGAGGATTTCGCGTCGGTGCTGGCGTTGTCGGGCCGAGGGCTGCCGCGGGTGTTCGGCTACTGGGGTGAGCTGGGCGGGGCGCAGCGGGCGAAGGATCTGGGCGCGGTCGGTGCGGCCGGTGACCTGTATGCGGACGGGGCGCTGGGGTCGCGGACGGCGTCGGTGCGCAGCCCGTACGCCGACGGTGACGGTTGTGGTGAGGCGTTCGTGTCGGCGGAGCAGGCGGGTGCGCATCTGCTGGAGTGCATCGAGCTGGGGGTGCAGGGCGGCTTCCACGCGATCGGGGACGCGGCGATCGAGAGTGTGCTGGAGGGCTTCGGAAGAGCGGCGAAGGCGGTCGGGGTGGACCGGGTCCGCGACGGCGGGCACCGGATCGAGCATGTGGAGCTGGCGGACAAGGCGATGATCGCCCGGATGGTCGAGTTCGGCGTGGTCGCCAGCGTGCAGCCGGTGTTCGACGCACTCTGGGGAGGCAGCGACCGCATGTACGCGCAGCGCCTGGGTGTGGAGCGGGCGCTGGCGTCGAACCCGGTGGGTGCGATGTACGCGACGGGGGTGACGCTGGCGTTCGGGTCGGATTCGCCGGTGACGCCGCTGGATCCGTGGGCGGCGGTGGTCGCGGCGGCGGCGCCGCGCAACCCGGTGTACCGGATGAGTGTGCGGGCGGCGTTCGGGGCGTCGACGCGCGGCGGCTGGCGGGCGGCGCGGGTGGACGACGCGGGGGTGCTGGCGCCGGGTGCGCAGGCGACGTTCGCGGTGTGGGACACGCCGGGTGGCCTGGACGGTGGGCTGCCGGCGTTGCTGCCGGGGGTCGAGGGTGAGGTGCCGGCGCGGCCGGTGTGCCGCCGGACGGTGTTGTCCGGCGAGACCATCTACGAGGAGTGACGTTGGGCAAGTTGGGTCTGGACCCGGTGGTCGTGCGGCGGGCGAGGGAGCTCGCCGCGCGGGCGGGGCAGCCGGTCGTGGATCTGGCGCGGTCGCACACGACCGTGTCGGTGGAGCGGGCGGTGCTGCGCCTGGCGGGGGTGCGGGGTGCGGACTCCGACGGTATTCCGTGGGTGAACCGGCTGGTGGACGCGGTGCGCGCCGACGTCGGGCTGGGTCACGGGGTGGCGGTGCCGGTGTTCCACGCGCTGGCGGCCGAGGGTCTGGACGATGTGACGGTGCTGGCGCAGAAGGCCGCGGCGGGTGCGGTGCGGTTCGCCGTACCGGAGAAGAAGGCGGAGGTTGCGGCGGCCCGGCGGGCTGCGCGGCGGGCGACCAACGCGGGTCTGAAGGTCGTGGACCGGCGCCGGGCCGAGCGGGACCGGCTGATCAGACGGTACGGTGACCCGCCGCGGCGGCCGTGGATCTATCTGATCGTGGCGACCGGGGACATCTACGAGGACATCCCGCAGGCGCAGGCGGCGGCGCGGGCCGGCGCGGACGTGATCGCGGTGATCCGGTCGACGGGCCAGTCGCTGCTGGACTATGTGCCGGAGGGGGCGACCCGGGAGGGTTTCGCGGGCACGTATGCGACGCAGGAGAACTTCCGGCTGATGCGGGCGGCGCTGGACGAGTCGTCGAAGGAGCTGGGCCGCTATGTGCGGCTGACGAACTACGCGTCGGGGCTGTGCATGCCGGAGATCGCGGCGCTGGCGGGCCTGGAGCGGCTCGACATGATGCTCAACGACTCGATGTACGGGATCTTGTTCCGCGACATCAACCCGATCCGCACGTTCGTGGACCAGCGGTTCTCGCGGCAGGTGCACGCCCGGGCGGGGATCATCATCAACACCGGTGAGGACAACTACCTGACGACGGCGGACGCGGTCGAGGCGGCGCACACGGTGACGGTGTCGCAGCTGCTGAACGAGTTCTTCGCGCACGAGGCGGGGCTGGCGGACTGGCAGCTGGGGCTGGGGCACGCGTTCGAGATCAACCCGGAGCTGCCGGAGTCGTTCCGGCTGGAGCTGGCGCACGCGCTGCTGGCGCGGGAGCTGTTCCCGGACGCGCCGCTGAAGTGGATGCCGCCGACCAAGCACATGACCGGGGACGTGTTCCGCGGCAACCTGCTGGATGGGTTCTTCAACCTGGTGGGTGCGCTGACCGGGCAGGGGATCCTGCTGGTGGGGATGATGACCGAGGCGGTGGTGACGCCGTGGCTGTCGGACCGTGACATCGCCC
This sequence comes from Actinoplanes sp. NPDC049548, assembly GCF_040676695.1. Classification (NCBI taxonomy): domain Bacteria; kingdom Bacillati; phylum Actinomycetota; class Actinomycetes; order Micromonosporales; family Micromonosporaceae; genus Actinoplanes; species Actinoplanes sp. NPDC049548. The sequence continues at coordinate 157,053 of NZ_JBFAPM010000011.1, forward strand.
TGCAGAACGTGCGGTACGTGCTCAACGGGGCCGGGAACCTGCACGAGGACTTCGTGCCGGCGCCGGGCGGGTTCATCCAGCAGCGGGCGCACGCGGTGCTCGGCGAGGCGGTGCAGCTGCTGGAGCGGGTCGTCGACGACGGGATGCTCAACGCGATCGCGGACGGCACGTTCGGGATCATGAAGCGGCCCGCGGACCGGGGCAAGGGCCTGGACGGGGTCGCCAGGCACGAGGCCGGCTACTACAACCCGGTGACGGAGGCCCTGGAGTCATGAGCATCGTCCGGCCCTACGGGGACACCACGGGTGACGGCATGGTGCAGGTGTCGTTCACGCTGCCGCTGGTGCACGACAAGCGCGCCGAGGGCGCCGCGATCCAGCTGGCGAACAAGATGGGCATGGACCCGGCGATGCTGGTGCACGCCAAGCCGATGGGTGAGGGGTTCACGTTCTTCGTCGTGTACGGCAAGGTCAGCCACCTGGTCGACACGGAGAAGGTGCAGGTCGTCGAGCGCGACTTCCCGCTGCTGAGCGCCAAGGAGATCAACGCGGTCATCAAGCGCAAGCTGCGGCGGCGGCTCAACGTGGTCGGGGCGTGCATCGGTACGGACGCGCACACGGTCGGCATCGACGCCATCCTGAACCTCAAGGGCATCGCCGGGGAGAAGGGCCTGGAGTCGTACCGGGAGCTGGCGGTGACGAACATGGGCGCGCAGGTGTCGGTGCCGGACCTGGTGGAGACGGCGCGGGCGGAGAAGGCCGACGCGGTGCTGGTGTCGCAGGTGGTGACGCAGCGCGACGCGCATCTGCTGAACACGCGGCAGATGTCGGCGGCGTTCCGGGAGGCGATGCCGGCGGGCAAGCGGCCGTTGCTGATCGTGGGCGGGCCGCGCTTCGACGAGCTGATGGCCGCCGAGCTCGGCGTCGACCGGATCTTCTCCCGGGGTACGACTCCCCGAGAAGTCGCCTCCTACCTCGTCCATGCCCTCATCGGGAGCGCCGCATGATTACCGTCAAGCACCGTCGTTACGTGCCGTACGCGCACGCCCACTACGCGGGGAACCTGGTCGACGGGGCGTACTCGCTGGGCCTGTTCGGGGATGTGGCGACCGAGGTGTGCATCCAGCTCGACGGCGACGAGGGGTTGTTCGCCTCGTACGACGACGTGCAGTTCAAGGCGCCGGTGCAGGCCGGTGACGTGCTCGAGGTGACCGCGACGGTGGTCAAGATGGGCACCCGGTCGCGCAAGATCGAGTTCACGTCGACGGTGGTGTGCCGCGGCACGGGCGGTTCGGCCGCTGAGGTGCTGGCCGAACCGATCGTCGCGGTGACCGCCACGGGCACGGTGGTCGTGCCGCCCAAGTCCCGTCCGACCACCCCGCCCGCCACCCAAAACAGGACTTAAGACGTGACCCTTGCCGTCTGCGTCGACGTCGGTTCCACGTACACGAAGGCGTTGCGGGTCGACCTGTCCAGCGGGCGGGTCGTGGGCCGCGCCGAGGTGCCGACGACCTCGGGCACGGACGTGCTGACCGGTCTGGACGAGGCGGTCGCGGTGGCCGGTGGCGGCGAGCAGCTGTACGTGTGCTCGTCGGCCGGTGGTGGGCTGCGCCTGGCGGTGGTCGGCTACGAGTCGCTGGTCACGGCCGAGGCCGGGCACCGGGTGGGCCTGTCGGCGGGGGCGCAGGTGGTGCATGTGGCTGCGGGCCTGCTCGACGGGCGGGCGGTGGCGGCGCTGCGGGCGGCGCGTCCGGATGTGATCCTGCTCGTCGGTGGCACCGACGGCGGTGACGAGGCGACGCTGCGGCACAACGCGGGCCGGCTGGCGACGTCGCGGATGCGGGTGCCGGTGGTGGTCGCCGGCAACGCGGACGCCCGTCCGGACGCGGCGCGGACGCTGACCGACCGGGGCGTGCCGGTGACCGTGACCGGTAACGTGCTGCCGCGCATCGGGGTGCTGGATCCGGCTCCGGCGCGTGCGGCGATCCGGGAGATGTTCCTGCGGCACGTCATCGGCGGCAAGAGGCTGTCGAGGGGGCGCCGGTTCGCGTCGCTGGTGCGGTGCGCGACCCCGGACGCGGTGCTGGCCGGGGTGTCGTTGCTGGCCGACGAGACCGCTGCCGGGGTGCTGGTCGTGGACGTGGGCGGGGCGACCACGGACGTGTACTCGGCGTTGCTGCCGGACGCGGAGCTGTCGCACGGCCCGCAGCGCGACGTGGCGGGGACGTTGTGGCGCTCACGCACGGTCGAGGGTGACCTGGGTGTGGGGGTGGGCGCGCCGGGTGTGGTGGCCGCCGCCGGCGCGGAGAAGCTCCCCGAGCCGGACATCTCGGGCGGCCGGCCGTACGGCGTGGCGACGGACCGGGCGCTGGCGTCGGCGGCGGCGATGATCGCGCTGCGCCGGCATGCGCGGGGGCACTCGCCGGGGCCGGGCCTGCCCCGCACCGGGGGACGTGATCTTCGTGACGTGCGGCTGGTGGTCGGCTCCGGTGGCGTGCTGCGTCACGGCGGCGGGGCGGAGGTCCTCGACGCGGTGCTGGGGGACACGGCGGGTGGCTGGGCGGCCCCGCGGCAGGTGCGCCGGGTGGTCGACACGCAGTACGTGCTGGCTGCCGCCGGCCTGCTCGCGGATGATCATCCGCGGGTCGCCGCGGCGCTGGTGAACGCTCTGTGAGGGGTCGTCCCGCCCGAGGAGGGCGCGCCGGGGACACGCCGAAGAATGCGACACGCCCACGCGTGCGGGACGCGGTTGACAAGGCGCCGGGGGTGCGACGTACCGTCGACGGGTCCTTTTCCGGGAAGCGGCTGTTGTTCGCTTCGTTCCTTCGCTCACTGGCCACGCGGCAAGACCCGAACGCCACCGCGTACGCCAGGTCCAGGGGGTGGGGGTCGGCGGGGCGGCGCGGACCGGCCGCGCCCTTCCGGTGCGGGTCGGGGATGAAGTGCGGCCAGTAGACAACGGCACGACGCCGGCAGCCAGCCTGCGGCGGGTCGGTCCGAAGGTCACGCGACATCGTTCCGGCGTACCGGCCCGGGAAGCGGATCTCTGGGAGCAATCGGGGCGTGGTCTGCGGGCCACGCCCCGATGTCGTCCGCGGGCCGTGTCCTTGCGGCTCGTTCGCGCGATAATTTCGTGACCGCTTCCAGGTAGCCTTCCGCGGGTGGATTTGTTGACGCTTCAGCCGACGCCTGCCCCGGCGGGCGCCCCGGAGGCGCCGCCGGGGCCCCGGCCGCTGCCGTGGTGGCTGGCGGTCGTGCTGGCGTTCGCCGCCGGCGGCGGCCTGTTGCTGTCGTTCCCGCCGTACGGGCTGTGGTGGCTTGCGCCGGTCTCGGTGGCGCTGCTGGCGGCTGCCACGCACCGGCGGCGGTTGCGTGCCGGACTGGGTGTCGGCGTGATCGCCGGGCTGGTGCTGTTCGTGCCGCTGCTGGACTGGACCCGCATCGCCGCCGGCTGGCTGCCCTGGATGCTGCTGTCGTTCGCGCAGGCCGGCTACCTGGCGCTGCTGGGCCTGGCGTCGGCGTGGCTGTCGCCGCTGGTGGACCGTTTCCGCGCGTTGTGGCCGCTGCTGAGCGGGCTGCTGTGGGTGGCCCAGGAGGCGCTGCGGGACCGGGCGCCGTTCGGCGGGTTCCCGTGGGGGCGGCTGGCGTTCGCGCAGGACGACGCGCCGGCGCTGCGGCTGGCGGTCCTCGGCGGTGCGCCGCTGGTGACATTCGCCGTCGGTGCCGCCGGCGGCGCGCTGGTGGCGCTGGCGTGGCGCAGCTGGCGGCCGCGGACGTGGCCGGGTGCGGCCGGTTTCGCGCTGGTGCTGGCGGCATTGGTGGCGGGCCCGGCGTGGGTGCCGACGGCGAAGCCGGCGGGGCAGACGCGCACGGTCGCGGTGGTGCAGGGCAACGTGCCGCGGCTCGGCCTGGACTTCAATGCGCAGCGCGCCGCCGTGCTGCTCAACCACGTGCGCGCGACGCAGAGGCTGGCCGAGGAGGTGCGGCTGGGCCGCACGCCGAGGCCGGAGCTGGTGATCTGGCCGGAGAACTCCAGCGACATCGACCCGTTGCGCAACCAGGACGCCGCCCAGCAGATCGCCGCCGCGGCCGACGCGATCGGGGTGCCGATCCTGGTCGGTGCGGTGCTGCGCGGTGACGTGCCGGGGGAGATCCGTAACGCCGGGATCCTGTGGATGCCGGTCACCGGCCCCGACATCGACCAGGTGTACGTGAAGCGGCACCCGGTGCCGTTCGCGGAGTACATGCCGCTGCGCCCGGTCGCCCGGTTCGTCTCCGAGAAGGTGGACCTGGTGCAGAACATGGTCGCCGGCACCAGGCCGGGCACCATCCGTACGCCCGTTGTGACGGTCGGTGATGTGATCTGCTTCGAAGTCGCGTATGACGGGATTGTGCGCGACACTGTCACCGGCGGCGCGCAGATCCTGGCCGTACAGACGAACAACGCGACGTTCAACGAGGCCGAGGCGCGCCAGCAGCTGGCAATGGTGCGGCTGCGCGCGGTCGAGCACGGGCGCGAGGCGCTGATGGTGTCGACGGTCGGCGTGTCGGCGTTCGCCGGCACCGACGGCCACGTGTTCGCCGCGACCGGATTCAATGTGGACGCCGTGGTCCTGCATGACATGCGGGTCGGCGGACCGCGTACGCTGGCCACTCGTTTGGGACATTGGCCGGAGGTCGCGGCGGTAGCGCTGGCTCTGCTCGCCCTGGCCGCGGCGGTGCCCCTGCGGCGCCGCCGGCGCAGCGACGACAGCACGGCAGAGTGAACACGGAGGTACGGTGAGCGACGCGAACCCGACGGCAGCAGGCTCGGAGGGCTATCCCGGGGTCGGCCGTGTGCTCGTGGTCATCCCGACCTACAACGAGGCGGACAACGTCCGGCTGATCACCGAGCGGGTGCGCCGCGCCGTGCCGTCGGTGGACATCCTCGTGGCCGACGACAACTCGCCCGACGGCACCGGCGCGATCGCCGACGAGATCTCCGCCGCCGACGACCACGTGTTCGTGCTGCACCGCGCCGGCAAGGAAGGCCTCGGCGCCGCGTACGTGGCCGGGTTCGCGTGGGCCAAGGACAAGGGCTACGACGCGGTCGTGGAGATGGACGCGGACGGCTCGCACGCCCCCGAGGAGCTGCCGAAGCTGCTCGACGCGCTGCGCGACACCGACGCCGTGCTCGGCACCCGCTACATCCCGGGCGGCAGTGTGCACAACTGGCCGCTGCACCGGCTGCTGCTCAGCCGCGGCGGCAACATCTACATCCGCATGGCGCTGGGCATGCCGTTCAAGGACGCCACCGGCGGCTACCGGGCGTACAGGATGCCCGTCCTCGACGCGATCGACGTGTCGACGGTCGCCTCGCAGGGCTACTCGTTCCAGGTGGAGCTGGCCTGGCGCACGTACCGGCACGGTTTCCGGATGGCCGAGGTGCCGATCACGTTCACCGAGCGCGAACACGGCGTCAGCAAGATGAGCGGCAACATCTTCAAGGAACAGCTGCTCAGGGTCACTGTGTGGGGTGTCTCCGCCCGCCGCGAGGCGCTGCTGGACAAGCTCGGCCGCAAGCCGCGGCAGCCGTCGACATGGCCGTGATCGCGTAGCCGCGTCATGCTGGACGGGCCGGGTGCCATCCGGACCGCCGGCATCCGCGGGAGGGTGAGAGAGATGCGTCGAGGCCTGGCCCTGCTGCCGCTGGGGCTGCTGCTGCTCGCGGTGGCCGAGATCGCGGTGTTCGCCGCCGTCGCGCACGCGCTGGGCGCGCTCTGGACGCTGCTGCTCATCGCCGTGTCCAGCGCCGCCGGGCTGTTGCTGCTGCGCCGGGAGGGCATCCGCGGCTGGCGGTCGTTCCGCGCCGCCGCCGAGGCGGGCCGGGCACCCGGGCGCCAGGTCAGCGACTCGCTCGTCGGACTGCTCGGCGCGCTGCTGCTGGCCCTGCCCGGTTTCGTCTCGGCCGTCGCCGGGCTGCTGCTGATCGTGCCGCCGGGGCGTCCCCTGGCGCGGCACGCGGTGCAACGCGTGGCGGAGCGCCGGCTGTCCGCGGCGGTCGCCGGTGACCTGTTCGGCCCCCGCCACGTGCGGGTGCGCCAGTCCGACCCCGTCGACGAGCCCGCCCCGGCGCCGCGCGCCGCGGCCGGCGAGGTCGCTCCGGGCCCGGTCGTCACCGGCGAGGTCGTCGAGGGCGAGATCATCCGCTGAGCACAGCGAATCGCCGTCCCGCCCAGCAGGGCGGAACGGCGATCGGGTGATGCGGGAAGGTCAGCGACCCCGGCGGGTGCGGACCTCCTGGAGCCGCTCGTTGAGGATGTCCTCCAGCTCCGAGATCGACCGCCGCTCCAGCAGCATGTCCCAGTGGGTACGCGGCGGCTTCGCCTTCTTCTGCTCCGGCTCGTTACCGTCGACCAGTCGCGCGACGCTGCCGTCGAACTTGCACTCCCAGGTGATCGGCACCTCGGCGTCGACGGCGAACGGCACCTCGAACTGGTGACCCTTCACGCACAGGTACTCGCGGGTCTGCCGGGGCGCCAGCTCCGTGTTGCGGTCGGACTCGTAGCTGACTGCGCCAAGTCGGCTGCCGCGCAGCATGCGTTCGCCCATGATCGGCTTTCCCCTCGCTCGTGGTGCTACTTGCCGTTGGTGTAACGAAACGGACGGTCGCGCGATTCCACGGCGACCGCCGTATGTCGACGGTGTTAACGCTCCGAGCGTAACCGGCAGGGTCCCCTATCGGCCGACTCAGCCCCGTCCTGAAGTGGACCTTGGTCCACTTTACGGGATATTGCGCGATCTACGGATAGTGCGATGTCGGTCACTCGACCGGATACGGTACGCGCCGCCGGCCGCCCGCGGACCCCCTCCAGCCTAGCGCCGCCCGGCACGCACCGCCGTGCTGCGCCGACCGGCCGCGCCGGAAAGGCACCGGAGGATCACCGGCCGGTGCCCAGCGCCGCCACCGCCGACGCCAGATCACTGACCTGCGCCGACAACTGGGCCACCCGGTCATGGGCCGCGTCCGCGTCCGCCCGGGCCGCCTCCAGCCGCCGCCGCACGTCCGCGGCGTCACGCTCCGCGGCCTCGCGCACGGCGGCGAGCTCACCGGTCACCCGGGCCAGCGCCGCCCGGTCACCCTCGGCGTCCGCGCGGACCTCGGCGAGGGTACGGCGCAACGACTCCGCCTCCGCGCGCGCTTCGGCCACCTGCTCGGTCGCGCGCTGCTGCTGCACGCGGGCCGCCTCGACGGCAGCCGTGGCCGCGTCCCGCCCGGCGCGGGCCTCGTCGCGCTCGCGCAGCGCCGTCTCCCGGGCCGCCTGCACGCCGTCACGGTCGGTGCGGGCCGCCGCCAGCTCCGCCAGGGCCTGGTCCAGGTCGCGGGCGCGGGTGCTCGCCTCGTGACGCGCCTCGGTCAGCTCCGTGCGTACCGTATCGGTCAGCCGGCGGGCGTCGGTCAGCTCGCGCCGCACCGCGTCGGCCTCCCGGCGGGCCGCGTCGCGGTCCGCCTCCGCCTGGACCTGCAGGGCGGCCGCCGCGCTCGCCGCCGCCTGCGCCTGGTCCCGGGCGGTGACAGCGTCGCGCGCCTCCTGGGCCGCGGACTGCGCCAGCCGGTGCGCGGTCTGCGCCGCCTGCAGCGCGTCGTCGCGTTCGGCGCGGGCGACCACCGCCTCCTGCACCGCCGTCGCGGCGGCCTCGGCGGCCCGGTCGGCGTCGCGGCGCGCCTCGTCGCGTTCGGTGTGCGCGGCCGCGATCTGCCGGGAGGTCTCCGCGCGGACCTCGGCGACCTGCCGTTCCACGCCGGCCGGGGACATCTCGGCGTGCAGCGCCTCGCTGAGCGTGCCGACCAGCTGGTCCAGCCGGTCCACGACCTCCCAGGTGCGGGCGACCTGCCCGGCCAGGCCCGGCGAGGAGCGGTGCCGCATCCGCACGTTGCGCGAGGCCCGCTGACACTCGCCGTCGTTGTCGCGGCAGTACCGGAACGGCCGGCCGGCCGACGCCCGCTGCGGCACCGGCCGGCCGCAGTGCGCGCACGGGCGGGTCTCGGGCACCGGGTCGTCGGCGTGGATCGGCACGGTCAGCACCGACTGCTTCGGTACCGGCCGCGTCGTCGGGGAAACGTCGTCTTCTGCCATCGCGACCCGACCTTAACGCCGCCGGCGGCCCGCATCCGGCAACCGCGCCGCTGCGCCTTGATCCGGTACGGTGCTCAGTCGTGCCCACGCCGCCACCGGACCTCGCGCCGGGCAGCCGCGCCGAGGAGCTGCTGCACAACACGACCAACGGCGCGACCGGTGGCATCTGGCGTGTCCCGCGCGACGGCGGCAGCGCGGTGCTGAAGATCGCCACGCCGGGCCGGCCCGAAGCGGCGGCGCACTTCCAGGCCTCCGGCGACCCGGGACACTGGAATTACTGGCTGCGGGAGCTGCTCGCGTACCGCAGCGGGCTGGCCGCGACCGCCTTCGCCGACGCCGGCCTGTCCGCGCCGCAGCTGCTCGCCACCGAGGAACGCGCCGACGGCTCGGTGGCGATGTGGCTGCAGGACGTCACCGGCACCCCCGGGACGGCGTTCGGCAGCGCGCAGCTCGGCGACGTCGCGTACCGGATGGGAGCCGGGCAGGCCCGGTGGCTCGGCCGGCCCCCGGGCGAACCGTGGCTGGCCCGCGACTTCCTGCGCGACTACACCAGCGCCCAGCCGGTCGGCGACGACCTCGACTGGGACCACCCGGTCGTCACGCAGACCTGGTCGCCACGCCTGCGCGACGACCTGCGCACCCTCTGGAACCGGCGCGCCGACCTGCTCGCCGAGGCCGACCGGCTGCCGCGGACCCTGTGCCACCACGACCTGTGGCCGATGAACCTGATCCTGGGCGCCACCGGGCCGGTGCTGCTCGACTGGGCGTTCACCGGGCCCGGCGCCGTCGGCGAGGACGTCGCGAACCTGACCCTCGACGCGTTCTTCGACGGGCTCATCGACATCGCGCTGATCGACGACGTGGTCGCGGCGGTCGGCGACGGTTACCGGCGGGGTTTGGGCGCCGCGGTCGACCCGGCGACCGTCGACCGGGCGATCAAGGTGACGGGGGCGGCGAAGTACTACTGGCTGGCGCCGCGGATGGTCACGGCCGCGTCGCAGAGCCCCCGCAAGGGCGCGTACGACACGCGGGACACGGCGGCGACGTTCGCGGGGCGCGCACCGGTGCTCGAGGTGCTGACCCGGTGGGCGCGGGAGGTGCTCGGCTGAGGCGGGTTAGCCGGCGGCGGGGAAATGCAGGCGCCAGTGGCCGGTGCGGTAGGTGAGCCGGGTCAGTGACAGCGGCGCGACCTCCAGGTTCCACACCGCCTCGTCCGGCAGGGCCAGGGCGTGACACAGCGCCGCCCGTACGACGATGGGGTGGGCGACCACCACGACGCGCTGGCGTGCCATCGCGTCCAGCCACGACCCGGCCCGCTGCCGGACCCGGGCCAGCGACTCACCGCCGTGCGGGGCCGACCGCGGGTCCGTCAGCCATTGCTGCAGCCCTTTCGCGTCGCCGGCCGACACGTCGTCCAGGCTCAGCCCGTCCCAGCGGCCGAAGTCCGGGTCGGCGAGCTCCGGTGCGGTGATCGCCGAGTGGCCCAGGGCCTGGGCGGTCTCGCGCGCCGCCCGGGACGGCGCGCACACCCACAGGTCGCCGCGGCCGGGCGGGGACATGGCGAGGGCGGCCCGGCGGCCACCCTCGTCGATGTCCTCGTCGCCGCCGAACCGTCCGGCCCTCAGGGCCGCCGTCGGTGCGCAGGCGAGCAGCCGCAGGCCACTCACACCGGCACGGACTCCGACCGCTCCTGCGGCGCGGCCGCGTCACGCGCGCCGAGGCGCGACAGCAGCGCCGTGAACGCCAGGCCCAGCACGGTCCACAGCGTCACCTGGGTGCCCAGCGAGCTGATCCGGAAGTTCCAGAGCAGGCTCGGCGGGAACGTCGCGGGTACCTCGTCGATGTTCGGCAGCAGCGCGTACCCGATGACCACGACCACCAGGAAACCCGCGAGACCCGCGGCGGCGCGCACCCATTCCGGGGCGCCGGCGCGTGCGGCGCGGAAGGCGAGCACGCCGGCCCAGACGGCCACCAGGCCGATCACCACGATCGACAGATAGCTGATCGTGCGCTGGTCGATCGTGGCCGGATCGCCGACCGCCGGCGGGTTCGGCGGATACTTCACGAACGGCACCAGCACCAGGCCCAGCAGCGCTGCGGCGGCCAGGCCGAGCGCGGCCCGGGAGTCGTGCGCCGTGCGCAGCCGCCGGCGCAGCAACGTGTACGCGGTGGCGAGCAGGCCGCCCATCGCCACGCCGTACAGGGCCGTGGCCAGGAACAAGCCGCCCCTCTGACCGTCGCGGGACACCAGCTCCTCGTCGCCGTGGTGGTCCGCGGCGGCCGGTTCCTGTGCGGCGGCGGCCTCCTCGATGGCGATCGCCGCGTCGACCTTGGGCTCACCGAACCCGTACGCGAAGACACCCGCGAGCAACCCGGCCAGCAGACCGGCGAGCAGGCCACGCAGCAGCAACGCCCCGTAACCGGGGCCGGTGCGAGCCGGCGTCAGTGACACGGGACGCCCAGCAGGTGCCGGCCGTCGTGCATCAGCTCGTGCAGGTACATGCCGCTCTGCGAGACCGCTCCCTGGTCGAAGGCCACCAGATAGGCCAGCATGAGCAGGACCGCCACGACGCCGGCCGCCGTCCACAGCACGCGGGGCGAGACGGTGGCCGGGCTGAGCGGGCGAACCGCCTGGACCTTGGGCATAACGGATCAGACCTCCTTGCGGGATGACGCGTCCCGAATCGACAGGCCTGCGACGAGTGAGCGTCCTGACTCACGAACCCGCACGGATCCGTTCACAGTGGCGCGACCGCACCGGACTCTCACCGGTTTCCCTCACAACGGCGCAGATGGTCCCCACAACCTATCGGCGCGCGGGTTTGCGGGTCAATCGGGGCCCCGGCCGGGCGCCGCCGCGGCCCCCGCCTCGGTAGCATCCACCCGGTCGTTTCGTACGGGGGTGGGGATGCAGTCGAGCAAGGCGGCGCTGGCCGTCGCGGTGATCGCCGCGACGTTGCTGCCGGCCGCGCCGGCACAGGCCAGGGCCTACGTGTGCCCCAACCAGCCCGCCATCGCCCAGGTCAGCAAGGACAAGCCGTACGAGACGCAACTGTTCGCCCCCGAACGGCTCGCGCCGTTCGCGACCGGCGCCGGCGTGCGCGTCGCCGTCATCGACTCGGGCGTCGACGCCTCCCACCCGCAGCTGCGCGGCCGGGTCGCGCCCGGCAGGGACTTCCTGCACGGCAACGCCGACGCCCGCCAGGACTGCGTCGGCCACGGCACCGGGGTCGCCGGCATCATCGCGGCCGGGCCGGACGGGGCGGCCGGGCCGCGCGGCCTCGCCCCGGACGCGACGATCGTCCCGGTGCGCGTCAGTGAGCAGACCGACACCGACGACCGCACCGCGCAGACCGAGCCCACCAGCCCCGGCACGTTCGCCGACGCCATCGACTGGGCGTCCAGCCCCAACGGTGGCGACGCCGACGTCATCAACATGTCGCTGGTCATGACGGAGCAGAGCGACGCGGTCCGGGCCGCCGTGGCGCGGGCGGTCGACCGGGGCGTCGTGGTCGTCGCCGCCGCCGGTAACCACGGCGGTGACAAGGACAAGAACCCCACGCCCTACCCGGCGGACTTCCCCGACGTCATCGGCGTCGGCGCCATTAACGTCAACGGCGTGCGCGGCGACTTCTCGCAGCACGGCGACTACGTCGACATCATGGCCCCCGGAGTCGACGTGACGGTCGCCGCGCGAGGTGGCGGGCACGTCACCGAGCAGGGCACCAGCTTCGCCGCGCCGTTCGTCGCCGCGACCGCCGCGCTGGTGCGGCAACGGTTCCCGGCATTGACCCCGGCCCAGGTCGCGCGCCGCCTGCTCGCCACCGCCGACCCGGCCCCCGGCGGCGCCCGCAGCGACGAGTACGGCTACGGGGTGCTCAACCCGTACCGTGCGCTGACCGAGACGCTGGGCCCCGAGACGCCGCCGGCACCGGCACCCGTGGTGGTGCACACCGAGGACCCGGCGGCGGTGGCCCTGGCGGCCCGCCGGGCCGACGCGCGGGACATGTCGCTGCTCGTGGCGGCGGTGGGCGCGGGCGTGGTGGTGCTGGTGATGGTGCTGGCCGCGGCGGTGCGTCACGGCCGCCGCCGCGGTTGGCGTCCCGCGGCGCCGGTCGACGGCGAGCGCTGACCCGGCCCGGGGCGCATCACCGTCCGAGCAGGAACAGCACCCCCGCGACGACCAGCCCGGCCTCCACGAGCATCACGAACGTCCGGTCGCTGATCCGCCCGACGACCTTCTTCCCCACCCACGCCCCGGCGAGGGTGGCCGGCGTCAAGGCGGCCCCGAACAGCAGCACCTGGCTGGTCAGCAGGTCCCCCGCCCCGTAGGCGGCGATCTTCGCCACGTGCATCGTCAGCGCGGCGGCCGCCTCCGTGCCGATGTACGCCGCCCGGGTCAGCCCGTACGCCAGGAAGAACGGCGCCGTCAGCGGACCGACCGAGCCCAGCAGCGCCGAGCCCAGGCCCGAGGCGGCCCCGACCGCGGCGAAGGCGGGACCGGCGGGCCGGCGCGGCCGCGGACGGCGCCGCCGCCAGACGACCACGGCGATCAGGAACACCCCCAGCAGGCGCTTGAGTGCCCCCAGCGGGGCGTGGGCGAGCAGCAGCCCACCGGCGACCGCGAAGGGCACCGCGCCGAGCGCGAACCAGGCGGTCAACCGCCCGTGCAGCTCCCGGTGGTTGAGCCACGTCCGGGAGGCGTTGCTCGCCACCTGCGTCAGGGTCAGCATCGGCACCGCCATGCGCAACCCGAACAGAGCGGTGAACACCGGCAGCAGCAGCACTCCGCCACCGAACCCGGCCACCGCCGACATCAGCGCCAGCCCGAAGGCGGCCACCGACGCCAGCGCCAACGCCGGCAGCTGATCCGCCACGTCAGGAGTAGTTCGGCTGGGATTCCGTGGGACGGGCCGGGACCACGTCGAGGCTCCGGTCGCCGGCCAGCGCGTCGATCGCGGCGCGTTGCGCACCGATGCCGGCCCAGTGCGGGTCGACGTCGGCGGTGAGGCACCAGCGGTGGTCGGCCGGCCACGCGTACGCCGGCGGCGCGATGGGCAGGCCGCCGCCGAGCTCGGCCTCCCACGCGTCGATGTCGTGCAGCGAACCGCGGAACAGGGCGAAGCGGCGATGAGGGATCTCGACCAGCGGGCCGTGCCGCGCGTCCGGTGGCAGCGGGGCGTCGGAGTAGCCCTCCCAGAGGCAGAAGTAGCACTCGTCCGCAGCGGACGTGAACGGCGCGCGCAGGTGCAGCGCCCGCCGCACCTGCGCGATGTCCGACGGGTGGTCGCCGGGCAGCTCGACCTCGTTCTCCGATTGACCCGGCGCGGAAGGGTCCGGGATGAAGCGCAGGCGTGCGTACGCCTCGAAGACCGCCGGCCCGAAGGTGATCAGCTGCATCGGCGGCGTGCCGGAGCGCACCAGCCAGTCCGCGGGCGAGGTGTCCGGACAGTAGGTGAGTCTCATCGCAGCTACCCCTCGCGCAGGGCCGCGACGAACGCCGTCACCGCCGGGTGGGCGGCGGCGCCCTTGCGGCAGGCGATCGACGTACGCCGCCGGTACGGTAACGGCACCAGCGTCACCCCGTCCGACGGCGGTGTTCCGACGGCGAGCTCGGGCACGAGCGACACGCCCTGACCTGCCGCGACCAGCGCCAGCACCGTGGCGAAGTCGTCCGCCTGATGCCGCATCCGCGGCGTGAACCCGGCGGCGCGGCACACCTGCAGCGTCACCGCGTGGCAGAGCGTTCCCGGGGTCGCCAGGATCCACGGGCGGTTCCGGGCCTGCGAGACCGTCGCCGTCCCGGTGTCCGCCGGCACCGCCAGGTACACCGTCTCGTCGAGCAGGGCTGTCGTCTCCAGGCCCGGATCCGCCTCGGCCGGTGCCAGGTCGTAGTCCTGCACCAGGCCCACGTCCAGCTGCCGTTCCCGCAACGCCCCGGGCACCGCCACGGGGTCCAGCTCGGTCACCCGCAGTTCCAGCGCCGGGTGGTCGCGGCCCAGGCTCACCAGCGCCTGGGGGAGCAGCGTCCGGACCGCCGTCGGGAACGCGCCGATGCGCAGCGGGCCGGTCAGCTGCGCGGACACCGCCGCCAGCGCCGCCGTCGTGCGTTCGAGGGCCGCGAGGACCGTCTCGGCGTGGGCGACCAGTACCCGGCCCGCCGCGGTGAACGTCACGCGCCGGCCGGTGCGTTCCAGCAGGGCGGTCCCCGCCTCGCGTTCCAGCGTGGACAGTTGCTGCGACACCGCGGACGGGGTGTAGCTGTGCGCCTGCGCCACCGCGGCGATCGTGCCGAGGCGGTCCAGGTCGCACAGCAGCCGGAGCCGGCGCACGTCGAGCATCAGCTGAGCTTACGCACTACCGTACAAACGTGAACTGGACCTGATGGTGAGCGCGGGGCGAGGGTCAGGGGCATGACTCTCACCGGCCTGTACGTACCACTGATCACCCCCTTCGACACCGGCGGCGGCGTCGCCTTCGACGCGTTGGAGCGCCTGGCCCGCGAGGTGCTGGACGACGGCGCGCGCGGGTTGGTGGCGCTGGGCACGACCGGTGAGCCCGGTGCGCTGAGCCCTGACGAGCAGCGCGGCGTCGTCGAGGTGGTCGCGCGGGTGTGCCGGCAGCGGCAGGCGCCGTTCGTCGTCGCCGCGGGCACCGCGTCGCCGCCTCCGGGCGACGCCCAGGCCGTGCTCACCCTGGTGCCACCGTTCGTGCGTCCCGGCGAGGAGGGCGTCGTCGCTTACTTCTCCGCGTACGCCCGCAGCAGCCCGGCACCGGTGATCGTCTACCACGTGCCGTACCGGACCGGGCAGCGGCTGTCGGCCGCGACCCTGCGCCGCATCGCCGAGCTGGACAACGTGGCCGGCGTGAAGCTCGCCGCAGGCGGGATCGACGACGAGACCGTGGCGCTGCTGGCCGACCCGCCTCCCGGCTTCGCGATCCTCGGCGGTGACGACGCGTTCCTGTCACCGCTGCTGGCCCTCGGCGCCCACGGCGGCATCGTCGCCTCCGCTCACCTGCAGACGACTGCTTTCGCGGACCTGGTCCGGGCGTGGGACGACGGCGACGTCGCGCGGGCGCGACCCCTGGCGCGGCGCCTGGCCCGTCTTTCGCTGGCCATGTTCGCCGAGCCGAACCCCACCGTCATCAAGGCCGTGCTGCACGCGCGCGGACGGATCCCGACGCCGGACGTCCGCCTGCCGCTGCTTCCGGTGCACGCCCGCACCCTGAAGGTTGCCCTGGAATCTGTGACGTAAGAAGGCGCACAAACCCGTTGCGGCCCCCCATCCGGGGACGGCAGGGTCGTCCTGTGCGGATTCAGGAAGTCGTGATCGCCGACGCCGACGCCGGCCCGTACGGGATCGTCATCGGCCCGGACCGGGCGGCATGGGTGACCCTCACCCACAGCGGCCGGATAGCCCGGGTCGCCGACGACGGCGGCGTGACGCTGGTCGACCTGGGCGCCCCGGCGGCGCAGCCGGCCGTCATCACCACCGGGCCGGACGGCGCCCTGTGGTTCACCCGCACCAAGGACGACCGGATCGGCCGGCTCTCCCTTGACGGGCAGCTGAGCGAGGTGGCCGTGCCGACCGCCGGCGCCGGGCCGTACGGGATCGCCGCGGGCCCGGACGGCGCGCTCTGGTTCACCGAGATGCAGTCCGACCGCATCGGACGGGTGACCGTCGACGGTGTCGTCACCGAGTTCGACCTGCCCGTCGACAAGGCGTTCGCGGCCGCGATCACCGCAGGGCCCGACGGCGCCCTGTGGTGCGCGCTCAACCAGGCGAACGCTGTCGGGCGGATCGGCACCGACGGTGACATGCGCGTGTTCGACCTGCCGACGCCGGGCGCCGCTCCGGTCGGCATCACCAGTGACGGCGAGGCGCTCTGGTTCGCCGAGATCGGCGCCGGGCAGATCGGGCGGATCACCACCGCGGGCGACATCGACGAGTTCCCGCTGGCCGACCGGTCCGCGCGCCCGCACGCCGTCGCCGCCGCGGGACCCGGAGACATCTGGTTCACCGAGTGGGGCGCCAACCGGGTCGGCCACATCACCGGCGACGGCACAGTCACCGGCTGGGACCTGCCGACGCCGCGCAGCGAACCCCACGGCCTCACCGTCGCCCCCGACGGCGAGGTCTGGGTCGCCCTGGAGATCGGCCGGCTGGCCCGGATGCGGCCGTGAACGCCGACGACGTCAAGACGTGGCTGCGCGAGCACGGCGCGGCGACGATCGACCATCCCGGCGGCACGCTCTACGCCCACCTCGGCCGCGTCCACGACCGGCTCGGAACGCTCGGCCACGGCGACGACGTGCGGCTGGCCGGGCTGACCCACGCGGCCTACGGCACCGACGGATTCGACCTGACGTTGCTGAACCCCGCGGATCGCACCCCGCTGCGGCAGCTGGTGGGCCACCGCGCCGAGGCCCTGGTCTACCTGTACGGCGCCTGCGACCGCTCGCGCACGTGGGAGTCGCTGCCGGCCACGCGCCAGGTGTGGAACCGGTGGACCGGGGGCCCCGAGCAGCTGCCCGCAGACCTGGTGGCGGGCTTCGCCGACCTGAGCATCGTCAACGAGCTCGACGTCGTGGAGCAGGATCCCACCATCGGCCGGCGGCACGGGGCGTACTTCCGTGAGCTGTTCGCGTCGTGGCAGAGCCTGGCGTCAGAGCCGGTGCTGGCCGAGGCCCGCCGGGTGCTGGGCGCATGACGCCCGTGCTGGGTGCCGGCCTGCCGGGCATTTCCGAGGCGACCGTGACCGGCGTCGCCCGCCCGGCGGCGCTGCACTCGGCGCTGGCCGTGGCCGAGTGCGCTACGGCCGCCGTGGCCGGGTGCCTGCTGGCCGCGGCGGAGCTCGCGCACGCGCGCACCGGCCATCGGCCCCGGGTCACGGTGGACACCGCCCATGTCGCCGCCGCGGTGCGCAGCGAGGCGCTCCTGCGCGACCCGGCCGGCCACGCCGTCCCGGGGTTCGCGCCGCTGTCACGGTGGTGGCCGGCTGCCGACGGCTGGGTGCGCACCCACGCCAACTATCCGTGGCACCGTTCAGTGCTGCTGCGCGCCCTGGCCGTGCCCGACGGCCCGGACGACGCCGTCCAGCCGTTGCTCGCCGACGCGGTGGCGCGACGACCGGCGCTCCAGGTCGAGCAGCTGGTGTACGAGGCGGGCGGGCTGGCCGTCGCGGCGCGCACGACGCAGCAGTGGCGTGCCGAGCATCCGGCCGGCGACGCCCCGCTGGTCAGCACGGTGCCGCTGGGCGCCGCGGCCGCGCTACCGGCGGCCGGTCCCCTGCCCGCGTCCGGCGTACGGGTTCTCGACCTGACCCGGGTCCTCGCCGGACCGGTCGCCACCCGGATGCTGGCCGCGCTCGGCGCCGAGGTGCTGCGCGTCGACGACCCCGCACGGCCCGAGCTGGACGCGCTCACGGTCGACGGTGTGCTCGGCAAGAGGAGCACGCTGCTGGACGCCCGTACCGAACAGGGCCTGCGGACGCTGCACCGGCTCGCCGGGCAGGCCGATGTGATCGTCACCGGCTACCGGCCCGGGGCGCTCGACCGGTTCGGCCTGACACCCGCCCAGATCGCCGAACGGCATCCCGGCACGGTCGTGGCCACCCTCTCGGCCTGGGGAACGGCGGGCATCTGGGGCGGTCGCCGGGGCTTCGACAGCCTCGTGCAAGTCGCCACAGGCATCGCTTGGGCGGCCGGGGACGGCGACACGCCCGGTGCGCTGCCCTGCCAGCTGCTCGACCACGCCACCGGCTACCTGCTCGCTGCCGGGGTGCTGTCCGCCCTCGTCCGGCGAGCCCGTGACCGTGCGGCCGCACACGTGTCGGTGTCGCTCGAACGCACCGCGCGGTGGCTGCTCGAGCAGGGACGGCGCGGCCCGAGTGACCCCGGCCGTGAGGACCCGGGTGCCTACCGGATCGACCTGGGCGGCGGGTGGACCGGCATCAGCCCGCCGGGACTGCTCGACGGGCGGCCGTTGCACTGGCCGCACCTGCCCCCGGCGTACGGGGCGGCGCCACCGGCCTGGAGCTCACAGCTGTGAACCGTGCGAGGGCCGGAACTACCGCTCGTCGGAAGCGGCGTCGTCGAGACGGTTGAGTGCCCACATCGCCCATTGGCGCTGTGCCTCACTCTGATAGATCCCGAGTTCCATGGCGAGGCGGCCGAACCGCAACGGGCCCCGCGGGTGGTTAGAGTCGGCGTCGGCGGCGTCCGCCAGAGCGCGTAGTTCGGCGCTGATCGCCTCGGCCTCGGCGAGATGGCTCCGCACGATGTCCCGCGCCTCCGCCGGTTCGAGGGCGGAGATGAGGCACAGGCGCAGGGCCTGTTCGTCGCGGACCGCCCGGGGTTTGGGAGTCGACAGCAGCCAGGCGCGAAGCTCGGCCCGGCCGGCGTCGGTGATCGCGTACGTCCGGCGGCCCCGGGCGCCCTGCTCGACCACCTCGATGAGGCCGTCCTCGGCGAGCCGGCCGAGCTCCGGATAGAGATGACTCTGCCGGGCGGTCCACGCGTAGCGCTGCAGGGACTTCTCGAACCGCGCGGTCAACGCGTACCCGCTGGCGGGCCCGTCCTCCAGCAGACCGAGCACCGCGAACCGTAACGACATCTTCACCCCTCCATATGGACCGCGCCGGGCCCACCGGGCTCACCCTGGCGTGTGACCTCGCCCGGCAGGGCATCGACTTCCGCATCGTCGAACAGCAGGTGGAACCGGCGGTCGGCTCCCGCGCCTTCGGCCTCAAGCCGCACACCTTGGCGGTCTTCGACGACCTCGGCATCGCCTCGACGATCACCGCCGAGGCCGTCCTCGGACGGCGTCAGCGTTTCCACCTGGGCCCGCGGCGGCTGTTCGACCTCGACCTGCCTCCGGCCGAGGCGACGATCGATCGGCCCTTCCCGAACCTGCTCATGCTGCCGCAGTGGCGCACCGAGGCCGTCCTGCGTGACCGGCTGGCCGAGCTGGGCGGCAAGGTCGAATCCGGTGTCAGGATGTCCGCCGTCCACATCACGCCGGACGGGGTCACTGCCACGCTCACCGGTACCCTGGGCGGCACCGAGACGGTAGCCGCGCGCTACCTGGTCGGCGCCGACGGCGGTCGGAGCACGGTCCGGCGTGAGCTGGGCATCGAGTTCACCGGCCGGACCGAGACGGCCCGTGCCATGCTCGCCGACGTCCGCGTCGACGGCCTCGACCGTGCGGCCGGTGTGCACCTGTGGCTCACCGCCGGGCGGGCACATGATCGCGGCCCGCCCCATTCAGGACGGAGACCTGTGGCAGCTCGTCGTGTCGCTGCCGGCCGGCACCGACGCCGGCCCGGACACGCTCCGGCAGGCTCTGGCCACGCGCGCCGGCCGCCCGGACGTGCGCATCACCGACGTCCACTGGGTGTCGGAGTGGCGCTACAACCTGCGGATGGCCTCGCGGTACCGGCACGGCCCGGCCTTCCTGGCCGGCGACGCCGCCCACGTGCACAGTCCGGCCGGCGGCCACGGCATGAACACCGGCATCCAGGACGCCTACAACCTGGGCTGGAAGCTCGGCCTCGTTCTGCGCGGTGCGGCGCCCGACTCGTTGCTCGACACGTACGAGGCGGAGCGGATGCCGGTCGCCGAAGCCATCCTCGCCGACAGTGACCGACAGTTCGGCCGGCTCCGCGGCTCTCGGATCCCCCGGCCCCTGCTCGGCCGGATCATGAAAGCCCACCTCGTCCGCCTGCACCGCAACGCCGGCAACGACCACCCGACCTACCCGCCGGGGCTGCTCATCGGCGCTGGCGGCGGCCGTCCGGCACCCGACGGCCGTACGCCGACCGGCGCCAGGCTGTTCGACCTGTTCCGGGGCAGCCACTTCACGGTTCTCGCCCCTGGCCCTGTCCCCGGCATCGACCTGGACTTCGTCCGCACGTACCGGACGGCGTCCGCTCGCGACTACACGATCGTGCGGCCGGACGGCTACATCGCCCTGTCCGCGCCCGACCAGGCGCCGGTCATCGGATACTTTCACCGCATCGCCGTCGGCTGACTTCTCCGACACACGGCCGAGAGGCCTTGCGCCACGGCCGGGATGAACGCCCCATCACGGCATTTACCGCAAAATAGGGCGCATGTCGGCAAAGCACCTCACTGCGTCCCGGCCCGAACCCGCGGTCGGCTCCGAACCGCGACGGCGCCGGGTGGCGTCCGGCGTCCTGGTAGGGGCGGCGTACGTCGGACTGGCACTGCTGGTGATGCGCCACTTCCTGGCCGACCCTGACGGGCGGGTGTCGGCGCACCTGCCCGTCGATCACACCTGGTTCGAGTGGCTGCTGTCCCACGGCGCCTACTCACTTCGGCACCTGGAGAACCCGCTGTTCTCCACCCGGCAGAACACGCCGGTCGGGGTGAACATGATGGCCAACACCTCGGTGCTGGGAGTGACCCTGCCGCTGGCCCCCGTCACCATGCTGCTCGGCCCCCGCATCGCGTACCTGGTGTGGATGACCGGAGCGCTCGCCGGCACCGCCATGGCCACCTACTGGGTGCTGCACCGGCACGGCCGGTACTCGCGTCCGGGCGCGCTGCTGGCCGGGGCGTTCGCCGGATTCGCCCCCGGCGTGGTGCATCACGCCAACGGGCAACCGAACTTCGTCAGCAACTTCGCGCTGCCGTTCATCGTCCTCGCCGTCGTCCGCCTCGGTGCCACCGGACGCTCCGTCCGCGACGGCATCGTCCTCGGGCTGCTCGTCACGTACCAGCTGTTCATCAACGAGGAACTGCTGCTCATCACCGCGGCCGCCGGTGCGGTGATCGTCGTGGCCTGCGCGGCGCACCGCCCGGGCGAGGCGCGGCTGCGGGCGAGATCCTTCCTGACCGCGCTTGCCGTCACCGCGCTGACCGCCGGGATGCTCTGCGCGTACCCGATCTGGTTCCAGTTCCACGGGCCCGGAACCTTCCGCGGCATGCCGACCTACCACACCTGGGGCGAGGACCTGCTCACGTACCTGACGATGCCCCGCGACACCCTGGGCGGCGATGCGGAAGCCGAGACCACCCAGGGCCTGATCGAGCAGAACACCTGGTACGGATGGCCGGTGGTCCTGCTCGCCGTGGTGGCCGTGGTCCTGCTCTGGCGGCGATCGCTGCGTGTCCGCATCGCCGCCGTGGTCGCGGTCGTCTTCGCCATCCTGTCGTTCGGCCCGGCGCTTCGCATCGGCGGCACCGTCACCGACATCCCCGCGCCGTGGGCGTACATCCCGGACGACCTGCCGGTTCTCGGGTTGCTCATGCCCAGCCGGCTCACCTACGCCGTCACGGCGGCCATCGCGCTGATCATCGCCGCCTTCTGGGACGCCGTCGCGTCGCGGCGGATCGACCGGCGGATGACGGCGGCGGCCCGGGCACTCATCGCCGCCGCCCTGCTGCCGCTCCTCCCCACCGCACTGCCGGCCGTCGACGACCAGCGCCCGCCGCGGTTCATCACCTCCGGCGCCTGGCGCCCGTACGTTCCGCCCGGCCGGACACTCATCCCGGTGCCGCTGCCGAGCAGCTATCCCGGACGGGACTCGCTGAGCTGGAGCGCCGAAGCTCTGCACGAGTTCCCGGTTCCGGAGGGCTACTTCCTCGGCCCCGACGCGAACGGTGCAGGTTTCGCCGGCCCCACCACTCTCAGCTACACCACCCGCCTGGTCAACGACACGCTCCGCACCGGAACAGTCCCCGCCGTCACCGACCAGACGCGTGCGGCGGTGTGGGCCGACGTCACGCATTGGCGTGGGTCGGTGGTCGTGCTGCGAGCCGCCGAGGGCAACGAGCCGTTGCGTGCACTGCTGGAGCAGGTGTTCGGTTCGGCGGAGCAGCACCTCGACGTCTGGGTGTGGGACCTGCGCGGCAGGACCGGCGTCTGACCTCTGCGTGCTCGATCCCGGTAAGCATCCGCCGGGGACGTCAACGCGGGCGCTGAGCGACAGCAGCCCCGCGACGGCCTGCCGCCGTAACGCGGAGCTGCGCCCGCTATCCGGCTCGTCAGGCAGACGATCAAACGGAGATCCTCCACGGCAACCCCGCGCCCGAGATGTGGGGTAATTATTAGATTGCTATTAACGGTAATCCAGTAATCCAGAAACCGGACAAAACACCGCTGCACCATAATGACAGTTATGGTGTAGCCAGAGCAGGGGGCTGGTAGCTCTGCGCTCCCTCAGGTACGGCGTCGCGGCGGCCCGGACCTGGGCGCGACGTGTGGCGAGAACTGCCATGAGATCGCAGAGCCCGCTGAGGCCGCCCGCAGCCGTGAAGGGTTTACCTGGGCGGAGGAAGCGGCCCTTGAGGAGCATCGGAACGAAAAGTAACGCTAAGGATGATCTTGAATAGGGATCGAGCGGACGCCCGGCCTCGGCGCCCGCTCGTAGGGGGTTGCTGACGAAGGTGCGACCAGCTGCCAGGTATTTGATCTGGCACTGGCTACAGGTTTTCGACGTAGCCGGAGGCGATGTCTTCGGGTGGGTTGGTGTAGCGGTGGATGTAGCGCTGGGACTGGTGACCGAGTCGGCGTTCGAGTTCGTAGGCGTCGCTGTCGGTGGCCTCGGCGAGCGCGAAGGCGAACGAGTGCCGTAGGTCGTGGGGCCGCAGCGGGCTGATGCGCCGGGCCGGGTCGCCGTGTTCGGCGTCGTGCCAGCGGCCGATCTGCTCTCAGATCAGGTTGATCGAGCGTGGGGAGAGCCGGCCGTCGGGGCGGCGGGCGCCGATCGAGGCAGCGGACAGGAACAGCGCGGCCGCGGCCGGGCCGGTGTCGGCGGGGCGTTCGTGTTCGAGGTAGTCGGCCAGGGCCGTGCGGCCGTCGGCGCCGAGGAACACGGTGCGGCTGGTGCCGCCCTTGCCCCGGATGCTGCTGATCTTCGCCTTCTTCGCCGCGCGCAGCGCCTCCGGCGTGTTCGGGGTGACCTGGTCCAGGTCGAGGTTGACCAGTTCCTCGCGGCGCAGGCCGGTGCCGAGCAGGGTGTGCATCATCGCCCGGTCACGTAGCGGTCGGGCGTGGCTGTGCAGCTCGCCAGCCGCGCTGCGGCGGCGGCCCTAGTCCTGGTGGAAGCGAGGCAGCCGGTCGAGCACGTTCTTGAGCGTGCGGACCTGCCCGGGGGGCAGCGCGCGGGGCTCGAGCGGGGGCAGCGGCAGGTCGCCGACTTTCGCGCAGGGGTTGCCGTGCGGCAGGGCGGCCGGGTCGTGGGTGCACACCCAGGTGGTGAACCCGGATAGCGAGGCGAGGTGGGTGTTGACTGTCGCGGGGGCCAGGCCGAGTCCGCCGGCGTCCCGGCCGGTGGTGAGGTGGGTGCGCCAGGCGACGACTTCGCGCTGGACGACGGCCGAGAGCCGGTCGTGGCCGTGCGCGTGGTGGAAGTGGTCGCGGAACTGGGCCAGGTGCAGGGCGATCTTGTCGGCGACCTCGTCGGAGCGGACGCCGCGGACGGCGGCATCGAGGTAGCGGCCGGCCTACGCCTCGCTCGTGTCCGGGGCGGCGAGACCGCCGATCGGCAGCGGCACAACCTTTCGTGAAGCGGTCTGTACCTCTGCTGAGGCGAGGCGACCCTCGGGCCTAGATGGGCGGGCGGGAGCCCAAATGGCCAAGGCGGATGCCGTTGAGTCATGCGGTGGTCAGCTGGTTGTCGGCCTGGGCGCGGATGGCGATGATGACGTCACTTCCTGTGGCCGGGTCGACGCGGCAGTGCAGTCCAAGGTCGGTGATACGACCGTCGTGGACGGAGCCCTCGGAGTTGCTGGCGTCGTGTCCGATGATGGCGCCGAGTGCGTCGATCGTTGTCTTCCAGAGGTTCGGCCATGCGCGGCGTCGGCCTACGACGAAGGAGAGCTGCAGGGCGATGCCACCGTCGGGCAGCGGCCGGTCTGCGGTGAGCTGGCGGCGAATCTGTTTCTTGTAATCGGGGCTGATCGCCGATGCCGTCGTTCGGGCCTGAAACGAGTACGTTGCGCCGGGGTCACGGATGCCGCGTGCCTGGCATACCGCGACGGAGTGCTTGGTCGCGTGCCGTTTGGTTGCCCACACTGAGGCGAACTGCCGCCTGGTGCCCGCGGTGAGCCTGGGGATGAGCGGGAACACGTAGTTGTCGAGATGGTGGAGCCTGAGCAGGGGTGTGGTGCCGGGCAGGGCGATGTTCACCCGCAGCGCGAGCGGGTCCGGTATTTCGCGCAGGTCCTCGGCGATAGCCATGTCCACCGCGCCGGTGAACGCATCGGACCGGATCTGGCGGGGTGATCCCGCGGTGGCAAAGCTGGCGAGGGCAGAGTCCATGTCGAGCGGGACGCCCTCGCCTTCGGGCCGTGCGTAGAAGACAGGCATCATCAGAGTCACCTCAGGCCTCGTCGGGGTGTGCCGGGGCTGGCGTGTAGTCCAGCAGCACGGAAATCTGGCACAGGCGCAGCAGCACATTCAGGCTCGGCCCCGCCGCGACGATCCGTACCGGGGCACCTGCCAGACCCAGGGCGTGTAGGGCGCGCAGGCCGGCGAGGTCGCAGAAGCCGAGAGTGGACATGTCCAGGTCGAGACGCTGGCCATCCCGGCCGTCGAGGATGTCGCCCAACCGGCGGTGAAACATGGCGGTGGTTTCGACGTCGAGATCGCCGGTGACCGTGACCAGGATGGCCCCGTCACGCCGGCGGACTTCGGTGACCACGATCCGAACACCGGCCGCCTCATCAGGGTTCATTACCGTGATCGCGGTCCGAGCCGGTAGCTGAGCAGCAGCCGGGTGCCGGTGGTGTCGGTGGTGATGTCGAGGCTGGTGCAGGCGCTCCGGATGAGCTGCAGACCGCCCCAGCGGGGATGCTCCGCACCGGCGGTGTGCTCATTGGCCGCGGGTGTCGGGGGGATGCCGGGGCCGTGGTCGCTGATCTCGCACCACAGTCGGCCGTCGCGGCGCCACAACAGCAACTGGCCGTGTCCGCCGCCGTGACGCACCGCGTTGCTGGCTGCCTCGTGCACGGCCAGGACGAGCCGGTCCGCGTGCTCGCCGTGTAGTCCTTGGCCGGCGGCCAGGGTATGGATCTGGTCGCGCACCGGGCCGAACTTCGTCGACCCGAACCAGCAGGCCAGCAATACACTGTCGGCATCCTGCGGCATCGGTGGCGGTGTGACGGCGCGGACCGTATCGGCCGTGTTCACGGGTTGGGCGCCGTTCCAGCCGTAGGCGAACACTTCGGTCAGGTCCAGCCCGTGACGCTCCAGGGTGAGCAGCTCCGTGGCCGCCGCGGTGAAGGTCGCGGCGTCGAGCTGGTCGGCGCCGGCCAGCTCGCCGGGCGTGTGCCGGTACAGGTCGACGGCCCCGTCGTGCTGTACGCCGCCGGCGTGCAGCGGCAACGCGAACACCGCCCGCGCCCCGGCGTCGAGCGCGGCGGGCGTGAATCGGGGCCACCGCTGCCGCCACGACCCGGCCGACAAATCAGCGGCCAGCACCGGCCGCCGCGTCGCGGTGGCGTCGCGGCAGGGGCCTTCGTCCTGGGTGAGCTGCGCGGCTTCCAGCTGTGAGCTGGCCGTGTCGCTGGAGAATCGGAGGCGGGGAACAGACCCGGCCGGACCGGCCGACAAACCTATTCCGGCGACGCCTGGCACCAGCGCCGCGCTCGCCCGGCACAACCTGGTGACGTCTGGTCCGTGGGCACTGACTAGGTCCCATACCCGGTCCCGATGTCCGTTGCCGCGCTGATCGTTGCTGCCGGCTGCCGCCTTTTTACGCGCAAGATCGTCGACACCGGTCATGGCTGGGGGCCTCGCGTCCGCCTCGGCACCGCCGTAACGGATTCGGATCCGGCACAACGAACGCCGGCATCCCACCGAGACAGAAGGTCCTCCACCTCTCGGCGGATTACCTTCACCGTACTCCCGACAACGGCACCCAATCGAATAGGTCTATGCCATTCGCCGGGCATGCCACGATCGAGACGTTATGCTATATCACACTATTCCGGTCGCTGCGCACAGCTCTTTGCCGGCCGGCATCACCGCTGCGCGCCTGGCGCCGATCCGGAACTTCGTCTGGATCGGATCGTCACTGCTCCGACACCTGGCGGGACGCTGCCGTGAAACGGCCGGCCAGCTTCCGCTGGTACGGGTGCCGGCGCAGCGTCGGCGCCTTGGCCTCCAGCCCGTAGCGGGCCAGCTCCCACACCCGACGGCGCGGCACCACCGCGACGTCCACATCTCCCAGCCCCAACCCGGCGACCTCACCGGCCCGCGGCAACGCGCGGACCATACCGGTGCCCGTCGGGAACGTCGAGCAATTCCTCCAGCAGCCCGGCCTGCTCGGCCGACACCAGAGCGGACAGCCGTTCATACAGCCGGTCGGTGGCCTGCGAGCGCACCTGCGCCACCAGCCGGGTCAGGGTGCTCACCGCCGGCAACAACACCTTGCGCTCGCGTAGCCAGCCCACCGCCGCGTTGAACAGCGCCATCGGCCCGTCCCCGCTCGTCCACGCTCGATCGTCGATCCAGCGCACGAGCTCCCGCTCCGCCGCGGCGAAGTCGATGTACCCGTACGCCGCCGCGATCTCCCGCTGGTGCTCGAACCGGGTCGGCCGGCGCCGCAGATACTCCTTCACCTTCGACGGGTCCGCCGCGCCGACCTGCTCCGCGACGTAATCGACCGCCGCGGTCGGCACCTCCAACGGATCGCCTGTCGTACACCTCATCGGTGACGGGTTCGAGCCAGCTGGTGACGCGCTCAGTCGCAGCCGAGTGTCCGGGTCGTGCGGGGCCAGGCCTCCACCTGCTGGGAGTCCGGGTACACCACGTACGCCAAGGTCTCGGCGGTGCTCGGCGCCAGCCAGAGTTGCTGCCCGTCGGGGCCGGTGTAGTCGGTGGTGCGGGCGTCGGCCGGCAACCGGGTCCCGGCGACGTACGGCGTGCGTACGTCCGCTCCGAGCCGTCCCTTCGGGTCTCTGACGTACTGCCGGTTCGCCGCCTCGCCGGTCTGCCCGGGCAGCGGCCATTGGATGTGCAGGAAGGTGACGTCCTGCCAACCGCAGTGCTTTGCGCCCGCGTACGACTCGACGTTCTCGGTCTTGTCGCCGCCGTGGCTCCAGTAGGTCGTTTCGGAGCCGCCGGATCCGCAGGCCGCGAGGACGAGAATGCCGCCGAGGAGGGCGCAGAGTCGTGGCCAGGGAATGCCGATGCCGGACACTGCGCCCCCTTCGCCACTAATCGCGGGCCAGCTTAGCAAGCTGGGTGATCGAGGTGCTGATCTCGTTTCCGGGCAGTGAGCGCAGGGCGTTACCGGATTCGACGGGGTATTGCGCCTGGACCGGGTTCAGCAGCGACGCCGGCTGGTCGGCGTACGTTTCCAGGAAGAGCGTGTACTGCCCATTGTCCTGCAGCGGGACGCCGTGCTCCTCGGAGTAGGTGACGCCGTCCAGCTTGCCGCCCAGTTGTTTGACCTGTACGACGTCGCCCGGTTGGACGGCTCCCTTGAAGACCCGCGAGACGGTGACCGTGCGGACGGTGACGACCATTCCCTCTCGGCGTTCGGCTTCCTGCGGCGCCGCGAGCGTCTTTCCTTGTGGCGGTGCCTGCACCACGCGGATGACCTGCTTGCCGGAGGCGATCCGTCCCTGGACGACCACGGTCGCCCGCTCGAAGAGCTCGTCGGCGGTGCGGTAGGACGGGTAGTCGGCGCGGTAGAGGACGTTGTCGGGGTGGTGGGCGTGGCCGGCCTCGGTGGCGCACGCGGCGGTGGCTGCTACCAGGACGAGGGCGCCGGCGGCACGGGCTATCAGTTGCGGCTTCATACGGAACTCCCTAGTAGTAGGCGTTGACGTCCGCCACGTCGTGCGATTGCGGGGTGGTCATGGAGTTCCGGTTCCGGCCGTGGTTCATGATCGAGGTGATGTCGTTGTGCGCGAGGTTCAGGCCGTGGCCGAGCTCGTGCACCACGACGCTGGTGACGAAGTTGCTCCAGTTGCTGGCGTCCCGGTTGATCGTGCGGGAGTTCACGCGCACGTACATGCAGGACGATCCGCACGCCTGGTAGTAGCCGTACCAGGTGTCGCTGTAGGACGTGACCGTCAGGGTGGAGTTCGACAGCCGGTCCTTGTAGAAGTACGCCGGGCTGGCGGTCGCGTTCCAGTTCGACAGCGAACGGTCGAGCGGCGCCATCCACGTGTCGTTGTAGTTGTACGGGTAGATGCTGATGTACGCGTTGAGCTGACCCGTGCCGTTCCAGTGGGCGAGCGCGGGAGCCGGTACGGCCTGCGTCGCGACGAGTGCCGCGGTCAATGCGGCCGCCGCGAGGGACGAGCGTCTGACGGACGATAGGCGAAAAGGCACAAACGTCTCCTCATCGTGAGGTTCCGAGCACGGATGGAGGCGCCTGAGCGTGCGGCACACACATGCATTCAGCTCCCCCGTGAAGCTTTGTGCGAATGTGGCCAGCCTATTTACCCATCGGAATATGTCAATGGTTACAGTTGCACACCCGGCTGTTAATGTGTCGGCCATGTCGCTCGTGCGCCGCGGCATCGCCGTCGCCCTTCTGCTCGCCGCCGGTTCCGTGGCGTCCGGGTGTTCCGGCGACGACGCCTGGCTGTCGGCCCGGCTCGCCGACGGCCGGCTGGTCCTGACCATCGGCGGGCAGTGCAGCCCCGACAGCTACCTCGGCCGGGTGCAGATCACCGGGCCGGGCCGCCAGCCGCTGTGGGAGATCGCCGACGACGCGCCGGAGAGGTCGACGCCGACGGTCACCGTGGGAGACGTGCCGGCGGGGTTCGCGGAGCAGGTGCCGCTGCGTGAGCTGACCTGGCCGGTCGGGGTCGATGTGTGGACGAACTTCCGGTACACGGTCGACATCCCGCTCGATAGCCTCGCCGGCGGCGCCACCGTCGAGCTTTCGCCGCAACCGGTGATGAACGAGCTGTCGCCGGTACGACCGGAGACGTGCTGAACCGCAACCGGCACCCCAGGCGTGTGCTCGGTACGGGGGTACGCTCCTGCCGCCGCCATGGCTCGAACAAAGGGAATGTCGCGTGTCACGCAAGCGCCGCGCCGCCGCATGGGCCGTCACCGGCCTCGCCGGCCTGTTCGTCTTCCTCGCCCTGGTCGTCCCCGATCAGGTGACCCGGCTGCCGGCCGGATCGTCGCCGTGGGCCGCGCTCGTGCGCGTACCCGTGGAGGCCGTCGCCGCGCTCGCCGTGCTGCTCGTGCTGCCGGCACGGGCACGGGGCATCACCGCCGGCGTGCTCGGTGCGGTGCTCGGCCTGCTGACCGTGGTGAAGGTCGTCGACATCGGGTTCTTCTCGGTGCTGTCGCGCCCGTTCGACCCGGTGCTGGACTGGCCGCTGCTCGCCGACGGGTACAGGTTCGTGGACGGCTCCTACGGGGGTGGCACGGCCGTGGCCGCGGCGGTGGGGGCGGTGCTGCTGGCCGTCGGCGTGCTCGGCGGCATGGTGCTCGCCGTACAGCGGCTCGCTTCGGTCGCGGCCCGGCACCGCGACGCGGCGCGCGGCACGGTGGGGGTCGCCGCGGTGGCGTGGCTGGCGCTGGCCCTGCTGGGTACGTCATTCGTGCCCGGCGTGTACGTCGCCTCCGACAGCGCGGCGGCCCTGGCGCGCGACAACGTGCTGAAGGTGCCCGCCGCGGTCCGCGACCGGCAGGCGTTCGGCGCCGAGGTGGCCACGGACGCGTTCAAGGACACCGCTCCGGCGTCGCTGCTGGGCGGGCTGCGCGGCAAAGACGTGCTGCTCGCGTTCGTGGAGAGCTACGGCCGTTCGGCGATCGAGGACCCCAAGCTCAACGCGCCGATCGGCGGACTGCTCGCCACCGGCACCAAACAGCTCGCCGCCGACGGGTACGCCGCGCGCAGCGGCTTCCTGACGTCGCCGACCGCCGGTGGTGGCAGCTGGCTGGCGCACTCCACGCTGCAGTCCGGGGTGTGGATCGACAACGAGCAGCGCTACCGCAGCCTGGTCGCCGGTGACCGGCTCACCCTCACCGGCGCGTTCCACAAGGCCGGCGCCTGGCAGACCGTCGGGGTCGAGCCGGGTGTCACGTACGCGTGGCCCGAGGGTCAGTTCTACGGCTACGACCGCGTGTACGACTCCCACACGCTGGGCTACCACGGCCCGGTGTTCGGCTGGGGCCCGGTGCCCGACCAGTTCACCCTCAAGTCGTTCACCGACGAGGAGTACAAGCGTCCCGGCCGGGGTCCGCTGGCGGCCGAGGTGACCCTGGTGTCCAGTCACATGCCGTGGGCGCCGCTGCCGTCGATGGTCGGCTGGGACCAGCTCGGCGACGGCTCGGTGTACCAGGCCCAGCACGCCCGGGGCCGTCCCGCCGAGGAGGTCTGGAAGGACCCCGCCGACGTGCGGGCGGGGTACTCGCAGTCGATCGCGTACTCGATCGGCACGCTGCTGTCCTGGGTGCGCACGTACGGCGACGACAACCTGGTCCTGGTCTTCCTCGGCGACCATCAGCCGCCGCCGATCGTGGTCGGCGACGGTGCCAGCCGCGACGTGCCGGTGACGATCGTCGCGCACGACCCGAAGGTCCTCGACCGCATCGACTCCTGGGGCTGGACGCCGGGCCTGAAGCCGGACCCGCAGGCGCCGGTGTGGCCCATGGACGACTTCCGTGACCGGTTCCTCACGGCGTTCGGCCGGTAATTGAGGTGTCGCGGGCCCGCGGCGGCTCTACCGTCGCGGTCATGAGTGCACGCACGATCCGGGTCACCGTCCGCGGCGCCTTCGACGCCCTCACCGACGCCCAGCGCGCCGAGCTGCTCGCCGACGCGGCCCGGCACGACGTCGCGTTCGCGGCGTTCACCGCCGAGGGGTCGATGACCTACGACATCGCCGCGCGGCCGTTCTTCACCTTCCGCTACGCGGAGACGGTGGCCGAGGAGAGCGACATCCCGGCGGTGACGGCCCGCGGGCAGGCCGCGGCGCAGCGGTGGCTGACCTCCCACGGGTACGCGTACAAGAACCTGACCGCCCAGGCGGTGGACCTGTCGCAGACCCCGCTGGGCAAGCGCGGCCGCAAGGAAGCCGCCCGCCACGGCTGACTCCGCTCAGGCGCGGGCGACCAGGACTGCGGCGTCGAGCAGCCGGTGCCAGTCGAGCTCTGCCAGCGGTCTGCCGGCCAGGGCGCCCATGGCTGCCATCGCGTGCAGCAGCCGCTCCCTGGTCAGGTCTTCCGGCGCCCGGGTGATCCGCGCCAACCGTGCGGTCTCGCTGGAGAACCGGGGCGTCCGAGAGAACTGCACGAGCGTGTCCGGTAGGGCGCCCGGCGGTTCCGGCTCGGTGCCGTCGTCGGCCGCCCGGAGGACCAGCTCCACGCCGAGCGCCGACCCGAGGCGGTTGACGGCGGACAGCGTCGGGTTGCCACGGCCGTTCTCCAGGTTGGCGATGTACGGCACGGAGAGCCCGGCGTCCGCAGCGACGGCGGCGATGGTCCGGCCCGTCGCCAGCCGCCGGTTCCGCAGTCGGTTGCCCAGATCTGCTATCTCCACAGAACAAAGTTTGCCACAGACTGTTCTGTTGAAATAGCTTCGCCGTATGGTGACGAGGGTGCTAGGCCTGCGCGACTTCCGCCGGCTGTGGGTGGCGACGACGATCGACTCCCTCGGGACGTGGTTGCTCGTCATGGCCGTCCCCTTGCAGGTCTTCGTCCTCACCGGGTCGGCCGTGTCGACCGGGCTCGCTCTCGCCGCTCAAGCCGTGCCGGCCGTGGTGGTCGGCCCGTGGGCAGGCGTCGCGATCGACCGCTGGCCTCGCGGCCGGATCCTGGTGGGGGCCAACATCGCGAGTGCCGCCGGGGTGTGCCTGATGTTGCTGGCCACCACGCCGGCCCGCGCGGGGTTCATTCTCGCGGGGCTGGTCATCGAGAACATCGCCGTCTGCTTCCTGCGACCCGCTCTCCGGGCGGTGACACCGACGCTCGTACGCGATGAGCACGACCTCGCCTCCGCCAACTCGCTCTCGGCCTTCAGCGACAGCGCCCTGCGGATGGTCGGGCCCCTGGCGGGTACGTTCCTCGTCTCGCGCGGCTGGTTCGACGCCGTCGTCGTCATCGACGCGCTCAGCTACGCCGTCGCGGCCGCGATCATCTCCGGTGTCCCGATCGGGCTTCGGGACCCCATCCACCCCCGCACCACGCGCGTGGGCCGGGAGCTGGGCGACGGACTGCGCCACATCCTCCGTACGCCCGTACTCCGGGGACTCCTCGCCGTCAGCTGGATCTACTGGACGGGTAACGCCGCTCTGACGGCGCTGCTGGTCCCGTTCACGGCGAGCCGGCTACCCGGGTCCGGGCAGGCGCTGGGCTACCTCATCGCCGGGCTGGGTGTCGGGTATCTCGCCGGGTCGGCGATCAGCAGAACCCTCATCGTCCGGTACGCCACCCGCACCATCCTGACCGTCGCTTATGCGGCGGTGGGGTTGAGTTTCCTGGCCATGGTCAACGCCGCAAGCCTCTTGCTCGCCGTCGCGGCCGTGACGGCGGCCGGCGTGCCCGGCGCCGTGGCCCTGGTCGCCGTCGGGCATCGTCTGCAGACGGCAACGCCGAACGCCTCGCTCGGCCGGGTCTCGGCCGCCTTCTTCGTCAGTGACGCCGTCGCGGCCGTGGCCGGCGCCCTCATCGCCGCGGCGGCGGTCAGCGCGGTGGCGCTCACCACGGCGCTGAACACCTTCAGCGTCGTGGTCGTCGCCGCCGGGGCGATGGCTGCCCTGTTGCTGCGCCCCCGGACCTCCTCAGAAGCGCCGGATGCGGGTGGACGTGCAGGTGGCCTTCGCGCGGGTACGGGTGCTCGGCCGCCAGCGTCTGCTCGTACGCGTACCCGCTCTTGACCGCGACCCGGCACGACGCCGTGTTGTCCACCTGGTGCAGTAAGCGCAACCGCCGCAGGTGGGGGAACGTGGTGAAGGCCCAACCCGTGATGATCTTCACCGCGCGCGGGGCGACGCCGCGGCCGCGGGCGTGGGCGGCGGTCCAGTAGCCGACCTCGGCCTCGGTCGCCGGCGCGCCGGGGCTTTTCAGGGCGACGTGGCCCAGCACGGTGTCCTGCTCGTCGACGATGGCGAAGCTGTAGCGGTTGCCGGTGACCCAACCGTCGTGCTGCGCGGTGAGCCAGGCGGTGGCTTCGTCGCGGTGTTCCACGCGCAGGGACGTCCAGCGGTGCAGGGCCGGATCACCGGCGGCCGCCATGAGTGCCGGCGCGTCGTTGTCGCGCCACGGGCGCAGGACGAGTGCGGTCATTGCGGGGCGAGGCCGCGCTCGACGGCGCTGCGTTCGACGCAGAACTCGTTGCCTTCGGGGTCGCGCAGCGTGACCCAGCCGAGCCCGTCGCCGGTGCGGTGGTCCTCGTGCAGGGTGGCGCCGGCCTGCAGCAGCCGGGCGACGGTCTCGTCGCGGGTGCCCGTCGGCGGCTGGATGTCCAGGTGGACGCGGTTCTTGGCGACCTTGTCGTCGGGTACGCGGATGAACAGGATGCCGGGTGCACCGGGCTCGGGGGCGCTGAGCAGCACCTCGTCGTCGCCGGGTGCGTCGTCGTCGCCGACGGTGTAGCCGGTGACCTCGGTCCAGAAGGCGGCGAGGCGCCACGGGTCGTGCGCGTCGACGGTGATGTGCCGGACGGGGTTCAGGTACATGAGCGCTGAGCGTACGCGTCAACTCGTGGTTGACGGCGATCCGACCGTCAACCTAAAGTTGACGCATGACCCAGATCACGCCGCCGGTGCGGCTCGACGACCTGATCCACGCGATCACCAAGAACCGGCCCGACGCCCCGCTCGAGCGACTCTCCGACGCGGTGCTGCTCGCCGACCACCTCGGCGAGCTCGCCGACCACGTCATCGGCCACTTCGTCGACCAGGCCCGGCGCTCCGGCGCCTCCTGGACCGACATCGGCCGCAGCATGGGCGTCTCCAAGCAGGCCGCCCAGAAGCGCTTCGTGCCCAAGGCCGACCTCGACCCGTCCCAGGGCTTCAGCCGCTTCGCCGACGACGCCCGCGCCACCGTCGTCGGCGCGATGACCGCCGCCCGTGCCACCGGGCAGCCCGAGATCCACCCCGAGCACCTGCTGCTGGGCATGCTCGACGTCCCGGGTGCCCGCGCCCACGCCGCCCTCGGGGCCTTCGGGCGGGTGCGTGACGCCGCCATGGCCGCGCTGCCCGAGGCGCCCGGCGGCGCCCTGCCCGAGCTCATCCCGTTCGACGCCCGCTGCCGCAAGGTGCTCGAACTGACCTTCCGGGAGGCGCTGCGGCTCGGTGACGACCTCGTCGACACCGGCCACATCGTGCTCGCCCTGCTCGAGGAGGCCCAGGGCGGCGGGGTGCTCGGCGAGCTCGGCTTCGACAAGGCGAGCGTGGAGGCCGCGCTGGCTCAGTCCGCCAAGTAGGTCTCGATCGCCTCGACCACCAGGGCGTGGTCGTCGGCCTGCGGCAACCCCGACACGGTCACCACCCCGACCACACCCACACCCTCCACGCGTACGGGAAAAGCACCGCCGTGGGCCGCGTAGTCCGCCGGATCCACCCCGTACTTCGCGTCCAGCGCGTCGCCCTTGGCCGCGAGCCGCCGGCCCACCAGATACGACGACGCGGCGAAGCGCTCCACCACCCGCACCTTGCGCGCGATCCAATGGTCGTTGTCCGCCGTGCTGCCCGGCAGCGCCGCGTGGAACAGCTGCTGGGTCCCGCGCCGGATGTCGACGGCCACCGGCAGGTCCCTGCCGGTGGCCAGATCCACCAGCAGGCTGCCCAGGTGCCACGCGTCCGCGTTGTCGAAGCGGGTGAACGTCAGCCGCCGCTCCTGCTCCTCGAGCCGGGCGATGAGATCGTCGGTCATCCGCCCATTGTCATCCAAGATCACCGGCCACGGCGGCGCCGCAGCCAGATCCCCGCCATCCCGATCAGAACGAACACCGACGCCGCACAGCACACCGCCTTGAACACCGCATCACCTCGCCGCTCGATAGTGTCTTGTTCCGTGCGCCTGGCCACCTTCAACCTGCTGCACGGCAGGTCCCTCTCCGACGGCAACGTACACGCCGACCGCGTCGCCGCGGCCGTCGCCGACCTCGACGCCGACGTCCTCGGCCTGCAGGAGGTCGACCGGGCCCAGCCCCGCAGCGGCCACCTCGACCTCACCGCCATCGCCGCCGACGCCCTCGGCGCACCCGCCCACCGCTTCGCCGCCGCCGTCGCCGGCACGCCGGGGGAGACCTGGCGGCCCTGGCGCTCCGAGGCCGACAACGTCCACCCGCTTTACGGCATCGCCCTGGTCAGCCGCTACCCGGTGGCCCGCTGGCAGATCACCGAGCTGCCCGCGGCACCCGTACGCTCACCCGTCTGGGCTCCCGGGCCCGACGGCGGCCTGCTGCTGCTCAAGGACGAACCCCGCGTCATGATCGCCGCCGTGATCGACGCGCCGACCGGCCCGATGACAGTCGCCACCACCCACCTGTCCTTCGTGCCCGGCTGGAACGTCCGCCAGCTGCGCGCCGCCGTCCGCGCCCTGCGCTCGCTGCCCGCACCCCGGGTCCTGCTCGGCGACCTCAACATGCCGTCCGGCCCGGTACGCGCCTTCACCGGCTGGCGCAGCCTCGCCCGCCGGCCCACGTACCCGAGCCCGGCGCCCCGCGCCCAGCTCGACCACATCCTGACCCATCCGCGCGACGCCGCGCGCCTCGGCCCCGTCGTGCAGATCCGCACCCCGGCCGTCGCCGTCTCCGACCACCGCCCCCTCGTCGTTCACCTCGATCCGGGGCCGCTCACCGCGCGCTCGTAGACGATCTCCAGCCCGTCCTCCTCATCCCACTGCTCGCCGACCTTCACGAACCCGAACCCGGCGATCGTCGCCAGGGACGCCTCGTTGTCCGGCCGGATGCTTGCCCGCACCACCCGGACCCGGGGGTCACCCTCGGCGCGGCGGATCAGCTCGGCGAGCATCGCCTTCGCGAAACCCCGTCTGCGGTACGCCGGATCGACCGAATACCCGACCTCGACGCGACCCTCGTCATCCGGGGGACCGTGGAAACCGGCGTGGCCCACGACCCGCCCGTCGGCGACCGCCGCCCGTGCCACCCACTCGGCCGCCGCGGGATCCTGCTCCACCTGGCGCGCCCGGATCTCCCACAGCCAGCTCTCACTGCGCATCCACGGGGTCAGCGCGACACCGGCGAGCGCACCGGCCCGCGCCACGTCACCAGCGACCAGGGCCCACATCGCCGCCGGAGTCAGCGGCACGAAAGAGATCACGGTCAGATCGTAGTGTGGCCGCCCGCACACCTCAGTTGTGCACAACTAAATCGCGTACTACCGTTCGACGCATGCCAGAGAGCACCGGACTCGAACAGCTCATCTGCTTCGAGCTCTACGCTGCGTCACGAGCCATGACCGGCCTCTACCGGCCCGCACTCGACGCCGCCGGGCTGACCTACCCCCAGTTCGTCGCCCTGCGCGTCATCTGGCACCGCGGCCGCATCAGCGTCCGCGACCTCGGCACCGCCCTGCACCTCGACAGCGGCACCCTCTCACCGCTGCTCAAACGCCTCGAGAACCAGGGACTCATCCACCGCGAACGCGGCACCGACGACGAACGCGTCGTCTGGATCAGCCCCACCCCCGCAGGCGCCGCCCTCGAACACCAGGTCGCCGACCTGCCCCGCGAGCTCGGCTGCACCCTGCACCTCGACGCCGACGAGCTCGCCACCCTGCACGACCTGCTCCGCCGCCTCCGCGGCGCCGCAGCAGCCACCACCCACTGACGGGAGACCGCACGATGACCGCCCTCTACACCGCCTCCGCCACCGCCACCGGCGAGGGACGCAGCGGACACACCCGCTCCAGCGACGGCGTCCTCGACCTCGACCTCGCCGTACCGCAGGAGCTCGGCGGCCCCGGCGGCCCGCTCACCAACCCGGAACAACTCTTCGCCGCCGGCTACGCGGCCTGCTTCCACAGCGCCCTCAAGACCGTCGCCCGCAAAGAGAAGATCACCCTCACCGACACGGCCGTCACCGTCGACGTCGGCATCGGCCCCAACGGCAACGGCGGCTTCGGCCTCACCGTCGCCCTCGAAGCCGAGATCCCCAGCGTCGACGAAGCCACCGCCCGCAAGCTCCTCGACGCCGCCCACCAGGTCTGCCCGTACAGCAACGCCACCCGCGGCAACGTCGACGTCACCCTCACCCTCGCCTGAGAAGGGGACCCGCCATGCCCTACACCACCGTCAGCACCGGAGTCGACCTCTACTACGAGGACTTCGGCACCGGCGACCCCGTCGTCCTCATCCACGGCTGGCCCCTGTCCGGCCGCAGCTGGGAAGCCCAGATCCCCGCCCTCGTCGCCGACGGCAAACGCGTCATCACCTACGACCGGCGCGGCTTCGGCAAGAGCAGCCAACCCTGGACCGGCTACGACTACGACACCTTCGCCGCCGACCTCGACGCCCTGCTCACCCACCTCGACCTCACCGGCGTCACCCTCGTCGGCTTCTCCATGGGCGGGGGAGAAGTAGCCCGCTACCTCGGCACCTACGGCAGCGGCCGCATCGCCAAAGCCGTCTTCGCCGGAGCCGTCCCCCCGTACCTCTACAAGAGCGACGACAACCCCGACGGCGCCCTCGACGACGCCACGATCAAGTCCTTCCAGGACGGCGTCACCACCGACCGCATCGCCTTCGTCGACGGCTTCGCCCAGAACTTCTTCACCGCCGGCGGCATCCTCAAAGTCAGCGACAACCAGGTCCGCTACGCCCAGGAACTCGCCCACGCCGCCTCCGCCAAGGGCACCCTCGACTGCATCGCCGCCTTCGGCCTCACCGACTTCCGCGCCGACCTGGCCAAGATCAGCATCCCCACCCTGGTCATCCACGGCGACAGCGACGCCATCGTCCCCGTCGAACACAGCGGCCGACGCACCGCCGACACCATCCCCGGCGCCCAGCTCGTCGTCATCCAGGACGGCCCGCACGGCATCAACACCAGCCACCCCACCGAGTTCAACGAAGCCCTGCTCAGCTTCCTCAACAGCTGACAGCCGTCGCCTGTGAGGGGGAGTGCTCCCCTCACAGGCGACCCAGCGCACGGTTCGTACGGTTAGCCCGCACCGCAGCCCGCTGCTGCGCCGCCGTCACCTCGATATAGCCCTGCGACGTCGTCAACGACGCATGCCCCAGCAACCGCATGATCTCCGACGCGTTCGCCCCGTCCTCCGCCAACCGCGTCGCAAACGTATGCCGCAACGCATGCAACTGCGCCCCCCGCGGCACCCGATCCGACACCCCGGCCCGCCGGAAACACGACTGCACCAGATACTGCAGACCACCACGCCGCAACGGCGCACCCCGCCGATCCACCAACAGCGGCTCGTCAGGACGCACCCGCCCGAACCGCACCCGCCGGCTCTCCACATACCGGGCCAGCACCGCATCCAACTCCGGCTCGATCGGCACCGTACGCGGCCGCCCACCCTTACCGGCCACCTCGATCCGCCGCTCACCGGCGCGCCCCAGCACCGAACCGGTCCGCAACGCCAGCAGCTCCGACAACCGCAACCCCGCACACAACGCCAGCGCCAGCACCGCGACATCCCGCTCCGGCCACGGATCCCGCTGCCGCTCATCAGCATGATTGACCGCCTCGAGCAGCTGCTCCGGCGTGTCCTCGCCCCGCAACGGCTTGGGGGAGGGCGTCGCCATCCGCGGCTTGCCGACAGCAGGCATCGGATTGCCGGCCACCACGCCGTCGACGACCAGGAACCCGAAGAACGAGTTCCAGCTCGACCAAGCCCGGTACACCGAGGCCGGAGCCCGGCCCGCCGCGAACTCGGCGAAGGCGGCCCGGAGCGCACGAGGGGAGAGGTCACCGAGAGTGACGCCCTCGCCGATGATGCGCAGGATGGCGTTCAGGTCGCGGCGGTAGGCGAGAAGGGTGTGTTCGGACGGTTTCCGCACGGCGCGTGCCGCCAGAAACTCCTCGACGAGGGCTTCGGCCGGAATGTCTTGTTCATCCTGCATAAGGAATATTATGCAGGGAACTCCCGTCCGAGGAAGTGCGAGGATCGCCTGCATACCTGCTGTGGTGGACGTGCGCCGCAGCGCGGGCGGCAGTCTCCATCCGAGCTACTGTGCCGCAGCGTGTCGGATTAGCTGTGGGGCCGCGCAGGTGCAGCTTTTGTCAGGGCGGCACGGGGCCGCGAAGCTTCTTGCAGAACGGCGGCGGAGGCGATCCGTCGTCTGCTCGCGCGGTTCTGTCAGAGCGATTCTCCTGGGGTTTGGGCCGTAGCCTTCGTGCTCTTTGGGCGCCTCCGCGGCACCCGCAGTGCCGTCGTTGCGCCCCCGACGGCTCCTTCCCAGCTGTCCCCACGCTCAGGTTGACATAATGTCAATTATCGACCAACTCGAACGAGGGATGCCGGGCTCCTTCGGCCACGCCCGAGAACACAGTTGGTGTAAGCCGCAGGCGCGTCCCGACCGATGCGGCCTGGGGTCCTTTCCCGCGATGATGCGTTCTTGCCTGTCGGCCCGAAGATGGACTCCATGTCGGAGGAAGCGCTGCGCGGTGGTTTCGTCAGTGACGTCGTACGGGTCGGTGCGACGGTGCGCAAATCTCCCCCGCCGGATCCCGTCTTCGTACGCCGGCTGCTGAAGCACTTCGAGTCCGCGGACTGGCCGGGCGCACCGCGCTTCCTCGGAGTCGACGACCGCGGTCGGGAAACACTCACCTTCCTGGACGGTCACGTGCCGTGGCAGCCGGATGCCGAACCGTCGGACGACGCCGGCCTCGCCGGAGTGGCGCGCCTGGTGCGGCAGTTCCACGACCTGACGGCAGGCTCGGATCTGGCGGGTGACCAGGAGGTGGTGTGTCACAACGACCTGTCGCCGAAGAACACGGTGTACCGCGACGGCGTGCCGGTTGCCTTTCTGGACTGGGACATCGCCGCTCCGGGGCGCCGGGTGCACGACGTGGCTCATCTGTGCTGGCAGTTCGTTCCGCTGGGACCGTCGGTCGACCCTCGCGTCGCGGCACGCCGGGTCCGGCTGGTAGTCGACGCGTACGGGCTGGAACCCTGTGCGGATCTCGTGGACTGGGTGCTGTGGTGGCAGGACCGCTGCTGGCGCGGCATCGAGTCGGCGGCGCAGGCGGGTGATGTGGCGATGGTCCGGCTCCGTGACACCGGCGTGGTCGGCGCGATCCGCGCCGCCTACGAGTGGACGGCCGTCAACCGCGAAAACCTGTTGGCTCGTCTCGGCGATGACTGCTAGCTTTCCGGGAGCCGTGCAGAAGGACAAGGAGGTGGTACCCGTGTACATGTCGACGTGGGTGCTCCCCTTCGGGGTCACGGTCGGGCGATAGGTCGTCCGGGAGCGCCGTTCACGAGCACTCCCGAAAGGCACGACCATGCGATTCACTTCTGAACAGCGCCTCGATGACGGCGTTCTCGAGCGCGGATTCACCCTCGGCGAGATTCCCGGCATTCTGTGGACGCCGGAATCGGCTTCCGCGTCTGCGCCGGTCCCGCTGATCTTGATGGGCCACCCCGGCGGGTTGCAGAGGATGTACCCCCGACTGGTGACTCGAGCCCAGCATTCGGCGGCTGATGGCTTTGCCGCGGCCACGATCGAGCTGCCGGGCAGCGGTGACCGGCCGCGTTTTGCTGCCCTTGAGGAGGCCCGGGCAGACCTGCGGCGGGCGGTGGGTGCGGGCGAGCCTGTCACTGACGAGATCGTCGACCGGCTCGTCCTTCCCTTGGTCGAGCTGGCGGTTCCGGAGTGGCGGACCACCCTGGACGCCCTCCTCTCGCTGCCTGAGATCGTGGGCCCGGTCGGGTACTCGGGAGGGGTGATCTCGATCGGCGTACAGCTGGCTGTCGTGGAGCCGCGCATCTCGGCCGCTCTGCTGTTCGCCGGCAGTTTCGTGCCCCGCGTGATGTTCGAGGAGGCTCGGCAGGCCACCATTCCGCTGTTGGTCCTGTTGCAGTGGGATGACGAGGGCAACGACCGGCAGGCGGCCCTGGATCTGTTCGACGCCTTGGGCAGCAAGGAGAAGACGCTGCACGCCAACATGGGCGGGCACACGGGTGTCCCCCAGTTCGAGGGCGATGACGGGGGCAGGTTCTTCGTCCGGCATCTGAAGTGAGGTCGGAGGTCCTTCCTTAGGCGGCGCGGATACCGCTCATGAGGAGGTTCGGCTGCTTGCCGCCGTACCGGCTTCGCTTCCAGTGCGGGGGCGGCGGCTCGCCGTCGGCCTTTTCGGTCGAAGCGCCGCCGTCACTCGCACCTTCGGCGTGCGGAAGGTGCTGGCCTAGGTCGCCGCGATGGCGAAGCCGCCTTCTCGACCTTGTGTCCGCGAGCGAATGCGGGCTGGCCTGCCGTAGTTTTCCAGACCAGAACAACGGTATGAGCTGTGGGTTGCGAGCCCGGTGAGGCTCCGAAGAGAACACATGGTTGTTCACCCGAACCCCAGCAGCCACTCGAGCATCGGGCCGACACCAAACGGTCGGCAGGAACTAGCGCGGCTTCGGCTTTTCCGGCGCCGACCGGGCCGAGTTGAATGGGGGTCGACGTGTGTCGCCTTGTTGGGGGGTGTGGCACTGTTTGGGCTGCAAGCGGTGTTGCACGAAGGCCGCATGTTAAAGGCGATGCACATGATGCGTCGCCGTCCACCTGCTGGAGTTGCAAGATTACTCGGTGTTGTTCTCGGCGGTTCCTGATTGACCTTTTCGGATGCGGCTGCTACCTTTCCCGGCGTTAACAGACGTTAAGTTCTTTGACCCCGGGGATAATCGACGATGAAGCTGAAGCGTTTTGGTGGCCGTGTGATCGGTATGGCAGCGGTTGCGGTGGCTGCGGTGGCAAGTCTCCTGGCGGCGCCCGCCCCGGCGATGGCGGATGCCTATTCTCCGTGCATTGCCGTGGAATCCAACGTCACGGTCGGGCAGACGTCGAAGACCCAGTCGATCACGTGCGTGAAGAAGCCGGCGTGCGGCGAATCCTGGGGACAGATCTACGACGTCACCTGGAACATGGTCGTCTACAAGGGTGGGATCACCGTCAAGTCGATGAAGATCACCGTGACGCACACCCGCGGTGAGGACATCGTCCTGGGCGATAAGATCATTCGCGGAGGGAGTGGCGAGATCAACATCGCTCCTGGAAAAACCATCGTCCCGGCCGCGCAGACCAGCTTCACCAAGACCTTCGACTTCACCGACAAGTACTTCGCGAAGAATTCCCTTGGATTTGTCGACTTCTGGATGGCCATCTCCTCCACCAAGGCCAACGGCTGCAACGGTGGCGGAAACTGGCTCCGCTACGGGCTCAAGATCGTCTGACGCTGCTGAATAGCCGCCTGTCGGCGAGTACGAAATGCGGATTGGTGCTTCTTCGCCAATCCGCATTTTCGCGCTGCTGCCGGCCGGGCCGTTGCGCGTCACCTACACGCACACCGACCCGCCCCGCTGCTGGCCGCCGCACCCAGCGACACCGCCGCCGTGCCGCCCCGCCTGCTCGATGCGGCCGAAGCCGGGCGGCGCGGGGTCGTCATCACACCGATGGCGCCAACCAGATGACCAGCCTGATCCAGAAACCCGAAGCCACCGAGACCGCCCAGCTGCAGCACATCCCCCGGACCCGGCCGGGCTCCGGCTGCTCGAAGGCCTGATCCACCAACGCGCTCCTGCACACCCACGGACCGGCCAGGCTCGGGCTGCCCGAAGGCCGGTTCCACCAACGTGCCGACCTCGTCATCCAGCTCCCATCCCTCAGGCCGCGGATCCGGGCGAACTCCGGCGGTGCCTCGCGCTCGCCGGCTACACACCCTGCGCCCAGCCGGCGGCGACCGGCGGCCGGCCGCTCTCACCCCGGAAATGACGAGCAGACGTTGGCCCGCCGGGGGCCAGGCGGCCGCGAACACTGGAACACGCACCTGTCCGCGTTGACCTCGTTCACCGCCCACCTGCCGCGGCCAGGACTGGCTGACCACCGACCCGGCCGACGCCTGGAACGCCGCAAGGCCGCGATTCTGCTGCTGCTCTACTCCGAGCCGTTCGACCGCATCCTGGGCCTGACCATCGACGTCGACAGGCGCCAGGTCGGTTCCGCGGAAGCTGCTTCCCGGTGTGTCGTTAGGCTGCAGATCGTGACGGATGCCAGGGACGTCTTCGACCGCCTCGTCAGTGTGGAGATCGCCTTTTGGGAGCGGGTCGATGCGCGATTGCGGGCGGAGGGCCGCTTGGCGCTGGGACAGTTGCTGCCGATGCGGGTGATGGCGACCACCCCCCGCTGCCGGGTGTTCGACATCGCGGCTCAGCTGCAGATCACGGTGGGTGCGGCGAGCAAGACCGTGGATCGCGTCGAGGCGGCCGGTCACTGCGTGCGCCGTCCGAACCCTGCTGATCGGCGGTCGTCGCTGATCGAGATGACGGAGGCGGGTGTGACCGCTCTGGCCGATGCGGAGGTCGTGTTCG
This sequence comes from Actinoplanes sp. NPDC049548, assembly GCF_040676695.1. NCBI lineage: Bacteria > Bacillati > Actinomycetota > Actinomycetes > Micromonosporales > Micromonosporaceae > Actinoplanes > Actinoplanes sp. NPDC049548. The sequence continues at coordinate 200,618 of NZ_JBFAPM010000011.1, forward strand.
AGGACGAGGTGCAGGCGCGGGTGGGTGCTGTGCTCTCCCCCGCTGAGCTCGTGCAGTTGGTGGGGTTGTTGGACCGGCTACGGGAGGCTGCCCGCTGACGGGCTCGCGTGGCGGGCAGGGCAGGATCTCGGTCATGGCGGGGACCGTAGCGGTGGGGTCTGACAGTTCCGTCCGGTGGATCACCGGGTTCCTGGATTCGCCGTCTCGTGCGGCGGACGGGTTCTGGCAGGCGGTGACGGCTTCGACGTTGTCGTCGCGGCGGGGCCCCGGTGGCGAGTTCGCGACGTTGTTGCCCGGCGGCGGTGACGCGTACCTGAGGGTGCAGGTCGTGGGTGACGGCCTGGCGCGTGCCCACCTGGATCTGCACGTCGAGGATGTTCCGGCGCAGGCGCGCCGGGTGGTGGGGCTCGGCGCGGTCGTGGTGCTCGACGAGGGTGACCTGGTGGTGCTGCGGTCCCCTGCGGGTCTGCTGTTCTGCCTGGTGCGGTGGCATGGCGAGGCGGTGCGGCCGGCGCTGGTGGGCTCGCCGGGTGGGCGGAGCGTGGTGGATCAGTGGTGTCTGGACATTCCGGCCGGGTCGTTCGAGGCCGAGGCCGATTTCTGGGCCGCGGTGACGGGTTGGCCCAGGCGGTCCGGTTCGCTGCCCGAGTTCGATTTTCTGGTACGCCCTGAGGCGATGCCCCTGCGCCTGTTGCTGCAGCGTATCGGTGGTCCGGTGGCCGGGATGCACCCCGATCTGGCTGCTGAGGACCGGCTCGCGGAGGTCGCGCGGCACGAGGGGCTGGGCGCTTGCGTGGTACGGGCGACGCCGTCGTGGACGACGTTGAGCGATCCGGTGGGCCGGTTGTATTGCGTGACCGACCGGGATCCGGTGACGGGTCGGCCGCGCTGACGTGTTCTTGTCGGTGCCGGCTGGTACAACTGACGGCATTGGAACACACGTACGAGAGAGGGTGGGCCGATGGCGGCGACGCGTACCGGTGTGCGAGGGCTGGGCACCGACGAGCTGCAGGCGATCCGGGACGGGCTGGCCGCCGGGCGCAAGCCGCGGGTGGTGTTCACCGAGTCGGCCGGTCAGATCGCGGGTCAGCTGGGTCAGGTGGTGGGGCTGACCGATCCGGCGGAGTCGGACGAGTGGGTGGTGGTGCGGTTCGGGCGTGACGAGCTGCCGTTCGCCCCGGGTGATCTGCAGGTGGCTCCGAGGGGCGCGGCTGCCCGAAAGGTGGCGGCTCCCCCACCGGCCGCGCCGCCGCCCCGCCGGCCGGAGCCGGAGTTCGTCATCGACAAGCCGGTGGGTTCCTTGAGAGGCGGGGGTGGTGCTGCGGTGGCGGTGGAGTCGGGTTCCGGGAAGGCGAACGGGAAACGGTCGGGTGGTGACAGCGGCGGTTCAGAGGCTGGGTCGCCCCATGGCGGCGGGTTCTCCGGCGGGGGGTCGGCTCGCGGAGACCGTAGGGCCGGCGGGACCGGCGTGTCCTCTGATGGCAGCGAAGGTGGGTCTGGCGTGATGTCGGATGCCGGTGACGGCAAGTCCGGCCGGGCGGCGACTGGCGGCAACGGCCGGACCGGTGTCGGTGCTGCGGTGTCCGCAAGCTCCGGTGCTCCGGCTCCCACGCCGCGGAAGGCCTCGTCCCGGGCCGCCAAGCCCAAGCCGCCGCCCGGTCTGACGGTGACCTTGGCGTACACCGACGGGGAGTGGACGATCGCGGCCAACCAGGGTTCGAAGGCGCTCGCCAAGCCCTACGTGGTGCGCCCGGCCGAGGCGATGCGGATGGTGGCCCTCGTGGACGTGCCGGGAGTGCAGGAGGCGGTGGAGCAGATTGTGGCGGCGGAACGGGCGGAGGCTGAGCAGCAGGCGGAGCGGTTACGCGCCGAACTGGCCGAGATCGAGGCGCGGCTGCAGGAGCTGCGGGAGGCGGGCTGAACGGCCCGATCTCGAGAGGACACCGAGCCGAGCGGCGACAGGAGCTGCGGGACGCGGGCTGACCGATCCGATTTCGGAGGGGCTGAGCCGAGCGGTGCCGGGCAGCGAGCCGATGTCGAGCGGGCGACGAGCGCTGCTGGTTCCGGGCGGGACCGGGACGGCCGGGCGGACGGTGGCGCTCACGGCCGCGTTTCGGATCCGAGGAAGTGAGGCTGAGGTGAGCGACGCCGCGCGGTCAGCTGTCCACGGTCGAGTGGGCGGAGGTGTGCGGCGACGCGGGGGTCCCGAGTCGAGGTCGTGAGGTACGCGTCGACCGGTGGCGCGTGGTCAGGGGTCGAGGTCGTGAGGACTGAAGGTGACAGTCCGCCCGGGCAGGACCTCGGGAAGGTGAGAGCCCGGGAAGGCATGACGATCGTCCGCCCGGGTAGTCGACGGCTGACCGCCGGGCAGAACCGACAATCACGCGACACGACATTTCCTGGAGGACGTCATTTCCACCGTCAACGCCATCGCTGCCACCTCGGCGACCGAGCCGCTCGTGCGTACCACGATCGAGCGGCGTGCGCTGGGGCCGCGCGATGTTCTCATCGAGATCCGTTACGCCGGCATCTGCCACTCCGACATTCACACCGTGCGCGGTGAGTGGGGTGCGGTGCCGTACCCGCTCACGGTCGGCCACGAGATCGTCGGCCGGGTCACCGAGACCGGCGCGGAGGTCACGCGCCACGCGGTCGGTGACCGGGTCGGCGTCGGGTGCATGGTGAACTCGTGCCGGGAGTGTGACAACTGCCGGGCCGGGCAGGAGCAGTACTGCCTCAACGGCAACACCGGGACGTATGCGAGCGTCGATGCCGACGGCACCGTCACGCAGGGCGGTTACTCCACGCACATCGTCGTCGATGAGGACTTCGTGCTGCGGGTGCCGGAGAGCATTCCGTACGAGGCGGCCGCGCCGTTGCTGTGTGCTGGGATCACCACGTACTCGCCGCTGGCGCACTGGAGGGCCGGGCCCGGTAAGAAGGTCGCCGTGGTGGGCATGGGTGGCCTGGGGCACATGGCCGTGAAGATCGCCGCTGCGATGGGTGCCGAGGTGACCGTGTTGTCGCAGACGTTGGGCAAGAAGGACGACGGGCTGCGCTTCGGTGCCGCGGACTACTACGCCACCAGCGACCCGGCGACGTTCGAGGCGCTCAAGAGCAGCTTCGACCTGATCGTCAACACGGTCAGCGCGCCGGTCGACATGGCCGCGTACCTGGGGCTGCTGCGCCTGGACGGCACTCTGGTCAGCGTGGGGGCGCCCCCGGAGCCGCTGCCGGTGCCGGTGTTCGCGCTGTTCGGTAACCGGCGTTCGTTCGCCGGCTCGAGCATCGGCAGCATCGGGGAGACGCAGGAGATGCTCGACTTCTGCGCGGAGCGGGGCATCGCGCCCGAGGTCGAGATCATCGGGGCGGACGCGGTCAACGAGGCGTACGAGCGGGTGCTGGCCTCCGATGTGCGGTACCGGTTCGTCATCGACGTCGACACGCTGCGCTGACCCGGGCGGGCGGGCCGGGGCGACCCGGTCCGCCTACTGGTGCCCGATCACCTGGTGGGGCCGGTACGGCGCTTCCAGGGCGGCGATCTCGTCCTCGGTGAGCCGAAGCCCGGCCGCGGCCACCGCGTCGTCGACGTGGCGCTGCTGCGACGCGCCGATGATCGGTGCGGTGACCGCGGGACGCGACAGCAGCCAGGCCAGCGCGACCTGTGCGGCCGGGACCTGGCGGGCTTCGGCGACCGCGGCGACGGCGTCCGCGACGGCGTAGTCCTGCTCCTGCGCCAGCCGCTGCAGGAGCGGGTCGGTCCGCGAGCGCAGGGACTCCTGGCGGCGTCCGCGGGTCAGCAGGCCTTTCGCTAGAGGGCTCCACGGGATGACGCCGACGCCGCTGTCGAGGCAGTACGGCAGCATCTCCCGTTCCTCTTCGCGGTAGGCGAGGTTGTACTGCGGCTGCATGGAGATGAACCGGGTCCAGCCGTTGCGTTCGGCGACGTGCTGGGCCTTGGCGAACTGCCACGCGTACATGCTGGAGGCGCCGAGGTAGCGGGCCTTGCCGGCGCGTACCACGTCGTGCAGGGCCTGCATGGTCTCCTCGATGGGGGTGTCGGGGTCCCACCGGTGGATCTGGTAGAGGTCGACGTGGTCGGTGCCGAGGCGGCGCAGCGACGCGTCGATGGCGGACATGATGTGCTTGCGGGACAGGCCGCCGGCGTTCGGGCCGGGGCCGCTCGGGAAGTACACCTTGGTGGCGAGGACGTAGTCGTCGCGGTCGGTGAAGATCGAGCGCAGCAGCCGGCCGGTGATCTGCTCGCTGACGCCGTCGGAGTACATGTCGGCGGTGTCGAAGAACGTGATGCCCTGTTCGGCGGCGCGGCGCACGATCGGCGCGGCCGCGTGCTCGTCGAGCACCCATTCCCGCCAGGCTTTCGAGCCGTACGTCATCATGCCGAGGCAGATCCGGGAGACCTTCAGCCCGCTCCCGCCGAGGCGTACCTGGTTCACGACACCGACTCTATCGACCAGGTCCGAGCGTGCGATCATGGCGCACTGATGGATGCGTCGTGGCGGGTACCGGTGCTGTGGCGGGTGCTGCTGCGGTTCTCGCGCGTGCTCGTACCGTTGATCTGTCGTCTGCGGGTTTCCGGGCAGGTGCCGGCGCAGCTGCGGCAGGGTCCGCTGATCCTGGCGGCCAACCATGTGAGCCCGGTGGATCCGGTGCTGATGACCGCGGCCTGCAGCATCGCGCGGGTGGCGCCGCGGTTCATGGCCACCGGTGGGCTGTTCGACGCGCCGGTCGCCGGGTGGGCGATGCGCGCGGCGGGGCATCTGCGGGTCGACCGGCACACCGCGCGGGTCGCCGAGGCGCTGCCGAACGCGGCGGCGGCGTTGCGGGCCGGGTCGGTGGTGCTGGTGTACCCGGAGGGCCGCATCGGGCTGGATCCGTGGATGTGGCCGGAGCGTGGCAAGACCGGTGTGGCGCGGATGGCGGCGATGTCCGGGGCGCCGGTGGTCCCGGTGGCGCAGTGGGGTTCGCATGCGGTGCTGCCGTACACCGCGCCGGTGGGCATCGTGCGGTCGGTGCTGCGGGCGATGTGGCGCCGGCCGGTGGTGCACATCCGGTTCGGGGAGCCGGTGGACCTGTCGGGGTTGAGCGGGTCGGCCGGGGCGCAGGCGATGCGGGCCACGGACCGGATCGGGCAGGCGATCGCGGACACCCTGGAGCCGCTGCGTGCCGACGAGCCGGAGCTGCCGCGGTTCGTGGACCGGACGCGGCCGGTGGACATGTCGCGCGTGCGCCGGCGCCGCGACTTCAGGCGGGTCTGATCTGGGCGAGCTGGGTCAGCAGCTGCACCAGCCGGTACGCCTCCCCCATGTCCGCGGCCGTGAACGCCACCGTCCGCCCGGCACTCCGGGTCACGCCCGGGACCAGCATCGCCAGGTCGACGGTGACGGGGCTGTAGAGGTCCACCTCGACGCGTACGGGACCGGGGATGCTCAGCAGGGGCACGCTGTCGGCTCGGCGGATCGCCTTGGCCGTGGCGCGGTGGATCTGGTCGCAGACCTCTTCGGGGTGCAGGGCCACGGCGGCTGCCTGTCCGAGGGCGTGTTTCACCGTGACGGTCGTCGTACCGGGGACGAGGGCGTGGATCTCCGCGCAGGCCGCGTCGTCGCCGCTGAGCAGGACCACCGGGGCGCTGTGGTGTGCGGCCATGGCCGCGTTGAGGCCGATCTCGCCCATCGGGCGGCCGTCGACGCGCACGTCCAGGACGGCGTCGCCGATGGTGTGGGCGAGCACGGCCGGGCCGGCGCCCGCGCGGGCGTGGTAGCCGACGAACAGCACCGCGTCGGTGTGGTCGTCGAGGCCGGCGAGCATGCCGAGCGGGCGCGGTTTGCCGCGCACCAGGCGGGCGCGGCGGTCCAGGTCCTCGGGCAGCACGTTGCGGAACGGGCCGTGCGCGTCGGCGACGAGCACCTCGGCCGACGGCACGGCCTCCAGGACCCCGGCGACGGCCGCGTTGACCTCGCCGGTCAGCAGGCGGCGGCTGCGGTCGTAGTCGTAGCCACCGGGGTTGGTCTCGGTGGGGTGCACGACCCCGGAGACGCCTTCCATGTCGGCGGAGATCAGTACCTTCATCGATGAGCACCCTACCGGCGGCCGCTCAGTCGCCGGTGCGGCGCTGCCTCAAATACGCCAGGACCGCCTCGCGCGTGGTGCGCACGCCGAACAGGGCGCGCGCTTCGGCGATCCTGCGGTTGGCGGTGCGCAGCGACAGGAACTCCGCGGCCGCCGCGGCGGCGATGGTGTCCCCGGCGGCGAGGCGGTCGAGCAGGGCCCGCTGTTCGGGCACGAGCTCGGCCAGCGCGTCGCCGGCGTCGGCGGGTGCCGCGTTCTGGTTGCCGGGGCCGAGCTGCACCGTGCCGAGGCGGCTGAGGTCGTCGACGAGAGCGCGGCCGGTGGCGCTGTCGACGTCGCAGACGGCCACGATGCCCGCCCCGCGGGCCGCCGCGAGCACGGCCAGCTGCAGGGTGTCCCGGTCGCCGATGCGCCCGTGCAGCACGAGCCGTTCGGTGGTGACGTCCCAGGTGGAGCTCGGCAGGGCGAACCCCTCCCGGACGGTCCAGCCCTCGCGCGCCAGGCGGCGCACCACGGTGTCGGCGTCGGCGCCGGAGGCGACGACGTGGCGGGGCGCGTCGGGCTGTCGGGTCACCGGCCGTCCTCCAGCTGGGTGAGGGCCAGCGCCGCGGCTTCGGTACGCGTGCGCGCCCCGAGCTTGCGCATCCCCGAGCGGATGTGGGTGTCGACCGTCTCCGCCGAGATGCCGAGCTGGCCGGCGATCCGGCGGGTCGGTTCGCCGGCCGCGACCAGGCGCAGCACGTCGGTCTCCCGGCGGGTCAGGTTGCTGCCGGAGCGGGGACTGCGGGTGTCGCGGTGCACGTGGTGGCGGCGCAGCCCGCGGCGGGCCCGGCCGGCGAGGACCACCAGGCCGGCCTCGTCGGCGAGGTGCTCGGCCTGCAGCAGGGCGGTGACGGCGCGCTGCGGGTCCGGGTCGTGCAGTCCGGCGGCGAGCAGGCAGCGGATCTGTTCGCGGCGGGCGGTGCCGGCCCAGGACTCGGCGGCCGCGGTGAAGCCGGTGCCGGTCGCCCACGCGGTCAGGGTGCGGCGGGCCGCGGTGGGCAGCCCGGCCGGGATGGCCGGTGCGGCGCCGTCGATGTCGAACGCCGACGCGTACGCCGACCGCGCCCCCGCCCCGCCGTCGTACGCGGCCCAGCGGGCGGTGATGTGGTGCAGCCCGGTGAGCAGCCCCACCCCGGGGGTGGCGGGCTGGTGCGCGGCCCGGTCGGGCTGGCCGTCGAGCCAGGCGGCCTCGCGGGCCACCCACGCGGTCGCCGGGTGCCCGTCCGGGGTCGCGAGCCGGCCCCGGGCGGCGGCCAGCAGCCCGGTGTCGGCCTCGACCAGGGCGGTGGCGGCGACCGCGTAGGCCCGGGCGTCGGCGGGCAGGGCCCGGTCGGCGAGGTCGGCGCTGTGCCGCACCGCGTCGTCGGCGGTGCCGCCGCCAGGCGCGGAGGTGCCGGCGGCGCCGGTCGCGGGTGCGGCGGCGGACAGGCCCTGCAGCACGTCCGCCCAGTCGGCGACCGCCAGGAACCGCGTCTGCCAGCTGTACGCCAGGTCTGCCGCGCACGCCGCGGCTGCGGTCCGGGCCGCCGCGGCGGCTTCGGCGAGGCGTCCGTCGGCGCTCAGGTGCTCGACCAGCAGCCAGGCGCTCCACCGGCCGGTGAGCGGGTCGGCGCCCTCGGCCGCCGCCGCGGCCAGTTCCCGTTCCCAGCCTGGGGCCCGGTGGGCCGCGCGTACCGCGGCGAGCGCGGCGGCCACCCCGGGCGGAGGCGACGGGTAGCGGGCGGCGATCTTCTCCGCGGTGTCGAGGGCGGCGGCCGCGTCGCCGGCCAGGTCGGCCAGGAGCAGGATGCGGTCGCGGGCCGCCACGACGGTGGCGCCGGCCGCGTCCGGGATGGGGGTGACGGCGGCACGCGCGGCCACCGGATCGCCCGCCTGCAGCAGGGCCTCGCCGCGCAGGACGTCGGCTTCGACGCCGAGCGGGCCGGCGGCGGTCAGGACCCGGGCGGCGGCGTGCGGGCGGCCCGCGGCCAGCAACGCGTCCGCGGCGGCGATCCGCACCCGGGCGACCGGGTTGACCCCCGGCAGGTGGCAGGCGAACAGCAGCAGGTCGGCGCGGTCGCCGCCGGAGGTGCGGTCGGCGGCGCTCAGGGCCCTGCGGTACGCCTGCTCATGGTCGCCGGCGGCGGCGAGGTGGCGGGCCGCCTCGGCGTCCGGCGTCGCGGTCGCCAGCACGCGGTGCAGCTCGGCGCGGGCGTCGGCGTCGAGCAGCCCGGCGGCCGTCTCGGCGATGTACGCCGACACCGGCACCACCTCGTCGCCGCTCTGCACGACGAGCCCGGCCTCGGTCAGGGCCGCCGCCCCGGCGCCGAGCAGCGCCACCGGGGCGGGCCGGCCGAGCAGGCCGAGGGCGGCCAGGGCGGTACGCGCGGTGCGGGGCAGGTCCGCCAGGGCGGTGGCGATCGCGTACGCGACCTGGTCGACGTCGGTGTCCGGGGTGCCGCGGCCGGCACCGGCCTGCCGGGCGAGGGCCGTGACCGCCAGCGGGTTGCCGCCGGCGCGGGCCACGACGGCCGCGACGGCGGCGTCGTCGAGCTGCCCGGCGGTGCGGCGTGCCAGGTCGGCGGCGTCCTGCGGGTCGAGCGGCGCGATGTCCAGCCACGCCGTCGCCGCCTCGCGCAGGGCCGCCAGCGTGTCCGCGGGGATCCGGTGCGGGGTACGCAGCGCCGCCACCACCCGGATCCGCGTGGCCAGGTGCGGCAGCGCCGCCAGGGTGGCGGGGTCGGCGTACTGCAGGTCGTCGAGGACCAGCAGCCCGGTGCGGACCCGGGAGCGGACGGCCTCGGCGAGCAGGGGCACGTCGTGGGCGGGCAGGCGGGCCTTCACGGCACGCGACAGCGCGAGCGCGGGCACGGTGGCGAGCATGGCGAGGCCGCCGCCGGCGTGCACGGGCCCGGCGGCGGTGGCGGCGACGCGGCGCAGCAGGGTGGTGCGCCCGGCGCCGGGCGCTCCGGTGAGCACGACGAGGCCGGGGCGGCGCAGGTGTGCGGCAGCGAGCCCGGCCAGGTCCTGCTGTGACACACACGCCCCCATCCCGCTGCGCCCCCCTGCAGCGTCCCTTGGCACGAACACGGGATCCTCCGGCGGACCCATGTCCGTAGTCTGTGCTGCGGCAGGCGGTTCCGCCCTGCCCACAAGGGGAAGGACAGCCACCTTTGTCTGCGTTGACGGCCGCGGTCAGCACATTCTCGCCGAATGTGTGCTCGGCTGACGAGTCATGACCGTCGGTCCGCTGTCCGCACGGGTGGCTACCCTCTGCGACGACATCCTCGCGCGGGTCGGCCCGGAGGCCGCTGGCCAGGTACGACACGTCCGCCAGCGCCTCGCCGAGCCGTTACGCGTCGCTATCGCCGGGCGGTTGAAAGCCGGAAAGTCGACACTCGTCAACGCGTTGATCGGGCGGCGGGTCGCGCCCACGGCGGCCGGTGAGTGCACCCGGGTGGTCACCCGGTTCCGGTACGGCGCGGCCGACCGCGTCGACGTGGTGACCCGCGACGGCGCCCGCTCGAGCCTGCCGCTGGGCGACGACGGGATGATCCCGCAGCGTCTCGGGGTCGCCGCTGCCCGGGTCGCGTACGTGGATGTGACCTTGACCAGTGAGAAGCTGCGCGACCTGACGGTGGTCGACACCCCGGGGCTGGCCTCGACCGACACGCGGGTGTCCGCCCGTGCCGCCGCGGAGCTGGGCGAGCCGACCGCGCCGTTCGACGCTGACATCGACGCGGACTCCGCTTCCGAGGTCGCCGCGGCCGAGGCGGTCGTGTACGTGTTCACCCAGGCGGTACGCGCCGACGACGTGCAGGCCCTGGAGGCGTTCCGGGCGGCGTCGGCGCGGCTGGCCAGCAGCCCGATCAACGCGCTGGGCGTGTTCGGCAAGGTCGACACCCTGGTGGGCGGGGCCGCGGACCCGTGGCCGGTCGCCGGTCCGCTCGCCGAGCAGCAGGCGGCGCTGCTCGCCCGTACCGTGTCCGAGGTCGTGCCGGTCGTGGGCTTGCTCGCCGAGACCGGGGAGGCCGGGCGGCTCACCGCGGCCGACTGCGCCGCGCTGAAGGAGCTGGCCGGGTTGCCGGCCGGCGAGCTGCGGGTGCTGCTGGCCTCCGTCGACCTGTTCCGCGGCCGGCCCGCCCCGGTCTCCGCCGAGCGCCGGGAGCGGCTGCTGAGCCTGCTCGACCTGTACGGCATCGGCTTCGCCCTGGCGCAGCTGGGCGCCGAACCGCAGCTGGGCACCGGGGAGCTGGTGCGGCGGCTGGTGGCGGCCTCCGGCTTCCCGCGGCTGCGGCACACCCTGGAGCAGACCCTGCGGTGGCGTGCCGACGCGATCAAGGCGGGCTGGGCGTTGTCGCGGCTGGAACGCGTCGCCGGGCACAGCGGTGACCGCCGGGACCGCGAGACCCTGCGCGACGTGACCGAGCAGCTGCTGCGCGAGCCCGCCTACCACCGGCTGCGCCTGCTGGAGGTGGCGCAGCGGGTCGCGACCGGCAAGGTGGAGCTGCCGGTGGCGTGGGAGCAGGAGCTGACCCGGCTGGCGACCTCCGACGACGCCCGGTGGGTGCTGGGGCGCCCGCACGCCGGGGCCGACGAGCTCGCCGCCGCGGCGGTCGAGGCCGCGAACCGCTGGCGGGTGTACGCGGTCGCCGGTGCCGGGCCGGCCCAGTCGCGGGTGGCCCAGGTCGCCCACCGGGGCTTCCACCTGCTGGCCCAGGCGATCCGCGAGGAGGCCCGCCGATGAACCGGGACCTCGCCCAGGGCCTCGACACCGCGGTGCGTGACGCGCTGGCCGCGGTGCGCGCCGCCGACCCGGACGCGGGCGCGGAGCTGGCCGAGCTGCGCCGCCGCCGGCTCACCCGCCCGTCGGTGGTGCTGGTCGGCGAGACCAAGCGGGGCAAGAGCTCCCTGATCAACGCGCTGCTGGGTGTGCCGGGGCTGTCGCCCGTCGACGCCGCCGTGGCCACGGCCACGTACCTGCACTTCTCCCCCGGCGCGGCGGCCGGCGCGGTCGCGTACGTGCCGGGGATGGCCGAGCCGGTCGAGGTGGGCCTGCGCGAGCTCGGCGCGTGGGCCACCGGGCGCAGCGGTGGGCGCGCGCCACGGCGCATCGAGGTGACCCATCCGGCGCCGCTGCTGCAGTACGTGAGCCTGCTCGACACGCCGGGCGTGGGCGGCCTGGACCCGGCGCACGCCACCGTCGCGCTGGACGCGGTGGAGCGGGCGACCGCGCTGCTGTTCGTCGCCGACGCGTCCGCGCCGCTGTCGCAGCCGGAGCTGGAGTTCCTGGTGGCCGCCAGCGAGCGGGTGGACACGGTGGTGTTCGCCCTGACGAAGGTGGACGCGTTCGGAGGGTGGCGGCGCATCGCCGAGGACAACCGGGCGCTGCTGCGCGTGCGCGCACCGCGCTTCGCCGACGCGCCGTGGTTCCCGGTGTCGGCGCGGCTGGCGGAGCTGGCCCTCGACCTGCCGGCGTCGGAGCAGGCCGCGCTGGTTGAGGCCTCGCACATCGCCGAGCTGCAGCACGCCCTGGTGGAGCTGGCGGGGCGCGGGCATCAGCTGCAGCTGGCCAACGTGCTGCGCGCCGCCCGCGCCGAGCTGGCCCGCCTCGAGCAGGCCGCCGAGGCGCGGGTGCAGGCCGCGGAGGCCGATCCGGCGCAGACCGCCCGGGTACGCGCCGAGCGCAGCGCCCTGGCCGCCCGCAAACGCACCGAGTCGCGGCAGTGGGCGCTGCTGCTGAACACCGAGACCCAGCGGGCCCGCGTGGAGGTCGTCGGCCTGCTGCGCACCCGGATCGCCGAGCTGCAGGCCGACGTCGGGGCGCGCATCGACCGGCTGCGCGGCGACGGCCTGGCGGGGCTGCCCGACCAGGTGGACGCCGAGCTGCAGGCGGTGGCCGTACGGCTGTCGGAGGATCTGCGGGCGACGTTCCGCCAGGTCGGTGAGCGGGTCCTGGCGCAGGTCTTCGACGACGAGGAGCTCGCCGGGATGCTGGACCGGCTCAACGCCACGCTGCGCCACGCCCTGGCGGCCGGTCCGCCCCGCGACGGTGCCGGCGACAACCTGCTCATCGCCCTGTCGGCCGGTGGGATCGCGTTCATGGCCGGCCGCGGCGCGATGTTCGGCGCGTCGGTGCTGGGTGTGGGCGGCGCGGTCGCCGGGGGCCTGCTGGTCCCGGTGGCGGGCCTGGGTCTGGGCCTGGCCGCCGGCGGGTACGTGCTGTACCGCCGGCGGGTGCAGACCGACCGGCAGCAGGCCCGTGCGTGGCTGCGCGACGTGCTCGCCGAGGCGCGCGCGGCGCTGCAGGACGAGATCTCCTACCGCTTCAGCGACCTGCAGTACGCGCTGGGTGTCGCCGTCGACGACGCGGTCGAGCGGCGGCTGCGCGAGCTGGACGCGCACATCGCCGAGATCGACGCGGCCGCCGCGGAGGACGCTGCGGGCCGTGCCCGGCGCCGCGCCGGGGCGAACGCCGAGCTGCAGCAGTTCCGGTCCCACCTCCGCAACGTCGACGAGGTCCTCACCCGGGCACGGGCCCTGGCGCCCGCACCGGCATACGGTCAGGAGAACGCATGAGCGACGAGTACGGCTGGCCGGACTTCCACGACCCCGGCCACCACGACGACCCCGGCCACCACGCCGACGACACCGGCGCGGCGCACGACGACCTGTCGCCGGAGCCGGACCCGTTCCACGAGGACCTGTACGCCGGCCACGACCTCGGCGACGACCTGGGCGGGCACGACGACCTCGGCGTCCACGACCACCACGGCGGCCACGACGACGGCGGCTGGGACGACGACCACGCCGAGCCGGGCACCGGCCACGACGACGTCGCCGCACACGAGGTCGTCGACGTCACCGACGGGCACGGCATGGGCCCGGTGGGCGCCGACCCGGACGCCGTCGAGCCCGGCGACGAGGTGGTCAGCCTGTTCCCGCCGGTCGTCGACGTCGGGCCGCTGCCCGAGCCGGTCGACGGGTTCCCGTGGATCGACACGGGCAGCCTGGGCCTGGTCGACCCGGCGGCCGTGCACGCCGCCGCCGTGCCCGTCGACCCGCAGGAGCTGGCCGCGTACGCCGCCGAGGATCTGCCGCCGGGTGTGGACCCGTGGGCGGCGCTGGCGGACTCCGAGGACCCGGCCACCGGCGCGCTGGCCCGATGGTGGAGTGAAAACAGCTGACGAGGTGACATCATCTGCGCCCATGACCGTCACCACCGCGCCGCAGAGCTCCGGGCGTGAACGCACCGGCTGGTATTTCTACGACTGGGCCAACTCGGCGTTCTCCACCACCGTCATCACGGTGTTCCTGGGCCCGTTCCTGACCTCGGTCACCGAGCAGGCCGCCGGCTGTGCGCTGGGCGCCGACGAGTGTGACGGGCGGGTGCATCCGCTGGGCATCAGCGTCGCCGCCGGGTCCTACTACCCGTACCTGGTGTCGCTGTCGGTGCTGCTGACGGTGTTCGTGCTGCCGGTGATGGGTGCGGTCGCCGACCGCGCCGACCGCAAGAAGCCGCTGCTGGCCACGGCCGCGTTCATCGGCGCCGGGGCGACGGTCGCGATGGCGTTCGTGACCGGTGAGCGGTACCTGCTGGGCGGGGTGCTGTTCATCGTCGCCAACGTGGCGTTCGGCGCGTCGGTGGTCGTCTACAACTCGTTCCTGCCGCGGCTGGCCGGGCCGGACGAGCGGGACAAGGTGTCGAGCCGCGGGTGGGCCCTGGGCTACTTCGGTGGCGGTGTCCTGCTGCTGCTCAACCTGCTGGTGGTCAACGCGCTCAGCGTCGAGGACGACCCGCAGCGCACGCTCGACCTGGCCCGCTGGTGCATCGTGTCGGCCGGCGTGTGGTGGGCGGCGTTCACGCTGCTGCCGCTGCGGTGGTTGCGTGAGCACCCGGGCGAGGTCGCCGCGGCGCCGGGCGGCAACGTGCTCACCGACGGGTTCCGGCAGCTCGGGCACACGGTGCGCAGCTTGAAGGCGTACCCGTTGACGTTGTTCTTCCTGGGCGCCTATCTGATCTACAACGACGGCATCCAGACCGTGATCGCCTTGGCGAGCCAGTTCGGCACCGAGGAGCTGCACCTGGACACGCCCACGCTGATCCAGACGATCCTCATCGTGCAGTTCCTGGCGTTCGGCGGCGCGCTGCTGCTCGGGGCGCTGGCCGCGCGGATCGGCGCGCGCCGCACGGTGCTGATCGCCCTGGCGCTGTGGCTGCTGGTCATCCTCGCCGCGTTCTGGCTGCCGGAGGGCGAACCGGTGCCGTTCATGCTGCTCGGTGTCGGCATCGGCCTGGTGATGGGCGGCAGCCAGGCGCTGAGCCGTTCCCTGTTCAGCCAGCTCATCCCGCAGGGCCGCGAGGGCGAGTACTACGGCTTCTACGAGATCAGCGACAAGGGCACCAGCTGGCTGGGCCCGCTCGCGTTCGGGCTGGTGTTCCAGCTGACGAACTCGTACCGGATCGGCATCGTGTCGCTGGTGGTGTTCTTCGTGGTCGGTGGCATCCTGCTGGCGATGGTGCCGATGCGCCGGGCCATCGAGGCCGCCGGCAACACCCCGCCGCGGCTGCTGTGAGCCGGGAGGGACCGCACGTGGACATCGTGATCGACCCGGGCTCGGCGGTGCCGCCCTACGAGCAGGTCCGGCTGCGGATCGCGGCGCTGGCCGCGGACGGGGTGCTGGCAGCGGGCACGCGGCTGCCGCCGGTGCGGCAGCTGGCCGCCGAGCTGGGCCTGGCGGTGAACACGGTCGCCCGCGCCTACCGCGAGCTGGAGCAGGCCGGTCTGGTGGAGACCCACGGCCGGGCGGGCACGCTGATCACCTCGGCGGCGGCCGGGACTCCGGTCGCGGCCCGAAGAGCCGCCCAACGGTACGCGGACGAGACAAAATCCCTCGGACTGACACCGGAAGCGGCCTTGGCGCTGGTCGAGGCCGTTCTCCGCCGTCCGGGCTGACGTCGTGGTCCAGCGCCCGCGGGTGCCGGACCACGACACGGCGCGACGGTCAGGCCCGCTCACACAGCGACGGGGCCGTGAAGTCCGTGCTGCTCTGCCAGCTGCCGCCCGGGAAGTCGGTCCAGACGGCGATGTAGGTGAGGTGAGCGCCCGCGCTGTCACCAGGGATGCGCTGGATGGCGTGCGCGGTGGCGCCGCCCTGCGGCGACGGCAGGGAGGTGAGGGCGGCCTCGGCCGGGGTCGACTGCATCAGGATGAGCAGCGCGGTGGTGTCCGACTGGTTCGTGATGGCCCAGTCGACGACCCACTCGCCGGTGCCGGTGTCACAGGTGCCGGAGACCTCGGTCGTGAACGTCCGGGCGGCGGCGGCCTGGGCGGGGGCGGCCTGGGCGGTGGCGGCGGCCGACAGGGCGGTCACGGCGCCGAGGACGGCGGCGGCGATGATGCGAAGCTTCATGGGGTCCTTTCGGATCGGATCGGACAGACGCCGGAAAAGGTAGACGGCTCCGGCGAACCATGCGCAACGCTGAAATGAACGTCACACCGGGCGTTATCCGCCGCAGGGAACGTCTCCGCAGGTCCCACCCGGCCCCGTCGCCCGCGAGGCGCTGCACCAACGGGCATCCCCTTCTGCCCTTTATGCCTCGGCGAAGTCCTGCTGCCCGATGACGGCGAGCAGCTGCAGCTTCTCGTAGCCCTCGCTGCCCGGCGGGGCGGTCAGCACGAGTAGCGCCTGCGCCTGGTCCTCGGTGAACAGCACCTGGCAGTCCACCTCGATCGCGCCGAGCTCGGGATGCAGCAGCACCTTGTGGTCGTGGAAGCGCTGGCCCACCTCGTGACGCTCCCACAACGCCGCGAACTCGGCGCTGACCTTCTGCAGCGCCCGCACCAGCTCACCGGCGCGCGAGCGTGGCCCCATCGAGCCGTACGCGGCCCGCAGGTTCGCCACCTGGGCCCGGCTCTGCCGCTCGCGGTCGTACTCGGGGTAGCACAGGCGCTCCTCGGGCCGGGTGAACCAGCGGTGGATGCCGCTGCGGTCCCAGCCGGTGTCGGCGGAGCGGTCGCCGAACAAACGCCGCGGCCATCCTGTTCTGCACCAGCGTCTCGGCCAGGTTGGACAGGATGAGCGCGGGGGTGTCGCTGAGCCGGTCGAGCACCCGCAGCAGCGCCGGCGACACGTGCGCGGCGGTCGACACCGGCGTGGGAGCGTTACGCCCGGCGACCTGGAACAGGTAGTCGCGCTCGCCGCTGCTCAGCCGCAACGCGATCGCCAGTGCGCTCAGCATCTGCTCACTGGGCTGCGGGCCGCGCTGCTGCTCCAGCCGCGTGTAGTAGTCGGTCGACATCGCGGCCAGCGTCGCCACCTCCTCGCGGCGCAGGCCCGGGGCGCGGCGGCGGGCGCCGGCGGGCAACCCGACGTCGCCCGGGCGCAGGGCTTCGCGGCGGCGGCGCAGGAAGTCGGCGAGGGCGGCACGGTCCATGCGCCCCAGTATCGCCGAGCGTCACCGCGCAACCAGGGATCGCGGATCCCCCGATAAGTGATCTCTGCCGGACCCGCGGCGGCCCGGCCAGACTTCCCGGCATGAACATTTCCGGGAACACCGTCTTCATCCCCGGCGCGACCAGCGGCATCGGTCTGGCCCTCGCGCTGCAGCTGCAGGCCCGCGGCAACACCGTCATCGTGGGCGGGCGCCGCACCGAGCTGCTGGAGCGCATCGCCGCCGAGCACCCCGGCATCGACACCGTGCAGATCGACACCGCCGACGCCGCGTCCGTACGCGCCGCCGCCGAGCGGGTGCTGGCCCGGCACCCGCAGCTCAACGTCCTGGTCACGATGGCCGGCATCATGCGGGTCGAGGACTGGCACAAGCCGGAGACCTTCCTGGCCTCGGCCGAGGAGATCGTCACCACCAACGTGCTGGGCCCGATCCGGCTGATCGCCGCGTTCGTCGCCCACCTGCAGGCTCAGCCCGACGCCACCATCGTCACCGTCTCCTCGGGCCTGGCGTTCGTACCGCTGAAGGTCACGCCCAGCTACAACGCGTCGAAGGCCGCCATCCACATGCTCAGCGAGTCGATCCGGTTGCAGCTGGCCGACACATCGGTACGCGTGGTCGAGCTGGAACCGCCGTCGGTACGCACGGCGCTGCTGCCCGGCCAGGAGTCCAACGACCTCGCCATGCCGCTCGACGAGTTCGTCACCGAGGTCGTCGGCCTGCTCGAGTCCCAGCCCGACGCCACCGAGATCCAGGTGGAACAGGTCAAGTTCCTGCGCTATGCCGAGGCCCGCGGCGACTACGACCAGGTCGTCGCGACCATCAACGCCGCCGACCCGCACGGTAAGTGATCCGCAATGACCGGCAGGTCCTCGCGGTCACCGGCGTCCGCACCGCTGGGCCGGCCGGTCAGCCGCCGATGCCGGCCGCTTTGCAGGCGGTGGCGTACTGTCCCGCGCACAGCGACCCGGGGGTGACGAACCCGTCGGCGATGACCGTGGTGGCGATGGTGTCTCGGGTGACCGCGACAGGGTCGAGCAGGAACGACGGGACCTGACCGGCTTTGTTGTCGACGGTGGCCGGGGCCTTCGGGTGCTGACCGCGCAGCAGGTCGTTGGCGAGCTCGGCCGCCTTCTCCGCTTCGGGCCGGATCGCCTTGTACACCGTCATGTACTGCTCGCCGGCCAGGATGCGCTGCAGGGCGCCGGTCTCGGCGTCCTGGCCGGTGACCGGGACGTCGCCGAGCCCGGCGGCGTGCATCGCGGCGATGGCCCCGCCGGCGGTGCCGTCGTTGGCCGCGTACACCCCGATGATCTTCTGGCCGTCCAGCTGGGCGAGGGTCCTGGCGGTCCACGCCTTGGCGTTGTCGGGGTTCCAGTCGATGGTGTCGTACTCGCCGGCGATGCTGACTTTGCCGTCCAGGACGGCGTGGGCGCCCTGCTTGAACAGCGTCGCGTTGTTGTCCGTCGGCGAGCCGTTGATCCACAGGATCTTGCCGCTGCCGGCGTCGGCGCCGAGCGCGTCGAGCAGCGCCGTGGCCTGCAGGCTTCCGACCTTGGCGTTGTCGAACGAGATGTAGTAGTCGACGGGCACGCCCAGCACGAGCCGGTCGTAGGAGATGACCGGCACCTTCTTGGCCTTGGCCAGCGTGACGATCTCGCCGGCGGCGACGCTGTCCACGGGTGTCAGGACGAGCACCTCGGCGCCCTTGTCGAGGGCGTCCTTGGCCTGTTGCAGCTGTTTGGCCGCGTCCTGCTCGGCGTTGCGGTAGTCGACCGTGCAGCCGGGGCACAGCTCCTTGAGCTTCTGCGCGAAGTACGGCTGGTCCGCCGCCTCGTACCGGCTGGCGGCCACCTCGGGCAGCAGCAACGCCACCCGGGCTTGCGGTCCGGGCACCTTCAGGGCGGTGGTCGCTTCCGAGCTGCCGGTGAGGCCGCAGCCGGCGAGGACGAGGGACAGCGTCAGCCCCATGCCGGCCAGGCGCGCGGCGGCGGTGGTGAGGACACGCATCGGGAACTCCGGTTTCGATCGGGTCGGGGTGGTCGGCACGGCGGGTCAGCTGCGGAACTGCGAGACGACGGTATGCATCTCGGCGGCCATGCGGGCCAGGTCCTGCACCGCCTGCACGGTGCTGCCGACGCCTTCCTGGGTGGTTTCGGTGGCACTGGCGACACCGCCGACCGTGTCGGCGATCTCGCTGGACCCCACGGCGGCCTGGGCGATGCTGCGGCTGATCTCGTCGGTGGTCGCGGCCTGTTCCTCGATCGCCGCGGCGATCGTGCCCTGCAGGTCGCTGACCTGCGCGATGACGGCACTGATCCGCTCGATGCTGGTCACCGCGGCGTCGGTGTCACCCTGGATGGCCTTGACGCGACGGTTGATGTCCTCGGTGGCTTTCGCGGTCTCCTGCGCGAGGTCCTTGACCTCCGCGGCCACGACCGCGAAGCCCTTGCCGTACTCCCCGGCGCGGGCTGCCTCGATGGTGGCGTTGAGGGCGAGCAGGTTGGTCTGCTCGGCGATCGCGGTGATCACGTCCACGACCTCACCGATCTCGGTGGACGACGTGCCGAGTTTGCCGATCGTGGTGGTCGCCGCGGCCGCGGCGGTCGCCGCCTCGGCCGCCACCGTCGCCGCTTGGGTCGAGCTGCGGGAGATCTCCTCGATCGAGATGCCCATCTCCTCGGTACCGGCGGCCACCGACCCGATGTGCGAGCTGACCTGCGCGGCCGACCCGGCGACCCGCCCGGCGCGCCGGTTGGCGTCGACCGCGCTCGCACCGATCTGCGTCCCGATGGCGTTCAGCTCCTCGGTCGCCGCGGCCAGCGAGGACGCGTTCTCGCCGAGTGCACGGACGGCGTCGCGGGTGCGGGCGTTGGCGACCGAGAGGTCGCGGGCCATCTGCCCCACCTCGTCGCGGGAGTCGATCGTGACCTGCGCGGTCAGGTCGCCCGCGGCGACAGCGGCCAGGACGGCACGCATCCGCTGGATCGGCTTGGCGATGGTGGCTGCCATGACCCGGCTGAGCAGGAAGGCCACCACCAGACCGGCCACCAGCGCGATGATCATGAGGTTCCGGGCGGTGTGGTAGGTGTTGTCGGCCGACTCGGCGGCCTTCTGACCGTTCGTCTGCTCGAAGGTCTGCAGCTCGGCAAGCGCCTTCATCGCGTTGTCGCTGATGATCTGCCCGTCGCCGAGGTACGCCTGCTGGAAGTCGGCGGTCTGCTTGCCGGCGATCAGGGGCACCAGCCGGTGATCGCGGACGTTGCGGTAGGCGCCCCACCAGATCTCGAACTTGGCGAGCCGGTCCAGCTGCGTCACGGTGGTCGCGGTGGTCCGGTAGGCCGCGACCTCCTGGTCCAGGCGCTTGTCGGTGGCAGCGATGTCGTCGCTGAACGACTTGGCGGCGACCGGGCCGTTGGACAGCGCCAGGTTCGCCAGGTCGTTCTGCACCTTCAGCGCCGCCGAGTTGATCGCGGCCAGATGCGCCGACGGTTGCAGGTTGCGCGAGTACAGCTCGTCGGCCCGGCTGTTGACCTGTCCGAGCCCGGCGACGCCGACGCCGAGCACGGCCGCGCTGATCGCGCAGCACACCGCGACCAGGACCAGAAGCTTGCGCCGTACCGGCAGGTCCGTCAGCCACTTCGCCGGCGACAGCCGTCCGCGAGGTGGCTGCCCCACCGGCTTCGTCGTCCCCCGTGCCTTTGCCACCTGTTGCCTCCTCGACCCGCGGCTATGCGGTGTCTCACCGTCGTTGTCCCAATCGGCCGGATGGCCGGATCGCTGAACGCCGGTGATGCAGCTCCTCCGGGCGCGGGCACCCTCGTCGGGGCGGGAGGCAGGCTCATGCCGCGGCAGGTGGGTCAGGGTGGTGATGATTCGACGGTGATCGCCCCGGCGGGGCACATCATGACGGCGCGCTGCAGCAGTTCGTCGGGCTGTCCCTGGGCGTCCGGGTCGGTGACCACGACCAGGCCCTCGTCGTCGTCCTGGTCGAAGACCTGCGGCAGGGTCATCACACAGTTGCCGGCGCCGATGCACACCTCGCGGTCGGCGCGGACCCGGGGGCTCACCAGGTCACCGGCAGCTCGGCCAGCCCGTACACGATCGACAGGTCGCGTTTGGGCAGGTGGGCGGGGTCGGCGGCGACGCGCAGGCCGGGCAGGCGGCGGGCGAGGCGGGCCAGGGCGATGCGCAGCTCGGCGCGGGCCAGCGGCTGGCCGATGCACTGGTGCACGCCGAAGCCGAACGCCAGGTGCTGATGCGCCTGCCGGTACGGGTCGAACTGCGCGCCGTCGCCGAACACGTCGTCGTCGCGGTTGGCCAGCGACAGCAGGGCGGTGGCGGGTTCCCCGGCGCGGATCAGCCGGCCGCCGATCTCCACGTCGCGGACCGCCTGGCGGGGCAGCCCGGTCCGCACGATCGTCAGGTAGCGCAGCAGCTCCTCGACGATCCCGTCGACGGTCTCGTCGTCGCCGGTCGCCAGCCGCTGCCACACGTCCGGGCGGCGCAGCAGCAACAGCACGCTGAGCCCGATCATGTTGGCGGTGGTCTCGTGCCCGGCGATGAGCAGCAGCACCGCCATCCCGACGAGCTCGCCGACCTCCAGCTCGCCGGTGCGGACCCGTTCGCTGATCAGCCGGCCGAGCAGGTCGTCGCCGGGCTCGGGGGCGGCGCGTTTCGACTCGATCAGGCCCCCGAGGTACGCGCGCAGCCCGGTGGCGGCGTCGCGCACGCGCAGCGGGTCGGCGCCCTCGTCCAGCATGACCGAGCTGCACTGCTGGAAGAAGGCGTGGTCGGCGTACGGGACGCCGAGCAGGTGGCAGATCACCAGCGACGGCACCGGCAGCGCGAACGTGGCGACGAGGTCCGCGGGCGGCCCGGCCTCCTGGAGGGCGTCGAGCGCGTCGTCGACGACCGTGCCGATGAGCGGCTCGATCCGCCGTACGTTCTTGATCATGAACTCGGCGGTGAGCATCTTGCGCAGCCGCAGGTGCGCCTGGCCGTCCATCCGGATGAACGTGCCCTGGCTGTTGCGCTCGGTCTGCGGGGGCAGGGGCCGCAGCAGCGGGAACCCGGGCCGGCTCATGTCGGCGCTGAACGCGTCGGAGCGCAGCATCTGCTTGACGTCGGCGTGCCGCGTCACCAGCCACGTCCAGCCTCCGGTGGGCAGCCGTACCCGGGTGACGGGCCCGTCGAGGGTGCGCCGGTCGGCGGCGGTCACCGGGGTGAACGGGTCGTCGTCGGGGCTGCGGAACGGGAACAGCGGAAGGCGGTCGGTCAGCACGTCGGCCACAGCGGCGCTCCTCATACGTAGCAGGGCGTACTGGTACGCAAGCGCTACGTTATCGCCACATGGGGCAAAGAACAACGAATGTCGATGAAAGCTACGGTCGGGGGCGGCCGCGGAGCACGAGGATGTGCCAGAGGTACTTGAGCAGCTGCAGCACCTCGGCGCTCGTACCGAAGGCGGAGAAGTGGCCGGTGCGGTGGGTGGCCACGCCGATGACCGCCGCGTCGATGATCTCGGCGTCCAGCACGCGGGCGAGCCGCGCCGCGTCGGGCCCGCGCAGGTCGCCGGGGAACGCCGCCGCCTCCAGCACGAAGCCGGGGTGCCATTCCAGCGGCGCGACGGCGGCCAGGTGCGCCGCGGTCGGCGTACCGGAGAAGGCCGGGTCGCAGACGACGGCCTCGACGTCGGCGGCCAGGTCGATGCCGCCGTGGATCTGCGCCTCGACGTAGTCGTCCATCGCCCGGCCGGCCGCGATGCGCGGCACCGTCAGCGCCTGCACCCACTGCGCCGGGCCGCTCGCGGCGACGGCCAGGGCCTGCCCGGTACGCGCCACCTGCTCGAGCAGCGCCTGCCGGATCGTCCCGAACGCGTCCGCGGTGCCGACCACCGTGGGCTCGGTGAAGCTGTCGCCGTGGCTGAACGTGGCCCGGCGCAGCACCGAAGGGCGCAGCCGCAGATGGCAGCTGCCGAAGCGCGGCGACGCCCCGTCCGGATGCCCGGCGAGGTTCAGGCCGCCGTAGAGCGGCCGGCCGGCGCGGGTGCTGCTCGGGTACGCCCCGGCGAACATCCGCTGCTCCCACCGGTCCCGGTCGCCGCCCGGATACGCGGTCAGCCCCCCGTTGGAGATGCCCGTCTCGAACTGGCTGCGGTACACCCCGTCGGCGGCCAGGCGCTCGGCCACCGTACGCCCGTCGCCGAGCAGCCGGTCCGGATGGAAGCTGACGGTGATGCGCGCCTCCGGCACCGGCAGCTCACCCGCAGCGCCCAGCGCGCGTACGTGCGCCAGCGCCCGAGCCGCAGGGGTCACTTCGCGTCGATGACGTTCGTGGCGAGCAGCACCATCAACAGCGCGCCCAGCACCAGCCGGTAGCCGATGAAGATCGAGTACGAGTGCCGGGCGATGAACTTCAGCAGCCACGACACGGCGAACCAGCCGACGACGAAGCTCGTCACGGTAGCGACGATCGTGGGCAGCCAGCCGACGCCCCCGTTGTCGGCGGAGATGTTGTCGAACTCGGTGACGCTCTGCAGCACGGTCGCGCCCAGCAGCGCCGGGATGCTCAGGAAGAACGACAACTTCGTCACTGTCACCCGATCGAAGTCGCGCAGCAGGCCCGCGGTCATCGTCGCGCCCGAGCGGGACACGCCGGGGATCAGGGCCAGGCACTGCACCGTACCGATGATCAGAGTGTCCTTCCAGCCGACGTGCTCGACGTGCCGGACCTGGGTGGCGGCGCGGTCGGCGAACCACATCACGCCGCTGTAGAGGATCAGCGCGCCCGCGACGAACCAGAGGCTGCGCAGCGTCGTCTCGATGGTGTCCTGGAACAGCAGGCCGACGATGCCGATCGGGATGGACCCCAGGATCACCGCCCAGCCGAACCGGTAGTCGGCGTTGCCGCGCTGCTCACGGCTGAACACGCCACGGAACCAGGCGGTGATGATCCGGACCAGGTCGTGGCGCAGGAAGATCACCGTCGCGATGACCGCGCCGGACTGGATGATCGCCGTGAAGGCGGTGATGTCCTTGGCGTCGATCTGGTAGCCGAGCAGCTTCTCCATGATGGTCAGGTGGCCCGTGCTGGAGATGGGCAGGAACTCGGTGAAACCCTCCACCGCGCCCAGCAGCACCGCTTCGAAGATGTTCAACCCAACCCCGTCTCGTGATCGACTCACCGGACCGCGGTCGAGGATAGGGGGTCGCTCAGGCGCTGCTGCGCCTGGCCCGGGCCGCCGCGAGCGTGTACGCGGGATCCCGGTCGAGGTTGTGCCGGTCCCGGTCGTAGCGCCGCGTGGTCCGCGGGTCGGCGTGACCCATCGCGTCCTGCACGTCCTCCAGCGGCACACCCTCGGCCCGGGCGGTGGTGGCGAACGCGTGCCGCAGCGAGTGCGGTGACAGCCGCGCCCACCCCGCGATCCCCGCCTCCGCGGCCAGGCGGCGCACCAGCCGGAACACCGCGTGCCGGTCCAGGCGGGCACCGCTGGCCGTGGTCAGCAGCGGCCCGTCCAGCCGGTCCGCGGTGGTGCCCTCGGCGGCGGCCCGCGCGGCCAGGTAGGCGTCCACGGCCTGCTCCGCGTACGGCGTCAGCGCCCGCCGGCGCGCCCGGCCACCCTTGCCGACGAAGCGCACGCTGCGATGCCCGCGTTCCACGCCCAGGTCGGCGACGTCGAGACTGACCACCTCACCGACGCGCAACCCCAGGTCGGCGAGCAGGGCGATCACCGCGCGGTGCCGGTCGGCGGCGGGTCCCGTGGCGGCCTCCGCGGCGGCCAGCACCGCATCGACCTCCTCAGGGCTCAGGCCCACGGTGGCCGAGTGGTCACGCGAGACGTACGGGCGGTCCGCGCCGGCGACCGGGTTCGCGTCGATCGCGCGCAGCTTGACCAGGAAGTCATACCAGCTGGACAAGCCCGACAGTTTGCGTGCCACGGTGGCCGGCGCCAGCTCCTGCGCCTCCAGGCCCCGCGCGTACGCGTTGACGTCCAGGAACGAGGCCCGCAAAGGGTCCACGTCACGCCCCGCGCACCAGTCCAGCCATGCGCGCACGTCCCGCCTGTACGCCTCCCGGGTGTGCGCCGACAACCGCCGGTTCTGCAGCCACGCCTCGGTGACCTGCTCGGCGCCGCCGACGGCCGCGACCGTCCCGGCGTGCTGACGCGCTACCAGCGACATACCCCCATGATCTCAGCTCACCACCACCCCGCCGTCCGCGACATGCCAGGACCGGCCATGCCCGACCGCATCCGCGAAAAACCGGTCGTGGGTGACCGTCACCAGCGTCCCCCGGTACGCGCGCAGCGCCTCCTCCACCACGTCGAGCGCATCGAAGTCGAGGAAGTTCGTCGGCTCGTCGAGCAGCAGCACCCGCGCCGGGCTGTTCACCATGACCGCCAGCAACAACCGGCGCAGCTCCCCCGCCGACAGGCTGCGCAGGCTCGCACCCCACTGGTCGGCGCCGAACTGATGCGCCGCCAGCAACCGTTCCGCGTCCTCGGCGTACACGGGAACCTGCGAGCGGAAGAAGTCCACCACCGTGACCCCGGTGCGCAGGCCGTCGTCGGTCTGCGGCAGCACCGCCACCGGCACCCGCGCCTCGGCCTGCAACGCCCGCAGCAACGTCGTCTTGCCCGAGCCGTTACGGCCCGTGATCAGGATCCGGTCGCCGCGGCACACCGTGACGCCGACACCGTCGAGCACCGTGCGCCCGCCCAGCTTCACCGACAGGTCACGCACCTCGATGAGCGGTTCACCGGGCTCCGCGTCGTCGCCGGGGAACGCCAGCGTCAGCGGCGGGCGGGTCCGCGGCTCGGCGATCCACCGTACGGAATCCATCTGCCGCCGCAGCCGCCGCTCCCGCGCCTTGGCCTTCTTCGCCACCTTGCGGGCGATACGCCGCAGGTGCGGCGCCTCCACCCCGGAACGCACGGTCGTCTCGACGAACAACGACTGGGCCTTGGTCCGGTCGATGTCGGCCTCCCACCGCCGCCGGTCCTTCTCCTGCGCCTCGTAGTCCAGCAGCAGCTTCTGCCAGCGGCGGGTCTTCTCCGCCCGGTAGGCCCGGTACCCGCCGCCGGGATAGTCCTGCGGCACGTCGTGGATGCCGTCCAGCTCGATGATCCGGCCGACCGCCGTGTCCAGGAACGCCCGGTCATGACTGACCGTCAGCACGCCGCCGGGATAGCCGGCGAGCCACTCACCGAGCCAGGCCGCGCCCTCGGCGTCGAGATGGTTGGTCGGCTCGTCGAGCAGCAGGACGTCCGGCGCGTCGAGCAGGGCCCGCGCCAGCAGCAGCCGCGCCTGCTCACCGCCGCTGACCTCGCGCAGCGGCCGCCCGTCGTCGAGGTGGGCGATGTCCAGGCGCCGGCGGATACGGTCCAGCCGGGCCGCGGCCGTCCACCCCTGCAGGGTGGTCCAGCGTTCCTGCACCTCACCGTACGCCTGCAGCACGTCGGCGCCCGCCGCCAGCTCCTGCTCCAGCCGGTGCAGCCGCGCCGTGACCCCGGCCAGCTCCCCGAGCCCGGCGTGCAGGAACGCGCCGACGGTGCTGTCCGCCCCGGGGATCTGCTGCGGCACGTACCCGACGCGGATGCCGGGACCGCGCGTGACCGTGCCCGAAGCCGGGGCCAGCTCGCCGGCGAGCACGCGCAGCAGCGTCGTCTTGCCGGCACCGTTGGGGCCGACGACACCGATCCGGTCGCCGGCGCCGAGCACCAGGTCGACGCCGGTGAAAAGCAGGTCGCCGTCATGCGCGGCGCTGAGCGAAACAGCCTTGAGCAAGGAGTCCTCCGAAGGCGGATACCGGATACGACACGGCGACCCGCGCGCCCGCTCACTGACGGCGGCGCGTGACGGGTCGGGTCGGTATCACACGGAGGTGCTCGCTCCTCAAGGCCTCGGGGCTCGTCCGCAAACCACTCTGCTGCCCGGGTGCTGCGGGCCGCAACCGAATTAAGGCCGCCACCCGTGCGGATGGCGGCCTCAACGGTCGATGCCGGATCAGGCGGCGTACGCCGCCGAACGGTTCACGCCCTGCACGTCGGTCACGGCCAGCCGCGACGCCATGGTGCTGCGGCCGGCGATCTGCGCCGCGTACGCCGCCCGGCGCCGCGCCACGCAACCGTCACCCTTCGCCGCACCATTGTCCTGCTGCTCCATGTGCGTGGTCAGCCCGTCGCGCAGCAGCGCCAGCGCCTCGGTACGCAGCTGCGACACCCGCGACTCCGTCACACCCAGCTCGGCGGCGACCTCCGACAGCGGCCGCTCCTGCAGGAACGACGCCTCCACGACGAACCGCAGCCGCTCCGGCAGCACCGCCACCGCGTCGTGCAGGTAACCGATGCGCTCCCGGTGCAGCAGCAGCTCCTCCGGGTTCATCGACGACTCGGTGACCAGGTCCTCGGCGGTCCCGGCGGCGAACCCCTGCAGCGACAGCACCGCGGCGCGCTGCACGTCGTCGTCGACCGTCGCCAGCTCCGACACGCCCACACCCAGCAGCTCGGCCAGCTCCGTCGGGGTCGGGGTACGGCCCAGCTGCGCCGTCAGCTCCTGCCGCGCCACATCGGCGCGCCGCGCCCGCGCCCGCACCGAACGGCTCGCCCAGTCCATGCTGCGCAGCTCGTCGAGCAGGGCGCCGCGCACCCGCACCGCGGCGAACCGGCCGAACGGGATACCCCGGGAGACGTCGAACGCCTTGGCGGCGGTGACCAGGGCCGCGTACCCGGCCGACGCCAGGTCGTCGCGGTGCACGTGCGCCGGGACCTTGAACAACATCTCGCGGACCAGGTGACCCACCAGCGGCATGTTCTCGCGAATCAGGTTCTCCAGCTCACGGCTGACAGTCTTCTGCGCGGTCGCTGCGGACATCGTGTGTTCCCCCTCGTATCCCGTCGCCCGGTGACGGCTCACCGGCTGACAGGGGGAACTTTTCGTGGCGCAGGGTGCAGGGAATGGTCACGCTGGGTTGCCGGTCGGTTGCACCCGAAAAAAGCCTAAAGTCGCACAGGCACCTCCCAGCCGGCACCTAGCTCCGCAACCGACCGACCGCCACCCACTTCCGCAACAGGCCGCGACGGGGGACGCTACGACGACCCGGTGCGGTCCGGTACGGCTCTCGCAGCCGCACCGACCGGGACGGCCGCACCGGGCCGGCCCAGCCCCAGAAAAGCCAGGTAGTCCGCGAGGCGGGCGGACCCCGTCAGCATCGCCAGGCCGCGCGCCGTGATCCGCTCCCGCCACTGGTCGATCGAGGCCGCCAGCGGACCGGGCCCACCCGCCGCGCGCACCTGCCCGATCACCGCCGCGATGCGATCCAGCAGGTAACCACCACGACGCAACAGATGAGCGAGCTCGGCGTCGCGCACATCATCCGGCGAGTACACGCGCGCCCTGCGAGACCGCGCCGGAGCCAGAACACCAGCCCGCTCCCACTTGCGCAGCGTGGCCGGAGTGACACCGAGCCGGTGCGCGAGCACACCGATCGACACAAGCCCCTCCCGGCCCGGCGCGGCAGGCGCGGAAGAGGCAAGCACGACAGCCGCCGACGCGACCCGCTCCACGGTCTCCCGGTCGCGCTGAAGCCGCACATGAGCGGAGCTCAGCACAGCCAACGCCGACGGCAGGTCGCCGCGCAGCACCGACTGCATGACCTCCCCGGCCGCGCCATAACCGAACCCCGCCACCAGCGCGACATAGGCGTCCAACGCCCCCGCATGGTCGTCCGTGTAAACCCGGTAACCGGCCGCCGTCCGCGCGGCCGGCGGGATCACCCCGGCGTCCTCGTAGTTCCGAACCGCCTGCGCGGACAACCCATGACGCCGCGCCAGATCCACCGGCCGATACACCCCGGTTTGAGGCTTCACCGCACCCAGCCTCCGCGACATCGTGCACAACTTTCAACGGGCGGTTCAACGATACGGTTGAGGCCATGGCTTTCGACAGCGCCCTGCAGTCCCTCATCACCGCGCACCGGCCGCACCTGCTCGCCCTCGGCGAACCCTTCCACGGCGAACCGGCGTTCCCCCGCCTGCGCAACCGCATCCTCGAAACCCTCACCGGACACGGCTTCCGGTCCATCGCCATCGAATCCGACCGGGCCGCCGCCCTCGCCGTCGACGACTACGTCCAAGGCCG
This sequence comes from Actinoplanes sp. NPDC049548, assembly GCF_040676695.1. Classification (NCBI taxonomy): domain Bacteria; kingdom Bacillati; phylum Actinomycetota; class Actinomycetes; order Micromonosporales; family Micromonosporaceae; genus Actinoplanes; species Actinoplanes sp. NPDC049548. Next base: position 229,322 of record NZ_JBFAPM010000011.1, read on the forward strand.
GCGCGACGACATCGACCTCACCACCGCCATCAGCCACGGCTGGGGCACCCACCCCGCCAACCGCGACCTCGTCGAATGGCTCCGCGCCCACAACCAGAACCGGCCGGCCGACGAACGCCTCACCTTCCACGGCTTCGACGCCCCCACCGAGATCACCGGCGCCCCCAGCCCCGGCCCCCTCCTGCGCCGGCTCACCGAATACCTCGGCGCCCCCGCACCCCAGCTGGACCGCCTCGTCGGCGACGAAGACCGCTGGACGAACCCCGAAATCATGACCGACGCCACCCGATCCCCCGGCCGGTCACCCGAAGCCGCCACCCTGCGCGCCCTCGCCGAAGACCTCCGAACCCAGCTGTACGCCGACGCGCCCCGCCTCATCCAAGACACCTCACCGCAGTCCTGGCACCAAGCCCGCATCCTCGCCACCACCGCCATCGGCCTGCTCGCCTACCACGCCGCGATGGCCGAACCCGGCACCCAGTCCCAGCGCATCGGCCGCCTGCTCGCCGTCCGCGACGCCCTGATGGCACAGAACCTGCTCGACATCCTCGCCCTCGAACGCGACCGCGGACCGGTCCTGGTCTCCTCCCACAACACCCACCTGCAACGCCACCCCAGCCGATGGGCCAGCCACTGGGACGGCCAGGACCTCGCAGCGCAATGGAACGGCGCCGGCTCGATCCTGTCGCCCCTGCTCGCAGACCGGTACGTGTACATCGCCGGCAGTCTCGGCGCCAGCAACACCGCCGGCCTCGGCCCACCAGAACCCGGCACCTACGAGGACCGCCTCGGCCCCCACACCGGCATCTACCCGCCCCCGACCGGCAGCGGCCTGCGCGAACGCGCCACCGACCTGCTCGGCCACTTCCCCCTGGACACCGCCACGATCGAGACCTGCGACGCGATCCTGCACATCGGCTCCGAGCCCGGCGCGGCCGACGCCGCCCGCATCGCCGGCCTCCCCGGCGTGACCGAGACCCGGATCGAACCCGGCTCCGACATGCCGCCCTACACCTGGGGCGACCGGTTCTTCTTCGCCACCGACGACCGGATGCGGCCGTTCGCCACGATCGTCCTGCACGACATCCCCGGCTTCGACGAACGGTCCCACCTGTCGCAGCCCGGACGCTACCGGCTCAACATCGAGGTCGGCCGCGCCGAGTTCCGCAACCTCTTCGGCTACGGCCCCGAAGAGTTCGCCACCCACAGCGACACCATCGACTTCACCCAGACCGACCGGCTCATCCCCCACCCCGCCTACGCCGTCCAGGGCTGGGCAAGCGTCGTCAACCCCGGCCCCGCCACCGCCGACGAGGTGACCCGCCTGGTCGCACAGGCACGCGCCCGCAGTTTCCGCCGACAGCGATAGCCCCTTCCACCCCGCGTACGACACCAGGCATCGTCGCCGCATGAACCTGCTCGTCCTCGGAGGAACCGGATTCGTCGGCCGCACTGTCGTCCACGAAGCCCTAGCTCGCGGCCACCGGATCACCGTCCTCAACCGCGGCCACCACCCGCCACCCCCCGGAGTCACCGCCCTCGTCGGCGACCGCCGCGCCCCCGACGGCCTCGCCGCCCTCGCCCACGGCACCTGGGACGCCGTCGTCGACACCTGGTCTGCCGCCCCGTACGCCGTCCGCGACGCAGCCACAGCCCTCACCGGCCGGGCCGGCCACTACACGTACATCTCCAGCCGCAGCCTCTACACCGGCGACGGCCCGCAACCCCTGACCGAGCAGGCCCCCGTCGTCGACGCCTCCCCCGACGCCGGCGACGACGTCGACTACGCGGCCGCCAAACGCGGCGGCGAGCTCGCCGCCCAGCAGTCCTTCGACGGCCCCGTCCTGCTCGCCCGCGCCGGGCTCATCCTCGGCCCGCACGAGGACATCGGCCGCCTCCCCTGGTGGCTGAACCGCCTGGCGAAGGGCGGCCCCACCCTCGCCCCCGGCCCGCACGACCTGCCCCTGCAGTACATCGACGCCCGCGACCTGGCGATCTTCCTCCTCGACGCGGCCGCCGCCGGGCGCACCGGCGCCTACAACATCGTGAGCGTGTCCGGCCACACCACCATGGGCGAGCTGCTCGACACCGCGAACGAGATCACCGGCGGGCGCGCCGAGCTGCGGTGGGCCGAGCCGGAGGCGATCCTCGCCGCCGGGATCACGCCGTGGATCGAGCTGCCGATCTGGCTGACGCCGGGACCCGACCACTCCTTCATGCACTGCGGAGACGTGAGCAAAGCGATCGCGGCGGGCCTGCGAGCCCGGCCGATGCGCGAGACCGTCGCCGACACGTGGGCCTGGCTGCAGGCTATCGGCGGCACCGCTCCCCAGCGTGCCGACCGGCAGCCCGTCGGCCTGGAGCCGGCCAAGGAAGCCCTGCTCCTGTCTTAGGGGGTCGATGAAATTCGTTTTTGGGGTTGATCTTTGTGTGCGGCCTGTGCCGGGGCGCACACCCTGTAGATCGTCCTAGGATGTTGGTGGAGGGGCGTTGCGGCGGCTCCGGTACGGTGCCGGACAATGGGCGCCGTGCCCACCGCCGACGCCGTCCGCACCCGAGCCGAGCTGGCGACCCTGCGGCCGGAACTGGTCGGCCCCTACGACCGGGCCCTGCCCCGGGCCGAAGCGGAGATCCTCGCGCGGCTGCGGGGCGCCCTGGCCCGCGAGCCGCTGCCCGGCATCGCCGCCCGCGGCACCCTCGCCGACGGGATCACCGATCCGGTCCTTCTGGTACGCCGCCTGGGCTGGCCCGAGACGTTCCGCGCCGAGATCGCCAACAGCGTCGCCAACCTGGCCCTGGCGTACGCGGACCCGCCCCCGCCGGCCCCCCGCCCTCTCCTGGACACCGGCGCCGACCTGGCGACCCTCGAACAGCTCGTGCTCGACGGGCACCCGCTGCACCCCTGCTGCCGCACCCGCGCAGGCATGACCGTCGCCGACGTCCTGGCCTACGCCCCCGAGCACCGGCCCACCCTGCGCCTGCACCGGTTGCGGGTGCCCGCGGACCGCTGGTACGGCGAAGGACCCCCCGTCCTGCTCGCCCACCCCTGGCAGGCCCCCCGCCTGCGGGAGCGGCACCCGTGGCTGACCCCGGACGGCGAGACCGGCCCGGTACGCCCCTTGATGTCGCTGCGCACCGTGGACACCGGCACCGGCGTGCACATCAAGACCGCCGTCGACGTGCAGATGACCTCCGCCGTCCGTACCGTGTCACCCGCGGCGGTCCACAACGGACCGCGACTGTCCGCCCTGTTGCGAGACCTCACCGCCGGGTCGCCCCTCTCGGTCCCCGCGGAGTACGCGGCCGGCGCGGTCCTGATCGACGGCCACCCCGACCGCCACCTCGCCCACCTGCACCGGCAGGCCCCCGCGGTACGCCCCGGCGAGACCGTCGTGCCGCTGGCCGCGCTCGCCGCCGCCGACCCGTACGACGGGCGCCCCCTGCTGCTGCACGCCGCGACCGACCCGTACGCCTGGTGGCACGACCTGACCCACCTGCTGTTCCCGCCGCTGCTGGCGGTCCTCGACCGCGGGGTCGCGCTGGAGGCGCACGGCCAGAACACCCTGGTCGTCCTCGACGGCGGCCGGCCCGTGCGGATCGTCTACCGCGACCTCGGGGGGGTCCGGGTCAGCCCGGCCCGGCTGCGCGCCGCCGGTGTCGACCCGCCGCCGCTGATCGGTGACCTGCCCACCGACGACCCGTACGCGCTGCGCACCAAGCTGGCCGCGGCCCTGGCGACCGTGACCATGCAGCTCGTGGCCGTGCTCGAGGGCGGCGGCGCCGACCCCGCCAAGCTGTGGGCGACGGCAGCCGCGGCGGTCGCCTCGGCCGGGACGAAGGACGCGGCCGCGCTGCTCCGCGAGCCGCTGCCGGTCAAGGCCACCACGGCCATGCGGCTGGCCGCCGACCCGCTCGACGACGTCTGGACCCACCTCGACAACCCGATGGGGCACCCATGACACCCGGCCTGGCCGCACGACGGCTCGCCGTGACCGCCGCCGACTCGGGGGCGTCGCTGGCGGTGCACGCCCCGCACCTGCTGGACCCCTTCACGGCGGCGCTGCCCGTCGCCGCCGACGTCGTCGGGCGCCGGCTGCGGGGAGCGCTGGTCCGCGAGGGGCTGACCGCACCGGCGCCGGGCGACCGCGTGCACGCGTTCCACCGCGTCGAGTACGCCCACGCCGGCGCCGACGACCCGGCCGACCTGCTGCCGCCCGGGCTGCCCGGCAACACCGCCGGGTTCGCCGCGGAGCTGCGCAACGCCGTGGTCAACCTCGCCATCGCCATGGCCCGCCAGGACGACACTCCCGGTACCGGCGGGGACCCCGACGCCGGCGCGGTGAGCGGGGAGCGGCTCGCGGTGGCCGGGCACAACCTGCACCCGTGCGGGCGTACGCGGCTCGGCTGGGACACCGTCGACGTGCTCGCCCACGACCTGGAGGCCGGGCACACCCGGGTCGGCCTCCTCGCCGTCCGCGACGACCTGCACCTCGGCGACGACCTGGGTGCCGCCCTGCGGGAGGCGTACCCGCAGCTGCCCGCGGCACCGCCCGGCTTCCGGCTGCAGCCCGTGCACGCCTGGCAGCGCGACGCCGTCGTGGCGCTGCGCCACCGCGAGCTCGTCGCCGACGGCATCGTGCGGATCCTCGACGACGAGCTCGACGCGGTCCCGACCGCCGCGCTGCGCACCCTGCTGCTGCCGGCCGCCGCCGACGGCAGCCGCCGTTACCTCAAGCTTTCCCTCGACATCCAGGTGACCTCGACCCGGCGCGGGATCTCGGTGGCGAGCACCCGCAACGGCCCGCCCGTGTCCGCCCTGCTGCACCGCCTCCTCGCCGAGGACCCCGACGCCGGGCGGCTGCTGCTGATGGCCGAGACCGGCGGTGCCGCAGTCCCCGTCGGCTCCGGCCGCGACATGTCGGCGATCCTGCGCGACGGGCTCACCGGCCGGCTCGCCCCTGGTGAACGGGCCGTCGCCGGCGGCGCGCTGCCGTTCCTCGCCGCGGGCCTGGTGACGGCGTACGCGAGCAGCACCGGGCGCCGCGACGACGCCACAGCGGCAGCCGCGTTCCTGGACGCGTACGCCCGGCTGCTGGTGCCGCCGCTGCTGAGACTGACCCTGCGCGGGGTGGCCCTGGAGGCGCACCTGCAGAACTGCCTGCCGACGTTCGTGGACGGCGTGCCGCACCGCCTGGCCGTCCGCGACTTCGCCGGGCTGCGCCTGCACCCCGCAAGGCTCGCCGCGGCCGGGCACGACGTGGCGCTGTGGCCCGGGTCGGTGGTCGGCACCGGCGACGAATCGGTACTGCGCGCCAAGATCGGCTACACCGCGTTCCAGGCCCACCTCGGCGAGCTGATCCTGCGCCTCGGCGACTCGCACGGCCTCACCGAGGACGCGGCGTGGCGGATCGTACGGTCGATCGTGGACGAGACGTACGACGCACTGGGCGACGCCGGCCGCGCCGACCACGCGGCGTTCACCGCCCCGCTCGTGCCGCACAAGGCTCTGGTGCGGATGCGGCTGGCCGGCGCCGGTGACCAGTACCTGCCCGTGGGGAACCCGCTGCATGCGCCCGCCTGAGCCGGTGACGGCCACGCTGGCGGGTCTGCCTTCACCGGTCTGCGCGTACGTCTACCAGCGGCAGGCGCTGCGCGACCGGGTCGCGGCCGTGCGGGCGGCGCTGCCGGCGGCCACGCTGCTGTACGCGGTGAAGGCCAACGGGCACCCGGAGGTGGTGCGTACCCTCGCGCAGTCCTGCGACGGCCTGGAGGTCGCCTCCGGCGGTGAGCTGCAGCTGGCCGTGGCGGCCGGTGCCCGGCGCATCGTGTTCGGCGGCCCCGGCAAGACCGACGCCGAGCTGACCGCGGCGATCGCCGCGGGCGCGCAGATCAACGTCGAGAGCGGCCAGGAGCTGCTCCGGCTGGATCGCCTGGCCCGGGCCGCGGGCGTCGTCGTCCCGGCCTGCGTACGGGTGAACCGCGCCGGCGCCGCCCTGCCCGGAAGCCACGCCATGACCGGTACGCCCACCCCGTTCGGCGTCGACGAGTCGCAGCTGGGCGACGTCCTGGCCCAGCCGCACGACCACGTCGCGGTGCTCGGCTTCCACCTGCACGCGGTCTCCAACAACCTCGACGGCGCGGCCCACGCGCGGTTCCTCGCCGACGCGCTGAGCTGGTCCCGGGCGGCCGCCCGCCGGCACCGCATTCACCTGCGCATCGTCAACGCCGGCGGCGGCCTCGGCGTCGACTACCTCAGCGACGCGACCGTGGACCTGGCCGCGGTCGGCGCCGCGCTCGACGTCCCGCCCGGCGTGGAGCTGATCGTCGAACCCGGCCGGCTCCTCGCCGCCGATGCCGGCTGGTACGCGGCCGAGGTGCTGGACCTCAAACGCACCCACGGCCGGTGGTTCGCCGTGCTGCGCGGCGGCACCCACCACTTCCGGCTCCCCGCCGCCTGGGGCTACAGCCACCCGTTCACCGTGCTCCCCCGCGACCACTGGCCCTACGACTGGCCGCGCCCCGAGGTCCGCGACACCACCGTGGACGTGGTCGGCGAACTGTGCACACCCCGCGACGTCCTCGCCCGCGACCGGCACGTTGCCCGGCTGCGCATCGGCGACGTGCTGGTCTTCGGCCGCACCGGCGCGTACGCGTGGGACATCTCGCACCACGACTTCCTGCGCCACCCGCCGCCGTCGTTCATCATCCTCTGATGGAGCCCCCCACGCATCGCCCCGCCGCCCGCATCGTCTGCCTCGACGCCGACGGCCGGGTCCTGCTCCTGCACTGGCGCGACCCGCATGACGGCCACGACGTGTGGGAACCACCCGGCGGCGGCCTGGACCCGGGCGAGAACCACCTGCAGGCCGCCCGCCGCGAGCTCGCCGAGGAGACCGGCCTCGACCCGGCGGCGGTGCTCGACCATTCCGTCGAGGTGGAGCGCGACTTCGTCTGGAAGGGCCGCCACTTCGCCGGACCGGAGCGGTTCTTCCTGGCCCGCTTCCCCGATGCCCGCCCGGCGCTGGCCCGCGACGGGCTGCTGGCCGACGAGCAGCAGGAGCTGGCCGGGCACGCCTGGGTGGCCATCGCCGACCTCGCCGGCCTGCCGGGCCTCGACCCACCCGACCTCCCGCAGATCATCGCCCGGCTCTGAGCGCCACCCGTGTTGACAGGAGATGATCTCTTATCGATACTCGATACATCGATCTTCGATAAGGAGTTTCTCGTGGCGCCATCCCCTCGTCGCTCCGGCGCCCTGCGCCCGCTGCGGGCCCTGTTGACCTTCACCATCGTCATCAACATCCCGTTCCTGCTCATCGAGCCCTTCCTGGCCTGGACCAGTGAGCGGGTCCCGGCAGAGTTCCTGGCACCGCTCGACGCGCTGAAAGACCCTCTGCCCGACACCCTGCGGCCGGCCTTCACGGCGAAGGTCGACGATCTCGGAGTGCTGGTCACAATCGCCGACCCCACCCCCGCGCAGACGATGCTGGAGATCCTCGCCGGGGGCATGGTCGGCGCGGTCGCCTGGCTGGTGATAGCCGTCCTGGCCCGCCGGATCGTCACCTCGGCCCTGCACACCGATCCGTTCACCGTCGACACGGCCGGCCAGATCCGCCGGCTGGGCATCGTCATCCTCGCCGCCGGCGGCCTCGCGGAGATCATCGGCGCGGCGGCGGAGTACGCGCTGTACCGCACCGTGTTCCCGTCCGCTTCCTATACGGGCGCCGGCGCCGACCACCTCAGCCTCTGGTGGCTGCCGCTGGGTCTCGCCGTGCTGGCGTTCGCCGCCGTGGTACGGCACGGCTGCACCCTCCGCGCCGAGCTCGACGAGGTCATCTGATGCCTCCCGAGGAGCAGCACCGCGTCGACATCCACATCGACCGGCTGCTGGCCGCCCGCGGCATGACCCTCACCGAGCTCGCCGGGCAGGTCGGCCTCACCCTGGCCAACCTGTCCATCCTCAAGAACGGACGCGCCCGCGCCCTCCGGTTCAGCACCCTGACCGCGCTCTGCGACGCGCTCGACTGCCAACCCAGCGACCTGATCACCGTCCGGCCCGCGCCGTCGGTGTCGAAAACGGAAGACCGATGAACGGCCCCCGGCGGGGTCACCCGGCGGCTCGGAACTCCGCTCGCCACCGGGCGACCAGCGGGTCGTCCGGGTCCCGCAGGTGCTCCACCGACACCGGCGTCAACGCGGCCACCGGCCCGGCGAAGGCGTCGATCTCCGCGCGGGTCAGCGGCCACGGCGGCCCCTCGCGCTCACCCTGCTCCGCGACCGCGATGACGAGCAGGGTCCCGCTGGGGGCGACCATCGGGCCGACGTTGGCGATCGCCCGGGCGCGTTCCGGCGCCGGGAGGGCCTGCACGTTGTTGCTCTCGACCACGAGGTCGAAGCCGCCCCGCCAGCTCGGGGGCGGGTCGAGCAGGTCCGCGACGACGTAGTCGACGGGCGAGGACGGGTGCCGCACGCGGGCCGTCCGCACCGCGGTGGCGGAGATGTCGAAAGCGATCACGGCGAAGCCGAGGCCGGCGAGGAACTCAGCGTCGCGGCCGAGACCGCACCCCACCACCAGGGCGCGGCGGCCTTCGCCGGTGAGCCCTCCGCGGCGGGCCCAGGCGGCGAGGTAGCGGCTCGGCTCCGGCACGTCCCACGGCACCTCGGCGGTGCCGGCACCGGCCTCGGCGTAGAGCCGCTCGAACCAGCCGGTCGGATCCCCGGCAGCCAGTGACGCCGCCGCCAGCCGCGTCGTGTCCGGCACCCGCCCACCACCCTCGGCCGCCGCCACCGGGACCTGCTCACCGCCCTGGGCCGCCGCCTCGTCTGCGACGTCCCGTTCGTCGGCAAGCGCGGACGGCACCGGCACCTGCTCGCGGTCACCGGCCGCTGCGGACGACGGGTCCTGGCCGGTCGTCATGCCGGCATCGGGCGGGTGCGGCGCAGCTCGCGCAGCGCCCGGCGGCGGGTGTCGCCGGTCAGCGTGTCGATGTACAGCCGCCCGTCGAGGTGGTCCGTCTCGTGCTGCAGCGCCCGGGCCAGGAATCCGGTGCCCGCGATCGTCAGCGGCCTCCCGTACGCGTCGAAGCCGGTGGCGGTCACCGACCAGGCCCGGGGCGTCGCGAAGCCCATCCCCGGCAGTGACAGGCAGGCTTCCTCGTCGTCCTGGGTGCCGTCGAGGTCGGACAGCACCGGGTTGACGAGGTGACCGACCCGGCCGGCGACGTTGTAGGAGAACACCCGCAGGCTGACGCCGATCTGCGGCGCCGCGACGCCGGCGCGGCCGGGTTCGCGGACGGTGTCCTCCAGGTCCTGGACGAGGTCGCGCAGGGCGTCGTCAAAATCGGTCACCGGCTCGGCCGGGGTGCGCAGGACGGGGTCGCCGAACAGCCGTATGGGACGCACAGTCATGGCGTCCAACCTACCGAGCCGGTGTACGGCCCGGCAGCCCCGGCACCCGTTACCCGAAGAGGGCGAGCTGGTCGGCGACCAGCAGTCCGCGCAGCTTCTCAGCCTTCGCCGGCCAGCGCGGCCCGCAGGGGGCCCGCCTTCGCCGCGGCCTCGTCCACCTCGGCGACCGGGTCGCTGTCCCAGGTGATGCCGCCGCCCGCCCACAGATGGACGCGGCCCTCGCTGACCGCGGCCGTGCGGATGGTCAGGCCGAGGTCGAGGTGGTCGGTGCCCACCCAGCCGAGGGCGCCCATCGCGACGCCGCGCCCGACGGGCTCGACGGCGGCGATGAGGTCCAGCGCCGCCAGCTTCGGTGCGCCGGTGACCGAGCCGCCCGGGCAGACCGCGCGCAGCAGCTCCGCCAGACCCAGGTCGCCCTGGATCGGGGCGGAGACCTGCGACTCGGCCTGCCACAGACCGGACCAGCGGCGTACGGCGAACAGCTCGTCCACGCGTACCGGGCCGACGCCGCTCAGGCGGGCCAGGTCGTTGCGTTCCAGGTCGACGATCATGATGTGCTCGGCGCGTTCCTTGGTGGAGCCCAGCAGCTCCCGGCGCCCCGCCGCGGTCGCCGGGCGGGTGCCCTTGATCGGCCGGGTGAAGACCCGCCCGGCGCGGACCTCGACGAGGGTCTCCGGCGACGCCGTGGCGATCGCCCAGTCCCGGCCCGCCAGGATGCCGCCATACCGCGCGCCGGCCAGTTTCGTCACCCGCTGTAGGGGCGGGCCGGGATCTCCCGTGTACGGGGCGCTGGCGTGGCCTACGACATTGACCTGGTAGACGTCCCCTCGGGCGATGGCGGCCCGGACCGCGTCGACCGCTTCGGCATGCTCGTGCCGGGTCCAGCTGTCCTGCCAGGCGCCCAGCGACCACGCGCCGGGTGTTGACTCACCGTCACGGGTCGCGAACGGGAAGAGACCACGCTCCGCCGGTTCCACGGGATCGCTGTGGCGGTAGAGAACCGCTGCCACGTCGGGGATTCCGGGGACCGGTGTCGGTTTGCCGACGGCCCCGCCGGCCATCACCGATCCGGCCGCCGCAGATACGTACAGTGAACTTCCGCAGACCGTGCCGACGCCATTCGGGTGGAATGAACTAGCCGTTCGGATGAGGTTTCGCACCGGCAGTCCGTTGTCCGCGAGCCACGCTGTAACAAGCTCTGCGGGGTCACCACCGTCGCCGAGGTACCACTCGAACACCGATGACGGACGGTGACGGCGCTGGCAGGAGGCCGGAGAACACGGTGGAACGGCTGGCGCGACTGTCGCACAGTGGTCGTATCCACGCCCCGCGTGGACCATCTCAACAGTGGGCTCGCTCAATGGGGCGCCGTCACTCGCTCCACCCGGACTCGTTCGGATGGGAGTAGTGTTCGCCACCGTTGATGTGAACCTCAACACAACACAACCCCCCGACCGGAGACCTCCGATGTGCCAGCACCAAACCACCTGTCCTTCCGCTGAGGCCGTGGACCGCGAGGCGGCCCGCATCGTGGCGACCTTCCCCGAGCAGGGCTGGAGCCTGCTCTGCAACGGCGTCATCCTCTTCGAGGACACGGGCGAACTGCTGCCCGACGGCAGCAAGATCGAACCGCACCGCGGCCCCGCCCGGCACGCCCTCGCGGCCTGACGGCCCCGCACCGCACCACCGGGCGGCTCAGGCCGTCGACCCGACGGCCCGCATACGCCGCCCGCGGCGCGGAGCCCGAGCACGACCGCCGGAAGAGTAACGGCGACGAGGCCGCGACCGCATACCGGCCTGCACCCCCCACGGCGCCCGCAGCGCCGCCGAGCCCCGCTCGCACCGACCAGAAACGCCACCGCGCCCACCGCCGACGCCGCACCCGCGACGCGACGGCGAGACACCGCCCTCGATCGGGCGGCACCACGGCGAGGACCCGCCACCAGCGCCCGCGGGCCGACCGACGACACCACCGGCCGACCCGCCCGGCGCCACCAGGCCGCGGCCGGCGCCCTCAGTCCTCGAACGCCTCCGGCGCTGGACACGAACACACCAGGTTCCGATCCCCGTACGCGCCGTCGATCCGCCGCACCGGGGGCCAATACTTCGCCGTGCGGTCCACACCCTCCGGGAAACCGGCCAGCGACCGCGGGTACGCATGCTGCCACTCGTCCGCCGACACCGCCGCCGCCGTGTGCGGGGCATGGTGCAGCGGATTGTCGTCGCGTGGCCACTCACCCGCCGCCACCCGGTCGATCTCAGCCTTGATCGCGATCATCGCGTCGCAGAACCTGTCCAGCTCCGCCAGGTCCTCGCTCTCCGTCGGCTCGACCATCAGCGTGCCGGCCACCGGGAACGACATCGTCGGCGCGTGGAAGCCGTAGTCGATCAACCGCTTCGCCACGTCGTCCACCGACACACCCGTCGCCTTGGTGATCGGCCGCAGGTCCAGGATGCACTCGTGGGCGACCAGGCCCTCGTTGCCCGCGTACAGCACCGGGTAGTGGTCCCGCAGCCGCGCTGCGACATAGTTCGCCGCCAGCACCGCCACCGCCGTCGCCTGCGCCAGGCCGTCCGGGCCCATCATCCGCAGGTACGCCCACGAGATCGGCAGGATCCCCGCCGAGCCGTGCGCCGCCGCCGACACCGCGTGGTGGTCACCGGGCTCGAGCGGGTCGCCGGGCAGGAACTCGGCCAGGTGCGCGCGCACCGCGACCGGGCCGACGCCCGGGCCACCGCCGCCGTGCGGGATGCAGAACGTCTTGTGCAGGTTCAGGTGCGACACGTCCGCGCCGAACCGGCCCGGCCGGGCGAAACCGACCAGCGCGTTCAGGTTCGCGCCGTCGACGTACACCTGCCCGCCGGCATCGTGGACCTTGCCGCACAGCTCCGCGATGCCGCGCTCGTACACGCCGTGGGTCGACGGGTACGTCACCATGATCGCCGCCAGCGCGTCCCGATGCTTCTCGATCTTGGCGTCCAGGTCGGCCAGGTCCACGTTGCCGTCGTCGTCGCAGGCCACCACGACCACCCGCATGCCCGCCATCACCGCGCTGGCCGCGTTCGTGCCGTGCGCACTCGACGGGATCAGGCACACGTCCCGGTGCGCCTCGCCCCGCGAGCGGTGGTAGCCCCGGATCGCCAGCAGGCCGGCCAGCTCACCCTGCGAACCCGCGTTCGGCTGCACGCTCACCGCGTCGTACCCGGTGAGCTCCGCCAGCCACCCCTCCAGCTGCGCCACCAGCGCCTCGTAGCCCGCGGTCCGCGACGCCGGCGCGTACGGATGGATGTTCGCGAACTCCGGCCAGGTGACCGGCTCCATCTCCGTGGTCGCGTTCAGCTTCATCGTGCACGACCCCAGCGGGATCATGCCCCGGTCCAGCGCGTAGTCACGGTCCGACAACCGGCGCAGATACCGCAGCATCGCCGTCTCCGAGTGATGCGTCCGGAACACCGGATGCGTCAGGAACTCCGACGTGCGCGCCAGCTCCCCGAAGCCCCCCGCGGCGGGCTCGGCCGGCTCGGCGCCGAACGCCGCCAGCACCGCCGACACCTGCTCGGCCGTGGTCGTCTCGTCGCACGCCACCGACACCCGGTCGGCGTCCACCAGGCGCAGATCAATTCCGGACACGGCCGCCGCCTCGACGACCGCCGCGGCCCGGCCCGGCACCACCGCCGTCACCGTGTCGAAGAACCGCGCGTGCGCCAGCTCGACCCCCGCCGCGGTCAAGCCTCCGGCCAGCGCCAGCGCCCGGTCGTGAACCCGCTGCGCGATCGCCCGCAGACCCTGCGGGCCGTGATACACCGCGTACATGCTCGCCATGACCGCCAGCAGCACCTGCGCGGTGCAGATGTTGCTCGTCGCCCGCTCCCGGCGGATGTGCTGCTCCCGCGTCTGCAACGCCAGCCGGTAGGCCGGCGCCCCGTCCGCGTCCCGCGACACCCCGACCAGCCGCCCGGGCAGCGACCGCTCCAGCCCGGACCGCACCGCCAGGTAGCCCGCGTGCGGACCCCCGAACCCCAGGGGTACGCCGAAACGCTGCGTCGTGCCCGCCGCGATGTCCGCACCGATCTCCCCCGGCGCCCGCAGCACCGTCAACGCGAGCAGATCCGCCGCGACCGTCACCAGGGCACCCACCCCGTGCGCCGCTTCCACCAGCGCCGCGTGGTCCCGGACCGCCCCGGACGCTCCCGGATACTGCAGGTGCAGGCCGAAGAACTCGTCCGGCAGCGCCGCGTCGGCGTCCAGGTTCACCAGCCGCACCTCGATGCCCAGCGGCTCCGCCCGGGTCCGCAGCACCGCCAGGGTCTGCGGCAGCGTGTCCGCGTCCACCGCGTACACGTTGCTCTTGCTCTTCGACGACCGCCGCGCCAGCGTCATCGCCTCCGCGACCGCCGTCGCCTCGTCGAGCATCGACGCGTTCGCCGTCGCCAGCCCCGTCAGGTCTGTCACCATCGTCTGGAAGTTCAGAAGCGCCTCCAGCCGGCCCTGACTGATCTCCGGCTGGTACGGCGTGTACGCCGTGTACCACGCCGGGTTCTCCAGCACGTTGCGCCGGATCACCGCCGGCGTGAAGGTGCCGTAGTAGCCCAGCCCGATCATCGAGGTGGTCACCGTGTTACGCCCGGCGATCTCCCGCAGCTCGGCGATCGTCTCCTCCTCGGAGGCCGCGGTCGGCAGCTCCAGCGTGCCGTGCCAGCGGATCACCTCCGGGATCGCGGCATCCATCAGCGCCTCCAGCGACGCGTACCCGATGGCCTTGAGCATCTGGGTCTGCGCGTCCGGATCGGGACCGATGTGGCGATGAGCGAACGTCATGGCGGCTCCAGGGGGCTGCGGAGGTCGACGGGCAACCTCCCCCTCTGTCATACCCACGAGCGCACTCCAGAGTCGCCTGCCCTCGCGGTCCTTTTGCCTGAGAGGTTCCGGGGAGGATTTGCCCCTTCGGCGCCACCGGCGGACCGGCGGTCTCTCCCGCGAGAGTGGTACGGCCCCTTCAACCTACCAGCGCACCGATGTCGATCACGTGTCCCTAGGCTGTGGCGTGTGACCTACTCCCCCGCGGACGACCGCTACGCCACCATGACCTACCGCCGCGCCGGGCGCAGCGGCCTCCAGCTGCCCGCGCTCAGCCTCGGCCTCTGGCACAACTTCGGCGACGCCCGCCCCCTCGAGCGGCAGCAGGCGATCATCCGCCGCGCCTTCGACCTCGGCGTCACCCACTTCGACCTGGCCAACAACTACGGGCCCCCGCCCGGCAGCGCCGAGACCAACTTCGGCCGCATCCTGCACACCGACCTCGCCGCCCACCGGGACGAGATCATCATCTCCACCAAGGCCGGCTACGCCATGTGGGACGGCCCTTACGGCGACTGGGGCTCGCGCAAGTACCTCGTCTCGTCGCTCGACCAGTCGCTCAAGCGCCTCGGCCTCGACTACGTCGACATCTTCTACCACCACCGCCCCGACCCCGACACCCCGCTCGAGGAGACCATGGCGGCCCTCGACGCCGTCGTCCGCGCCGGAAAAGCCCTCTACGTCGGCATCAGCAACTACAACGCCGAGCAGACCGCCCAGGCCGCCGCCATCCTCCAGGAGCTCGGCACCCCGCTGCTCATCCACCAGCCGTCCTACTCGATCCTCAACCGCTGGATCGAACGCGACCACCTGCTCGACACGCTCGAACGCGTCGGCGCCGGCTGCATCGCCTTCAGCCCCCTCCAGCAGGGCCTGCTCACCGACCGCTACCTCGGCGGCATCCCCGCCGACTCCCGCGTGCGTACGAGCGTCTTCCTCGACGAGAGCGACCTCGACCCCCAGACCATGGGACGCATCCACAACCTCAACGACATCGCCCGGCGCCGCGGTCAGAGCCTCGCCCAGCTCGCCCTCGTCTGGGCCCTGCGCGACTCCCGGATGACCAGCCTCATCATCGGCGCCAGCAGCGTCGAGCAGCTCGAGACCAACGTCGCCGCCCTGCGCAACCCCGCCCTCACCCAGGACGAGCTGGACGCCATCGACGCCACGGTCCTCGACCTGTGACCGAGCTCTACCCACCCCGCACGATCCTCGCGGTCGTGGTCGGCTCCCGCGCGTACGGCCTCGACGGCCCGGACTCCGACCACGACCGCCGAGGCGTGTACGCCGCACCCACCCGGGCCTTCTGGCACCTCGACAAGCCGCCCACCCATCTCGACGGCCCCCGCGACGAGCAGTTCACCTGGGAGATCGAGCGGTTCTGCACCCTCGCCCTGCAGGCCAACCCCACCGTCCTCGAAGTGCTCTGGTCCCCGCTGGTCGAGCACGCCACCGCCGACGGCCACGAACTGCGCGCCGCCCGCCACGCGTTCCTCTCCCGCCACGTCGCCCACACCTACGGCGCGTACGCCCAGGACCAGCTCAAACGCGTCGCCGCCCGGCGGAAACGCACCGGCGAGACCAACCACAAACAGGCCATGCACATGATCCGCCTGCTCCTCGCCGGAGCCCACGTCCTGCGCACCGGCGAGGTCCTCGTCGACGTCCGCCCCCTGCGCGACCAGCTCCTGCGGATCAAAAGCGGTGGTGAGCCGTGGGAATCCGTGGTCTCGTGGGCCGAGCAGCTGCAGGCCGACCTGGCCGACGCGGAGACCACCAGCACCCTGCCGGACGAACCCGACCGGGCCGCCGTCGACGCACTGCTCACCGGCGTACGGGAAAGGGGTCTGCAGTGACCGTCGACGTGCCCGCCTGGGCCGCGGAAGCCGCCGCCCTGCCCTACCCCACCGTCTTCGCCACCGTCAGCGGCGCCCACCTGTACGGCTTCGCCTCCGTCGACAGCGACCTCGACCTGCGGGCCAGCCACATCCTCCCCGCCGCCGAGGTGGTCGGGCTGCGCACCGGCCCGGAGACCATCAGCACCGACACCTGGCGCGACGGCGTCGAGCTCGACGTCGTCAGCCACGACCTGCTCAAGTTCGCCCGCATGCTGACCAGCCGCAACGGCTACGTGCTCGAGCAGCTGCTGTCCCCGCTCGTCGTCACCACCTCGCCGGTCCACCGCGAGCTGGTCGCCCTCGCCCCCGGCCTGATCACGTCGCACCACGCCCACCACTACCTGGGGTTCGCCGCAACCCAGGAGCGGCTGTTCGCCAAGACCGGCGAGCTCAAGCCCGCGCTGTACACGCTGCGGGTCCTGCACACCGGCATCCACCTCATGCGTACGGGCGAAGTCGTCGCCGACCTCGGACTGCTCAGCTCCCTGCGCTACGTCCCCACGCTCATCGACCTCAAGCGGTCCGCGGAGCACGGGGCCTTCCCGGACTCACTGCGCTCCACCGTGCTCCAGGACATCGAACGTCTGCGCACCGAGCTGGAGTCGGCCCGGGACACGTCAGCACTGCCCGCGCACGCCGACCCGGCGGCGGTCGAGGCGCTGCACGAACTGGTGGTCCGCACCCGCCTTGTCGAGAACGAGGTTCCGGCTTCGTCCCAGGGGCATCAGACGCCGAGCCCGTGAGCGAGGAACCACCATGCAACCGAACCAGATCACCGAGATCCTCGACCGCCCCCTCAGCCGCGAGCTGCTGGCCCGCGACCTGACCCGGCTCGCATACGTCGCCGAGGACGGCACACCCCGCGCCGTACCGATCGCGTTCACCTGGAACGGGTCGCAGATCGTCATGTGCACCACGAAGAACGCCCCGAAGCTCCCGGCGCTGCGCCGCAACCCGATGGTCGCGCTGACGATCGACACCGAGGTGCATCCGCCGAAGATCCTGCTCATCCGCGGCCGGGCCGAGCTGGACGTCGTCGACGGCATCCCGGACGAGTACCTGCAGATGAACGGGACCTACGAGATGACGCCGGAGCAGCGGGTCGCGTGGGAGGCGGAGGTGCGCTCCCTCTACGACGGCATGGTCCGCATCGTCGTCACGCCGACGTGGGCCAAGCTCATCGACTTCGAGACGACGCTGCCGAGCGCGGTCGAGGAACTCGTAAGGCAGCGCGAGGAACGCCGGCGCGCCTGATCCCCTCTTCCGGCCCGAAGCGCGCCCGGCTGGTTCTCCGGGCGTGCTGTGGTCTGGCGCTCTGCGCGTAGAGCATCCTAGGAACCTAGGGGTTATCGGTAGGTGCGTGAGTCGGTTTACGCTGGTCTCCATGTCCACCCGCGCGCTCGACGCCCCGGTCGCTTACCTGGCGCGGCCGTACCGGCCCGTCCTGGTCGCCGGGACCCTCGCCGAGCTGACCGGCCCGACCCACGGGCTCGTGGAGCTACCCCTGCGCCTCTGGTGGAATCCGCAGCGCGCCTTCGACCTGGGCGAGCACACGATGCTGCTGTGGATGTACGAGAACGTGCTGCGTGAGGCGGTGCGGATCGACGAGCTGCGCGCCCACATCGACGGGGGGACACTCGTGCGGGTGTGGCCCGAGCTGAACCTGCCTCGCGGCGTGCGTGCGGCCTGGGAGGCCCGGCACCCGGCATTGCGGCGCGCCGGCCGCCCGTGAGCATCAGCTGAACGGACGGTCGGCGCCGAGCACGAACTTGGCGATGTTCCGCTGGATCTCCGCCATGCCGAAGGCGGCGAGGTCGCCGGTGACCTCTCCATCGGGCAGGACCGTCAGACTCTTGACGACGCCGCCGCCGGCGTCCCGCCACGCCAGGAACGCCTGCCCGCGAAGCAGGTCGTTGTCGGGCTCCGGCGTGGCAACGAAAGTCGTGAAGACCCAGTACCAGCCGCGGGTTGCCACCACCGCCGCCGCCCGTCCGACGGTCGCGGGCCCAGCCGGGCGAAGCGACCGCACAGCTCCCGCTCGGCGGCATGCGAGGCAGGGACAGGCAGCACCCTACGCACGCGTGAGGCCGCCTGCGACTGCCGCTGCTCGCTCAGCCGGCGCGCAAAAGCATTGATCGACGCGGCGGGGTCGGCGCGACGCTCCGACGGTTCACGGGCCATGCCTCACTCTGGGCCGTCCGGGCCCGGATGACCATACGGAACGGAAACTACCGCGGCACCTGAGCACGCACGAGGTCTGGCACGCGATCGCGATCCTCCACGAGCGGGCCGGCTTCCCGGTCGACGTCCGGTACGGCGAGAAGCTGTTCGCCGACGCGGTGCCGACCTGGGTACAAGCAGCAGAAGTCCCTGAGCACGAAGCAGGTCGGCGCGGCCGCCACGGCACTGCAGGCGACGACCCTTCGCCGCGATGACATCCGGGCTGACGCCCACCGCGCGGGCGGAAGGACTGTCTCGCGCGGAGCGCGGGTCCATCCGCAGATCGGTGACGAGCCGCGGCGAGCTTCGGCGCCACCCCCTGAGCGAGGACCGGCTCACCTGTCGTCACCCAACGCACCGTCCACGCGCGGTGACGGGCGTCGGGACAGGGTGCGCTTTGTCGGCGGCAGATCAACGCGCTCGACCTCAGTGTCCTGTAACTGTTTTCGTAAGGCCGGACCAGCGGATCATACAGGTGACCACGGATCATTTCTTGATATGAAATACGGGCGGTCATCTTCGTGGATCATGAGGGGCGCCTGAGACAATGGGGAAATGACGCAGCTCGCATTGTTCCCCACGAAGAATGTGCGGGACCGGACGCTGCGTCGCAATTATTCACCGGCCGCTGAAGAGTTCCGGCGCGAGCATGCACGGCACCGCTCGTGGGGCTTGGTGCGACGTCATTCCCGGCGCTTGCGCCGGCCACGCGAGACCGCGGAGCAGCCCGCGAAGCCGCAGCGCGGCCCTCATCACCCCCGCCCTGGCGACTCACGCCCCGGCGATTCGCACCGCAGCGATTCCCACCTCAGCCACCCGCGCCCGGGCGATCGGCGGCTCGGAGCGCCGCCCAGCATGACGTATCCGGGTGGCCCAGCTCATCCTCCCGACCAGCCGGACAGGCCAGCACAAGACGACGACCCGGGCCGAGGCACCGCACCTGCAAACGGCAAGGTGCGAAGCGCCGGCGCAGCGGAGCACCGACTCGAGACGGCGGCCGCGCAACAGGCGCGGGCCGCCGGCCCACCACCTCACGCCGGGCGCGACAGCCGCGCATCGTGCCGGGCAATCCCTGCGACCAGAAAACGGGCTCGGTCACCATCCGACCGCCGCTTCCCTGCGCGCGAATACCTCGGCGTCATCCAATCAGCGGCCATTGTCCCACCGAACCAGCGCGGCGACCGCCGCCGAAAGCGGCGGAAAGGCGAACGAGACCCTCCGCGAAAACTTTCGATGATGAACTCATCTCAGCAGATCCGTGCACTCGCTCCGCGACTGGCTTCACGTTTTCTTGCACGGAGCGTGAACGGGCTCGAGAGCGACCGTCGGCACCACCGGGCGGTCAAGGCTCCCAAGTGGTGCCGGTCCTTACGAACGTTACGGCGCCAGTGCCGGCAGGGTGGCGCCGAAGGTCGCCTCGCCGTACACGACGTCGACCGGGGTGAGGGCGCCAAGGTGCCCGAGAGCCGGCCAGGAGAGCACCGCTGACGGTGACGCCGACATGAACGTGGTCGACCGGGCCGCCGCCCTGTCCGGCCGCTACCGGTACCGCCTGGCGACCGCCGACGACCTGGCGACCTCCCTTGATCTGCTCACCCGGCAGCTCATTCCGGCAGGGTGACGGACGGCAGCCTGCCGAAGGGTGCGGCGAGATGCCGATGTCCGGCTGTTCCCCAGCGTGCAGCTCGACGCCGCCGGCCGGGCAGCGGTGCCGCGCTCGGCTACGCCGGCAGCCGCGAAGGGAGAGCCCCGGGCCGAGGACCGGCCCGGGAACCTTCGCCTGCTGAGGCTAGTACCAGAGCTGGTCGGCGTGCCCCTCCCAGTCCCACTGGACCACGGGCGCGCCATCGTCCAGGAAGCCGCCGCCGACTCCGATGATCTTGCCCGAGTTGTAGTTGAGGAACGCGTAGGCGCCCGTCGAGGCGTTGCGGACCGGGCTCCAGAGCTGGTCGGTGTGGCCGTTGCAGTCCCAGATCACGAGCTGCGCCCCGCTGTCTTTCGTGCCGCCCGGGACGCCCAGGCACTTGTTGTTGTTGGCCTGGTTGCGCAACTGGTAGTAGCGGTCGTCGTCCAGGGGCGTGGAGAGCCAGAACTGGTCCGGGTGGTCCAGGCAGGTCCACTGGACGGCCTTGGTGCCGTTGGCCATGTTGCCCCCGGCGATGCCCAGGCACTTGCCGGAGTTGTAGTTGTACCAGTGCCAGTAGACGTCGGCCAGCGAGCTGCTCTGCCTGTTCGACTTCACCGCGGCCCGGTCCGCCTTCGCCGCCGGCGCCGGCACCGGAGCAGCGCCGATGGTGCCGAGATCGGCGGATCCCGGAGCGGCCGGCGCCGCCGTGGCGCTACCGGTCACCACCGCCGCCGTGACCATGGCGGTTGCGGCCGCGACCGCCAGGCCGCGGCGCGTGAACATCTTCAACACGATCGTCCCCCTCATGCGGGTCCTTGCCGGCACGTCGCCGGTGTATCGAGGTTGGCGACCACGCTCCGAACAGGACAAGGCTTGAGCCGTCCCTCCCTGTCCCGGGACGTGAGGGACGGTGAGGGACGGCTTCAGGGACGCTCGAAGCCCCACCGCCGGGCGAGCGTCAGCGCACCAGGTGGGGGAACGTGCCGAAGGGGCCGACCGGCCCGCTGGCCATCGTCAACGGGATGACGCCGGCGGGAACCTGCGTGAGCGGCGGCAGCGCCGGTGGCTGCGCGGTCACGCCGAGGGTGATGTGCGGGCGGTAGTCCCGGTCGACCAGGCCCAGCGGCGGATGCCCTAGGCGCAGGAACTCCTGGTGCAGGGCGTCCAGGACCGGAGTGCGGATGATCTCGAGGCCGAAGTAGTAGCCGCCCGTGGGAACGTAGTGGTCGCCGGGCGGGACCACCGAGTAGAGCAGGCCGATGACCGTCGCTTCAAAGGTCCGGCCGCGGTGCGGTGCGGTCGCCGCGGCGATGCCCGCTTCCTGGGTCGCGGCACAGTCGACGTGCAGCACCGACACGTGCGGCGGGGCCTGCTCTCCCAGCAGCATCAGCGGCTCGTGGCCGTCCCCGATCGTGTGGGACAGCTCCATCAGCGACCGTGACGTCGGCGCGTCCGGGCGCAGGACCACTCCATAGGCCACGAGGTCATCCGTCCTGTAGCGGGAAGGTGCCGCCCTTGGCGTCGGGGTCCCAGCCGGCCTCGATGCCCCGGGCGATCAGGGCGCGCACGTCGTCCGCCGACGGGTGGTCGTACTCCCCCTGCGGCTGGAGCAGGTCGACCTGCAGCGCCCGGCCCGTCTTGCCCGAGCCGAAGATGCGCAGGCGCAGCACCCGGCGGCCCGGTTCGCGGACGACGCGGGCCTGCCAGCGGTACGGCCGCCCGTCGAACTGCAGGCGGCGCAGTGGGGCGCGCACGTCAGTGCGGTCCCACGGCCGTGATACGGATCGCTGCCGCTCCCGCCTCGTCGCTGGCCGCGAGGTCGACCTCCGCCTCGATGCCCCAGTCGTGGTCGCCCTCCGGGTCCTCGAAGACCTGGCGGACCTTCCACACCGCCGGGCCCGCCTCGATGTGCAGGAAGGCCGGGCCGCGGGCCGACGGACCGGTGCCGACCACCGGGTACTCCGCGTAGTAGTCCTCGAGGGCCTCGATCCAGCGGTCCGTCGTCCAGCCGGACTCGGCGTCGAGCTCGCCCAGGTCCTCGGCGCGGCGCAGCGCGAAGAGCTCGACGCGGCGGAACATGGCGTTGCGGACCAGGACGCGGAAGGCCCGGGTGTTGCGGGTGACCGCCGGCGGCCTGTCGTCGAGCGGGGACGGTTCGGCGAGCTCCGCTCCCGGGTTGCGCAGGCGCTCCCACTCGTCGAGCAGGCTGGAGTCGACCTGACGGACCAGCTCACCCAGCCATTCGATCAGGTCCGTCAGTTCTTCGGTACGGGCGTCCTCCGGCACCGTCTGCCGCAGCGCCCGGTACGCGTCGGCGAGGTAGCGCAGCACCAGCCCTTCGGAGCGGGACAGGCCGTAGAAGGACACGTACTCGGTGAAGGTCATCGCGCGCTCGTACATGTCGCGGACGACGGCCTTGGGCTTCAGCTCGTGGTCGGCGACCCACGGGTGGCCGCGGCGGTAGGTCTCGTACGCGGCCTCGAGCAGATCCCGCAGGGGCTTCGGGTAGGTGACCTCCTCGAGGAGCTCCATGCGCTGGTCGTACTCGATGCCTTCGGCCTTCATGGCGTTGACCGCCTCGCCCTTGGCCTTGAACTGCTGGGCCGAGAGCACCTGGCGGGGGTCCTCCAGGGTGGCCTCGATGACCGACACGACGTCGAGCGGGTAGTCCGGCGACTCGCGGTCGAGCAGTTCCAGGCAGGCCAGCGCGAACGGCGACAGGGCCTGGTTGAGCGCGAAGTCGAGCTGCAGGTCGTCGACGAGGCGGTAGGTGCCGTCGACCTTCTCGATGACGCCGCCGGCCAGCAGCGCGCGGGCGATCGCGATGGTGCGGCGGATGTGCCGGCGCTGCGCGGCGGGCTCCTCGTGGTTGTCGGTCAGCAGGTGGCGCAGGGCGGCGAACGGGTCGCCGCCGCGGGCCAGGACGTTCAGCAGCATCGCGTGCGAGACCTGGAACGACGAGGTCAGCGGTTCGGGGTCGGCGGCGACGAGGCGGTCGAAGGTGGGCTGGCCCCAGCCGATCGTGCCCTCGGGCGGCTTCTTGCGGACGACCTTGCGGCGTTTCTTGGGGTCGTCGCCGGCCTTGGCGAGCGCGCGCTCGTTGTCGATGACGTGTTCGGGCGCCTGCACGATGACCGTGCCGAGGGTGTCGAAGCCGGCCCGGCCCGCGCGGCCCGCGATCTGGTGGAACTCGCGCGCCTTGAGCAGCCGGGTCTTCACGCCGTCGTACTTGCTCAAGCCGGTGAACAGGACCGTGCGGATGGGCACGTTGATGCCGACGCCGAGGGTGTCCGTACCGCAGATGACCTTGAGCAGGCCCGCCTGCGCGAGCGTCTCCACCAGGCGGCGGTACTTGGGGAGCATGCCGGCGTGGTGGACGCCGATGCCGTGGCGCACCAGGCGCGAGAGCGTACGCCCGAAGCCCGCGGTGAACCGGAAGTTGCCCAGCGCCGCGGCGATCGCGTCCTTCTCGGCGCGGGTGCACATGTTGATGCTCATCAGCGACTGGGCGCGCTCCAGGGCGGCCGCCTGGGTGAAGTGCACGATGTACACCGGCGCCTGGCGCGTGCTGAGCAGCTCCTCGATCGTCTCGTGCAGCGGCGTCATCGCGTACGAGAACATCAGCGGGACCGGCCGCTCGGCATTGGCGACGACGGCGGTCTCGCGCCCGGTGCGGCGGGTCAGGTCCTCGACGAAGCGGGTGGTGTCGCCCAGAGTCGCCGACATCAGCAGGAACTGCGCCTGCGGCAGCTCGATGAGCGGCACCTGCCAGGCCCAGCCGCGGTCGGGCTCGGCGTAGAAGTGGAACTCGTCCATCACGACCTGGCCGACGTCGGCGTCGGCGCCCTCGCGCAGGGCCAGGTTGGCGAGGATCTCGGCGGTGCAGCAGATGATCGGCGCGTCGGCGTTGACGCTGGCGTCGCCGGTCAGCATGCCGACGTTGTGCGCGCCGAAGACCGCGCAGAGGGCGAAGAACTTCTCCGACACCAGCGCCTTGATCGGGGCGGTGTAGAAGGTGGTGCGCTTGTCGGCCAGGGCCGCGAAGTGCGCGCCGGTCGCCACGAGGCTCTTGCCGGAGCCGGTCGGGGTGTTGAGGATGACGTTCGCCCCGGTGGCGATCTCGATGAGCGCCTCCTCCTGGTGGGGGTAGAGCGTCAGGCCCTGCTCGGCGACCCAGGTCTGGAAGGCGTCGAAGACGGCGTCGGGTTCGGCGGTGCCGGGCAGGCGGTCGGTGAGATTCATGATGCGGCCAGTCTATGAGCAGGCCGTCCGCGGACAGCACCGCGGCCGGGCGCATGCGCGCCCGGCCGCGGAAGGGACCTTGCTGTGGAGTTGGAGCGCTGACCTACGCGGCGAACGCCGCGTAGATCGGGCCGGCGACGCTGCCCGCGAGGCCGATGACGGCGGCGAAGACGGCGATGGTGGATCCGATTCGGTGGCGCATTCCGGGAGCCTTTCTGGTGCTGACTGGCCTCGCTGAAGCAAGATTCGGCCCGCGTGGTTGCTGGTCGGGACGCCTGCGGTTGCGAAACGGTTGCGCTCAGCGGGGCCAGCCGGCGAGCCGCTCCCGCAGCCGGGCGACGTCGGCGGCGGAGAGCCCGTAGACGGCGAACCTGGCGTCGTCGAGGCGGTCCAGGTAGCGGCCGGCGTCGGCGATGTCGTCGTCCTCGAGGGTGTCGTCCAGCGCATGGGCCAGCTCCAGGACCCGGGGCAGCGGGTAGCGCTCCAGCGCGGCGGCGACGTCGATGTAGTCGCGGACCTCCCGGCGGTTGACCAGGGCGGCGACCTTGGACGCGACCAGGTCGTCGAGGTGCATGACCGGCCCGACGTCCATGACCACGGGCGCCCTCCGGCGGTCGAGCCGGGTGAGGGTCAGCCGCAGGGCGCGGCGGCCGTCGGCGACGTGGTACTCGCGCAGGTCCTCGTCCATGCCCACGAACATCTCGTCGGCGACCTCGCGGAACACCTGGTAGCCGGCGGCGGTCAGGGCACCGGTCACCTCGGCCGCGGCCGCCTCGACCGCGCCGGCGGTGTCGGTGAACAGGTCGATGTCCTCGGTCGGGCGCCGGACCAGGCCGTTGACCAGCCAGGCGACCCCGCCGCCGAGGACGAAGCCGTGCCGGCGCGCCGCGGTCAGCGCGATGGTGGCGACGTCGCGGTAGAAGTCGTCGATGTTCGCAGTCACCGAAAGACCGTAGCGGGCCGCCGGGGCCGCCCCTAGGACGGGCGAGCCGCCGGAAAGGTTGACAGCGAACGAGATCAACTATTCGGGCCCTTCACCAGTCTCTCCCTGCGCACACCCCTCCCCCGTGCGAAGGAGAGAGCTCATGATCATCCGCGGCCCCGTCGTCCCGGCCGTCCTCGCGGTCCTCCTGCTGGCCGGATGCGGCGTCATGACCTCCGGCAGCGCATCCCCGGCGCCGGCGTCCCGGCCGTCGTCCGCCGCGCCGCCTTCACCGGCGCCGCGGCTGAAGGTCACCTACCCGAGGGCCGGCGGCGGCACCTTCACGAGCGCCGAAGCAGAGCCCGAGGCGGCCGGACAGGGCGGCGCGCTGCGCTACCGGGTGCTGGTGGAGAAGGACATCACCGGCATCAGCCCGGCCGCGTTCGCCGCCACGGTCGCCGCCACCCTGGGCGACCCCCGCGGGTGGACCGCGGGCGGCGGACGGTCGTTCCGGCGCGTCGGCGTCCGGGACGCCCGGGACTTCACGATCTACCTGGTGACCCCGGGTACGCGCGACACGCTCTGCCAGGACGTCCCGGACGGGTACACGTCGTGCCGCAACGGCGACAGGGTCGTGCTGAACGTGGCCCGCTGGGTCAAGGGTGTCCCCGGCTACGGCGCACCCCTGGCCGCCTACCGGCAGTACATGGTCAACCACGAGGTCGGCCACCGCCTCGGCCAGGGCCACGAGATGTGCCCCGGCAAGGGTCGCCCGGCACCGGTCATGCAGCAGCAGACCCTCGGGATGCACGGGTGCAGGCCGCAGCCGTGGCCGTACCGGGACGGCAGGCGCTACAGCGGGCCGTCCGGCCAGTACGACGACCCGATGCCGCCGCGGGACCGCGGGTCGGCGGGTTGAGGGCCGGGCACCACAGTGTGGCGCCCGGCCGGGGCGGTCAGCGGAAGACGGTGCCGTCGCGGTACTCGACGGTGGCGCGTACCGGGGCGGCGAGCGGATCGTCGGCGAGGGCGACGGGGCCGATGCGGGACGGGCGTTCCACCAGGACGCAGACCTGCTCGCCGGGCCACCACCAGCCGGTGGCGCGGGCCAGGGCGGCCCACTCGTCGAGGTGGGCGGCGTCGCGGGCGGCCGGCTGGGCGAGGCCGAGGCGGCGCAGGACGTCATGGTGGGCGATCCACGGTGCTTCCTGCTGGCCGTACCAGCAGATCGGCAGCGTGGCCGGCGGGCCGAGAGCGGCCCGCACCGGCAGCGCGACGCCGTGCATCAGCGCCGTCCGCAGCGCCTGGCGGACGCTCTGGTCCAGCACCAGGCGCAGCGGCACCCCGGCTTCGAGTGCCGGCACGGGTGGCAGGACGGGCCACGGCTTGTCACCCTTGCGCCGCGGCCGTACCGGTTGGAGATCGGGATGGACGGCGGCCTCGTCGAGGGCGGCCCGTAGCCGGGTCCAGCTCGCAGCGATGTCGACGGCGATCGGCGGCCGGCCTGCCGGCGGATGCGGGCGCAGCCACGCGTGCAGGTCCTCGTGGCTGGGAATTCCAGCGGTGTGCGGGAGGTCGGCGGCCGGCGAGTCCACCCAGGCGAACCGCGGCCGGGCACGGCCGTGCCGCAGATAGAAGCGGGTGAGGATCTGTTCGGCGGTCTCCCGGTCGGCGGCCCCGGTGGCAACTCCCGCGGCGAGCCACTCCCGGCGCCCTTCGTCGGCCCGGTGCCAGTGATCGAGGAGAACGGCGGCGGCGTCCCTGCGCCGCACGGCGGCGGTCAACGCGCGAGGGCGCGCACGCCCTTTCGGTCAGCAATGATCATGTGTCGAGGGTAGCGGGCGGCACAACCCGTAATCGGCGGGCCTGCCGCTCGCGGTCAGCTGCCCGTTCCGGTGATGTTCGCGATGAAGTTCTCGGGGCTGATGGTGGTTGGCCGATCGCTGACCTGACCGTCGCCGATCTCGATGACCCGCCACACGCCGTCATCACGAAGGGCGAAATCGACGGTCACAAACGGTAGGCGTAGGGCGGCCACGAGCGGCTCGGCGTCGGTGAGGTCCATCTCCACCCGCGGGTCGTCGTGGGGCGTGTCCGGATGGGGACCGATCAGGCGGCAGACACCGTTGACCCACCACGTCCGCACCTCAGCCGAGACGAACCGTTCGAAGCGGCGCAGGACGAACCCTCCCGTGAAGTCGTCATCGCGCAACTGACGGAACCGCTGGGCGACGGCCCATGCGGCATCCCTGTCGGCGAGATCCGGGATGAACGCCGCTTCGCGCCAGTAGTGCTTCATCGACTTGGTGTAGTCACGCAGAACTGCTGGGCCGGGACCCAGGTCGGTGCAGGCGCGTGCGAAACCGTCAGGCGTGTCGCCGGACGTCCAAGCCGATGCTGGGGTGACATCGGCCAGCGCCGCGTACCAGCCGGGAAGCTCGTGTGCCTGCCGGTACTGTTCCGGGCTCGTGAGCAACAGGATGTTTCGTCGTGCAAGCGCCTGCGCGAACTGCTCGTACTGTTCGCTCCGCATCATCCAGCCGCGGTAGATCGCCGCGCGCTCGGTCGTCGGCTCCGGCACGCGCGCCAGCGCCCCCACAGCGCCACCGCCGGTGGTGAGCGCGTCATGGTCGATGAGAGCGACATCGAGCCCGGCTTCTCGAGCGGCGCGGGCCTCGCCCGCGAAATGGTCGTCCGGACGACGAGGCCTGAGCACGTCCGCGGGGAGCAGCAGCATCACGCCCGAGATGATCCCTGTCCCCGCGCCGGAGATCCACAGCTTTACCGAAGGCCCGCGTCTCGAGAGACGCGCAGTTACCGGCGGGCCCGTTCGGGGGCGGGCAGCGGGTCGGGGTACGCGCCGGAGGCACCCGCGTAGCGCCGGCCGGACCGGTACGGCCACGGGTACGCCGTACAGCCGTGCAGGCCGAGGGTCTGCTGCTGCATGACGGGTGCCGGGAGGCCCTTGCCGGGGCAGCGTTCGTGGCCGTGGCCCAGGCGGTGGCCGACCTCGTGGTTGACCATGTATTGGCGGTAGACGCTCAGGGGTGCGCCGTAGCCGGAGACGCCCTTGACCCAGCGGGCCACGTTGAGCACGACCTTGTCGCCGTTGCGGCACGACGTGTACGCGTCCCCCGCGCTGCCGCACAGCGCATCGCGTGTCCGGGGCGTGGCCAGGTAGATCGTGAAGTCGTACGGCTGGCCGAGCCCGGAGCGCCGCAGCCGCAGCGCGCCGCCGGCCGTCCAGCCCCGCGGGTCGTCGAGCGCGGCCGACACCGCGTCGGCGAAGCCGGTGAGCGCGAGCCCGCGGATGTCCCGTTCGACGCGGACGCGGTAGCGCAGCAGCCTCCCCCTGCTTCCGCCGGTGCGCGCCGACGCGGGTGCGGTCCACCATTGCGCCCGGCCGCGTGCCGGGTAGGTGATCTTCGGGGCCCGCGCCGGTGCAACCGCCGCGCGTGAGGGCTGCGGCGCGGGCGGTTCCGCGGCCACCGGCGCCGACGTGGCGCCGCACCCGGCTGCCGCGGGCAGCACGGCGAGCAGCAGCGCCGCCGCCCACCGGATCCGAGTCACACCCGACCATCGGCTCCGGCACCGGCGGGCTGAGCCGCTCCGCGTGGCGGCGCCGGGACGATCGTCTTCTCGACCGTGATCGCATGCCACAGGCAGAACATGGCCACGGTCCAGACCTTGCGGGAGTGGTCCGCGACGCCCGCACGGTGCTCGGCGAGCAGGCGGTGAGCGTAGCTGAGGTTGAGCAGGTGGCCGGCCTGCGAGTCGGCGAACAGCGCCCCCGCCCAGTCGCCGATCGCGCCCTTGAGCCACAGCCGGGTGGGCGTGGGAAAGCCGAGCTTGCGGCGCTCGCGCACGGACTCCGGGACGATGCCGCGCATGGCTTCGCGCAGGGCGTGCTTGGTCGTGCGGGTGCCGTGCGGCAGCTTCAGCTCAGTGGGCAGGCCGGCGGCGGCCGCGTACACGGCCTGGTCGAGGAACGGTACGCGTAGCTCCAGCGAGTGCGCCATCGACATCCGGTCCGCCTTCACCAGGATGTCGCCCTGCAGCCAGGTGTGCAGGTCGACGTACTGCATGGACGCCACGTCGTCGACGTCGGCCGTCTCGGCGTACAGGTGGGACGTCACGGCGGTGTGGGGTTCTGCCGTGAACCGCAGGAGGGCGGCCTTCTCGGCCGGGCCGAAGATGCGCGCGTTGCCGTAGTAGCGCTCCTCGATCGGGGTCGTGCCCCGCTCGAGGAAGCTGCGCCCGCGCATGCCCTCCGGCAGAACGTGCGACAGGTGGCGCAGGCCGCGTCTCATACCGGCCGGGAGCCGTTCCACGCCGGCCAGCGACATCGGCTCCCGGTAGATCGTGTAACCACCGAACAACTCGTCCGAGCCTTCGCCGGAGAGCACCACGGTCACATAGCGGGACGCGGTCTGCGCGAGGAAGTAGAGCGGGATCAGCGACGGGTCGGCCACCGGGTCGTCGAGCAGCTGCACGATGCGAGGCAGCTCGCGCAGCACGTCGTCCTCGGTGACGACGGTCGGGGTGAGCCGCACGCCGAGCTGCGCGGCGGTGTCCTGGGCGACCTCGATCTCGGAGTAGCCCTCCTGAGCGAACCCGGCGGTGAACGCGTGCAGGCCCGGCTTCGCCTCGCGGGCCAGCGCGACGATCGCCGACGAGTCGACGCCGCTGGACAGGAAGGCGCCGACCGGCACATCGGCCTGCAGGTGCCGCCGGACGCTGTCGCGCAACGCGTCGCGGATCGTCTGGTGCGCGGCTTCCGGCTGCACGTCCAGCGGCCGCAGCGAGGGCCGGAAGTAGCGCTCCTGCCGCACGCCGCCGCTCGGGGTCCAGGTCAGCCGATGCCCCGGCGGCAGCCGCCGCACCTGTCGGTGCAGGGTCAGCGGGTCCGGCACGTACTGGAAGGTCAGGTAGTGGGCCAGCGCGTCGGTGTCGAGCGCGGAGCCCGAGTCGCCGCTGAACGGCAACAGTGCCTTGCGCTCGCTGGCCAGGAACACACCGTCGGCGGTCTCCAGCAGATACAGCGGCTTGATGCCGAACGGGTCACGGGCCGCGTGCAGCGTGCCGGTGACGTGGTCGTACGCGGCGAACGCGAACATGCCGCGCAGCCGGGGCAGCGCTTGCGCACCCCAGTGGTGGAAGGCGGCGGCGAGGACCTCGGAGTCGCCGTGGGTGGCGAACGTCGCCCGGTGTTCGCGGACGAGGTCGGCGCGCAGCTCGCGGTAGTTGTAGATCTCGCCGTTGAAGAGCACGGTCCAGCGCCCGGCCTGCGGTCCGTCGACCGGGTAATGGACCGGCTGGGCGCTCTCGGCCCGGTCGACGACGGCCAGCCGCTTGAAACCGAAGGCGACGCCGTCGCCGTACTCGACCCTGGTGTCGTCCGGGCCGCGGTGGTGCATCGTCTCCAGCGCCCCGGCGAACACATCGGCCGACTCCGGGTCGGGCACACCGGCGTTCGGGCGGCTGCTGACGAAGACGCTGAGACCACACATCGGGCACTCCTGTCGTTGCGGCGATGGGTGGCACACCGTAGGAAGATCGCGACGAAGAACTTGTGAAGAAGTCGCCGAGATCCGCACCGGCACCGGAATCGGAACGGGTCTTCACAGGAAACGCACATTCCTTGGTGCGGTCGGCCCGCCGAGCGAGAATCGCTTCGTGACCGCTCGTATTCTCGTGGCCGACGACGATCCCAAGCATGCCCAGCTCATCCGCCTGTACCTGGAGCGGGAGGGGCATCAGGTGCTCACGGTGGGTGACGGGCGGGCCGCGTTGGACCTTGCCCGGGCGCGGCGGCCCGACCTGGTCGTACTGGACGTGATGATGCCGCTGGTCGACGGCCTCGACGTGTGCCGCATCCTGCGCGCCGAGTCGACCATCGCGATCCTGCTCGTCACCGCCCGCTCGTCGGAGAACGACATGCTGCTCGGGCTGGACATCGGCGCGGACGACTACCTGGCCAAGCCGGTCAGCCCGCGGGAGCTGACGGCACGGGTACGGGCCCTGCTGCGCCGCACCGGTGCGACCGGCGGCACCGCGTCGGTCCTGCGGGTGGGTGACCTGGAGGTGGACAGCGGCCGGTTCGAGGTCCGGGTGGCCGGCGTGCCGGTGCACCTGACCGCCAAGGAGTTCGGGATCGTCGAGCTGCTCGCCCGGGAGCCCGGCCGGGTCTTCACCCGGGGCCAGATCATCGACAAGACGTTCGGCTTCGAGCACGACGTGTCCGAGCGTACGGTCGACGCCCACGTGGTGAACCTGCGCCGCAAGATCGAAATTGACCCGGCCGAGCCGCGGTACGTGCAGACCGTGTACGGCCGCGGCTACCGGATGGCCGACCAATGAGCTTCCGGCTGCGGATCTTCACCCTGGTGATGATCGTGGCGGTCACCGCGATCGGGGCGACGGCCTGGCTGACCCTCAGCCTCACCTCCCGGGCGGTGACCCGGTCGCAGCAGGCCAGGGTGCAGCACCAGACCGAGATCATCGACGCGGTGCAGCGCTTCGGGCGCGTGCGCGGGCGCTGGCCGGGCCTGGATGGGGTGGTCCGCGACCTGTCCGGCAGAACCGGGTTGCACATCCAGCTCAGCACGAAGGACGGCGAGGTTCTCGTCGACTCCGACTCACTGAGGGGGCACACGTCCGGACCGGTGCAGGGCGCAGCGCTCGACATCGACCCACGCCCGTCGTTGAGCTCGCCCGTCGCCGAGCTGGTGCGGTCGCGGGACCTTCTGCCACCCGTGAAGGACGTGCCGCTGTCCTTCTCGCAGGTGCTGCCCACCCAGCTGTTCGGCCCCGATCCCGTTGACCCGGTCCGCGGCTCGGCGGCCGCGTTGATGCTGCGTCAGGCCGCCCAGTACCGTGCCGCGCTGACAGCGGTCCGATGCCTGGCCGACGCCGGCGTGATCGGCGAGCCGGAGCTGCCCTCCGACCAGGCGCCGTACCTGGCCGCCGGGCAGATCCAGGCGAACCCGAAGTGTCTCGCCACGGCGACCAGACAGGTGCTCGCCGACAAGGCGTGGTCGCTGGACATCTGGAGCACCTACCGCAGATGCATACATCCGGGATCGGCGGACTCGGTGCGCATCTGCCTCCACTCCGCGTTCACGAGGGGTGTGAGCACGTCGTCCGCCGTACCCCTGCAGTTGCATCTGGGAGCCCCCACCGACACCGACATCGGCGAGCTACGGCGCCCGGCCGCGCTCGGCGCCGCGGGCCTGGTCGTGGTCGCCCTGGCCGGGACCGCCCTGATCGCCCGCCGCGTGAGCCTGCCGGTGTGGCGGTTGACCGAGGCGTCCCGGTTGCTGGCCGACGGCCAGCTCGACGTGCGGGTGCCGGCGCGGGGCGGCGGCGAGCTCGCCGACCTCTCGGCGTCGTTCAACGCCATGGCAGGCGCGCTGCAACGCAGCGAGGAGCGGCAACGCCGGCTGGTCGCCGACGTCGCCCACGAGCTGCGTACACCGCTGTCGAACCTGCGCGGCTATCTGGAGGGCCTGTCGGACGGAGTGGTCGAACCGAGCCGGGAGCTGTTCGCCTCTCTGCACGAGGAGACCCTGCTGCAGCGACGCATCCTCGACGACCTGCAGGTGCTGGCGCTCGCGGAGGCCGGGGACCTGAACTACACCAGGGCGCCGCTCGACCTGGCGGAGCTGGCGTCCGGCACAGCGACGGCGCACCGGGCGGTGGCCGCCGAGGCGGGTGTGACCCTGCTGGTGGAGGCGCCGCGGCCGATCCCGGTGGAGGCGGACGCCGACCGCCTGCGGCAGGTGCTCGGCAACCTGCTGACCAACGCCATCCGCTACACCGACCGGGGCGGCCAGGTCCTGGTCGGGGTCCGGGCCGACAACGGCACGGCGGTGCTGACTGTACGGGACACCGGCGTGGGCATCGCGCCGGCCGATCTGCCACGGGTCTTCGACCGGTTCTGGCGCGCCGACCCGGCCCGGCAGCGGGCGACCGGCGGCACCGGCCTCGGCCTGACCATCGCGCACCGCATCATCACCGACCATGGCGGGCGCATCGAGGTCACCAGCGTCCCGCACATCGGCACCATGTTCACCGTGCACCTGCCGGTGCAGCCTCTCCCTTAGCTGTACCGGCTCACGTGCACGGCGAACGGTTCAAGGCCCACGGCGACGCGCCGGTCGTCCAGCGTCTCCGCGTCCTCGCAGGGCCACGGGACC
The DNA here is from genome assembly GCF_040676695.1 of Actinoplanes sp. NPDC049548. Taxonomy (NCBI): domain Bacteria; kingdom Bacillati; phylum Actinomycetota; class Actinomycetes; order Micromonosporales; family Micromonosporaceae; genus Actinoplanes; species Actinoplanes sp. NPDC049548. Next base: position 262,695 of record NZ_JBFAPM010000011.1, read on the forward strand.
GGGGCGCCGTCGGCTACGCCGGCGATCTGGGTGCCGTAGAGCTGCGGCCTGCCCTCGTTGACCCGTACCCGGTCCTCCAGCATCGCCAGGTGGGCGGGCTCCGCCTCCCCGTCGGCCACGGCGGCGGCCAGGAGCGGCAGCACCCGGCGCTGCAGCTCGAGCTGCCGGTCGGCGTGCTGGGCGATGAGGAACGCCCGGCGCGCCGCGTCCGCGCCGACGAGGGTCACGGTGGGCCAGCCGTACGTGTCCAGGATCGCGGCCAGCCGGTCGGCGTTGCGGACGGTCACCCGCCGGTGGGCCAGCTGCGCGGCGGGGTCGTCGCCGAGCGCCCCGGCCTGCAGGGCGCGGTCCTCGTCGGTCATGACGATCAGTTCCTGGGCCAGCGCGTCGTTCGTCATGGTCCCCGACGCTAGGCGTTCCGGTCCGCGGAACCGGGGTCCCCCTGCGACCCGCCGGACACCGCCGGACTGGCATGCTGAGTGAACACCGCGGCGAGGGCCTCGCGGACGGTGTCCCGCAGCCAGGCGTGCGCGCGGTCGTCGTCGTAGCGCTGGTGCCACGCCATGATCACCCGGTTCGGCGGGAGGGCGAGCGGCAGCGGCCGCAGCTCGAGCTCGCCGGCACCGGCCGCGTGCCGGGGCAGCGTCACGAGCAGGTCGGTCCGGCGGGCCACCTCGAGGGCCGGCGCCACCGACGGCAGCGAGGCGACGACCGTCCGGCGCAGGCCGCGGGCGGCGAGGGCGTCGTCGACCGGGTCGCGCAGCCGGCCCCGCCGGGAGACCAGGACGTGGCCGGCCGCCGCGTAGGCGTCCACGGTCAGCACCGGCGGCAGGTCACGACCGGCCACCGCCCACGAGTCGTGCGCGACCACCTCGCCGCGAATCTCCGGCAGGGCCGGCTCGGTGGCGCCGATCTCCAGGTCCACGTGGCCGTGCCGCAGGTCGTGGGTGTCGCCCGGGCCCTCCGCCGGCAGGCTCAGCCGCACGCCCGGGGCCTGCGCACCGACCGCCGCCAGCAGCGGCACCGCCAGCGCCGTGGCCAAGGCGTCGTGGCAGCGGATCGTGAAGGTGCGCGTGAGGGTGCCCAGGTCCAGCGACGCCGCCGGGGACAGCACCCCGCGGGCCTCGGCGACCAGGCGGTGCACCTGCTCCCGTACGGCCAACGCGTACGGCGTGGGAGTCATCGTGCGGCCGGTGCGGACCAGGATCTGGTCGCCGGTCGAGCGCCGGATGCGGCCCAGGGTCCTGCTCATCGCCGGTGGGGACAGGCGTAACCGGTCGGCGGCACCGGCGACGCTCCCCTCCTCCAGCAGCGCGTCGAGGGCGGCGAGCAGGTTCAAATCCAAGTGCATTTCGGTAACTCTAGCCGTACCAAAGATGCATTTGCCGTCATACCACCGCGTCCCTAGCGTTGCGGGCATGGATCTCAACCCCGTGATCGCGGCCGTGCAGGCCGCCGGAAAGCCGCTGCTGGACCGCTTCCGTGCCGCCGCCGTGCCGGACACGCTCGCCGGGATCGTCGCGGCGATCGACGCCAACGACGCGGCGTCCCTGGCCATGCTGCGCCCCGCCCTCGAACAGGCGCGGCCGCAGGCCCGCTGGGCCGAGGACGAGCTTGCCGCGGGCGCGCTCCCGGCCGGCGAGTGGTGGGTCACCGACCCGGTCGAGGGCAACATCAACCACGTGCACGGCACCACCGAGTGGGCGGTGACCGCCACCCTGGTCCGCGACAACCAGCCCGTGCTGACCGCCGTGCACCTGCCCCTGACCGGGCAGACGTACGCCGCCACGGCCGGCGGTGGGGCGACCCTCGACGGCGTACCGCTGCGCGTGTCGGACAAGACCAGCCTCGACGCCGCGCTGGTCGGCACCGGACAGGCCCGGCCCGGCGAGGACCCGGAGGCGCTGCGCCGGATGGGCCGCTCGGTCGCGGCCATGCTCGAGTCCGCGCTCGTGACCCGCGTCTCGGTGCCCGCCACGCTGCCGCTGCTCCAGGTCGCCGCCGGGCGCATGGACGTGTTCTGGCAGCACAGCCGGGTCCGGTCGGGCCTGATGGCCGGCGCGCTGCTCGTGGCCGAGGCGGGCGGGACGGTGACCGGCGGCGACGGCGAGCCGTGGGGGCCGGCCAGCGCGGACTTCGTGGCGGCGGCTCCCGGGGTACACGCGGCCACTCTCGCCGTCCTCGCCGGGACCCGGTGATGCGGATCGCCGTGCTGGGGGCCACCGGGCGGACCGGGCGGCATCTTGTCGCGGCGGCCCGGGCCCGCGGCCACGAGGTGGTTGCGCTGGCCCGGCGGCCCGCGACGGATCAGGTACGCGCCGACGTGACCGAACCCCCCACCGTGCTCGCCGCGCTCCACGGCGTGGACGCGGTCGTCAGCGGTCTCGGCGTCCGCCGCGGCGAGGACCCCCGGACCCTCGTGGCGGGCGCCCGGCTGGTGGCCGCCGCCGAGGTGCCGCGCATCGTGTGGCTGGGCGCGCTGGGCAGCGGCGTCACCGCGGGAGCGTTCCGCCGGCCCACCGGCGCCCTGCTCGCCGCCGTGCTGCGCCACGAGTGGGACGCGAAGGCCGAGGCCGACGCGGCGGTACGGGCCGCCGGCGGCACCGTGGTGCACGCCGGCCGGCTCACCGACGACGGGCGCGAGGGCCGCCTGGTCGCCGCCGATCAGGTGCGCTCGCGGCTCATCCCGCCCACGGCGGCCCGCTCGGGCGTCGCCGCGCTGATGATCGCCGAGGCGGAGGCACCGCGGTACGCCGGTTCGACGGCCGTCACGCTGTTCGGCTGAGCCGGCGCCGGGCCGGGGCGGGCGCCCGTACGCTCGGCCCCGACCCCGGCGGCGACCACGAACGCGATGCCCAGGACCGGCGCCCATCCGGGCCGCTGTCCCAGCACGAGCAGCCCGATGATCAGCGCGAAGGCGGGCTCCAGGCTCATCAGCGTGCCGAACGCCGCCGTGGTGAGCCGGCGCAGCGCGAGGAACTCCAGCACGAACGGCACCACCGGCAGCAGGATCGCCAGGCCCAGCCCGCCGAGCAGCAGCTGCCAGGTGAGCGCGCCGAAGATCGACGGTCCGGCGACCACGGTGGCGACCAGGCCCGCCACCGGCATCGACACCGCCAGCCCGGCGTAGCCCGAGACCCCGTCCCCGACCCGCTGGGTCAGCAGGATGTACGCCGCCCAGCACGCGCCCGCGCCCAGCGCGAAGCCCACCCCGGCGAGATCGACGTCGCCGTGCCAGGGCTCGGTGAGCAGGGCGACGCCCACCGCGGCGAGCGCCGGCCACACCAGCGTGCCCCGGCGGCCGCGCGCGACGGCGACCCCGAGCGGCCCCAGGAACTCCAGGGCGCTGGCCGTGCCGAGCGGCAGCCGGGCGACGGCCGCCATGAACAGCATCGTGACGCCGGCGGTCACCACTCCCAGCGCCACCGCCGCCGGCAGGACGCCGCGGGAGAACGCCCGGGGGCGGGGCCGCACCACCACCAGCAGGATGACGCCGGCCCAGGCCAGGCGCAGCCAGGCGGTGCCGCTCGGCCCCAGCCGGTCGATCAGGCCCACGGACACCGCCAGGCCGAGCTGGACGAGGAGCATCGAGGCGAGGGCCATGGCGGTGCCAGTACGGACGTCGGAGCGCATGTCCCCAGTACACGCCGCACCACCGTTCACGTCCACGTGAGAATCATGGACGAACCGTTCGGCTTTAGCTGACGATAGCGGGATGGAGACCCGCCGCCTGCGCCTGCTGCTCGAACTGTCCCGGCTCGGCTCGATGCGCGAGGTCGCCGACGTGCTGCACCTCACCACCTCCACCGTGTCGCAGCAGCTCGCCGTCCTGGCACGCGAGGCGGGCACGGCGCTGATCGAGCCGGACGGCCGCCGGGTGCGGCTCACCCCGGCCGGCCGGCGCCTCACCGAGCACGCCGTGACCATCCTCGCCGCCGTCGAGGCGGCGCGGCTCGACCTGGCCCCGGACGCCGAGCCGTCCGGCGAGGTCCGGGTGGCCGGCTTCGCGACCGGGGTACGCCGCTCGCTGCTGCCGGTCGCCGCCACCCTCGCCGAGCAGCACCCCCGCGTACGCCTGAGCATCCGCGAACACGAGCCCGCCGAGGCGTTCGCGCTGCTCGCCACGGACGCCGTGGACCTCGCGCTGACCTACGACTACAACCTCGCCCCGGCCGCCCCGGACCCGGCGCTGGAGCTGTTCCCGCTGTGGCGCACCCCGTGGGCGCTCGCCGTGGCCGCGGACGCGCCGGGCACCGGCTTCGCCGACTTCGCCGGCAGCGACTGGATCGTCAACTCCCGGCACACCGCGGACGAGGACGTGGTGCGTACCGTCGCGGCGCTCGAGGGGTGCACACCGCGCATCGCGCACCGGGCGGACAGCCTGGACCTCGTCGAGGACCTCATCGTGGCCGGCCTGGGCGTCGCCCTGCTGCCGGACCGCCGGCCCGCCGCGCCCGGGGTACGCCTGCTCCCCCTGACCGGCACGCCGGTGTGGCTGCGCAGCTACGCCGTGGTCCGCGGCGGGCGCGCCAACTGGCCGCCACTCGCGCTGGTGCTGCGCCTGCTCACCGAGTCTTCCGCCGCAGCTTGAGCGTGCTGTCGGTGCGATGCGCCGGCCGGCCGTCCGGACCGTTCTGCTCCCGGTCGTGCTCCTCGCTCACCAGGACCTCCCACTCCCCCTCGGGCAGGCACAGATCCTCGAGCATCTCGGCAGGGGTGGCGAAATGCACCGGCGGGTGGTCGTGCGCCTGGTGGCCGAAGGGACCGTGGTCGAGGTGGCTCTCGATCAGCAGAATTCCGCCGGGCGCCACCGCCTGCGCCGCCCTGCGCAGGATCGCGCCGCGCGGGAAGTCGCCGTACGAGTGCAGGAACTGGGCGGACACGAGGTCGAACTCGCCGTCGGGAAAGGACTCGTAGAGGTCGTGGCGCTGGAAGTCGACCTTCACACCGGCTTCCTCGGCGTGCCGGGCGGCCCGTTCCAGCGCGACGCCGGAGATGTCCACGCCCGTGACAGTCCAGCCCTGGCGGGCCAGCCAGATCGCGTCGGCGCCCTCACCGCAGCCGAGGTCGAGGGCGCGGGCCGGCGGGAGGCCGGTCACCTCGCGGACCAGGACGACATTCGGGTTGCCGCTCCAGACGCGGTCCGTGCCGGCGTACCGCTCGTCCCACCATGCGTCAGCCATGCGTCAAGAGTGGTCCGCCGGTAGGCCAGGGAGCAACGTTCGTTGCCGGACCGGCAAGTCGTGGCGGTTCAGCCGGCGCGGCGGCGGGCCCGGCGGGCGGCCAGCTCGTCGCCGGCGGCGGGCTGGGCCGGGGTGCCGACCGGCTGCGGGGCCGCGGCCGGCTCGGCGGGAAGGTGCGACAGCGAACCCTGGATCTCCTTGAACGCACCGCCGATGGCGATGCCGAAGACGCCTTGACCACCCTGGAGCAGATCGACGACCTCCTCCGGCGACCGGCACTCGTAGACGGTGGTGCCGTCCGAGATCAGCGTGATGCCCGCCAGGTCGTCGACCCCGCGCGAGCGCAGCGTCTCGATCGCCTTGCGGATGTTCTGCAGCGAGACCCCGGCGTCGAGCAGGCGCTTGACCACCTTGAGGACGACCAGGTCCCGGAACGAGTAGAGGCGCTGGGTCCCCGACCCGGACGCGTCACGGATGCTGGGCACGACGAGGGTGGTCCGGGCCCAGTAGTCGAGCTGGCGGTAGCTGATGCCGACCGCCTGGCACGCGGTGACCCCGCGATACCCGACCTCACCGTCCTCGCCGACGTGAGGACCCTCCTGAGGTTCTGAGTCGTGCACGCGACTACCTCCCCGCTGCGCGGTGCCGCTTCACCTGGACTTCACGAGCCTATAACTCAGCGTGCCGGGAAACAGGGAGGTAATGACGCGACACGCCGCGTACGGGCGACCGGACATGTGGTGACCGTCGATGCAATAACCCCGAAACCGGCCGCTCACGGCACATTCCGGCCCGGTCAGCCGGCGAAGTCCTCCGGGCGCACCTGGTCGAGGAACTCGCGGAACTTCTCGACCTCGTCCTCCTGCTCGTCCGGGATCACGATGCCCGCCTCGGTCAGCACCTGGTCGGCGCACCGGATCGGGGCGCCGACGCGCAGCGCCAGCGCGATCGAGTCGCTCGGCCGGGCCGACACCCGCAGGTCGTCGCCGATCAGCAGGTCGGCGTAGAAGACGTTCTCCTTGAGCTCCGTGATCTCGACGGCCTTCAGCGGCGCCTGCAGCGCCGCGAGAACGTCCCGGAGCAGATCGTGGGTCAGCGGCCGTGCCGGTTTCACACCCTGCTGCTCGTACGCGATGGCGGTCGCCTCCACCGCGCCGATCCAGATCGGCAGGTAACGATCCCCGTCGACCTCCCTGAGCAGGACGATCGGCTGGTTGCTGGGCAGCTCTACCCGAACCCCGACCACGCTCAGCTCGCGCACCGCCCGCCTCCGTGTCGCACGTCGTCGCCGCCCCGTCGGCCACCGCACGAAACGGCGACCGTCAGGCTGTTTCCCGCCCTATCCTGCACGGTACACGGGCGCCCGGGCACAAGCGCCACACGAGGTCCGTGTCCGATCCCACTGCGCATACCCCGCCGGGCGGCACCGAACCGCCCCCGGACGCTGGTCACGGCCGATCCCTCAGGCGAGCGCCGTGACACCGTTCAGCGCTGGGCGTAATGCTGCGGCCGCCGACCACCGGCTCAGCGGCCGAGAGTGTCCCGCAGGCCGGCGCGTACCAGGGCCGCGTGCAGTCGCTGGGACAGCGCCTGCAGCTCGCGGGCCGTCTCCGCGGCCCGGGCCCGGGCGGCCGGGTCCTGCTGGCGGACCAGCGGTGCCAGCAGCTGCGTGAACAGCCCCACCTCCCGGTCCGCGCCGGCGCGGAAGGCCCGCAGGTGGCGCACCTCGAGGCCGTGGCGGGCCAGGCCCACCACCGCCTCCACGATGACCACCGCGTCGTTGTCGTACCAGCCCGGCGGGCGGGAGGTGACCAGGCCGATCTGCTCGAGCTCGGTGAGCAGCTGGTCGCCGATGCCGGTGCGCTCGACCAGGTCGGCGCGCGCCACCCGGGTGTCCGTCTCCGCGGGCGGCTCCGCCTCGGAGCCGACCGCCACCAGCGACGGACGCTGGCGGCTGAGCGGGTCGTCGCCGCGCTCCAGGGCCTCCAGCTGCTCGCGGATGACCCGCAGCGGCAGGTACTGGTCGCGCTGGGCGGTCAGCACGAACCGCAGCCGGGCCACGTCGTTCCACGAGTACTTGCGGTAGCCGGAGGCGGTGCGCTGCGGGTCGACCAGCCCCTCCGCCTCCAGGAACCGGAGCTTGGAGATCGTCGTATCGGGGAACTCCGTGCGCAGCTGGGCCAGCACCTCCCCGATGCTCATCAGCGCGACGTCACGACCCGGGCGCGCGCCCGGGTCGTGTGCGGCCGCCCCCGCCGGGTTCACGCCCCGCCGCCCTCGCCCTCCGGGCGCGGACCGGCGATGAAGACCAGACGGAACTTGCCGATCTGCACCTCGTCGCCGTTGCTCAGGGTCGCGGACTCGACGCGCTCACGGTTCACGTACGTGCCGTTGAGCGAGCCGACATCGCGGACCGTGAAGGTGCCCCCGTCGCGGTGGAACTCGGCGTGCCGGCGCGACACCGTCACGTCGTCGAGGAAGATGTCGCTGTCGGGATGCCGGCCGCTCGTGGTCACGTCGTGGTCCAGCAGGAAGCGCGCGCCCGCGTTGGGACCCCGGCGCACCACCAGCAGGGCCATACCGGGCGGCAGCGAACCGGACATGCGGCTCGGTACCACGTCGGTCTCAGGTCCCTCGAGCACCTCGTCGAGCGCTCCGAGGTTCAGCGTGGACGTGACGTCGAGTGGGGGGAACTCGTCGTCTGGGCGCGTCATGGACCACCTCACGGATCTGTTTCGGTCGCCGCCCGACGACGAAGGGTGAGCGAGCCGGACGTGAGGTCCGGAGCGCAGCGCCCCCCGCCGCCGCTGCCCGGTCCTGCCGGACGTACGACTATCGGTTTCGAAGTAATAACGGTTCTACAGGTGCCCCGCGAGCCTAGTCAGCCCCGAAATAGCGGGCAACCAGACGCGCGGACGTTGCGGGGCTGAGCCGCGGGCGGCGGATCAGCCGTCGGTCAGGGCCTTGTACGCCTCGGCGTCCAGCAGCCCGTCGAGAGCGGCCGGGTCGTCCGGGGCGATCTCCACGAGCCAGCCGGCCGCGTACGGCTCGGCGTTGATCAGCTCGGGCTCGTCGGCCAGCGTCGCATTGCGGGCCACCACGGTGCCCGACACGGGCGCGTAGATCTCCGACACGCTCTTGGTCGACTCGATCTCGCCGAGCTGGTCACCGGCCTGCACCGCCGTGCCCTCCTCGGGCAGCTGCACGAAGACGATGTCGCCGAGCGCGTCCTGCGCGAAGTGGGTGATGCCCACCCGCACGGGGCCGGTGCCGTCGCCGGACACCCACTCGTGCTCGGCCGTGTAGCGCAGATCCTCGGGAATCACACATTCCTCCGTTGAGAAGCGCGCCCGCTCAGGAGACCGGACGCGCGTACTGCAGGCTGGCGGGCTGGCGCACCGCGGTCACCGCGACCGCAGTGCGCTGTTCCATGGTCACGTTACCGCCGGCCTGGCTCACCGACGCCACCACCCCACCGGGGATCTGCAACGCGGTCTGCATGGTCGACGGCACCCCGATCACCGACACGGTGTAGGGGCCGCTGAGCTGCTTGCCGTCGACGATCACCCCGCCGTCGGCGTCGACGAAGTACGAGGACGCGACGATGCGCACGGCGACACCGTTGTTGCCGACGAGCTCCATCACCTCGCCGCCGGCGCCGCGCAGCTCCTGCACGGCGTTGAGGATCGCCGACGCCTTGAGCGGCTGCCCCTTCGGGTCGATGGTGATCTTCAAACCGGGCCCCGTCGCGGGCAACGTGCCGGACAGCAGGCCCAGCTCCTCGGCCCGCTTGTCGGCCTCGGCCAGCGCCGCCTGTCGCCCGGCGACCCCGGAGGTCAGCTGCCGCTGGCTCTCCTCCAGGCCGTTGATCTCCTGCTGCAGGCGCTGGTCCCGGGCCTCGAGGTCGGACAGGATCCGGACCAGGTCCTCCTGCCGGGCCGACGCGAGCCCGGAGTCGGCGTCGTTGCTGCGCAGCTGCACCACCAGGGTGAACCCGAAGAGCGCGAGCAACACCCAGATCAGCGCACCGGCCGACGAGAGCCGCCGCCACGGCGCCGAGACCTTCTCCGGTACGCGCCCAGCCGCCTCACCCGCCTCCTCGGGCGACGGCGCCGCCGGATCACCGGCCGGATCCGGTCCGGCGAGCGCCACGGCGGGCTCCGGAACCGGCTCGGCAGCGGGCGGTTTCCGCAACCTGACCGTCTCCTTGTCGCCGACGTCGACGGGCGCCGTCACGACGGGCGCCGTCACGACCGTGGGCTCGTCGCCGTCGGCCGTCGCATCGTCACGGTCGGCCGTGGCGTCCCCGTCGGCAGGGCTGGGAGCTGCCACGGTCGGCGTCGGAGGCGCCTCCGACGGCGGTGCGGCGTCCGTGGGCGCGGTCAGCCGTACCGTCGGACCGTCGGGCGCGGGCAGCCGGTCCGCCGCCGGCGCCTCCGGGGTCTCGCCCGGTTCGGGGGTCTTCTCGTCGGTCATCGGCCTACGCCCTGAACAGGTGCCGGCGGATGGCCGCCACGTTGCCGAAGATGCGGACCCCGAGGACCACCACGACGCCCGTGGACAGCTGGCTGCCCACGCCGAGCTGGTCACCCAGGTAGACGATCACCGCGGCCACCACCACGTTGGCGATGAACGACACGACGAACTGCTTGTCGTCGAAGATGCCGTCGAGCTTCGCCCGCACCCCGCCGAAGACCGCGTCGAGCGCGGCCACGACCGCGATGGGCAGGTACGGCTGCAGGGCGGGCGGCACCGTCGGGTGGAAGACGATGCCGAGGACGACACCGGCGATCAGGGCGAGTACGGCGATCATCAGCCGCCTTTCGACGGGGTGCGGGACGGGGACGACGACGAGGCAGGCGTCGGGGTGGCCTGCCGCAGGCTGGGCTCGGTGGCGGCGTCGAGCGTCACGCCGTGCACCTCCGCCACGTCGAACGACATGCCGTACTTACTGTTCAGGGCACGGAAGAACTTGCCGGCCGAGCCGTCGCGGAAGTCCTCCACGAGGGAGTCCGGGCCGATCGCCACCACCTGGTACGGCGTGGTCACCGGCCGGAAGTCGACCAGGATCGCCTCGCCGGCCTGCCGGATCGTCGAGGTCGCGGTGAGCCGCTGGCCGTTCACGGCGATCGCCTCGGCGCCGGCCGCCCACAGCGCGTTCGTGGCGAGCTGCAGATCGGTGTCACGGACCCGGGCCTCGTTGCGCCGCTCCCCGGTGACCGGGTCGATCGGGGTGGGACCGTCGCCGACGGTGACCCGGGCGCCCGAGCCGCGCACCGGCGCCAGCCCGGTCTCGGCCTCCAGGTCGCGCAGCCGCGCCACCGCCGCGCCGCCCAGCTGCCGCTCGCGCAGCGCCGCCACCTCGGCCCGCAGCCGGTCGGCGCGCGCCTGCAGCTGCGTGGTGTCCTCGCGACGGCCCTGGACCTGCTCGATGAGGGTGTCACGGGCCCGTGCCCGGGCCGGCTCGTCCGCGACGGTCTGCTGGTAGGCGACCGCCAGCAGGAAGCCGACCCCGGCCAGGGTGAGGGCGCTGACACCGCTGAGCGCCCTGCGGCGGGCGCCCGCGGGGCCCTCGCCGCGGGCCCGGCGGGCGGCGGCCTCGGCGTACCCGGGGTCGAGCGGGTTGCGGAACAGCTCGGTGAGGAAGTCCGGGGTGTACGTCCGGCGCTGAGCGCCGTCGGTGCCGCCGTCGGCCGAGGTCATCCCGCGACAGCCCCGCCCGTGGTGCGGTCGGCGCGCAGCAGCGTCCGGGTCTGCGCCAGGTAGAGGGCGGCGGCGGCCCAGTACAGCCCGAGCGCCCACCAGGCCAGCCCCCAGCCGATCGGCGCGGCGACGCTGTGGGCGGCGGGCACGGCCTCGGCGAGCAGCAGCACCGGGAAGGCGCCGAGCAGCACGAACGTGCCGGTCTTGCCGACATAGTGGACCGGCGGCGGCCCGTACCCGTGCCGGCGCAGCACCAGCAACGCGACGCCGAGCACGGCCTCCCGCAGCAGCAGCGCCGTGGTCAGCCACCACGGCACCACCTCGCGGACGGTGAAGCCGACAAGGGTGGCGAGGATGTAGAGCCGGTCCGCGAACGGGTCGAGCAGCTCCCCGAGCCGGCTCACCGAGTTCAACCGGCGGGCTATGTACCCGTCGACCCAGTCGGTGGTGCCGCCGAGCGCCAGGACGATCACGGCCGCGACGTCCTGCTCGGGTCCGAGCAGCAGGTAGAGGAAGAGCGGTACGCCGAGGAGGCGCACGAAGCTGATCACGTTCGGGATGGTCCAGATGCGGTCGTTCGCGACGAAGGGCGCAGCCTGCTGCGACACGGCGCCCCCTCTCCCTGCGAACCGGCCGCGAACCCCACCCGCGGACGTCACCAGCCCGGCCCGGGTGCCGCACCTGGCCGCCGTTCCCCCCGGAAGGCTGCCGGGCACCCCGGGCCGCTCACTCGCCGAGTCACTATATCCAGCCCCGCCGCACGGCAGATCACGTCACCCACGGCACGCCGTGCAGGCCGTCCTAGGAAGATAGGTCGGTAGCTGGTCAGCGCTTCCCGCGGCGGCTGCGGACGTAGTCGTCCACGACGTACCGGCCCAGCTCGCTCAGGTCCGGGCTGAACACCCGCCCGCCGCTGCGCTTGGCCACCGCGTCCACGAAGCGGCGCAGCCCGGGGTCCTCGCCCAGCATGAACAGGTTGAGGGTGGCCCCGTACCGGGTGAGCTGATCCACCTCCTGGACCGTGAGCCGCACGGTCTCCGGCGTCGTCGGCCAGGTGAAGAACGCCTCGCCGTCGTCCTCCAGGTGGGCCGTCGGCTCGCCGTCGGTGACGACCAGCACCACCGGTTCCGCGCCCGGGTGGCGGCGCAGGTGCCGGCCGGCCAGCTTCAGCGCGTGCTGCAGGTTCGTGCCCTGCACCATGTCCGGCTCGATGCCCGCCAGCTCGCCCTGCGACAGCGGCATCGCGTAGCGGCCGAAGCCCACGATCTGCAGCGAGTCCTGCGGGAACTGCGTGGCCACGAGGTGGGACAGCGCCAGGGCGGTCTGTTTCATCGGGCCCCAGCGGCCGTCCGCGAACATCGAGTACGACAGGTCGACGCAGAGCGCCACCACGGCCGAGGCCCGGCGCTCGGTCTCGGCGACCTCGAAGTCCTCCGGCTCCAGGCGTACGGGCACAGTGGCCGCTCCCCCGCCGGCGCGCCGGCGGACCGCGTTACCGATCGTGCGGACCACGTCGAGGGGCTGCTCGTCGCCGAAGCGCCACCGCCGCGACGAGCCGATGAGGTCGCCGGCGGCGCCCGCGTCACGCAGGTCGTGCTCGCCACGGCGCTTGCCGTTGAGGTCGTCGAAGACGCGGGCCAGCGCCGTACGCCCGAGCCGCCGCAGCGCCTTGGGCGACAGGGTCAGCCCCTCGTCGTCGCGGGTGACCCAGCCCTGCCGGCGCAGCTCACGTTCCAGCTCGCGCAGTCTGCGGACGTCGTCGGCGGCGCCGCGGCCGAGCTGGCGCTCCACCGCCTCCACGTCGACGTCGTCCAGGGTGGCACCGGGATGCTCCTGGCCGAGCTGGTCGAGCAGCTCGTCCAGCTCGCCGATCTCCCCCAGGGCCGCCGCCGCGTCGCCGTAGCCCAGGTCCTCGCCGCCGCGCATCCGTTCGCCGCGGCCCCAGTTGAGGTTCGGCCGCAGCGTCTGCAGGTTCGCGGTGAGCTCCGCGAGCTGGGCGCGCAGCGGGCCGTCGCCGAGCGCCTGGTCCATGAGCCGGGACAGCTCCTCGCGCTGCTGGGGGCTCAGCGAGCGCAGCAGCCGTTCGGCCGCCGCAGCGCGCCGGGCCAGCGAGTCGACCAGCTCCTCGACGTTGGCCGGCTTCTCCGGGAAGAAGTCGCCGTGCTTCTCCATGAACTGCTGGAACGCGTCGTCGGTGTCCTCGCCGCGGGCGTGCCTGCCGAGCAGGTCGTTGAGGTCGCCGATCATCTCCGCGACGCGGGCGTCCCCGGCCGGGTCGCGGCCCTGCAGCGCGTCGCGCATGCCGGCGAAGCGCTGCTCGACGACCTCGCGCCGCAGGCCGTCGAGGATCTGCTGGTAGAGGCCACGGGCCTCGGGGCTGGCCCAGTCGTAGTCGGACAGCTCCTCGACGGCACGCGAGGTCGAGCGCGGCAGGTTGTCCAGCACCGCCTCGTTGAAGCGCGCGTCCATGTCGTCGCGGCCGCGCAGCTCGTCGCGTTCGGCGGCGAGGGCCTGGTCGAGCAGCTGCTGGGCCCGGGTGACCGCGCCGTCGAGGTTGCCCCGGCGCAGCGCCTCGCGGCGCAGCCTGCGAGCCCGGTCCCGCAGGTCGTCCAGGCCCCGGCCCTCCCGGGGGCCGCGGCGGATGAGGTCACGCAGGGCGTCGCGCAGGCTCTCGCCGCCCAGCACCCGCTCGCCGACCTCGTCGACGGCCGCGCGGACGTCGTACGGCGGGGCGAGCGGGTCGGGGCCGTCGCGCCAAGCGCCGTAGCGGAACCGGTTGCCGCTCATGACGGCACTCCGCTTCGCTCCGTGCCGCCATGAGGCACAAGGGGACTGAGCCCAATGGTGCCCTCACTTCGTTCGGTCACGGATCTAGCTCCCGTACAGGGTGCGGCCGTCGTCGGTCAGCTCCTTGGCCAGCCGGCGTGTCAGGTGCAGGCCCTCGAGCGCGAACTCGACGCCCGCGGCGGCCTGGCCGGGGCTGGGCGCGTCGCCGAGGCCGAGCCGGTCGAGCACCTTGGCCAGCCCGGGCACGGTGCCGATCTGGCCGAGCAGCTCCTCGGCCGCGACCAGGTCGCCGGTCTCGATGATCGCGCCCTCGGCGACCAGGTCGGTGAAGCCGGACAGGTCGAGGCCGGCGAGCCGGGCCCGGAAGGTCTCGGCGGTCGCCAGGCGCAGCAGGTGGGCGAGGATCTCGGTCTCCCGGCCCTCCTCGCCGCTGTCGAACTCGACCTTGCCGCGCAGGGTGCTGGTCACCGACACGGTGTCGCAGATGCGGGCGACGGCCTCCCGCTCGCCGCGCAGCCCGGCCCGGCGCAACGCGGACGCGGCGACGGTCTCGGCGGCCGCGATGGCGAACCGGGCGGAGATCCCGGAGCGCTGGTCGACGGCCGGCGACTCGCGCACCGCGCGGGTGTAGCGGGCGAGGACCTCCACGAGGTGGTCGGGCACCGATGCCGCGAGCGCCGCCTCCTGCCGGATCAGCGCCGTCTCCAGCTCGATCTCCAGCGGGTAGTGGGTGCGGATCTCGGCTCCGAAGCGGTCCTTGAGCGGCGTGATGATGCGGCCGCGGTTGGTGTAGTCCTCCGGGTTCGCCGACGCCACCAGCAGCAGGTCCAGCGGGAGCCGCAGCTGATAGCCGCGGACCTGGATGTCGCGCTCCTCGAGGACGTTGAGCAGCGACACCTGGATGCGCTCGGCGAGGTCGGGCAGCTCGTTGACGGCGAAGATGCCCCGGTTGGTACGCGGCACGAGGCCGAAGTGGATGGTGTCGGGGTCACCGAGCGCCCGGCCCTCGGCCACCTTGATCGGGTCGACGTCGCCGATGAGGTCGCCGACGCTGGTGTCCGGGGTGGCGAGCTTCTCGCCGTACCGCTCCGAGCGGTGCAGCCAGGAGATCGGCAGCAGGTCGCCGGTCTCGGCGGCGAGCCGGCGCGAGGCCGGGGTGAGCGGCTGGTACGGGTGTTCGCGCAGCTCCGAGCCGGTGATGTACGGCGTCCACTCGTCGAGCAGGCCGACCAGCCCGCGGATGAGCCGGGTCTTGCCCTGGCCGCGCTCGCCGAGCAGCACCATGTCGTGGCCGGCGAGCAGCGCCCGCTCGACCTCGGGCAGCACGGTGTCGTCGTAGCCGACGATGCCGGGGAACCGCGGCGCGCCGCTGCGCAGGCGGTCGAGGAGGTTATCGCGCAGCTCCTCCTTGACGGTGCGGAACTCGTGCCCGGAGGCGCGCAGCTCGCCGAGGGTGCGCGGAAGATCGGTGGGTGGTGTGGGGACGAGCGGTGTGGAGGCCTCTGTCACTTCGAGAACGCTACCCCGCGCCGGGCACCGATGACCAAGACCAGAGCCGGGCGATTGGCCCTGGTTCCGCGAGCCGGCGCTTGTCACGCTCGGCTCATGACAGATGTCGAGATCCTTCGGTACGCGGCCTTCAGCAGCGATCCGGACGGTGGCAACCCCGCCGGCGTGGTCCTGGACGCGGGCGCCCTGTCCGACGACGAGATGCTGGGGATCGCCGCCGACGTGGGCTACTCCGAGACCGCGTTCGTCACCGAGGACCGCGGGGACGGCGTCCTGCGTGTCCGCTACTTCAGCCCCCTGGCCGAGGTGCCGTTCTGCGGGCACGCCACCGTCGGCACGGCCGTGGCGCTGGCCGACCGGCGCGGGCCGGGCACCTTCGTGTTCGTGACCAACGCCGGCGAGGTCCCCGTGACCGTCGACGAGCACCGGCGCGCCACGCTGACCAGCGTCGGGACCCGGGTGGCGGAGCTGGACGACGCCGGTCTGCGGGAGCTGCTGGCGGCGTTGCGGTGGGCCCCGGAAGACCTGGACGCCGCGCTGCCGCCGCGGGTCGCGTACGCGGGGGCCTATCACCCGATCGTGGCCGTCCGGACCCGCCAGCGCCTCGCCGAGCTCGACTACGACGTGCCGGCGCTCAAGGCGCTCATGGAGCGCCGGGGCTGGACCACCGTGCAGCTGGTGTGGCGCGAGGACGAGCACCGCTTCGACGTGCGCGACCCGTTCCCCGTCGGCGGCGTCTACGAGGACCCGGCGACCGGTGCCGCGGCGGCCGCGCTCGGCGGCTACCTGCGCGACCTGTGGCTCGTCGAGGGCGACGCGGTGGTCGAGCTGTCGCAGGGCGCGGACATGGGCCGCCCGGGGCGTCTCACGGTCACGCTGACGCCCGGGGAGGCCGGGGTACGGGTGAGCGGCACGGCGGTGCCCATCCCGGGCTGAGACGGCGCTAGAGTCGGGTCCCGATGAGCGCCACGATGATCGCCCGGGACCTCGCCGCGGGGCACGGCGACCGAAACCTGTTCAGCGGCCTGGACCTGGTGGTGGCGCCCGGCGACGTGATCGGGCTGGTCGGCGCCAACGGGGCGGGCAAGACGACGCTGCTGCGTACCCTGGCGGGCCTGCTGCCGGTCGAGGCCGGCGCGGTCTCGCTCAGCCCGCCCACCGCCACCGTCGGCTACCTGCCGCAGGAGCGCGAGCAGCGCCCCGGTGAGACGGTCCGCGACCTGCTGGTCCGGCGCACCGGCGTGGGCCCCGCGCAGGCGGCCATGGAGGCCGCCGCGGAGGCGCTGGCCGAGGGGGCGCCGGGCGCGGAGGAGGCGTACGCGGTCGCGCTCGAACGCTGGCTGGACCTGGGCGGCGCCGACCTCGAGGAGCGCGCCGAGCAGGTCACCGGGGAGCTGGGGCTGGCGGTGACGCTGGACCACCCGGCGACCGCGCTGTCCGGCGGGCAGGCGGCCCGGGCGCAGATGGCGTCGCTGCTGCTCAGCCGCTACGACGTGTTCCTGCTGGACGAGCCGACCAACGACCTCGACCTGGACGGGCTGCGCCGGCTGGAGGAGTTCGTCACCGGGCTGCGCGCCGGGGCGGTGCTGGTCAGCCACGACCGCGAGTTCCTGTCCCGCACGGCCACCGCGGTCCTCGAGCTGGACCTGGCCCAGCAGCAGATCCACCTGTACGGCGGCGGCTACGACGCCTACCTGGAGGAGCGCGCGACCCGGCGCCGGCACGCGCGGGAGAGCTACGAGGAGTACGCGGACCGCGTGTCGGCGCTCGAGGAGCGGGCGCGGATGCAGCGCAACTGGATGGAGCACGGGGTCCGCAACGCGCGGCGCAAGGCGAAGGACAACGACAAGATCGGCCGGGGCATGCGGGCCGAGTCGACCGAGAAGCAGGCCGCGAAGGCCCGCCAGACCCAGCGGATGATCGAGCGGCTGGAGGTGGTGGAGGAGCCGCGCAAGGAGTGGGAGCTGCGGATGGAGATCGCCGTCGCGCCGCGCGCCGGCGCCGTCGTGGCCTCGCTGCGCGACGCGGTGGTCCGCCGGGGTGGCTTCACGCTGGGCCCGGTGACGCTGCAGATCGACTGGGCGGACCGGGTGGCGATCACCGGCGCGAACGGGTCGGGCAAGTCGACGCTGCTGGCGGCCCTGCTCGGCCGGTCGCCGCTGGACGAGGGCTCGGCGCACCTGGGTCCGCAGGTCGTGGTCGGCGAGGTCGACCAGGCGCGCGGGCTCTTCCTGGGCGGTGAGCCGCTGCTGGCGGCCTTCGGTGCCGCGGTCCCGGACTTCGCCGACGCCGACGTGCGGACGCTGCTCGCCAAGTTCGGCCTCAAGGCGGCGCACGTGCTGCGGCCCGCCGCCACCCTCTCCCCCGGCGAGCGCACCCGTGCCGCGCTGGCCCTGTTGCAGGCCCGTGGGGTGAACCTGCTGGTCCTGGACGAGCCGACCAACCACCTCGACCTGCCGGCCATCGAGCAGCTCGAGTCCGCCCTCGCGGACTACCCCGGCACCCTGCTGCTGGTCACCCACGACCGCCGGATGCTCGAGGCCGTACGCACCGACCGCCACTTCGAGGTGGCGGACGGCAAGGTCACGGGCTGACCGATACGGGGTTGCTGAGGGCGCTCTCGTTGCCGGAGCGGTCAAGGGCGCTCAGGCAGTAGGTGGCACCGGCCGCCGGTGGCGCGGGATCCACGACCTTCTGGGTGCCGGCCCGGCCGGTGGCCACGAGGTTCGCGACGGCGCCGTCGACCCGGTAGAGCGCCCAGGAGACCGCCTTGCTGCCCCCGCCGGCCTGCCACTCGACGGCCACCGTGCCGTCGCTGCGGCGCGCCGCGGTGGTACGGGGCGCGGTGGGCGGTTCGGCGGGCAGCTTCGCCATGGTCGGCAGCAGCGCGGGGGCAGCGTAGTGCCGGGTGCGGTACCGGGTGACCGCGCCGAGGGGGTCGGCGCGGATCTGTTTCGCGTTGAAGTGCACGCTGCCCTGCACGCCGTACTTGTCGTTGAGGGTCAGCTGGCGCTCGATCTGGTCGGGCTGGCGCCACGGGCCCTTCTCGCCGATGCGGTAGTCGCCCTGGCCGATGTAGAGCTGCACGTCGGTGCCCTTGACCAGCTGCGACCACCACGGCAGCACCTTGGCGTAGTCGGCCTTGTCGAACCCGATGGCCCAGTAGAGCTGCGGCACCACGTAGTCCAGCCAGCCCTCGCGGACCCAGGTGCGGGTGTCGGCGTAGATCGCGTCGTAGCTCTCCAGGCCGTGGCTGTCCGAGCCCGCCGGGTCGGTCTCCTTGTTGCGCCAGATGCCGAACGGGCTGATCCCGAACTTGACCCACGGCTTGAGCTTCTTGATCCGCTCGTTCATCTCGCGGACCAGGGTGTTGACGTTCTGCCGCCGCCACTGGGCGCGGCTCTGCCCCTTGTCCGCGCGCTTGGCGAAGCTCGCGTCGTCGCGGAAGACGTTCCCGCCGCCCTCCGGGTACGGGTAGAAGAAGTCGTCGAAGTGCACCCCGTCGACGTCGTACTTGGCGACGGCCTCCAGCATCGCGTCCTCGACGTACCTGCGGGCGTCCGGGTTGCCCGGGTCGAAGTACAGCCGGGCGCGCTCGCCGTCGGGGTAGGCGATCGCCCAGTCGCGGTGCTTGAGCAGCGGATGGTTGGGCGCGAGCTTCGTGAGGTCCGCGCCGGGCCCGCTGGGGCCGGGCTGGGTGCCGCGGTACGGGTTGAACCAGGCGTGGAACTCCAGGTTCCGGGCGTGCGCCTCGGCCACCATGAACGCCATCGGGTCCCAGCCGGGCGAGCGGCCGTCGCGCTTGCCGGTGAGCCACTCCGACCAGGGCGCGTACGCCGACGGCCAGAACGCGTCGCCGGACGGCCGCACGTGCACGAAGATCGCATTGTGGTGCTGGGCCACGGCGAGGTCCAGCCACCTCAGGTACTCCGCCTTGACCTTGGCCTCGGGCAGGCCGGGCCGGCTGGGCCAGTCGATGTTCATGACCGTGGTGAGCCACATGCCGCGCAGCTCTCGGACGGCCCGCGCCGGCACCGCCCCGCAGCGTCCCGCCGTGCCGTTCGCCGGGACCGCCTGCTGACCGGCGAGGGGCGGCGCCGCGGGCTCCTCGTAGGTGGCCGCCCGGATCAGGCCGACGCCGAGCACGGCGGCCGCGAGCAGGACGGCGGCGACGACCAGGACGAGCCGTACGGGGGGACGGGGCACCCACCCAGTGTGCCCGCTCCTAGGCTCGAGCCATGAACGTGGTCGTGGTGGGCGCCGGTATCGCCGGGTTGTCGTGCGCGCGGGTCCTGGCCGACGCCGGCGTGCCGGTCCGGGTCCTCGAGCGCGGCCGGGTGGTCGGCGGGCGCCTCGCGAGCAGGCGTTACGGCGGCCGGTACGCGGACATCGGCGCCGCGTACCTCGTCGCCGACGACCCGGGCTTCGCTGCCGTCGTCGAGCGGTGGCGGGCCCGGGGTCTCACCCGTCCGTGGACCGACACCTTCGCCGTGCATCCGGGCTCACCCGCCCGCGGTCCGCTGCGCTGGGCGGCGCCGGGCGGCCTGCGCTCCCTCGCCGAGGACCTGGCGGCCGGGCTGGACGTGACGCTGGAGCACGAGATCCAGGCGCTCCCGCGGGAGGCGGACGCCGTGGTGCTGGCCATGCCGGGACCCCAGGCGCTGCGGCTGGGCCCGCCCGCGGCGGTCGCGGACGCCGCCCGGCGGCAGGAGTGGCAGCCGGTGATCACGGCGGTGCTGGCGTACCCGGAACGGGCCTGGGACGACTTCCACGGCGCGTTCGTCAACGACCACCCGGTGCTGGCGACGGTCTGCGACGACGGCGACCGCCGCGGCGACCGTGCACCGGTGCTGGTCGCCCACTCGACCGCCGCGCTGGCACGCGAGCACCTGGCCGACCCGGGCGCCGCCGGGCCGGTCCTGAGCGCGGCGGTGGGCGAGCTCCTGGGGATCGCCGCCCGGCCGGAGGTCCACGTCCACCGCTGGACGTACGCCCAGCCGGCCCCGGTCGCCGGCGACTACGCCACCGACGGGCGGGTGTGGCTGGCCGGGGACGCGTTCGGCAAGCCGCGCGTCCAGACGGCGTGGCTGTCCGGGCGCGCGGTCGCCGAGGCGGTGCTTCAGAGCAGCGAGCGGTAGACCTCGAGGGTGTCCTGGGCGATCGTGGACCAGGAGAACTTCTCGACCGCGCGGCGGCGCCCGGCGAGGCCCATCTGCTCGGCCCGGGCCGGGTCCTCGATCAGCCGGCGCATCGCCGCGGCCAGGTCGGCCACGAACCGCTGCGGGTCGACCGGGGTGCCGGTGCCGTCCGCGACCTGCTCGATCGGGACCAGCAGGCCGGTCTCGCCGTCGGCGACGACCTCCGGGATGCCGCCGGTGGCGGTGGCCACCACGGCGGTCTCGCAGGCCATCGCCTCGAGGTTGACGATGCCCATCGGCTCGTAGATCGAGGGGCAGACGAACACCGTCGCGTGGGTGAGCACCTGGACGACCTCGTGCTTGGGCAGCATCTCCTGGACCCAGATGACGCCACGGGCATCCCGCGCGTTGCGCAGCTGGATCGCGAGGCCCTCCACCTCGGCGGCGATCTCGGGCGTGTCGGGCGCGCCGGCGAGCAGCACGATCTGCGTCTCGGGCGGCAGGTCGTGGCAGGCCCGCATCAGGTACGGCAGGCCCTTCTGGCGCGTGATCCGCCCGACGAACACGACGCTGGGACGGTTCAGGTCGATACCGAGGCGCTCGATGACGTCGGTGCCGCGGTCCGGCGCGTACTGCTCGGTGTCGATGCCGTTGTAGACCACCCGGATCTTGTCGGGGTCCACGCTCGGGTACGCCGTGAGCACGTCACGCTTCATGCCCCCGGAGACGGCGATGACCGCGTCCGCCCCCTCGATCGCCGTCCGCTCGCAGAACGACGAGAGCGCGTAGCCGCCGCCGAGCTGCTCGGCCTTCCACGGGCGCAGCGGCTCCAGGCTGTGCGTGGTGACCACGTGCGGTACGCCGTACAGCAGCTTGGCGGTGTGCCCGGCGAAGTTGGCGTACCAGGTGTGGCTGTGCACGATGTTCGTGCCCTCGGCCCCGGCGGCCATGGCCAGGTCGACGCCCATGGTGCGCAGGGCGGCGTTGGCCCCGGACAGCTCGGCCGGCTCCGGGTACGCGGTGACGCCCGGCTCGTCGCGCTTGGCGCCGAAGCAGTGCACCCGCACGTCGGTGAGCGGGCGCAGGTCCCGGGCGAGGTACTCGACGTGCACTCCGGCGCCGCCGTACACCTCCGGCGGGTACTCCCGGGTGAACAGGTCGACGCGGAGGCTGCCGGTGGCGAGTTTGGAACGCGAGTCGGTCACGTGAGGCAGAATAAGCCTTTCGACTGGCGTGAGCGCGGCAGGAAAGTTAGCGTCACGGTCATGGCTGTCAAGGTGCTCGCGATCGTTCTGGCAGGTGGCGAAGGCAAGCGCCTGATGCCCCTCACTGCGGACCGGGCCAAGCCCGGCGTCCCGTTCGGCGGCATCTACCGCATGATCGACTTCGTCCTCTCGAATCTGGCCAACGGCGGCTTCCTGAAGATCGTCGTGCTGACCCAGTACAAGTCGCACTCGCTCGACCGGCACATCACCAAGACGTGGCGGATGTCGACGCTGCTGGGCAACTACGTGACGCCCGTGCCGGCCCAGCAGCGGCTGGGGCCGCGCTGGTTCGCCGGCTCCGCGGACGCGATCTACCAGAGCCTCAACCTCATCAACGACGAGAAGCCGGACTACGTCATCGTCTTCGGTGCCGACCACATCTACCGCATGGACCCGAAGCAGATGGTCAACGACCACATCGCCTCGGGCGCGTCGGTCACCGTGGCCGGCATCCGCCAGCCGAAGTCGCTGTCCGACCAGTTCGGCGTCATCGACGTGGCCGAGGACGGCAAGCGCATCCGCGCCTTCCGGGAGAAGCCCACGGACGTCGACGGGCTGCCGGACTCGCCCGACGAGATCTACGCGTCGATGGGCAACTACGTCTTCACCACCCGGGCGCTGTGCGAGGCGGTCAGCGCCGACGCGCAGAACGCCGACAGCAAGCACGACATGGGCGGCAACATCATCCCCATGCTGGTGGAGAAGGGCGAGGCGAACGTCTACGACTTCCGCGACAACGAGGTGCCGGGCAGCACCGACCGCGACCGCGGCTACTGGCGGGACGTGGGCACGCTGGACTCGTTCTACGAGGCCCACATGGACCTCATCGCGACCCTGCCGGTCTTCAACCTCTACAACATGGACTGGCCGATCTACACGAACTACGGCTCCTGGCCGCCGGCGAAGTTCGTCCACGGGTACGACGACCGCCAGGGCCGCGCGATCGAGTCGATGATCTCCCCCGGTGTGGTGGTCTCCGGTGCGCTGGTCGAGCGCTCGGTGATCTCCCCCAACGTGCGCGTGAACTCCTGGGCGCACGTCGAGAACTCGGTGATCATGGAGGGCGTGCAGGTCGGCCGCCGCGCGGTCATCCGCAACGCCATCATCGACAAGAACGTGGTCATCCCGGAGGGCGCGCAGATCGGCGTCGACCTCGACCAGGACCGCAAGCGCTACACCGTCAGCGACAGCGGCATCGTGGTGATCGGCAAGGGCCAGCAGGTCGAGCTCTGACCCGGCGAACCGGGCGCGGGGGGGGGGGGGGGGGGGGGGGGGGGCCGGCGCGCGGGGGGGGGGGGGGGGCCCACGACTCACTCGCGGCACCCAGACCCACACCGCCACTGCCCTCTACT